>NZ_JBVICF010000010.1:0-394073 GCF_055572995.1 Streptomyces sp. NPDC030245 | reverse complement strand
GCTCAACCTGGGCAACGCCACCGGGCACCCGTCCTTCGTGATGTCCAACTCCTTCGCCGACCAGACGCTGGCCCAGATCGAGCTGTTCACCAAGCCCGAGCAGTACCCCACCGGCGTCTACGTCCTGCCCAAGCACCTGGACGAGAAGGTCGCCCGCCTCCACCTCGACGCCCTCGGGGTGAAGCTGACCACGCTGCGCCCGGAGCAGGCCGCCTACCTCGGCGTCGAGGTCGAAGGCCCCTTCAAGCCCGACCACTACCGCTACTGACGGGCCAACCCGGCCACCGGCCGGTCAGCCCCGCTCCCGCAGGCCCCCGCCCCTACGGCGGGGGCCCCCAACTCCCGCCCCCGCCAACGCCCTTGACCCGCCACCCCGCCCTGTCGTGCCGTGGCGGGCCCGGCGGGGCGGGGCGGTCCACACCAGTCAGACGCGGCCCGCCGCCCCACCCGCCGGCCGCGTCCCCAACGAAGGAGGAGCGATGCCCACAGCCGCAGAAGGCCCCACCGCCGCACAAGGCGCCACACCGGCAGAAGGCCCCACCGTCGCAGAAGGCGCCACGGCCGCAGAGGGCGCCACCGCCCTGAACGACATCGGCGAGGCGCTGGCCCGGGCCGGCGCGGCCTCGCTGAGCGGTGAACGCGCCCAGCTGGCCGAGGGGCTGCTGCGGGCGGCCCTGTCCAAATGGGAGGACCCCGCCACCCGGCCGCAGCTCCTGGCCGCCTTCAGCGCCGTGTTCGCCGGGGAGGAAGGCGCCGCCCGGATGCGGGACTTCATGTCCCAGCAGATCTTCCAGCAGCTGGCCGCCTCCCTCGACGAGCCGCCCAAAGACTTCCAGGAGGTCGCCGCGGCACTCGGCGTACCGCCCCTGAACATCAACGCCGCCCAGGCCCAGGTGTGGGGGGTGGCCGTGCTGCGCTACGTCGTGAAGCTGGAGCCGCTCGCCTCCGCCACGGTCGACGAGGTCGTCGCCCACATCGCCCCCACCATCCAGCGCTACCTGGTGGGCTGAAACCCCCTGCGACAGCCCCCCGTTCCGCTGTGCGGCACACCACTTGGGGCCGCGCCCTCACATTCGGCGGCGCTGTTTCGTCGTACCGGTGGAGACGGACGCCACCCCGCGAACAGCAGGGGGCGGACAACTCACCGGCACGGGCCGCAACGTCCGCGCGGACACCCTGCTTGGGTCGCACTTTATTCGGAGGAAGTAATCAGGCCATGAGTACTCTCGACAAAGAGTCCACGGGCGGGGCGGAAGCCCCCGCTGCCGACCCGCGGCGATGGAAAGCGCTGGCCATTTTGGCGGCGATTCAGTTCATGCTCGTCATGGATGTCACGATCGTGCTCGTCGCTCTTCCCGAGATCGACAAGGATCTGACCTTCAACCCGACGGGCGATCTCGCCTGGGTGATCAACGGCTATGTGCTGACGGCCGGTGGATTCCTGTTGCTGGGCGGCCGGCTGGCCGACATGTACGGCCGCCGCAAGATCTTCATGCTCGGTGTGATCTTCTTCGGTGTCGCCTCGGCCACCTGCGGCGCGGCGATGTCCTCCGGAATGCTGGTCTCCAGCCGCTTCGTCCAGGGCCTGGGCGAGGCCCTGTGCGGCCCGGCCGCGCTCGGCATGATCCCCGTGCTGTTCCCCGACGCCAAGGAGCGGATGAAGGCCCTGGGCGTGTGGGGCGGCACCGCGGCCCTGGGCGGCGTCATCGGCTCGGTCGTCTCCGGCGCCCTGACCGAGTACGTCGACTGGCGCTGGATCTTCTACATCAACATCCCCATCGCGATCGCCGCGCTGATCCTGGTGCCCAAGGTCATGCCCGAGAGCCGCATGGAACGCGAGGGCCGCAGCGTCGACTTCGTCGGCGCGGTCACCATCACCGGCGGCCTCGTCGCGGTCGTGTACGGCCTGATCAAGGCCGCCGATCACGCATGGGGCTCCTCCACCGTCCTCGTCCCGCTGCTCGCCGGCATCGGCGTGCTGCTCCTGGCGGCCCTGTGGGAGACGCGCATCTCCGACCCGATGGTGCCCATCCGCTTCTTCACCAACCGCACCCGGGTCACCTCCAACGTCGTGACCCTGGCCCTGCTGGCCAGCTTCCACTGCTACGCCTTCCTGCTCATCCTCTACATGCAGAAGGTCCTGCTCTACTCCCCGATCAAGTCGGGCATGGCCGTGGTGCCGCTCGCCTTCGCGATGGGTGCCGGCATGGGCGTGGCCTCCGCCCTGATGCCCCGCATCGGCGTCAAGGCGGTCCTGGCCATCGGCTTCTTCGGCGCCGCCGCGGGCCTGGTCGTCGCCTCCACCCTGGAGGCCGACTCCACCTACCTCAACGGCGTCCTGCCCGGCATGATCGTCTTCGGCCTGTTCAGCGCCATGTGCTATCCGGCCCTGGTCAACGGCGCCCTCTACCAGGTCACCGGCAAGGACTCCGGCCTGGCCTCCGGCGTGCAGACCGCCATGCAGCAGATCGGCGGCGCGCTCGGCCTGGCCACCCTGGTCCCGCTCGCCATCCGCTACACCACCGACCACGTCGGTGACGGCGTCCTGCCCACCGTCGCCCAGTCCGACGGCGCCGCGCGCGCCTTCCAGGTGGGCGCCGTCCTGGTGGCCATCGCCGCCGTCCTGGTCATCCTGCTGATGCAGAAGGTGGACGCCACCCCGCGCAACGTCCTGGCCGAGGCCGACGCCGACGCCGACCCCGACGAGGAGGCGGTGGCCCAGCCCACCACCACCGGCGTCTGAGAGCTGCCGGCCACCCCCGAGCCGGCTTGCCGCACCGCCCCCGGGTCCTGCACCGGGGGCGGTGCTGTGTTGTTTTCCGGCTCTGGGCCGGGGGCGGTGCGGGGGTGGCCCCGGGCCCCGGCCCTGGGGCGCTGTGTTGTTCCCGAGCCCTGGTCCGGGGTGGTGCTGTGTTGTTCCCGAACCCCGGTCGGGGGTGGTGTTGTGCTGTTCCCGAGCCCCGGCCCGGGGCGGTGCTGTGTCGTTCGCGGGCCTCTGTTCGGAGGCGGCGCGGGGGTTGTCCCTGGGCCCCGTCCGGGGAGGGGGCGTTGGGGCGTTGTGCTGTCCTCGGGCAGGGCCCGGGGCGGGCTCGCGCGGGTCGCGGCAGACGGCTGACGGAGCGTCACCCTGCCTGCTGCGGCGCCTGGTTGGCGCCCTTTCCGCAGGCCGGTACGGGCGAGTGACCCACACCACTTCGAGGCGCCCTAGGCGCGGAGTCGCCCCGCGTGTCACTATTCCAGTGCATCCACCCTGCCCAAAAGCATGACAGCGGCGGGGGATTGAGGGCCAAAAACCGCAGGGCGCCGGGCGCCCCCCTTCCCGTACGGCGAGACGATTCGATTCCCGCCGCCCCCGGGGGCTGCGAAGGGAGTGCGGGCCGGCATTCTTCGCCCCGCGCGCCGATATCTTTCGCTTCCCTCGCACTCGCCCGGCGAACCCGTGGCGGCATTCACCCGGCGGTATTCATCCGGTGGCATTCACCTGGTGCCGGGCACCGGAAATGGGCCCCGCCCCAACTCCACGGCGCCTTCGCCGCGGTGTCCTGCCTCATTCCGTCCGACATGTCTGGATGATGCGATCTCCATGCAGAAACGACCAGGGCAGCCGAGCACGCCGACACCACCGCCCCCAGCCCCGGCCTCGGCGGTGGCCCCGGCCCCGGCCCCGGTGGAGGCTTCCGTCCGCCGGGCCCGCACCGTCGGCGTCGGCCGCGCCCACGCCAAGACCATCCTGCTGGGGGAGCACGCCGTGGTCTACGGCGCGCCCGCCCTGGCGCTGCCGGTGCCGCAGCTGCCCGTCACGGCCAGCGCCGGCTGGTCCGCGCCCGGCCCGCACGGCGCCGGGGAGGTCTCCTTGACGATGACCGGCTCCCCCTCCCGGCCGGTGGCCACCCAGGCCTCCGACGGGCTGCGCCGGCTGACCGCCGAGTTCCGCACCGTCATGAACATCTCCCGCGACGTGCACCTCGAGGTGATCCTGGACTGCGCCGTCCCGCCCGGCCGCGGCCTGGGCTCCAGCGCCGCCTGCGCGCGGGCCGTGGTCCTGGCGCTGGCCGACCTCTTCGGCCGCGACCTGGGCGAGCAGCTGGCCTTCGACCTGGTGCAGAGCGCCGAGAACGTGGCCCACGGCCGCGCCAGCGGCGTGGACGCCACCGCCGTCGGCGCCCGTGGCCCGCTGCTGTTCCAGCAGGGCCGGTCCGAGGAACTGCCCATCGGCGGCGAGGGGTTGTTCATCGTCGCCGACAGCGGCGAGGTGGGCCGCACCAAGGACGCCGTCGCGCTGCTGCGCGCCGGCTTCCAGCAGCACCCCGGCGCCCAGCAGCGCTTCACCGACCGCGCCACCCACCTGACCGGCCAGGGCGCCCGCGCCCTGTGCACCGGCACCCTGACACACCTGGGCCCGCTGCTGACCGACTATCACCAGCTGCTGAGCGAGGCCCGGTTGAGCACCCCGCGCATCGACGCCCTGGTCCAGGCGGCCCTGACGGCCGGCAGCCTCGGCGCGAAGATCACCGGAGGCGGCCTGGGCGGCTGCATCATCGCACTGACCCCCTCGGAACAGGCCAGCGCCGTCACCCAGCAACTGCACGCCGCCGGCGCCGTCCAGACCTGGGTCCTGCCCCTGAAGACCCGCACCGACCACAACACGCCCCGCCCCTGACCCGGCGCGCCTACCTGACGCAGGGGTTCCTCGCGGACCCGGGGCACGTCGCGGCTCTGCACCGTTGCGCGGCGGGCGGGGCGCGGCGGCTCGCGCAGGACCTCGTCGTACCTACGTCCCGGTCCTGAACCGGCGCCCCTGGCACAGGGGTTCCTCGCGGGCCTGCGGCACGTCGCGGCTCTGCACCGAGGCGCGGGCGGGGCGCGCGGGCGGTGCGCCCCGGTCCTGAACCAGCGCCCTGGCGCGGGGTTCTTTGGGCCTGCGACACGTCCCGGCTCTGCACCGAAGTGCGGGCAGGGCGCAGAGGCTGGCGCAGGACTTGGTCGTACGTTCCGGTCCTGACCCGGCGCCCCCTGGTGCCGGGTTCTTCGCGGGCGGGCCTGCGGCACGTTGCGGCTCTGCACCGTTGCGCGGGCGGGGCGCGGCGGCTCGCGCAGGACCTCGTCGTACGTCCTCGTCCCGGTCCTGCACCGGCATGCCCTTCGCGGGCCCGCGGGCAGGGCCGGCTGTCCGCGCACCACTACGCACCCCACCCACCGACCCACTCACTCGCACCCATCCATCCGCACACCCGAGAGGAGCAGGCACATGAGCGGCAGCGCAGTACCCGGCACGGGCGCCCGTGTGCCGTCCCGCCGACACCGGGGGGATGACGGCACCACCGGCGCGCCGCCCCGCCCCCGCACCGGGGACAGGGACAGCGCCGTACGCAACGGCACCCCGCGCACCGGCAGCCCGCGCCGCAGCGGTCTGCTGCCGGCGGCGGGCCGGCAAGGAGGCGGCATGGCCGCGGGCCCCGCCCAGCTCGCATGGTGAACGGCTACCGCCCGCCCCGCGACAGCGGATGACGGCCGGCGCACGAGGGACACGCGTGAGGCCCGCGTGCCGGATCACCCCGGCCGCCGCCCGCCCCGCCGTCCGCCCGCTCACCCTGCGCGCACCCGCCCCGCGCCCGCCCGGCCGCGCCCTTCGGCGCACCCCGGGCCGGCCGCCGCCCGGTCGAGGACCCTCCCGGTCCTGCGGGGCATGCGCCCGGAGCATCCTGGGCCACCTGCCCGAGACGGTGCTCCCCGGCCGGAGGCAGCCGGCGCCGCCCCCGCGGCCCGCCGCGCACCCGGTCCGCCCCGTTGCGTGACCAGCAGAAACGGTAGACATGACAGCGACACATCGCACGGTGTGCGTGGTAGGCGCCGGACCGCGTGGACTGTCCGTACTCGAGCGCCTGTGCGCCAACGCCCGCTCGCGGCCCCCGCACCACACCGTCCACATCCATGTGATCGACCCCTACCCGCCCGGGCCGGGCAAGGTGTGGCGCACCGACCAGTCCCCGCACCTGCTCATGAACACCGTGGCCGGCCAGATATCGGTGTTCACCGACGCCAGCGTCGACCTGCACGGGCCCCTGGAGCCGGGGCCGAGCCTGCACGAGTGGGCCCGCGCGCTGGCCGCCGGCGAGATCGGCGGCGACCACCCGGCCGAGGTGCGCGAGCAGGCCCGCACGCTGGGCCCCGACACCTACCCCACCCGCGCCTTCTACGGCCACTACCTGCGCTGGGCCTACGACCGCATCGTGGCCGGCGCACCCGCCACCGTGCAGGTCACCGCCCACCGCGCCCTGGCCACCGCCCTGGACGAGGAGGACACCACCGCGCCGGGCGCGGGGGACACCGCCGTCCCGGGCGCGGAGGGCCTCGCCGTCCCGGCCGCGGAGGACACCACCCTGGGCGCGGAGGGCCCCGCCGTCCCGGCCGCGAAGGGCGCCTTCGGTCACGGCCGTCAGCGCGTGACCCTGAGCGATGGCACCGTGCTGCGGGGTCTGGACGCGGTCATCCTGTGCCAGGGCCATCTGCCGGCCCTCGCCGACGGCGCCGAGCGGGACTTCGCCGCCCGGGCCCGCACCGCGGGGCTGCGCCACATCGCGCCGGCCAACCCCGCCGACGTCGACCTGGACGTACTGGCCCCGGGCAGCACCGTGCTGCTGCGCGGTCTGGGGCTGAACTTCTTCGACTACCTGGCCCAGCTCACCGCCGGCCGCGGCGGCACCTTCACCCGCGCCGGCGGCCGCCTGCTGTACCTGGCCTCCGGCCAGGAGCCCCGGCTGTGGGCCGGCTCCCGGCGCGGCATCCCCTACCAGGCCCGCGGCGAGAACGAGAAGGGCCCCCACGGCCGCCACGAACCGCTGCTGCTCACCCCCCGGCGCATCCAGGAACTGCGCGCCGCCCACCCGCACGGCCTGGACTTCAGAGCCGACCTGTGGCCGCTGATTGCCCGGGAGGCCGAGACCGTCTACTACACCAGCCTGCTCAGCTCGCGCGGGGACGCCGGCCGGGCGGCCCGCTTCCGGGCCGACTACCTGGCCGCCGCGGCCGGGCCGGAGCAGACCGACGCCGTCCTGGAGGGCTACGGCATCGGCGACAAGGACCGTCTCGACTGGGACCTTTTGGCCCGCCCCTACCGCCACCGGCAGTTCACCGGCCCGCACGACTTCACCGGCTGGCTCCTGGACCACCTGCGCCAGGACGTCGCCGAAGCCCGCTCCGGCAACGTCAACGGCCCCCTCAAGGCGGCCCTGGACGTCCTGCGGGACCTGCGCAACGAGATCCGCCTGGCGGTCGACCACAACGGCCTGCACGGCGACTCCCACCGCACCGACCTGGACGGCTGGTACACCCCGCTGAACGCGCACCTGTCCATCGGCCCGCCGACCCGCCGCGTCGAGGAGATGATCGCGCTGATCGAGGCCGGCGTGTTGCAGGTCGTCGGACCCGGCCTGCGGGTGGACATCCACCAGGGCCGATACGCCGTCCACTCCCCGCTGGTGCCCGGCTCGGCGCTGCACGTGGAGGCCCTGGTCGAGGCGCGGCTGCCCGCGATCACGCTGCGCCGCACCGGCGACCGGCTGCTGCGGCAGCTGCGCGACAGCGGCCAGTGCACCGCCCACCGCATTCCCGTCCGCGGCCGGGAACCCTACGTGAGCGAGGGCGTGGCCGTCACCCGGCGCCCGTTCCACCTGATCGACGCGGCCGGCCGGGCCCACCCGCGCCGCTTCGCCTTCGGCGTGCCCACCGAGTCGGTGCACTGGGTGACGGCCGCGGGGATCCGCCCCGGCGTCAACTCGGTGACCCTCACCGACGCCGACGCCATCGCCCGCGCCGCCCTGACCACACCGCCCCCACCCCACACCGACACACCCCCACCCCCGGCACCGGGAGCAACAACGCCCCCGCCCCGCACCGACACACCCCCGCCTCCGGCGCCGGGGGCGACACCGCCTCCGCCCCGCACCGACATACCCCCGGCCCCGTCACCGGCACCGGCGCCCGCCCTGGCACCGACCCGGCAAGCAGAGCAAGGAGCCACCCATGCCCACTGACCCCCCGCCCCCCGCGCAGGCAGAGCCCCCCGCGCAGGCAGAGCCCCCCGCGCAGGGGGCGCCCGCCGCGCCGGGGGCGCCCACCACGCGGGGGGTAGCCCCCGCCGAGGCGGGACCCGCTCGGCAGGTGGTACCTCCTGCCGAGGCAGCACCCGTCATGCAGGGGGCGCCCGCCATACGGGCGGTAGCCCCCGCCGAGGCGGCACCCGTCATGCAGGAGGCGCCCGCCATGCAGGCGGTAGCCCCCGCCGAGGCGGCACCCACCACGCAGCCGGCCCCCGCCCACGCCACCCCCGCCCCGCAGGCGGTACCCCCTGCCCAGGCGGCACCCGCCGCGCAGGCGGCCACCCCCTCCCCGGCGGTGTCCCCCGCCGAGGCGGCGCCCGCTACGCAGGCGGTACCCGCCCAAGAGCCCCTCGCCGCGCAGGCGGCCACCCCTTCCCCGGTGCCGCCCGCCGCGCAGGCGGTAGCCCCCGCTCAGGCGACCCCCGCCCAAGCTGCCCCCGCCCCGCAGGCGGTACCCCCTGCCCAGGCGACCCCCGCCCCGCAAGGGGCGCCCCCCGCCGAGGCAGCGGCCCCCGCCACGCAGGCGGTACCCCCTGCCCAGGCGACCCCCGCCCCGCAAGGGGCGCCCCCCGCCGAGGCAGCGGCCCCCGCCACGCAGGCGGCCCCCGCCCAGGCGCCCCCCGCCCCGCAAGGGGCGCCCGCCACCCAGCCGCCCCCCGCCGCGCGGGCAGCCCGGCTGGATTCCGGGCTGCTCGCGCCGGTCTGGGCCGATGCCCCCGTGGCGGACGCCGTGTCCGACGGCGCGTGGCTACAGGCCATGCTGGATGCCGAGGCGGCCCTGAGCCGGGCCCAGGCCCGGCTGGGCACCGTGCCCGCGGCCGCCGCCCAGGTGATCACCGCCGCCGCCCGCGCCGAGCGCCTGGACCTCGCCGCGCTGGCCGTCCAGGCCCGCCAGTCCGCCAACCCGGTGGTCGCCCTGGTGAGGGAGTTCACCGCACTGGTGGCCGCCCAGGACCCGGACGCGGCCGCCTACGTCCACCGCGGCTCCACCAGCCAGGACATCTTCGACACCGCGGCCGTCCTGGTCGCCCACCGGGCACTGCGCCTGATCCGCGCCGACCTGCACCGGCTCCAGGAGGAGCTGGCCGCCCTGGCCCGCACCCACCGCGACACCCTCATGGCCGGCCGCACCCTGGCCCTGCACGCGGTGCCCACCACCTTCGGGCTCAAGGCGGCCGGCTGGCGCCACCTCGTCCTGGACGCGGCGGACCGGCTCACCGCGCTCAGCGCGCACGCGCCGGTCCAGCTCGGCGGGGCCGCCGGCACCCTGGCCGGCTACCTCGCCCACGCCCCGGGCGCCGACCCCGGCGCCTACACCACGGCCCTCACCCAGGCGTTCGCCGACGAACTGGGGCTGTGTGCCCCGCTGCTGCCCTGGCACGTGCTGCGCACCCCTGTGGTGGAGCTGGCCCACGGGGCCGCGTTCACCTGCACCGCCCTGGGCAAGATCGCGGTGGATGTGCTGTCGCTGACCCGCACCGAGGTCGGCGAGGTCCACGAGCCGGCCCCCGCCGGGCGCGGCGCGTCCTCGGCGATGCCGCACAAACGCAACCCCGTCCTGGCCACCGCCATCCGCTCCGCCGCCCTGCAGGCACCGCAGCTGGCGGCGGGCGTGCTGGGCTGCATGCTGAGCGAGGACGAGCGCTCCGCCGGCGCCTGGCACGCCGAATGGGAGCCGCTGCGCGCCCTGCTGCGGCTGGCCGGGGGAGCGGCGCACCAGGCGGTGGAGCTGGCCGGCGACCTGTCGGTGGACGCCGGGCGGATGCGCGCCAACACCGCCCTGACCGCGGGACAGATCGTCTCCGAGCGGATCGCCGCCGCGCTGACCCCGCTGCTGGGCAAGGCCATGGCCCGCGAGGTGCTGGACGCGGCCTCCGCCCGGGCCGCGCGCACCGGCCGGCCGCTGGCCGAGGCCCTGGCCCAGGACGAGCGCGCGGCGCCCGCCCTGAACGCCGCCCGCCACAGCGACCTGTTCGCCCCCCAGGCCTACACCGGGGCCGCGGCCGCGCTGACCGAGCGCGCCCTGTCCCGCACGCCGCTCGCCGCAGGCGAGCCCGCAGGCCCGGCCGCCGCCGGCGAGCACCTCCGGTGAGCCGGGCGGCGGCCGCAGCCCGCCCCCCCCCGGCCCCCGGACGGCAGCCGGCACAGCCGGCACAACGGGCACAGCCGGGGGAGGGGGGTCAGCGCTGGCGCTGGAGAGCGATCTCAGTGAGCTCTTCTATGTCGAATTCTGAGCGCCCTGGGGTGCCGTAGCGGGTTATCTTGCCCCGGCTCACCCACTTGCGGATGGTCGCTTCGGACACGCCCGTGGCCAGAGCGGCCACATTCGTGGGTACGAGCCTGTGGCGCGGGGGGCGGTTCATGCGGCGTCCTTCCGTTGCCGGTCCATGAGGTGTCGGATGGTGAGCAGTTCGCGCATTTCCCATGAATGTCCTGACGTACAGCCGATACTGCCGCGGACGGCCTGCGCGTGCCGCGGCGAGGTATTGATCGTTCCCGGGCAGTTGTCCACGACGCACCCGATGACGGGCACTTCGCGCTCATCGGATTCCGGGTCGATGGCGCGCAGCGATTCCAGCCGCAGACTCTCGACCTCGTCGGCGAATTCAGCCGCCGGCGGCTGGGTGGTGAGCCACTCCAGATGACGGATCAAAAAGCACGCCTGGTCCGGAACCGAACGGCCCGGACAGACCGCACCGAGCTTTTCCGTGACGAAGCCGGACCACGCGTCGAGGATGCCCGAAATATTGTTCCTGGCGTCGAGTGCGGAAATGTTCAGGTGATCCCGCCTGCGGCTTCCCGACACCTTTGTCGGATTCCGCCGCCGGGACGTCGGAAGAATGTGGTGCAGTCCTTCCTGGTGAAGTCCGGGAAGGGTGCGCAGGTGACGTTCCAGCTGCTCGATGCAGGGGGTGCAGAGGACGGAACCGGCGGCGGCGGGGGTTTCCTGAGCATGGTTCCTGGGGCATGAGTGAAACTCCATTGAATCTCCTTCATGAGCTGACGCGCCCCGCAGCCGGCCCGGAGCGCAGGGCTCCGTGCCGGATGCCGTAGTGAATGCTGGATCGATGGTCCCCGGGGGAGGAGGCGCGGCCGGAGCCCCAGAACATGGGCCGCAGAAAGACGCCGCGATACCGCGGGACGGTCTTTTAGGAAATTCCGGCGTACGAAACGGAGCCGACCCCTCGGGTGCAGGCCCTGATGTGCTCTCTGGATATGGCCGTCATGCGCCTTCCATCCCCCCGTTGTTGCCCCGAACCCCACGGCTGCCTAGCCGCAGCCATGGGTGCACTCGGAGAGTTCCATGAGCGGTCGGGGAGTGTCAACGTGCGTCCCGCCGGGAAGAGAGCGGTAATCCGGCGGCGTGTAAATTTTTCATTTCGTAATCGATCTGCCCTAAAGGGGAACTCTAGATTCCTCTTTTCTGGAGGGAAACTCCAGGGGTTCTTCAGACCGCCCGGCCCCGGCGCCCGCCCCGCTCCCGGCGGGCCGCCGCCCGGGCCGCGACCGGACTCGGCGGCGGCCCCCCGGCCCCCGCCGCTGTTACCGCCCACCCCCCCCGTGTCCGACTTCAACGCAAGGAAAAAGCTGTGGCTATGGAAATGGCCTGTATCGGTAGCGACCAGGAATTGGCCGCATCGGCGCGCCGCACCCGCGAGGAACTGCTGGAGCGGATGGAGGACCGTTTGCGGTCCTTCCTCCGCGCCGAGCACGAATTATGGGCGGAGGTGAACGAACGGGCGGTCGGCGCCGTCACGGCGCTCACCGACCTGGTCGCGGCGGGCGGCAAACGCATCCGGCCCGCCTTCTGCATCGCCGGCTACCTCGCCGCCGACGGCGACCCGGACGACCCCGCGGTGGTGTCGGCCGCCGCCGCCCTGGAACTGCTGCACGCCTCGGCCCTCATCCACGACGACGTCATCGACGCCTCCAGCCACCGGCGCGGCCTGCCCACCGTGCACGCCCGGCACTCCGCGCTGCACGGCCGCAACGGCTGGCAGGGCGAGTCCCGCCGCTACGGCGAGGGCGTGGCCATCCTCGTCGGCGACCTGGCGCTGGTCTACTCCGAGCAGCTGATGGCCGCGGCGCCCCCCGCGGTCCTGCCGGTGTGGAGCACCCTGCGCTCGGAGCTGATGATCGGCCAGTACATGGACATGACCGCGGCCGCCGAGTTCCTGGTCGACCCCCGCCTCTCCCGCTGGATCGCCCTGGCCAAGTCCGGCCACTACACCATCCACCGCCCCCTGGTCGTGGGCGCGAGCGCGGCCGGGCGGGCCGATCTGGCCCCCGCCTTCGCCAAGTACGGCGAAGCGGTCGGCGAGGCCTTCCAGCTCCGCGACGACCTGCTGGACGCCTTCGGCGACTTCGCCCAGACCGGCAAACCCGCCGGCCTCGACTTCCGCCAGCACAAGATGACCCTGCTGCTGAGCTGGGCCATGCAGCGCGACGCCCGCATCCACCGCCTGATCACCGAACCCGGCCACACCCCCGACGAGGTGCGCCGCCGCCTCGTGGACACCGGAGTCCCCGACGACGTCGAAAAACACATCGCCGGCCTCGTCGAACAGGGCTGCGAGGCCATCACCGACCTTCCCATCGACCCGGTCTGGCGCACCGAACTGACCACGATGGCCACCCAGGCCGCCTACCGCACCACCTGACCCCCTCCGGCCCGCCACGGCCGGTGCCGAACGGTGCCGGCCGGTGGGCCCCGGCCGGCCGTGGCGGGCCGGGGCCGCCTCGGCCCCGCGTCCGCGCGGGCACGGGGGCAGGCCCGCGGCGCGCCTCGGGGCCTGCCCCCGCCTCCCGGCCCCTCTGCCCGGTTACGGTCAACTGGCGCCCGGCGGCGTACAGTTCGGCGCGACGGGTCCGCCGCGGAGCGGCTGCGGAAGAGCCCCCGCCGCGATGGACACGCCGCCCCATCCCCGGCACCGTCACCGGCCTCGCACCGGCACGGCAGCACCGGCACTGGCACCGGCATCGTCCCCGCCACCGCCACCGCCACCGCCACCGGCACCGGCACCGGCACTGGCACCGGCACTGGCACCGGTACCGGCTCCGCCACCGGCACCGGACCGATGCAGGAACTGGCTCCGGCACCGGAGCCTGCACCCGCATCGCAGGAACCGACACCGACACCGGCTCCGCCGCCAGCCTCGCCCCGGCACCGCATCCGGCACCAGCGTGACCCCGGCTCCGGCTCAGGCACCGGAGCCTGCACCTGCACAGGAGGAGCCGGCGCCGGCACCGGTACCCCCGCGTGCCCCGGAGCCGGCTGGAGCCGGGGTGCTCGATGTGTGGCGGAGGGAGCGTCGCGGGCGCCTTGAGGCGCGCTTGAAGCCGTGGGCCGGTCCGGGCCGGCCCGTGCCGGGCGCCAAGACGCCGGGAGGGGCCGGGGCAGGGGTGCTCACCAGGCAAGTCGGGCCCCGGGCACGGCTGTTGGGGGTATCCGGCGGCCGGACCGCGGGCGGGGACGGCAGCCGCCGCGCGGCACCGCGCAGTTGCGCGAAGCGCACCGCACGGGCCGCCCCGCCCCGCATGATGCAACCACGAACGCACCGGAAGGGCGGCCAAGATGAGTGGGGACGCACGCGGCGTCGACGGGAGCAGCGGCCGCGGCCACGCCGTGGTGATCGGTTCGGGCTTCGCCGGACTCACCGCGGCCCGGGCCCTGGCCAACTCCGTGGACCGGGTCACCGTGATCGAACGCGACCCGCTGGGCCCCGGCCCTGCCCGGCGCCGGGGCGTGGCCCAGGCCCGGCACACCCACACCCTGACCACCGCCGCCCAGCAGGGCCTGGAACAGCTCTTCCCCGGCATCGGCGGCGACCTGCGGCGCGCCGGCGCCGTCGAGGTCGGCCTGCCGAACGACGCCCTGGTGCTGGGCCCGGCCGGCTGGCTGCCCCGCTTCACCTCCGGCCTGACCATGCTCAGCGCCGGCCGCGACCTGATCGACGCGGTGCTGCGCGAACGCCTGCGCGCCGAGCCGGCCGTGCACTTCCTGCCCGGCCACGAAGTACTGGCCCTGCACCCCGACCGCCACGGCACCGTCACCGGCGTATGGGCGCGCGCCCGCAACCGCCACCGCCCCGGCGGCTGGGACACCGAACACCTGATAACCGCCGACTTCGTGGTGGACGCCTCCGGACGCCACTCACGCGCCCCCGCCTGGCTGGCCGCCCTGGGCTACCAGCCGCCGTCCGAGACGGTGGCCGCCACCCGCACCACGTACGTCTCCAGCGTGTTCGCCCCGCCCGTCGGCCATGTCGCCGACTGGCAGAGCCTGCTGCTCATGGCCGGCCCCGACAACCCCCGCCAGGGCATGCTCACCCCCCTCGAAGGCGGCCGCTGGTCGGTGACGCTCACCCTCCCCGAGGGCGAGAAGCCGCCCGCCGACCACGCCCAACTGCTGCACGCCGCGGGCAAGCTGCGCCACCCGCTGCTGCGCGACCTGCTGCGCACCGCCACCCCGCTGGGCCCCGTCTATGCCTGCACCGGCACCGACAACCGCTGGCGCCACTACGAGAAACTGCGCCGCTGGCCCGACCAGTTCCTGGTCATCGGCGACGCCCTGGCCGCCGTGGACCCCGCCCACGGCCAGGGCATGACCCTGGCCGTGCAGGGCGCCCTGGTCCTGGACCACGTCCTGGCCGGCCACGGCACCACCGTCGGCCTGGCCTACCGGCTGCGCCGCGCGCTGGCCCACCGCCTGGCCCCTGCCTGGCAGGCCAGCACCCGCCACCTGACCACCAGCATCGCCCCCCGCCCGCCGCGCGGCCTGCGCGCCCGCCTGGCACGGCGCTACACCGCCCGCCTCGCGGCCCGGGCGGCCACCGACCCGCACGCCGCGACCCGGCTGCTGGCCCGCCTCCAGGCGGCCGGCCCCCTGGCCGCCGTCCCCCGCCCCCACCCGTCCGCCTCCACCGTCGCGGGTACGTCCGGCCGCCCGGCGCCGCCCAGCATCACCCACGGCGCCCACGCCCGGCGCCGCACCGCCCCGGCCGTCCCGCCCGCCATCGGCATCGCCACCGGCTCCGCCCGGCTGCACCCGGCCGGCTCCTCGGCGCAGTGGCCCGCCCCCGCCCCGGCCGGCGAGGGCCGCCACCCCTGAACCCGAGAACCCAGGAATCCGGAAGCCCGGGAACCGGGAGGCGGCCGCAGGCCGTCCGGGGCGCCGACATAGGCTTCGGGCATGACAACAGCGCAGCAACTACCCGCTGTCAACGCCGACTTGAGCGGCCCCAGGGGGGCGCGCGGCACCAACTCCACCCACTTCTCCGCCCTGTTGGGCGCGCCTGAGACCACCGGGCGACGGCGCCACTTGAAACTCGCTCAAGAAACGGTCGAGTTGAGACCGGATTCCGGCTCGAGCTCGGTTGTCGGGCCGCCGCGGGTGTCGATAGCGTTCGACCCGCTTCAGGGCACGGGCCCGTTTGCGCCGCTGCAGGCCGCCCCCGCCACCGGCTGCTCACCGGCCGGCCCGGGTGTGCCTGTGACCACCGAGCGGCGAGGGGAGGGCGCGCGGGCATGAGCATCACCGAAGATGCGCCGCAGCGGGAGCGGACCAAGGCGCCGCAGGGCGAACGCATCGCCGACTGGGCGGACGGCCGGCTCGGGATCTACCAGTGGCGCACCCTGATGCGCAAGGTCTTCCCCGAGCACTGGTCCTTCATGTTCGGCGAGATCGCGCTCTACAGCTTCATCATCCTGATCCTCACCGGCCTGTACCTGACCATGTTCTTCAACCCGAGCATGGCCCACACCGTCTACGAGGGCCCGCACGTCCCGTTGCAGGGCGTGCAGATGTCGGAGGCCTACGCCTCCACCCTGCGCATCAGCTTCGAGGTGCGCGGCGGCCTGTTCATCCGCCAGCTGCACCACTGGGCGGCCCTGACCATGATCGCCGCGACGATGGCGCACACCCTGCGCCACTTCCTCACCGGCTCCTTCCGCAAGCCGCGCGAGCTGAACTGGCTGATCGGCGTGGTCCTGCTGGTCCTGGTCACCCTGGAGGGCTTCCTGGGCTACTCGCTGCCCGACGACCTCCTGTCGGGCACCGGCCTGCGCATCGCCGAGGGCGTCACCCTGGCCATCCCGCTGGTCGGCACCTACCTGACGATGTTCCTGTTCGGCGGCGAATTCCCCGCAACAGACGTCATCCCCCGCTTCTACAGCCTGCACATCCTGCTGCTGCCCGGCATCATGCTGGCCCTGGTCACCCTCCACCTGATCCTGGTCGTCTACCAGAAGCACACCCAGTTCCGCGGCCCGGCCCGCACCGAGAAGAACGTGGTGGGCCAGCCCCTGATGCCGCACTACGCGGCCAAGGCCGGCGGCTTCTTCTTCCTGGTCTCCGGCGTCCTGGCGCTGATGGCCGGCATCGCCCAGATCAACGCCGTGTGGGTGTACGGGCCCTACCGGCCCGACCAGATCTCCCAGGGCTCCCAGCCCGACTGGTACATGGGCTTCCTCGAAGGAGCCCTGCGCGCCTTCCCCGCCTGGGAGTTCGCTGTCGCCGGCTACACCGTCAACATGGGCGTGCTGATCCCGGCCGTCGTCCTGCCCACCCTGCTGATCGGCATCGCCTGCCTGTGGCCGTTCATCGAGGCCTGGATCACCGGCGACAAACGCGAGCACCACCTGCTGGACCGGCCCCGCGAGCAGCCCACCCGCACCGCGTTCGTCTGCTCCCTGGCCGCCTTCTACCTGGTGCTGTTCTTCGGCGGCTCCAACGACATCCTCGCCGAACGCTTCCACCTGTCCATGAACGCGATCACCTGGGCGGTACGCATCGGGGTCTTCGTCGTCCCCGCCCTGACCTACGTCATCACCAAGCGGATCTGCATCGGCCTGCAACTGCGCGACCGCGACAAGCTCCTGCACGGCCGCGAGACCGGTCGCATCAAGCGGCTGCCGCACGGCGAGTTCATCGAGGTCCACGAGCGCCTGGAGCGCGGGCAGGAGTACATGCTGCTCTCCCGCGAGGTGCCCCGGCCGCTGCCCGCCCCGGTGCGCGAGGACCGCGACGGCGTGCCCAACCCGCGCTCGCGCAAGGACATGCTGCGCCACCGGCTCAGCCGCTGGCTGTCCGACGGGCAGCTGCCCAACCCCACCCCGCAGGAGATGCAGCAGGCCCTGGAACACCTCGACCCCGCTTCCTCCAACGGCCACCTGCCCCCGGCCGCCCGGCCCGACGCCGTGGAGGAACGCGAGCCCGAGCGGCAGCAACCGCACTGACCCCACGGCCCCAGGGCCGGACCACGGACAGCGGCGCGGGCGACCAGGGGACGGGTCACCCGCGCCGCCCCCATGCCCCCACCGCCGGCCAGGCCCCCACTCCGGCGGCACCGACGCCCCCCGCCTCGTGCGGGAACCCCCTGCGCCTGCCGCCCGCCCGCCTCATGTTGGGCACACCCTCGTGGGGCCGGGCTGGTGGGGGAGTGCGGGCGGGGCGGGGAGCCGCCCGTCAGCTGTCAACCAGCGCCCTTGTGAAGCGGGTTGAGCCCGCCCCTCGTATCACCGGAGTGCGCTTGCTTCCAGCTCCGGCGTGCGAGCGCGTCCGGGCCGGGCGGCGGGAGTGGGGTGGGGCCGCGTACGGGCGGGTTGGGCCCACTCCTCGTATCACCGAAGTGTCCTAGCCTCTGGCCTCGGCCGTGAGCGTGTCGGGGCCGGGTGGCGGGGTGGGGCGTATGGGCGCGGGAGCCGCCTGCCAGCAGCAACCACCCGCCGCACGAGTCCAGTTGGGCACGTCCTCCTCGTAACACCGGAGTGCCCTTGCCTCCGGCCTCGACGTGCGAGCGTGTCCGGGCGGGGGAGTCACCTGCCAGTAGTAGCCAACCAGCCGCCCGGTTAGGCGAGTTGGGCACACCCTCGTACGTGTCGGGGGCGGGAGCGGGGGAGTCGCCCGCCGGCTGTCAATCACGTGCCCTCCGGGTGAGGTGGGCCCGCCTTCCTCGCCTCGCCCCGCCGGAGTGCCCCCGCCTCCGGCCCAGCCCGCGAGCGTGTCCGGGCCGGGCGGGGGAGTGGGGGTGGGGCGGCGCGCGGGGTTGTCACCCGCGAGCCGTCAACCCGCCGTCTGGCAAGGACGTCAACCCACCGCCTGGCAGGGCGAGTTGCCCCGCTCCGTATCACCGGAGCGCCCGCCCCGCCCCCCTTCCCGCCCCGCCCCCCTTCCCGCCCCGCCCGCGACCGGCGCCGGTGCCGGTCGCCGGGGCGGGGGGAGTGGGGCGCGTGCGGATCCGTTTGGGGTGACCCACGTCACTTTGTAGGGCCCTTGGTGTGCGGCCCGGCCCGTGTCACTATTTCTGCAGACCTCCCCTGCCCAAAAGCCGTGCCCCCTCCCTGTCGGAGTGAGGAGCCCCTGGCCGCCGGGGAGTTGTCGCACCGCACGGGCCCCAGATCTTCTCCCCGCCCCGCCCTGTCCCGTCCCCGCAGGGCTGCTCGGTGACGGGGCCGCGGCCCGTGCCCCCTCTGACACCCCCCTCGCGGGCACACCGGCCGAGGCCGCCGTGTGCCCGCCGCTGCGCGGTGCCTTCGCGGCCCGGTGCCAGGCCCTGCCGCGCCCGCCCCGCCCTGCCCCGGCGCCTCTCGTCGCCCCCAGCTCCACCGCGTCCGCGCGCCCCCACCGCGTCCGTGCGCCCCACCGCGGGCCGCGCACGCGCTTGCAGGACGATCACCGCCCGGCGCACGGACCGCAGCCGCTTCCACCCGGCTCCCGGCTCCCGGTGCGCCGCCCGTACCGTGCCGCCGCTCACCCGGGCGCCGAAGAATTCACCTATGGAGGAATGATGTCGGGAAACGCCGATGTGGCAGGTGTCTACGCTGCCGTCGAGGAATCCGCCGGGCTGCTGGACGTGTCCTGCGCACGCGAGAAGGTGTGGCCCATCCTGGCCGCGTTCGAGGACGTGCTGCCCACCGCCGTGATCGCGTTCCGGGTGGCGACCAACGCCCGCCACGAGGGCGAGTTCGACTGCCGCTTCACCGTGCCCGGCAGCATCGACCCCTATGCCGTCGCCCTGGACAAGGGCCTGACCCAACAGAGCGGCCACCCCATCGAAAAGCTCATCACCGACGTGCAGCAGCACTGCGCGATCGACAGCTACGGCGTCGACTTCGGCGTCGTCGGCGGATTCAAGAAGATCTGGGTGTACTTCCCCGGCGGCCGGCACGAGAGCCTCGCCCACCTGGCCGAGATCCCCTCCATGCCGCCCAGCCTGGTCGCGACCGAGAGCTTCTTCGCCCGCTACGGCCTGGCCGATCAGGTCGACCTGATCGGCATCGACTACGCCAGCAGGACGATGAACGTGTACTTCGCCGCCTCGCCCGAGGTCGTCTCCGCCCCGACCGTCCTGGCGATGCACCGCGAGATCGGCCTGCCCGACCCCAGCGAGCAGATGCTCGACTTCTGCGGCCGGGCCTTCGGCGTCTACGCCACCTTGAACTGGGACTCCCAGAAGGTCGAGCGGATCGCCTACAGCGTCAAGACCGAGGACCCCCTGGAGCTCTCCGCCCGGCTGGGCGCCAAGGTCGAGCAGTTCCTCAAGAGCGTCCCCTACGGCATCGACACCCCCAAGATGGTCTACGCCGCGGTCACCGCCGGCGGCGAGGAGTACTACAAGCTCCAGTCGTACTACCAGTGGCGTACCGACAGCCGGCTGAACCTTTCGTACATCGGCGGCCGTTCCTGACCCGCACACCCCCGCCCCAAGCCCGGCACCACCACTTCGAAAGGGACCAGCCGCAATGACAACTGAAGCCACCCTCGCGCGCTTTCGCGAATACATGGTGGGCCCCTCGCGGTTCATGAGCCTGTTGTCCGTCTTCGAGCTCGGCCTCGTCGACCGGCTGCGCGAGCGGCCCGGCCAGAGCGCGGCCGAGCTCGGCGAGGCCGTCGGCGCCAAGCCCGACGCGGTCGAGCAGCTGATGTTCCTGATGGTCAAGGAGGGCTTCGTCGCCCAGGACGAGGAGACGGGCGGCTACCGCCTGGACGCGCTCGCCGAGGTCGCCGAGAGCGACCTCAAGCGCGCCCTCACCTACATGAACATGATCAAGGTGGTGGCGCTGCGGCAGCTGTTCTACCTCACCGACAGCGTGCGCACCGGCACCATCGTCGGCCTCAAGGAGCTCTACGGCGCCGGCGAGGGCACCCTGTACGACATCGTCGCCGACCACAGCGACCTCAACGACGCCTGGCTGACGCTGATGAACAACGTCACCGCCAACATCGACCCCTGGTTCTTCGCCAACATCGACGTCCCGGCCGGTGCGCAGGTCCTGGACGTGGCCGGCAACACCGGCCTCGGCGCGATCCACACCTACCGGCACAAGGCCTCTCCGGGGCTGAAGGTGACCACCTTCGACCTGCCGGAGAAGGAGAGCACCTGCCTGGAGAACTTCAAGCAGCACGGGGTGGCCGAGCACTGCTCCTTCATCGGCGGCAACGTCTTCGACGAGATCCCCACCGGCTTCGACACCGTCCTGATCAAGCACTTCCTGGACATGTTCGACAAGGACGACGTCTTCACCATCCTCAAGGGCGTGCACCGCTCCCTGGAGCCGGGCGGCCAGGTCCACATCATGGTGCCGGTCTACCCCGAGGACATCCGGGACACCGACAACTACAACGTCGACTTCTTCCCGGCCTTCTTCATCGGCTGCACCATGGGCCAGGGCGGCCCGCAGAAGATCTCCACCTACCAGAGCTGGCTGGAGGAGTGCGGCTTCAAGGTCACCAAGGCCATCACCAAGGACCCCGCCGAG
This sequence comes from Streptomyces sp. NPDC030245, assembly GCF_055572995.1. NCBI lineage: Bacteria > Bacillati > Actinomycetota > Actinomycetes > Kitasatosporales > Streptomycetaceae > Streptomyces > Streptomyces sp. NPDC030245. The sequence continues at coordinate 373,215 of NZ_JBVICF010000010.1, read as the reverse complement.
GTGCCCCGCGACGTCATCCCCGTCCAGGCCATCCTGTGCGCCACCAAGGTCTGACCGGCCGAGCTGCTGACCGGCTGACCGGCTGACCGCATCCGCCCCGCCCGCACCGGGCCCCGCTGCGAACCCGCGCCGAGCGCACATGGAGGAGAGATGTCCCCAGACACTGGGATCGAAGAGGTGTACACGGCCATCGCCGCGGCGGCCCGGCTGGCGTCAGTGCCCTGCGCGCGCGAGAAGGTCCACCCCGTGCTGAGCGCCTACGGGCAGGGCCTGGAGCGGGCCGGGGTCGTCTACAGCATCTCCACCAGCCAGAGCGCCCCGGCCGAGCTCGACTACACCGTCACCGTGCCGGCCGCCGGCCCCGACCCCTACGCCACCGCGGTGCGGCACGGCTTCGTCACCCCCGACGGCCACCCGGTCCACTCACTGCTCCCGCACCTGCAAAACCGGTGCGAGATCAGCGAGTACCTCGTCGACGGCGGCGTCGTGGGCGGCTTCAACAAGATCTACGCGCACTTCCCGCAGGACGTGCAGAAGATCTCCCGCCTGGCGGACCTGCCCGGCATGCCGCCCGCCCTGGCCCGCTGCGCCGGCCTGCTCGAACGGCACGGCCTGACCGACGTCGCGATGATCGGCATCGACTACCCGCGCCGCACCCTCAACCTGTACTTCACCGACCTCTCCGACGAGTGCCGGGCCCCGGAGACCCTGCTGTCCCTGCACCGCGAGATCGGGCTGCCCGCCCCCGGCGAGCCGATGCTGGACTTCGCCCGCCGCTCGTTCAGGATCTACACCACCCTGAGCTGGGACAGCGCCGGCATCGAGCGGATCTGCTACGCCCCGCCGCCCGCCCGCGGCTGGGACCCCGATGCGCTGCCCGCCCCCGTCACCGCGCAGGTGCGGGCGTTCGTGGACGGCGCCCCGCGCGCCTACGAGGGCGAGCCCATCGTCATCGCGGCCGTCAAGTGGGCGCCCGAGGGCCACTACCTCAACCTCGGCCCCTACTACCAGCTCTCCCCGCTGATGCGGAAAGTGATCAGCGCGGTCCACAACCAGGAGATCTGACGCCCCGCCACTCGCGCCTTGCCTGAGCCCGGAATGATTCCGGCTCGGGCAATTCGCTTTCCAGCCCGCCCCCTTTTACCGCCCCAGGGGGCATTCCGTGCTGCTGCCACCGGTGCATGCCCCACCATGCCCATATTAAAGTTGAACGTTACACCTATTCAGTAGCGTAACGTCAGAACGGTGTTGATCTGCCCTGCTGGATCAGGCAAGATCACTCACGGCCGACAGGGGGGGAACACTACGCCTGCCGCGTGTCCCCCCAAATTCACTCAGCAAACACAGAAGGGGACACCCATGTCTGATTCCGCCACGGGTCAGGAATTCACCGACGCCGCCGAACTGCGCCGCCGCAACCGCGCCACCGTCGAGCAGTACATGCACACCCGCGGCCAGGACCGGCTGCGCCGGCACGAGCTGTTCACCGAGGACGGCCGCGGTGGCCTGTGGACCACCGACACCGGCTCCCCCGTGGAGACGGTCGGCCGCGACCGCCTGGCCGAGCACGCCGTGTGGTCACTGAAGTGCTTCCCCGACTGGGAGTGGTACAACATCCAGATTTTCGAGACCCAGGACCCCAACCACATCTGGGTGGAATGCGACGGACGCGGAAAGATCTGCTTCGGCGATTACCCCGAGGGCTACTACGAGAACCACTTCCTGCACTCCTTCGAACTGGACAACGGGAAGATCAAGCGTAATCGCGAATTCATGAACCCGTTCCAGCAGCTCCGTGCGCTCGGCATTCCGGTGCCCGAGATCAAGCGCACCGGAATTCCCACCTGAAAAACCACCCCCACACCGCTGGATCGGAGTACGTCATGGAAGACGTTATACGGGAGATTCGTATCCGCGGGGCATTGCAGCAACCCGACTGGAGCGACCTTTCCCAGCTGAACCGGGTGGGCGAGGCCCTTGCCGCCCGCCCCCCGCTCGTCCAGGGCGACGACCTGGCCACCCTGCGCACCCTGCTCGGCAAGGTCGCCCGCGGCCAGGCCATGGTCCTGCAATCCGGCGACTGCGCCGAGGACCCCCAGGAATGCACCCCCCGCCACGTGGCCCGCAAGGCCGCCCTGCTCGACCTGCTCGCCGGCCAGCTCGGGTTGATCACCGGCCAGCCGGTGCTGCGCGTGGGACGGATCGCGGGCCAGTTCGCCAAACCCCGCTCCAAGCCCACCGAAATCATCGACGGCCTCGAACTGCCCGTCTTCCGCGGCCACATGGTCAACGGCCCCGAACCCGACGCCGAAAGCCGCCGCCCCGACCCCCTCAGAATCCTCACCGGCTACATGGCCGCCGGCGACATCCTCGAACACCTGGGCTGGCGCGAACGGGCCGCCGGCCGCGACACCGTCGAACCCCTGGTGTGGACCAGCCACGAAGCACTGCTCCTTGACTACGAGATGCCCATGCTGCGCACCGACGACAAGGGCCGCCTCTTTCTGGGCTCCACCCACTGGCCCTGGATCGGGGAGCGCACCCGGCAGGTCGAGGGCGCCCACGTGGCGCTGCTCGCCGAGGTCAGCAACCCGGTGGCCTGCAAGGTCGGACCCACCATGGAAGTGGCCGAACTGCTGGCGCTGTGCGAGAAGCTGGACCCCTGGCGCGACCCCGGCCGCCTCACCCTCATCGCGCGGATGGGCGCGGATGCGGTCGCCGAGCGGCTGCCGCGCCTGGTGGAAGCGGTCCGCGAGGCCGGCCACCCCGCCATCTGGCTCAGCGACCCGGTGCACGGCAACACCATCACCGCACCCGGCGGCTACAAGACCCGCATGGTCGACACCGTCGCCCGCGAGATCACCGGCTTCGTCCAGGCCGTCCGCGACGGCGGCGGCATCCCCGGCGGCCTGCACCTGGAGACCACCCCCGACGACGTCACCGAGTGCGCGAGCACCGAGGCCGACCTGGAGAAGGTGGGCGAGCGCTACACCTCCTGCTGCGACCCCCGCCTCAACCCCACCCAGGCCCTGCACGCCGTCAACGCCTGGCCCGCCTGACCCCCACCCCCCCCGCATCCCAGCCACGCATCAAGTCCAAGGACTGGAACCATGACCGGCATACCCCCCATCAGCCCCTACCCCCTGCCCGCCGAGGGCGACCTGCCCCCGGCCGCCGTGTCCTGGACCGCCGACGCCGACCGCGCGGTCCTCCTCGTCCACGACATGCAGCGCTACTTCCTCAAGCCCTTCCCCGACGGCCTGCGCCAGGACCTGACCACCAACGCCGCCCAGCTGCGCGACCGCTGCGCCGCCCTGGGCATCCCCGTCGCCTACACCGCCCAGCCCGGCGGCATGAACGACGAACAGCGCGGCCTGCTCAAGGACTTCTGGGGCCCGGGCATGCGCCCCGCCCCCGAGGACCGCCAGGTCGTCGACGCCCTCGCCCCCACCGAACAGGACTGGCTGCTCACCAAGTGGCGCTACAGCGCCTTCTTCAAGACCGACCTGCTCCAGCGGATGCGCGCCGCCGGCCGCGACCAGCTCATCCTGTGCGGCGTCTACGCCCACGTCGGCGTCCTGGCCACCGCCATCGACGCCTTCACCCACGACATCCAGCCGTTCTTCGTCGCGGACGCCACCGCCGACTTCTCCCACGACTACCACCGCTCGGCCCTCACCTACGCCGCCGAGCGCTGCGCCCGGGTCACCACCGTCAAGGGGCTGTTCACATGACACAGACACCACCCACCCCCACCACCCCCGCCCCGCGGGCCGCCGACCTGCTGGACCAGGCGCTGGACGGCCACGCGGAGGCCTTCGCCCTGCTGCACCGGCCCGGCACCACCGGCCCGGGCACCGTGGAGGTGCTGACCGGCACGGTGTCCCTGCCGGCCACCCTGGCCGACATCCCGCTGCCCGACGCCCCCGCCCCCAACGCCGCCCCCCACCACGAAGTCCTGGTCCTCATGCCCTACCGGCAGCTGGCCGAACGCGGCTTCGCCTGCGCCGACGACGGCACCCCACTGGTGGCCATGACCGTCACCGGCCAGCAGCAACTGCCCCTGGACCAGGCCCTGATGCGCCTGCCCGACACCCCCACCCCGCTCTCGGGCGGCGACTTCGACGTGGACGACGCCGCCTACGAAGACGTGGTACGCCGCATCACCAAGGAGATGATCGGCACCGGCGAAGGCGCCAACTTCGTCATCAAGCGCACCTTCGTCGCCGACATCACCGACTACAGCCCCGCCAGCGCCCCGGCCCTCTTCCGCCGGCTGCTGGAACGCGAATCGGGCGCCCACTGGACCTTCCTCATCCACACCGGCAGCCGCATCCTGGTCGGCGCCTCACCCGAGCGCCACGTCAGCCTCCAGGACGGCACCGCCGTCATGAACCCGATCAGCGGCACCTACCGCTACCCGCCCTCGGGCTCCACCCTGGAAGGCGTGCTGGAATTCCTCGGCGACCGCAAGGAGACCGACGAGCTCTACATGGTCCTCGACGAGGAACTGAAGATGATGGCCCGCATCTGCGACACCGGCGGCCGCGTAGTGGGCCCCTACCTCAAGGAAATGGCCCGGGTCGCCCACACCGAGTACTTCATCGAGGGCCAGACCGACCACGACGTGCGCGACATCCTGCGCGAGACGATGTTCGCCCCCACCGTCACCGGCAGCCCCCTGGAAAGCGCCTGCCGCATCATCCACCAGTACGAGCCCGGCGGCCGCGGCTACTACAGCGGCGCCGCCGCCCTGATCGGCCGCGACGCCCGCGGTGAGCGGGTACTGGACTCCGCCATCCTCATCCGCACCGCCGACATCAACGACCAGGGCCGCATCGCCATCGGCGTCGGCGCCACCATCGTGCGCCACTCCGACCCCGCCTCCGAAGCCGCCGAGACCCGCGCCAAGGCCGCCGGACTGGTCGCCGCCCTCAACGGCGACACCACCACCCGCTTCGCCGACCACCCCAGCGTCCGCCGCGCCCTGGAACTGCGCAACGACACCATCGCCGGCTTCTGGCTCTCCGACCTGCACGACCGCGGCGCCGCCCTGCCCCAGCTGGCCGGCCGCCGGGTCCTGGTCGTCGACGCCGAGGACACCTTCACCTCGATGATCGACCAGCAGCTGCGCTCCCTGGGCCTGCACGTCACCGTGCGCCGCTACGACCAGGACTACACCTTCGAGGGCCACGACCTGGTCGTGATGGGCCCCGGCCCCGGCGACCCGCAGGAAGTCGCCCACCCCAAGATGCACCACCTGCACACCGCCGTGGCCACCCTGCTGCGCGAACAGCGCCCCTTCCTGGCCGTCTGCCTCAGCCACCAGGTCCTGGGCCTGCAACTGGGCCTGCCCCTGCGCCGCAGGAGCGTGCCCAACCAGGGCGTCCAAAAGGAGATCGACCTGTTCGGCACCCCCGAACACGTCGGCTACTACAACACCTTCGCGCTGCTGAGCGACGACGAGGAGTTCACCACCCACGGCGTGCCCGGCGTGCCCGACGGACAGCGGGTCCAGGTCAGCCGGGACGCGGCCACCGCGGAGGTGCACGCCCTGCGCGGACCGGGCTTCGCCTCCCTTCAGTTCCACCCCGAATCCGTCCTCACCCGCCAGGGCCCGCGCATCGTGGGCACCGTCCTGGCCGGCCTCCTGGCCCCCGCCCGCACCCCCGACCCGGCCTGAGCGGGCCCACCCCAAGGCCGCCGGGCCGGCGCCCTCCCCCGAGCGCCGGCCCGGCACCCCCGGACCCTTTCTGCGAAGGAATGACCCATGCCTGACCTGTCCCCGCCACCCGCCACCACCCCCGCTCCCGCGCCGGCCAACGGCCGGTCTGCGTCGCGGCGTTCGGAGACGTTGACGGGCACCGTGGAGGTGGACTTCCCCCAGTTCCGCACCCCGCCGCCGGAACCGATGGGCCTGCTCGCCGACTGGCTGGCCGCCGCCACCGCCCACGGGGTGCGCGAGCCGCGCGCGCTGGCCCTGGCCACCGCCGACGTGCGCGGCCGGCCCTCCTCACGCATCCTGGCCGTCAACCAGGTCACCGAGCAGGGCATCGTCTTCATCACCCACGCCGGCAGCCAAAAGGGCCGCGAACTGGCCGCCAACCCCTACGCCTCCGGGGTGCTGTACTGGCGCGAGACCAGCCAGCAGATCACCCTGGCCGGCCCCGTGCGCCAGCTCCCGCGCGCCGAGGCCGAAGCCCTGTGGGCGGCCCGCGCGGTCTTCACCCACCCCATGTCCACCGTCGCCCGCCAGAGCCAACCCCTGCGCGACCTGGAGCACTTCGAGGAAATCCGCGCCCAGGCCCTTGAATTGGGCGCGCTGGAGCGGCCGCTGCCCTGCCCGCAGGAGTTCGTGGGCTTCTGCCTGGAGCCCGACGCGGTGGAGTTCTGGGCCAACGGCACCGACCGGCTGCACGAACGGCTGCGCTACGACCGCACCCCGGCCGGCTGGACCACCACCCGCCTCCAGCCCTGAACGGAGCCCCGATGACCACCCCGCCCCCCGCCCCGACCACCACCGCCGCCGAACCGGCCGCCGGTGGCCCGGTGTTCACCAGCCACCTCGACCTGCGCGCCCGCAACCGGCACGCCGTGGAGCAGTACATGCAGATCGGGCCCACGGCCCGGCTGCGCCGCCACACCCTCTACACCCAGGACGGCACCGCCACCCTGTTCAACACCGACATCGGCCGCCCCATCACCGTGCGGGGCCGCGACAACCTCAAGCGGCACGGCGAGCTGTCCTTGCAGGTCCTGCCGGACTGGGAGTGGTTCGACGTCCAGCTCTACGAGACGCAGGACCCCAACGTGATCTGGGTGGAGTGCGACGGCGAGGGCACCATCCGCTTCCCCGGCTATCCCGAGGGCCGCTACCGCAACCACTTCATCCACGGCTTCACCCTGCACGACGGACTCATCGCCGCCAGCCGCGAATACACCAACCCCATCGAACACATGCGGGCCCTGAGCATCCCCACCCCCCACATCCAACGGGACTGGATCCCCTCCTGAGGGATCCGGGCGCCCGCAGCACACACCTGTGAGGGGCCGCCGGCCTGTTGGCCGGCGGCCCCTCATCTGCGTCCGATGTCCCTACAGGGCGGTGCGGCCGGCTTTGAGGGCGGCGGCGGTGTCCACGACGCGGCGGGCCTGGTGGCGGGCGGCTTGCAGGGCCACCTCGCCCGGTGCGCCGTCGCCGGCCACGTGCGAGGTGCCATACGGGTTGCCGGACTGGAACTGGATGGGGTCGGTGTAGCCGGGGGGCACGATGATGCCGCCCCAGTGGTAGAAGGTGTTGGACAGCGCCAGGATGGTGGACTCCTGGCCGCCGTGGGCGGTGTTGCTGGCGGTGAACGCGGAGAACACCTTGCCCGCGATCTTGCCCTCGAACCAGAGCGGGCCGGTGGTGTCGATGAAGGCCCGCAGCTGGCTTGCGGGGTTCCCGAACCGGCTGGGCGTGCCGAAGATGACCGCGTCCGCCCAGGCCAGGTCGTCATGGGTGGCCTCGGCGATGTCGGTGGTGGCCTCCCGGTGCTGCACCCAGGCCGGATTGGCGTTGATCGCCACCTCCGGAGCGGTCTCGGCCACCTTGCGCAGCCGCACCACCGCACCGGCCTTCTCCGCGCCCTCGGCCACCGCCTGAGCCAACGTGTGCACGTTGCCGGTCGCGCTGTAATAGATGATTGCAACGTTCACAGGTTCCACAGCTGTTTCCTCTTCTTCTGCGTGCGTGTTCTGTTCCGTACGGGTGATGCCGGGGGGAGATGCGGAGATTCCCCGGCCGGGCGACCGGGGGATGGAGCCCGGCCAGGAATTCGATCTCCGCCTGTACGACGACACAGGCCGTTGTAATGTGAGGTGACGCGCGCCACCCTCGGGGCGATGCCTCGTCGAACGGGTGAAGGCAGGGCGCGGCCAAGGGAGTTGGCGACACCATGAGCATGCATTCCCAGCCGGAGGACAGCCGGCTCGAGCCGGGCCTGAGCGCGGTGCTCAGCGAGCGGCGTCAGCTGATCAACCTCGCGTACCGCTTCCTGGGCTCGCTGGCCGACGCCGAGGACGTCGTCCAGGAGACCTACACCCGCTGGTATGCCATGACCGAGCAGCAGCGGGACGCCGTCGCCGCGCCCGGCGGCTGGCTCACCCGGGTCGCCAGCCGCATCTGCCTGGACCTGCTCGGCTCGGCCCGCGCCCGCCGCGAGCGCTATGTGGGCGAGTGGATCCCCGAGCCGCTGCCCGACCGCATGGAGTGGGTCGGCGGCCCTGTCGACGGCGCCGCCGACCCGGCCGACCGCATCACCCTGGACGAGTCGGTCAACATGGCCTTCCTCGTCGTCCTGGACTCCATGACCCCGGCCGAGCGGGTCGCCTTCATCCTCCACGACGTCTTCCACTACTCCTTCGCCGAAGTCGCCGAGATCGTCGGCCGCAGCCCGGCGGCCTGCCGCCAGCTGGCCTCCTCCGCCCGCCGCCGCATCACCCGCGCGCAGGCCCCCACCGCCGCGCCCGCCCAACGCGCCGACCTGGTGCGCGACTTCAAGCAGGCCTGGCAGGCCAAGGACATCGAGGCCCTCATCGGCCTCCTCGACCCCGACGCCACCACGATCGCCGACGGCGGCGGCCTGGTCAGCGCCGAACTGCGCCCGGTCACCGGCGGCGAACAGATCGCCCAAGTCTTCGCCGGCATCGCGGGCAGGGCCCCCGACCTGACGCTCCTGGAGCGCACCGTCAACGGCCAGCCCGGCCTGGTCGCCCAGCAGGGCGGCGTCACCGTCTCGGTGCTCGCCTTCGACGTGGCCGGCGACCGCATCACCCACATCTGGGCGGTGCGCAACCCCGAGAAGCTGCGCTTCTGGACGGCGGGCTGACACCCGGGCGGCGGCCGCCGCCGCCCGCTCTCAGGGCTGCTGCCGCCCGTTCTCAGGGCTGTTGGGGCGGCGCGCCCAGGGGCACCTTGTAGCTCTCCAGGTGGCTGATCGCGTCCCCGGTGAAGGTGAACACGTCGCAGAAGAGGAACTCCGCGGTGGCGCCGGTCGGCAGGGTCAGGGCGGCCCGGCCGGTGGCGACCACGTGGTCGCCCTCCTCGATCAGCCGGTCCACGGTGATGGACGGGCGCTGGACGACGTCCTTGACCACCACGCCGTCCTTGTTGTGGATGACGCCCCGCAGCGCGTCCTTGCCCTGCACCCGCAGCTGGCCCAGGCTCTCCCACACCACGTCGTCGGTGACCAGGGACAGGACCTTCTCGTGGTCGCCGCTGAGGACCCCGTCGCGGTACTGCTCGACGATGACTTTGTGTCTGCTCATGCCAAATGACTATTTGATACGACTAGGAGGGCGCTGGAATACCGCCAGAAGGTCCCCGCCGGCCCCGCCGCACGGCGGCCCCCGGCCGGTGACAACCGAGGGGGGCGCCTCACATTCTGGGCGGCTGTCTCGTCGTATCCCATGACGGCATTTTCGGCCAAAGGAGCACGCGACACGATGAGGACGCAGACCGAGCCAGAAGACGATCAGCTTGACGCGGACCTGGGCGCGGTCCTGAGCGAGCGGCGTCAGCTGATCAACCTCGCGTACCGCTTCCTGGGCTCGCTGGCCGACGCCGAGGACGTCGTGCAGGAGGCCTACGCCCGCTGGTACGCCATGACCCGCGCGCAGCGCGAGGCCGTCGCCTCGCCCGGCGGCTGGCTGACCACCGTGGCCAGCCGCATCTGCCTGGACCTGCTCGGCTCGGCCCGCGCCCGCCGCGAGCGCTATGTGGGCGAGTGGATCCCCGAGCCGCTGCCCGACCACTCGGAGTGGATCAGCGGCCGCTCCGGCGGCACCGCCGACCCGGCCGACCGCATCACCCTGGACGAGTCGGTCAACATGGCCTTCCTCGTCGTCCTGGAGTCGATGACCCCGGCCGAGCGGGTCGCCTTCATCCTCCACGACGTCTTCCGGTACTCCTTCGCCGAAGTGGCCGAAAGTGTCGGCCGCAGCCCGGCGGCCTGCCGCCAGCTGGCCTCCTCCGCCCGCCGCCGACTGCGCAGCGCCCAGCAGGACGGCGTCACCGCCACCGCCCAGCGCGCCGACATCGTCCGCAACTTCAAGCAGGCCTGGGAGGCCAAGGACATCGGCGCCCTCATCAGCCTGCTCGACCCCGACGCCACCGGCCTGGCCGACGGCGGCGGCCTGGTCAACGCCGCGCCCCCCACCGGCGGCAGCGAGCAGATCGCCCGCTACCTGGTCACCATCACCGGCAAGGCACCGGGCCTGACCATCCTGGAGCGCACCGTCAACGGCGAGCCCGGCCTGGTCGTCCAGCAGGGCGGCGTCACCGTCTCGGTGCTCGCCTTCGACTTCGCCGGCGAGCGCATCAAGCACCTGTGGGCGGTGCGCAACCCCGAGAAGCTTCGCCCCTGGACCACCGGCTGACCCGCCGGCCCGCCCGCCGCGCCGCCCGCCGGCGGTGCGGCGGGCGGGCCGGACATGGCAGGTCACATGGGTGACTGTCACATTTTGCCGGGCTGTCTCGTCGGAGCTGTGTACGCACCAGCACGGCAGAGGAGCCCGACATGGACGCACGCTTGAACCTCTTCGACCACCCGGTTGCGGCCGGCTTCCTCAAGCACCTGGCCTCGGCGGGAAAGGTGGCCTCCCAGGCACCGGTCCCGGCGGCGACCCTGGAGCTGGTCCGGCTGCGCGCCAGCCAGATCAACGGCTGCGGCTTCTGCGTCGACATCCACACCAAGGAGGCCGCGCACGCCGGGGAGAGCGCCCAGCGCCTGCACCTGGTCGCCGCCTGGCGCGAGGCCACCGTCTTCACCGACGCCGAGCGCGCGGCCCTGGAACTGACCGAACAGGGCACCCGCACCGCCGACGCGGCCGGCGGCGTCACCGACGCGGCCTGGGCGAACGCCGCCCGGCACTACGACGAGGACCAACTGGCCGCCCTGGTCTGCCAGATCGCCCTCATCAACGCCTTCAACCGCATCAACGTCCTGACCAACAAGCCCGCCGGCGACTACCGGGTCGGCCAGTTCGGCTGACCCGGCCCCCGGGGGGGAGGGGTGGCCGCCCGCGGCCCTCGCACGGGCCGCGGGCGGCTGCGCCTCAGCTGATCCTCATCGTGGCCATCATGCCCATCGCCGAGTGGTCGAGCATGTGGCAGTGGTACACATACGAGCCCCGGTAACTGTCGAACGTCGCCTGCAGCTTGACCGTCTCGCCCGCCGCGACGATCACCGTGTCCTTCAGGCCGCTCTCACCCGGCGCCGGCGGCTTCCCGCCCCGCTCCAGGACCCGGAACTGCACCAGGTGCATGTGGAAGTTGTGCGGCACCCGCGCATTGGTGTTGGTGACCGTCCATATCTCGCTGGCCCCGAACCGGATGTTGGCATCCACCCGCGCGGGGTCGTACATCTTGCCGTCCATGAACCCCTTGGGATGGGCGACCCCCTCCTCCATCTGCATCGTGATGGCACGCTCGTTGGTCGCGGCGGGCAGCGCCGGCAGCGACCGCAGCACCGCGGGCACCGAACTGGGATCATCCGCCGTGCGCACCACGTCGAACCGCATCACCTGCCCGACCTGCTCGGCGTTGCCGGCGAAGATGATGGTGTTCTCCAGCACCACCTTGCGGCCCACCGCGTACCGCGAGAAGTCGATGACCACATCGGCGCGCTCGCCCGGCGAGAGGATGAAGGAGTCGGTGGTGTGCGGGCGCGGCAGCAGACCGCCGTCCGACCCGATCTGGATCATCTCGCCGCCGTCGGCCAGCCGCAGGCCGATGAAGCGCTGGTTGGACATGTTGGCGAACCGCAGCCGGTACTTGCGGGCCGCGACCTGGAAGTAGGGGTAGGGCACCCCGTTCACCAGCAGCGTGCTGCGCTGCTGGTCGTCCATGGTGTAGACGAGCTGCCCCGCGGTGTCGAAGTGCGCGTCGCGGATGGCGACCACCACGTCGTACTCGCCCTTGGGCAGCGGCAGCTTGTCCTCGATGGCGTCGGTCAGCAGATAGCTGCCGTGCAGCCCGCGGTAGACGTTCTCCGACTCCTTGTGGTGGGCGTGGTCGTGGTACCACAGCGAGGCGTGCGGCTGCTTGTTGGGATAGGTGTAGACGCGCTCGCCGCCCGGCGCCAGGGTGTCCATCGGATCCCCGTCGTTGGCCTGGGTCACCGACGCGCCGTGCAGGTGCACCGAGGTGGCCACGTCCAGCTCGTTGCGCTGGCGCACGATGACCGGGCGCCCGGTGCGGGCCTTGATGGTCGCGCCGGGGAAGTGCCCGTTGTAGGTGAGCAGGTCGGTCTGGATGCCCGGCAGGACCTCCCTGCGCACCGCGCGCATGGTGACGTCGTAGTGATCGGCGGTGGAGGTGCGGAAGGTGGGTCTGAGCACCGGCATCAACGGCATGGGCCGGGTGAACAGTTCGGGAGTGGCCGCCGTGGACGAAGTGGCCTTGGCCGGGCTGGCCTTGGCCGGGTCCACGGCGAGCAGGGGGGTGAACGACGCCCCGGTGAGCCCTACGCCCGCGGCGGCGAGTCCTGTGCCGAGCAGACGGCGTCGGGTGACCATGGTGCCCTCCTAAGTGCGTGAGTGAATGGCACCCGCCGGCCGGCCGCGTCCCGATGAGGGGGCGCGCGGCAGCATGCGGCCGTGCGGTGCCAGCCGCATGCTGCATGCGGCCGTGCGGTGCCAGCCGCAGTTCATCAGCAGCACCTCGAGGCGCACTCGTATCCGCTTCGTCCGCTTCGCCCACCACTGGGCGCTCACCGCAGCAGCCGGCCGGCCAGGTAGCGCTGGAACTGCCACAGCGGGCGCTCCAGATGGCAGAACCGGCCGCTGGAGGGCTCCGGAGCGCTCTCCAGGCCCCGCTGCACCCCCCGCACGGCCACCAGGTCCTCACCCTGCAACACCCGCACCGACTCCCGGGCCGCGGCCAGCTGCTCCTCGCCCGGCTCGGCGCCCGGCGGCACCAGCAGCCCGAAACGCGCCGCATGCGTGGCCGGCCCGGTGGGCAGCCAGCGCACCCACACCGCGGAATCCGGCAACAAGGCCAGCACACACTGCGGGAACAGCCCCACCAGCAGCATCCCCTGGGGCGGCCCGGCTTCCGGCGCCTGCGCATAGGGGGTGAACATGGTGAACCAGCGGCCCTCGCACTCGTCCAGCACCGTGGTGCGCCCGGGCAGCACCGGCTCCAGGGTCTGCGCGTGGGTGCCCATGTGGTGGTAGTTCTCCGACCCGTTCTCCACCGCCACCTTCCAGTTGGCGGGCACCTCCTGCCACTCCTCGACGGCCACCGTCCGCCACTCGGCGAGCCCATAGCCGTCCAACCGCTCGCCCAATCCCGCCAGTTGGGGCTCCAGCGGCGGGGCGTCGGGGTCCAGGCACACCAGCACGAAACCCTGCCACTGCGTCACCCGCGCCGCGGGCAGCCGGCACGCCGCCCGCTCACGCGGACCGAAGTCCACCTTGTTCATCAGCGGCGCACCCGCCAACTGCCCCGCATAACGGCCGTCCAGCCGGTAGGTCCAGGTGTGGTACGGACAGGTCAGCCGCGTCAGCCGGCCGCGCTCGGGGGTGGTCTCCGGCGGCAGTACGTCCATGAAGCGGTGCCGGCACACCCGGGACAGGGCGTGCAGCTCACCCTCCTCGTCACGGGTGATCACCAGCGGCCGGCCCGCGACATCCACCCGCAGATAGTCGCCGGGCGCGGCCACCTCGTCGCTGCGCGCCACACACAGCCAGTCCCGCCCGAAGATGTGCTCCCTCTCGCGCTCGTACCAGGCCGGTGAGGTGTACGCCTGGGGCGGCAGCGTCTCGCCCTGCTCCAGGGGCAGCGCGGCCAGCCGCCGCAACTGCGCGAGCAGGGCGAGCTCGCCCGCTTCGGCGGACCCGGTCGGTTGGATGGGCTGGGTGGGTTGGGTGAGTTCGGTCGGTTCGGTCATGACGGCACCGTTTCCTCTCCCGGCCGGTCGGCGACGGCCTGGGAAAAACGCTAGGCGCCCCGTGCACCCGGGCGAATCGTCGCCAAGAGCGACCCGGCTGCTGCACACTTCGGATGACTTCGCCCCGCCCCTTCTCCACCCCTTCTCCACCCCTTCTCCGCCCCTTCTCCGTCCGCAGGGATGTGCCCATGAGTGAGCCCGCCGACGCCGTCCCGTTCGTCGTCGGCCCCGAGCGGACCGGCGCGCCGGGCCCGGGGCAGATCAGCGTGGTGTGGTCGCTGGGCGGCGCCGGACGCGACCTGGACGCCACCGTCGTACGCCTGGCCCCCCGCGCGGACCTGGGCGAGCCCGCCGAGAACGGGTACGGGGTGCTGCTGTGCGTGCTGTCCGGCGACGGCGAGCTGCACGTGCCCGGCCAGGTGCTGGCACTCACGCCCGGCGCGCTGGCCTGGCTGCCCGCCCGCACCCCGCACTCCCTGCGAGCGGGGGAGCACGGCCTCACCTACACCGCCGCCCACCGCCGACCGGCCACCGTCCCCCCGGCGGCCCCCGGCGCCGCCGGGGAGCCCGCCTGCCTGCTGGAACGGGTCTGCGCGCGGTGCGGCCGCTTGGCCGGCGAACCCGATGCCCGCTACTGCGCCCGCTGCGGGACAGCGCTGTCGACTGCCGGATGAGAGCCCCGGGGGGGAGGGAGGGGGGTGGACGGCTGAGGGGCGAGGGCGGGACGGCGGTGCCGGGCAAGGGGCTGGCGGGCAGGGGTAGGCCGGGCGGGCAGGGGTAGCCCCGGGCGGGCAGTGGGCAGGCCGGGCGAGCGGGCAGTGGGTCGGCTGAGCGGGCGGGCAGTGGGCTGGGGTGATGGGCAGGGGACCGGGGGAGCGGCGGACAGCGGGCGTGGCGGGCGGCACGGGTGCACAGGGCGGCACGGGTGCGCCCTCGTCCCCGTGCGCGGTCTTGCCGTTCACCTCATCGGCGGGTGGCGCCTCACCGGCGGCCGGGTCGGCGCCCTATCGGTGGCCGGGTCGGCGCCCTATCGGCGTTCAGTACCTCATCGACGTTCGGCACCTCATCGGTGGCTGGTCCGGCGCCTCTTCGCCGGTCGGCGTCTCAGTAACGACCGGTACTCTTCGGCGGTCGGCGCCTCAGCAACGGCCGGTACCTCTTCGGCGGTCGGCACCTCACCAAAGACCGGTACCTCATCAGCGGTCGGCGCCTCAGCAACGGCTGGCACCCTCATCAACGGCCGGTACCTCTTCGGTGGCCGGTCGGGCGCCTCACCGGCGGGCGGCGCCTCACCAAGACCGGTACCTCGTCAGCGGCCGGCGCCTCATCAACAGCCGGCGCCTCCTCCGCAGGGAGGCGGTCCACCACCCTCCCGCCAAGGCGGCCGCTGCCCCCGGACAGACCCCCGCCCCCACCCGGCGGGCCGGGGCGGGGGCGGGGGTGAGGTCACCGGTTTTCCAGGCGGAGGCTCACGTCCTTTTCCTGGTCGCCCGAGGCGGAGCCTTCCTCGGTGACGGCGAAGGCCGCCGAGAGCACCGTGACGATCTGGTCGACCGCGACATAGCCGCCCTGCACCGCGGCGGTCACCGGGCCGCTCAGCGACGGTGTCCCGCCCGGCCCGCCGCCCGCCGGGCGGGCGGTATCGAAGACGCCGTTCCACACGGTCGGCCCCGACGAGCCCTCCGCGGGCGCCGGACTGCCGTCCCGGTCCGAGGCGTAGACCGCCTCCAGGACACCGAAGACGCTCCCGGCGTCGTCCGCCGCACCGCTCAGTTCCACCGTGACCCGCGCCGGGTTCTCATCCGCATCGCTCACCGTCGTCTTCCTTTCCTCGCGTTCGTGCTGCTGTGCCCTCAACCCGAGGGCTCCTCCGGCACCGGCGACGCGGATGGATCCTCCGCCGCCGGGGAGTTGCCGCGCCGGCCGGTGCCGGCCTCGTCCGTGTCGGGCACGTCCTCACCCGCCCCGCCGCCCGCGCCCCGCTCCCGCTCCTGGTCCTGGTCTTCGTCCTGGGTCCGGTCGCGGTCGTGGTCCTTGCCGTCCTGGAGGTCCCAGGGGTCCTGTCCGCCGTCGGCCTGCTGGTCGGGCAGGTCCCTGGGCACCGGCGTGCTGCCGTCCGCGCCGGGCGAGGCCGGTACCTGTCCACTCACGATGTGTCTCCTCTCCACCGCTCGGCTCCGGCGGGCCACCGGCTCCCTTCGCCGCCGGCCGTTCCGGAGCTGGGGTGCAGGTACCCGCGCAGGGCGGGACAACTCGTACTGATCACCGTGGACCAACCGCGCCGGATCGGCGACACGGGTGAGCCGCCCCCGCGCACCGGGCAGCCACGGCACGGCGATGTGAGACTGCTCGTGTCGCACGACCCGCCGTGGAGCGCTGTGGAAGGGAGACGACGTGCCGACCTCGGAGCCGACCAGTGGACTCGAGGAGTTCCTCGCGGACCCGGACAACGCGGTCCTGGACCTGGCCGCCGCGGTCGCCCGGTGCGCGGCGGCCCTGGACGTGCCCCAGGCCGTGGTCTACCTCGCCGACCTCCAGCAGCGCCGACTGGTCCCGCTGAGCGACGACGCACCGGCCCACGAGGTGGACGACTCACTGGCCGGCTGGGCCTACCGCACCCTGTCCCTGCGCGTGGAGGAGTCCCCGGCCGGCGGCATGACCGCCTGGCTGCCCCTGCTGGACGGCGCCGAACGGCTGGGCGTGGTCGCCGTCCACACCCCCTTCCTGGACCCCGCCCTGCTGCGCCGCAGCAGAGCACTGGCCGCCCTCCTGGCGATGATGATCACCTCGAAGCGCGCCTACAAGGACACCCTGGTGCGGCGTACCCGCTCCGAACCCATGCGCCTGCCCGCGGAGATGCTCCGCGCCTTCCTGCCGCCGCGCACCATCGGCAACACCCACGTCGTCTCGACCGCGGTGCTGGAACCCGCCTACGAGATCGGCGGCGACGCCTTCGACCACAACCTCACCCGAACGGCCCTGCACGCCACGATCGTCGACGCCATGGGCCACAACCTGCTCTCCGGCCTGACCACCGCGGTCGCCCTGGCCGCCTGCCGCAACGGCCGGCGCACCGGAGCGGACCTGCCCGAACTCCTGGAGACCGTGGACGCGGCGCTCGGCCAGTGGCTGCCCGACCAGTTCTGCACCGGCGTACTCACCCGCCTCGACCTGGCCAGCGGGGTGCTGCGCTGGAGCAACTGCGGGCACCCGCCGCCGCTGCTGATCCGCGACAACCGGCTCGTCGACAAAGCCCTGGAACGCGAGGCCGACCCGCCCCTGGGCCTGGCCACGCCCCTGCGCAGCAGCGACCGCCAGGTGCACGAGACCCGGCTGGAGCCCGGCGACCGCGTGCTGCTGTACACCGACGGCGTGACCGAGGCGCGGCTGTCGGACGGCAGCGAGTTCGGGCTCGAACGGTTCGCCGACTCCATCATCCGCGCCTCCGCCGCCGGTGAGGTGGCGGCGGAGGCGCTGCGCCGGCTCATCCACTCGATCCTGGACGCGCAGCCCGCCCGGCTGCGGGACGACGCCACCATCCTCATGTTCGAGTGGCAGCCGCCCACCCGGTGACCTTTCAGTTGTCCTTGTCCCGCTCGCCGGGCCCGGCGTCCTGGTGGATGTCCTCCTGGGCGGTGGGGCTGGGCGTGAGGGTGTCGCCGGCCTCACCGTCCTTGGCGTGCTCGCGCCGCTCATCGGGTACGGGCCGGGTCTCGGCGTCCTCCACCTCCTCGAAGACCTCTTCGGCCGCGGTCTGCGGGGGCCGCTGCGCGGAGTTCTGCTCGCGGTGGCTGTGCTGCATGGGTGATGTCCCTTCCGGTGTCCGTTCCCCGAGCCATGAGCCACATGAGTCATGGGCCGGGGGGTGTGGGTTGTCGGGTGGTCAGTTCTTCTCGGCTTCCTCGGCTTCCTCGGCTTTCTCGGCTTCCTTGGCTTCCTCGGTCTTCTTCGAGCCGTCGGAGGGGCGGCCGTCCGCCACCACCGCCAGGTCGCCCAGCAGCCGCTGGGTGTCCGCGGTCAGGCCGCCCAGCGCGGGGGTGACCTCGTGGTGGCCGTCCGTCAGGAGCTGGACCAGGCGGCCGTGCGCCTCCTGCGCCGCCTCCAGGGCGGCCTGCCGCTCGGCGGTGCGGTCCACGCCGCCCGGCGGGGCGCTGCCGGTCCGCGCGGAGTCCTTCAGGGCGTCGGCGCGGGCCTCGGCGTCGGCGTAGTCGTCCAGCGCGCAGATGTCCCCGGCCGAGCGCAGCAGGTCGGTGAGGATCTGCCGCGCCTCGGTGGGCACGTCGGTCAGCGCCGGCCGGTCCCGGCTCGTCTCGGCCAGTGTCCGCAGCATCACCCGGACCTGGTCGCTGACGCGGTCCCAGGCGAAGTCCCAGTCCGCGGAGGGCAGCAGCGGCTCGGAGCGGCGCAGCTTGCGGCCCGGGTTGAGGCGGTAGCTCTCGTGCGACCAGCGCCGCGCCGTGCGCAGGTCGGTCACCAGGTCGGTCAGCCGCTGCGCCCGGTCGTGCCAGGTGGCGGCCTGCTCCTGGCCGAAGCCCTGCTCCACGCCGTCGGCGACCGCGTACAGCAGGTCGGCGCTCTCCTGGGCGAGGCGGGCCCGCAGATGCCGCACGTCCCGCCCGTGGACGGGGGGCAGCACCGCGGCGTTCACCACGATCCCGATGACGGCGCCGAGCACCGTCTCGAAGAGCCGGTGCAGGATGTCCACGCCCGTGTACGTCCCGTAGGCCAGCACGAACAGGGCGGCGGTGGGGGCGTAGACGCCCTGGGTGCCGAACCGGGCGTAGCCGCTCAGCAGCACCGTCACCGGCAGCACGATCGCCATCGCGGCCAGTGAGTTGTTGCCCGTCACCATCGCGCCGCCCGCCGCCAGCAGAGTGCCGGTGACCACCACCGCGAGCTGTTGCAGCGCCGAGCGCACCGAGCGGTAGACGGTGCTCTGCACGATGAACAGCGCCGTCCACGGCGCCAGCATCGCCATCGGGGCGCTCCACCACCAGCCGGCCAGCGCCCAGGCCAGCACGCCGGCCCCGGCCGCCTTGAGCGACTGGACGGTGGTGTCCCGCTCGGGGCCCGGCGCGGTCACCGCCCGCCGTGCCGCGTTCCAGATGGCCCGTACGTCCCACGCCACCGCGCGCCAGATCTCGCTCACCTTTTCCTCATGCTCCGCAACGCTTCGACATGCCCGCCACCGGGCCCGGGATGTTTCGAGGTGCCCGGGGCGGTCAGGGCAGGGGGGTGCCGCCGGTGGCGTTCATGACCTCGGCGGTGATGAAACTCGCGTGCTCCGAGGCGAGGAAGACATAGGCCGGCGCCATCTCCGCGGGCTGCGCGGGCCGGCCCAGCGGCGCCTGCTTGCCGAACTCGGCGGTGTCCGGCAGCGTCGCGGGGATCAGCGGCGTCCACACCGGGCCCGGCGCCACCGCGTTCACGCGGATCCCGTCCTCGGCCAGCATCTGCGCCAGCCCCTGGGTGAAGGTCACGATGGCGCCCTTGGTCATGGCGTAGTCCAGCAGGTGCGGGCTGGGCTTGTAGGCCTGCACCGACGTGGTGTTGATGATCGAGCCGCCGCGCGGCATGTGCGGCACCGCCATCTTGCACAGCCAGAACATGCCGTACAGGTTGGTGCGCACGACCCGGTCGAACTGCTCGGTGGAGATGTCCTTGATGCCCTCGGGCTGGGACATCTGGTAGGCGGCGTTGTTGACCAGCAGGTCGATCCGCCCGAACTCGGCCACCGCGCGCTCCACGAGCTGGCGGCACTGCTCCTCCTCGCGGATGTCGCACTCCACCGCCACGGCCCGGCGCCCGGCCGCCTCCACCCAGCGCACGGTCTCGCGCGCCTCGTCGGCCTCGGCGGGCAGGTGGGTGAAGACGACGTCGGCCTCCTCGCGGGCGACCGCGATGGCCACCGCCCGCCCGATACCGGAGTCACCCCCGGTGATCAGCGCGGCCCGGTCCCGCAGCAGCCCGGAGCCGCGGTAGGACTCCTCGCCGTGGTCGGGCGGCGGGTCCATCGCGCCGGTCCACCCCGGCACCTGCTGGTCCTGCTGGGGAAAGTCCGGCCGCGGCCCCTTGGTGGTGGGATCCTGCGGTCCCTGACCGCCACCGCGGGCCTCGCCGCCGCCGTTGCCGTTGCTGTTGCCGGGGGAGTCCTTCATGTGCTGCTGCCTTTCTGTGGCGTGCGGCCGGGCGCGGGACCCTGCCGGGCCCCGCCGCGCCTGCTCCTACCTTCCGCAAGTCCGCGGCACCTCACCACCGGAAAACATCTCGCCTGAAGGCCCGGCCGCCGGGTGCCGCTGCGGTCGCGGCCCCGGGTGCCCTGCCCCCCGACCGGCAAAACGCGCACGACAGGACGGCCTTCCGCCGGACGCCGGCAGGCATGTCCCGCCCGATCGGGGAAAGCCGACCCCCATGAAGATCCTTCTCGTTCTCGTGGTCCTCGCCGTCGCCGTCGCCTGGTACATGAACTCCCGCAAGGGCCGCTGAGCCGCGCGCCGGCCCGCCTCAGTCGCGCACCGGGCGCAGCTCGATGAAGTCGAAGGCCTTCACGCGGCGCAGCAGGGGCCGCAGCGGTACCGGCAGGACGCTCAGGCGTTCGTCCACGAACACCCGCGGGTCGGCCAGCCGGATGCGCCGGCCCCGGGTGTGCAGCTCGCACCCGTGGTGGGCCAGGGTGTTGCGCACCCAGTCCGCCTGCGGCCCGTACGGCAGCGATATGACGTAGTACGGGCCGCGGCGGAACACCTTGACCGGGGTGCGGTAGGCGCGCCCCGAGGCGCGCCCGCGGTGCAGCACGGCACCGAAGCCCGGCAGCCGGGTGAGCACCGGGCCGACCAGACGGTTGGCGAACCTGCGGTTGAAACGGGCCAGACGTCTTCGGACGGGCCGGCCGGAGGCGCGGGCGGTACCGGACATCGACAACTCCCTTGATGGGTCGGGTCGTTCGCACGGCGAAGGAACCCGCCGCGCGGGACGTGTCGGATTGTGACAGCCGGCGACACCCCGCGGACCGACCCCGTCGTAAACCCGGGCCCCCCCTTTTTTCACCACGCCGCGGGGGCGGGCGGGGTCAGTCCGGCTCCCTGCGCGCCGCCTCGGCGATGTTGCGGGCCATGCCGCCGAAGACCACGGCGTGAAAGGGCGCCACCGACCACCAGTACAGGTGCCCGAGCAGCCCGCGCGGGTGGAACAGCGCGCGCTGGCGGTAGCGGGTGCGGCCCGCCGCGTCCTGCTCCACGCACATCTCCAGCCAGGCCAGACCCGGCAGCCGCATCTCCGCCCGCAGCCGCAGCAGCCGGCCCGGCAGGATCTCCTCCACCCGCCAGAAGTCCAGCGAGTCCCCCACCCGCAGGCGGTGCGCGTCGCGCCGGCCCCGGCGCAGGCCGACCCCGCCCACCAGCCGGTCCAGCAGCCCCCGCACCGCCCAGGCCAGCGGGAAGGAGTACCAGCCGTGCTCGCCGCCGATCCCCTCCACCACCCGCCACAGCGCCTGCGGGCCGGCGTCCACCACCAGCGTGCGGTGGTCGGTGTAGAGGCTGCCGCCGGCCCAGTCGGGGTCGGTGGGCAGCGGATCGCTGGGCGCCCCGGGCACCGAGGCCGAGGACCACCGGGTGGTGACCTGCGCCTCCTGCACCCGCCGCAGCGCCAGCCGCAGCGCCTGGACGAAGGGCAGCGGCCGGCCAGGACCGTCGGGCACCCACTGCGCGATGTCGTGCTCCTGGCAGACGACCTCATGGCGCAGCGACTGGGCCAGCGGCCGGGCGATGCCGTGCGGCACGGGCGTGACCAGCCCCACCCAGTACCCCGACATCCGGGGCGTCAGCAGCGGCACCGGCACGATCAGCCGGTGCGGAAGCCCGGCCACCTCGGCGTAGGCCCGCATCATGTCCCGGTAGGTCATCACGTCCGGGCCGCCGATGTCGAAGGCGCGGTTCACCCCGGCCGGCAGGCCGGCGCAGGCCACCAGGTAGCGCAGCACGTCGCGCACCGCGATCGGCTGGATGCGGGTGCGCACCCAGCTGGGCGTCACCATCACCGGCAGCCGCTCGGTGAGATGGCGCAGCATCTCGAAGGACGCCGACCCCGAGCCGATGATGACCGCCGCGCGCAGCACCGCGCTGGGCACCCCCGACGCCAGGAAGATCCGGCCCACCTCGGCCCGCGAGCGCAGATGCGGCGACAGTCGTGCCGCGTCCACCCCGGCCGGGGTGAGCCCGCCCAGATACACGATCCGCGCCACCCCGGCCGCCCGCGCCTGCTCGGCGAAGGTGTAGGCCGCCCGCCGGTCGGTGTCCTCGAAACCGGGGCCGGTGTTCAGCGCGTGCACCAGGTAGTACGCCACCTCGATCCCGCGCAGGGCGGCGGCCAGCGAGGCCGCGTCGGTCACATCGGCGCGGACCACTTCCACCCGACCGGCCCAGGGATGGTCGCGCAGCTTGTGCGGGGAGCGGGCCAGGCACCGCACCCGGTGCCCGGCCGCCAGCAGTTCGGGCACCAGCCGGCCCCCGATGTAGCCGCTGGCCCCCGTCACCAGGACGTGCCGGCCACCGCCGGGGGCCTGTTCGCGTTCGCTCACGTGCGCTGCCGCCTCGTTTCGGTGCCGGGGGAGCGGGGCCGCTTCACCCTGGCAGTCTCACCCGCCGCGGCCCGCCCCGCGACACACACGCCCCCGGGCGCGGACGGCCCCGCTCCCGCACGATGTTGAGACGAGCGGTTCGGGGCACTCGGCGATGACGGCGAGTCAGGGAGGCAGACAGATGGCACAGCGTCATCGACTGATCAGGGTGAGTCCGGCCACGGTGTGGAGGGTCCTCGCCGACGGCGAACGCTACGCCCAGTGGGTGGTGGGCACCGCGTCCTCCACCCCGGTGCGCGGCCACTGGCCCGCCGTCGGCGCGGCGATCGAGTATCAGGTGCGCCTGGGCCCCCTGCGGGCCACCAACGAGACGGTCGTACGCCGCTGCGAGGCGGGCTCCGTCCTGGAACTGGAGGCCAAAGCCGGCATCCTGGGCACCGCCCGGATCGCCATCGAGGTACGGCCCTGGGGCGAACACTGCCTGGTCATCGTGGACGAACACCCGCTGCGCGGCATGGGCGGCGCCCTGCACAACGCCGGCGTGGAGGCACTGATCCAGCTGCGCCACCGCGCGATGCTCGCCCGTCTGGCCCAGGTGTGCGAAGCCGAACAGGAGCACCCGCGCCGCGCCCTGGGCACGGTGACCGGCCCCGCGGGAGGCGGCGAGGCCCATGCCTGACGCGGTGGTGATCGGGGCCGGCCCCAACGGACTGGTCGCCGCCAACCTCCTGGCCGACGCCGGGTGGAGCGTGACGGTCCTGGAGGAACAGAGCGAGCCCGGCGGCGCGGTGCGCCACGACCGCGGCGTGCACCCCGACTTCGTCAACGACCTCTTCAGCTCCTTCTACCCGCTGGCCGCCGCCTCCCCGATCCTGCGCCGGCTGCGCCTGGAGGAGTACGGGCTGCGCTGGAGCCACGCCCCCCACGTCCTGGCCCACCCCCTCAGCGACGGCCGCTGCGCCGTCCTGGACCGCCAGGTCGAGGTCACCGCGGCCTCCCTGGAGGCCTTCGCCGCCGGGGACGGCGCGGCCTGGCACCGGCTGCACGACCTGTGGGACGGCGTCCGCCCCGACATCCTGGACGCCCTGTTCACCCCCTTCCCGCCCGTGCGCTCCGCCGCCCGCCTGGCCTGGCGGCTCAAGGCGGCCGGCGCCCTGCACCTGGCCCGCAGCCTGGTGCTGCCGGTGCGGCGCCTGGGCGAGGAGGAGTTCACCGGCGAGGGCGGCCGGCTCCTGCTGGCGGGCAACGCCCTGCACGCCGACCTGGCGCCCGAGGCGGCCGGCAGCGGCGGCTTCGGCTGGCTCATGTCCCTGCTGGGGCAGAGCTACGGCTTTCCTGTCCCGGTCGGCGGCGCCGGCCGGCTCGTCCAGGCACTGGTCGACCGCCTGCACGCACGCGGCGCCACCGTGCAGTGCGGCCGCCACGTCCAGCAGATCCTGGTCCGCGACGGGCGCGCCGTGGCGGTGCGCACCGCGGACGGCGACACCGTGCCCGCCGCCCGCGCCGTCCTGGCCGACGTGTCGGTGCCCGCCCTGTACGGCGAGCTGATCGCCGCCGAGCACCTGCCCGGCCAGCTCCTGGCCGACCTGCGCCGCTTCCAGTGGGACTTCGCCACCTTCAAGGTCGACTGGGCGCTCAAGGGGCCGGTGCCCTGGCAGGCCAAGGAGGCCGCCGGCGCGGGCACCGTGCACCTGGCCGACGGCGTGGACGAACTCACCCGCTTCGCCGCGCAGCTGGCCATGCACCAGGTCCCCGACCGGCCCTTCCTGCTCTTCGGGCAGATGACCACCGCGGACGCCACCCGCTCCCCGCGCGGCACCGAGGCCGCCTGGGCCTACACCCACGTACCGCAGGACATCCGCGCCGACGCCGGCGCCGAGCACCTCACGGGCGCCTGGAGCCCGGCGGAGCAAGAACGCATGGCCGACCGCGTCGAGGCGCAGGTCGAGCGCTTCGCCCCGGGCTTTCGTGCCCTCGTCCGCGCCCGCCGCATCCTGGCCCCCACCACCATGCAGTCCATGGACCGCAACCTGCACGGCGGCGCCCTCAACGGCGGCACCACCTCCCTGCACCAGCAGCTGTTCTTCCGGCCCACCCCGGGCACCGGGCGCCCCGAGACACCCGTGGCCGGCCTCTTCCTCGCCTCGGCCGGCGCCCACCCCGGCGGCGGCGTGCACGGCGCCCCCGGCGCCAACGCGGCCCGCGCCGCGCTGCGCCGCCGGCTGCCCCTGCTGGCGGCCGCCCAGCGCAGACTCACCTCCCGCGACCGCACCGGCAGCAAACACCCCCACTAGACACCCCCGCCCGCCCCCCCCGGGGAAGACGCCCCCGGCCTGCGAAGGGCCCCCGTCATGCGTGACAGCCCCCTGCGTGAGCGCACCGTGGTGGTGACCGGTGCGGCCCGGGGGCTGGGGGCCGCCCTGGCCCGTGAGATGGCGCGCCGCCATGCCCGCATCGCCCTGCTGGGGCACGAGCGGGCCGCCCTGCAACGGGTGGCGGCCGCCCTGGATGTCCCGGCCCTCGCCCTGGCCGTCGACGTCACCGACCCGGACGCCCTGCACACCGCCGCCGAGACCGTCCGCGCCCGCCTGGGCCCGCCCTCCGTCGTCATCGCCAACGCCGGCGTCGCCGAGGCCGGCCCGATCGAGACCGCCGACCCGCCCTCCTGGCGCCGGGTGATCGACGTCAACCTCACCGGCAGCGCCTTCACCGCCCAGGCCTTCCTGCCCGACCTGCTGCACACCCGCGGCTACCACCTGCAAATCGCCTCCACGGCCGCCCTGGGCGCCGTCCCCCTGCTGAGCTCCTACTGCGCCTCCAAAGCCGGCGCCGAGGCCTTCACCCACGCCCTGCGCGCCGAGACGGCCCACCGCGGCGTGGCGGTGGGCATCGCCTACCTCAACTGGCTCGACACCGACATGATCCGCGACATCCACACCCACCCGGCGCTCGCCACCCCCCGCCTCCTCCTGCCGCCCCCCGCCCGCCGCATCCTGCCCACCGACCAGGCCGCCGCCCGCCTGGCCCGGGCCGTGGAACAGCGCCGCACCAGCATCTACGTCCCCGCCTGGGCGCGCCTGGCCCAGGCCGGCCGGGCCGGGCTGCCGCCCCTGGTCACCCGCCTGGCCCGGGCCCGCTTCACACGCCGCGACCCCGCCCTGCCCCGCACCCGCACCGGACTGCTGGGCCCCGGCGGCCTGGCCGACCAGGCCGCCCGCCGCGACACCCCCCGCCCCTAGCGCCAGGCTGGAACACGCAAACACCCGCAGCCGCCCCTCTTGGACCGTACGGAGGCGCCGATGGAGCCCGCCAAGGCCCTGGACCGCATCGCCTTCCTCCTCGAACGCGGCCGCGCCCCCACCTACCGCGTCCGCGCCTTTCGCACCGCCGCCGACGTGATCGGCCGGATCGGCCCGGCCGAGACGGCACGCCGCGCCGCCGACGGCTCCCTGGAATCCCTCAAGGGCATCGGCCCCAAGACCGCGGCGGTCGTCCGCGAGGCACTGGCCGGCACCGTCCCCGGCTACCTGGAGCGCCTGGAGGAGGAGGCCCGCGCCCCGCTGGCCGCCGACGAGGCCGGCGCCGGGCTGCGGGCGCTGCTGCGCGGCGACTGCCATCTGCACTCCGACTGGTCCGACGGCGGCAGCCCCATCGAGGCGATGGGCCTGGCCGCCCGGGAGATCGGCCACGAATGGGCCGTGCTCACCGACCACTCACCGCGGCTGACCATCGCCCGCGGACTGTCCGCCGAACGGCTGCGCGAACAGCTGGAGGTGATCGACGGCCTCAACGCCCGGTGGGCGCCCTTCCGCCTGCTGACCGGCATCGAGTGCGACATCCTGGAGGACGGCTCCCTGGACCAGGAGCCCGGCCTGCTGGACCGGCTCGACGTCGTGGTCGTCTCGGTGCACTCCAAACTGCGCATGGACGCCGCCGCGATGACCCGCCGCATGGTCACCGCCGTGAGCAACCCCCGCGCCGACGTCCTCGGCCACTGCACCGGCCGTCTGGTCACCGGCCGCGGCCGCCCCGAGTCGCAGTTCGACCCGCAGGAGGTGTTCGCCGCCTGTGCCGCCGCCGGCACGGCCGTGGAGATCAACAGCCGCCCCGAACGGCTCGACCCGCCCCGGCGCCTGCTGCGCCGGGCCGTCGCCGCCGGGACGCTGTTCAGCGTGGACACCGACGCCCACGCGCCCGGCCAGCTGGACTGGCAAATCATCGGCTGCGCGCGGGCCGAGGAGTGCGGGGTGCCGGCCGAGCGGGTGGTGAACACCTGGCCGGCCCAGGACGTGCTGGCCTGGACCCGGGCGAGCCGGGCCCGCACCACCGCCTGACCCCCGCACCCCGGGGCGGCCGGGTCACAGGGCGCTGTTGAGCACCCGGTCCGGGGTGAGCGGCAGCTCCCGCAGCCGCACCCCGCAGGCGTGGTGCACCGCGTTGGCGACGGCCGCGGCCGTCCCCACGATGCCGATCTCCCCGATGCCCTTGCTGCCCATCGGATTGAGGTGGGGGTCCTCCTCCTCGATCCAGTGCGCCTCGATCACCGGCACGTCGGCGTGCACGGGCACGTGGTACGAGGCCAGATCGCACTCCGCGAAGTCACCGAAGGCGGCATCCACCGTGCTGTGCTCCGTCAGCGCCATCCCCAGCCCCATCGTCATGGCGCCGACGAACTGCGAGCGGGCAGTACGGGGGTTGAGGATGCGCCCGGCGGCGTAGACGCCGAGCAGCCGGCGCACCCGCACCTCCCCGCTCACCGTGTCCACGCCGACCTCGGCGAAGTGGGCGCCGAAGGCGTGCCGGGCACGGTCGCTGTCCGCGTCGGCGGTGCCCGCCGTGTCGGCCGTGGCCTCCACGCCCTCCGCCGGCAGCGGCCGGCCCTGCTGCTCCGCCAGGCGTCCGGCCAGGCGGGTGCAGGCCTCGTGGACCGCCCACCCCCACGACGCGGTGCCCGAGGAGCCGCCGGCCAGCGGCGCCGCCGGCAGGTCACTGCTGCCGATCTCGGTACGCACCCGCTCCACCGGAACCCCCAGCGCGTCGGCGGCGACCTGGGCGAGCACGGTCCGGGCCCCGGTGCCGATGTCGGTGGCGTTGACCCGGACCACGAAACGCCCCTCGGGGCAGGCGCGGGCACTGGCCCGGCACGGCGCGACGATCACCGGATAGGTGGCCGCGGCGACCCCGCTGCCCACCAGCACCGGCCCCTCGGCCCGCGAGCGGGGCCGCGGATCGCGCCCGGCCCAGCCAAAGCGCCGGGCCCCCTCCCGCAAACACTCGGCCAGGTGCCGGCTGCTGAAGGGCAGGCCGCTGTCGGGTTCGGTGGCGGTGTCGTTGCGCAGCCGCAGCTCGACGGGGTCGATGCCGAGCGCCACGGCCAGCTCGTCCATCGCCGACTCCAGCGCGTACATGCCCGGCGCCTCCCCCGGGGCCCGCATCCACGAAGGGGTCGGCACATCCAGCGGCACCACCTGGTGGGTGGTGCGGCCGTGCGGCGAGGCATACATGACGCGGGTGGCGGCGGCGGCCGTCTCCATGAACTCCTTGACCCGCGAGGTGTGCGCGCTCACCTCGTGGATCACCGAGGTCAGCGTGCCGTCCCGCTCGGCGCCCAGCCGCACCCGCTGCAACGTGGGCGAGCGGTGGCCCACCACGGCCGCCAGCTGCCGCCGCGGCAGGGCCAGTTTCACCGGCCGGCCCGTCGCGCGGGCGGCCATCGCGGCCAGCACCACGTGCGGGCGCGGGGTGCCCTTGCAGCCGAACCCGCCGCCCACATGCTCGGAGACGACCGTGACCTGCTCCGTGGGCAGCCCGAAGAGGTGGGCCAGGGTGTCGCGGACGGTGGTGGCGCCCTGGCTGGAGTCGTACACGTGCAGCTGCCCGTCCTGCCAGTGGGCGGTGGCCGCGTGCGGCTCCATGGGGTGGTTGTGCAGGGGCGGCACCCGGTAGCGGGCATCCACACGCACCGGGGCGGCCGCGAACGCCCCCTCGGCGTCCCCGCGCACGTGCTCGCCCGAGGTGCCGTCGGAGTCCTCGGGCACGTAGGCGTCGGGATGCCCGGTGCGCAGGGTGACGTCGTGGGGCTCCTCGGCGCAGCTGACCCGCACGGCCGCGGCCCCCTCGCGCGCCGCCTCCAGGCTCTCGGCGACCACCAGCGCCACATACCAGCCGCGGTGCGGGACGCGGGCGTTCTGGAGCACGGCCAGGGTCGCGTCGTCCGGCTCGGCCAGGCGCGGCGCGTTGCGGTGGCTGAGGACCGCAAGGACGCCGGGCAGCGCCAGCGCCGCCCGGTCGTCGAGGCCGGTGACCTCGCCGCGCGCCACCGGGGCCGGCACCGGCCAGGCGTAGGCGCACCCCGGGGGCGTGTGCTCGGCGGCGTACCGGGCGCTCCCGCACACCTTGTCGGGGCCTTCCCTGCGCTCCAGGTCCGCCCCGAGCGCGTCGACGGTGTCCGGCATGAAGTTCTCCCTGCTTGAAGGCTGGGGGCGAAGAGGCGAGGGGACGAGGGGCGTGGGGGAGTGCGGGTGGGGTGGGGGTCAGGGGGTGGGGGGTGCGGTGGCCAGGCGGCGCAGGACGTCGCAGGCGAGGTTGCGGGCCAGGCGCACCTTGTACGCGTTGTCCCGCAGCGGCAGCGCCTGCTCGAGCTCCGCCTCCAGGGCCTCGGAGAACGCCTCCGGGCCGGGCGCCGCGCCCCGCAGCGCCTGTTCGGCCCGCCGGGCGCGCCAGGGCCGGTGGGCCAGCGCGCCGAAGGCGATGCGCACCTCGGTCACGGTGGCGTCCCGGACGCCGAGCACCACGGCCACCGAGGCGAGCGCGAAGGCGTAGGAGGCCCGGTCGCGGGCCTTGCGGTAGGCCGAGACGGTGCCCGCGGGCGGGGGCGGCAGCACTACCCCGGTGATGAGCTCGCCGGGCGCGAGTTCGGTGTCCAGCTCCGGGTGGTCGCCCGGCAGCCGGTGGAACTCGGCGGCCGGCAGCGTCCGCGCGCCGCGGGGGCCCTGCACCTCGACCCGGGCGTCCAGGGCGGCGAGCGCGACCGCCATGTCGGAGGGGTGGGTGGCGATGCACTGCGGGGAGTGGCCAAGGACGGCGTGGTCGCGGTGGACGCCCTCGCGCGCCCCGCATCCGGTGCCCGGCTCGCGCTTGTTGCAGGGCTTGTCCAGGTCCTGGAAGTAGGGGCAGCGGGTGCGCTGAAGCAGGTTGCCGCCGGTGGTGGCCATGTTGCGCAGCTGGCCGGAGGCTCCCGCCAAAAGGGCCTGGGACAGCACCGGATAGCGCTCCCGGATCAGCGGGTGGGCGGCCAGGTCGCTGTTGCGCACCGTCGCGCCGGCCCGCACGGAGCCGTCGGGGAGTTCCTCGACCGCGTCCAGCGGCAGCCGGCTGACGTCGATGAGCGTGCGGGGCCGCTCCACGCCCAGCTTCATCAGGTCGACGAGGTTGGTTCCGCCACCCAGGTAACGGGAGGTGGGCCGGCCGGCGTGGGCCGCGGTCGCCTCGTCGACGCTGTGGGCCCGTACGTACATGAACGACTTCACCGCACCCCACCCCCGCCACCCGCACCCGCGCCCGCATCCGCACCGGTGGCTGCGCCGGTCGCGGCGTCCTTGACGTCTTCGACGGCTTCGACGATGCGCGGATAGGCCCCGCAGCGGCACAGGTTGCCGCTGAGCCGCTCGCGGATCTCCTCCCGGGTCAGCGGCACGGGCGCGCCGGGGGCCGCCGCCGGGTCGGTGACGTGCGAGGGGTGGCCCGCCGCGGCCTCGGTGAGGGCGCCGAGGGCCGAACAGATCTGCCCCGGCGTGCAGTAGCCGCACTGGAACGCGTCGCGCTCGACGAAGGCCCGCTGGAGCGGGTGGGGCCGCTCGCCGTCGCGGTCCCGCAGCCCTTCGACGGTGGTGATGTCGCAGCCCTCCAGGGCGACGGCCAGCAGCAGACAGCTGTTGGCGCGGCGCCCGTCGACCAGGACGGTGCAGGCACCGCACTGCCCGTGGTCGCAGCCCTTCTTGGCGCCGGTCAGACCCAGCTGTTCGCGCAGGACGTCCAGCAGGGTGGAGCGGTGGTCGACGACCGGGCCGCACGGCCTGCCGTTCACCTTCATGGGCACTGGTGAATGGAACACATCGGTTCCCATGGCGCTCTGCTCCCTCGTCCCGGCCGTGCTGCGTGACGTCATCGCGTATCCAGCCTGAGTCAGGACACACGTTCCGGCATGCCGAAACCGCGGGCCGCGCCCGCCGGGCGGAGGGTGGGGTCAGGGTTGCCGGGGGCCCGTGCAGCGCCACAGGACGTGCACGACCCGCAGCACCGCGAGGATCCCGCCGAGCACGGCGCCCGCCAGCGGCAGGGCCCGCTCCCAGCCGGCCGGCAGCTGCCAGAGCACGACCGGACCGGCGATCGCCCCGAACACCACGGCGCCCGCGAAACAGGCGCTGAGCAGCGCGTATCCGATCTCGACGGTGATCGCGTCCCGTTCGGCCTGGCTGCGGCGGCTGCTCCCCATGACACCGAGCCTACGCAAGGCGGCCCGGCCGCGGCAGGCGTCTTGGGCGAGCGCCGCGCACGAGCGGACCGGCGGAGCGGGCCCGCCCTCCGGGCGGGCGAGGGGCCCGCCGCAGGTCCTAGCGGCCCGGGGTGAGGGCGAGCCGGTGCAGGTCCTCCAGTGCGTCCAGGAGGATGGTGTCCTGGTGCCACTTGATCCAGGAGCCCATGGCGCGGCCGGTGGCGCCCAGCGCCCGCAGCTGTGTCTGGGTGAAGCCGGCCAGCGGGCGGGCGTGGTGGGAGGAGATGACACCGCGGACGGTGCCCTGGTCGTCCAGGAGGGGGATGCTGTGGACGCCGCGGCAGCCGGAGGTCAGGATCACCCGGCGCGTCTCGTCGTCGAAGCCGGGTGAGGACTCCACTTCCTTGACGGTGACCTGCCGGCTGGCGGCGGCCGCCCGCGAGCAGGCGGTGTTGCCCTCGACGAACGCGAAGTAGTCGGTGAAGTGCCGGGGCAGCCCCGCGTGTCTGGCCAGGCGCAGCACGTCGTCCTCCAGGAGCTGCACGTTGCCCATGTGGGTCTCGGTCAGGGCCAGCACGCGGCGCAGCGCGGCGCCGAGGACCTCGCCCTGGTTGGCCGCGTCGAGGGTGCCGGTCCCGAGCGCGGCCAGGCTGGGCACCGGGCGGGGGACGCGCCCGGGGAGCCAGGTCCCCGCGCCGGGCTCCGGCCCCGGGGTGCGGGCGACCGCGGCGGCCAGCTGGTGCAGTTTGATGTTGGCCCGCTGGGAGGCCTGGCGCAGCAGCGCGAACGCCGCCTGCGGCTCGGCCAGCCGGTAGCGCTCCATCAGGATGCCCTCGGCCAGCGCGATCCGGGGCCTGGTGCGTGCCTGGACCTCCAGCTCGGCCACCTGGACGCGCAGCCGCTCGGCGGTGGCCCGCAGCTGCTGCCGCTCGTCCCCGGGCGGGGGCGAGGGCTCAGCGGCGGGTTCCTCGTCGGGTGAGGGGGGGCACAGTCGAAAGGGTCGTCAAGCTCTCTCCCCGGGCCGCCCTGCGGCCGCCTCGCTTCTGTGTGAGCCGCACGGCCGGCCTGCCCGCCTCGGCCCCGCCCAGCACATTCCGCAGCCGGGGCCTGCTTCCCACGCATACTGACGTGACCGTATCGGGCCCTGCCCGTCATGTCATGACCGGCCGCGGAGGCCGGGCGCGTGTGCTCAGCGCAGCCACTGCTCCTGGTCGGCGGGGCGGTACAGGGTGATGGCCTTGGGCAGCTTGTCGAGTATCAGCCGCCGGTAGGTGGCGTCGGTCACCTCACCGTCGTAGGCGAAGTGCGGCTCGCCCCGCAGCACCTCCAGCTCCAGCCGGCGTACCTGGGCGGTGGTCAGCACCCGGGAGCTGTGCAGGGTCCCGGTCAGCACGGCCAGCAGCAGCCGGGTGCGGGCCAGCGGGGTGCCGGCGTCCACGGCGCGCACGTCGAGCAGTCCGTCGTCGAGCTGGGTGCGGTAGGTGGGGGCGAAACCGGCCGGGTGGTAGATGCCGTTGCCCGCGAAGAGCAGCCAGATGCTGCGCCGGCGGCCGTTGATGACCACGCTCAGCGGGCTGCCGGTGGCAAGGACCTTGGCCAGTCCCACGGTGAGCGCGGGCCACTTGCCGATCCGCTTCTCCAGCCGCTCCCGGGCGTGCACGAGCTCGGAGTACACCCCGATGCTGAAGGTGTTGAGGAAGAGCTGCTCGGTGCCGGGCGCGCCCGGCACCTCGGGGGAGGAGGCCCGGCCCACGTCGGCGGTGACCGCCTCGCCCGCCCGGATCGCGCGGGCCACGTCCTCCAAGCTCTGGTTGCCCAGGTCCGCGGCGAAGTGGTTGAAGGTCCCGCCGGGGAAGACCGCCAGCGGCACCCGGTGGCGGGCGGCCGTCGCGCTGCCCGCGTTGACGGTGCCGTCCCCGCCGCACACGCCCAGCGCCCCGCCGTCCGCGACGGCCCGCGCCGCCGCCGCCTCCAGCAGCGCCGCCAGGTCGTCCCCGGGCTCGAACACGGTGATCGCCGCCTGCGGCAGCAGCGCGCGCAGGGCCTCGGCGGTGTCCTTGGACCAGGCGAC
Organism: Streptomyces sp. NPDC030245; assembly: GCF_055572995.1. Taxonomy (NCBI): domain Bacteria; kingdom Bacillati; phylum Actinomycetota; class Actinomycetes; order Kitasatosporales; family Streptomycetaceae; genus Streptomyces; species Streptomyces sp. NPDC030245. The sequence goes on along the minus strand of NZ_JBVICF010000010.1, from coordinate 340,141 downwards.
GCCGGAGGCGGGGTTGACCACCAGGTGCAGGCCCTTGCCCTCGGCCAGCGCGGGGGCGGGCCGGCGCGGGGGAGCGGCGGCGGCCGCGGCCTCCGGTTTCACCGGCCACCAGCGGCAGGTGAGCAGTGCCGCGCCCACCCCCACGGCCACCCCGGCGGCCAGCCGTCCCCGGTGGCCGTGCGGGCGGGCGCCGCGCCCGCGCACCTGGGCCAGGCCCGCGGCGAACGGCAGCACGGCCAGCCCGTGCCGCGGCGACTCCAGGGCGATGCCGCAGGCGAAGGCGGCCGCCGAGGCCATCGGGCCGGCGGGCAGCCCGCCGGGGCCGGGGCGCGTGGCGCGCCCGGTGAGCGCGTCCAGCACCTGCACCCGGCCCACCCCGGTGCGGCGCGGCCGGCCGGCCGGCGCGGTAAGGGCCCGGCCGGCCGCCGCGACGATCGCCACCGAGCCCAGGCCGCGCAGCGCCGCCCGGCGCGCGCTGCGCCCGCCGGTGCCGCCCAGCACGGCCGCGGCGCCCAGCCACACCGCCTCGCTGCCCGCGGCCCGGCCCAGCAGGCGCAGCGCGGCGCCCGCCCGCCCGGCGGGCGCTCCGGCGAGAGCCGCGGCCACCCGGTTCCGCGGCCCCGGTATCGTCCCCAGCCGTCCAGGTCGCTTCATACGCTCGCTTCACCTCTGCACCTAGAAATCCACCGCGCGCGAGCGGCCCGGCCCGCGGCGCTGCCTCACCCTAGCCGCGCCCGCTCTTTTGTTCGGAGAGATGGTTCACCCGCACCGCTCCGCTAGCATGATCGAACTCACGACGGTCGCCCTGATAGCCCAACCCGCACCATAAAAAACACGCTATCTCGCACGAAAAGTGAGCCAATAAACTAAAACCTAACAATCGGCAAGCAATTGATATCAATAGCAACGCGAATATTTTCGCAACAAAATCGCAGAATGATATTCTCCGCGCTGCGCAGGCCGCGGGTGCTGCTGTGGACCGCGGCCGGCGTCGTGACCCTCGCGTTCCTGGTCGCCCTGGAGATCGCCGCACGCCACTACGGCGTGCCCGGACCGATCGCCAACCAGGCGCGAGAAGTGATATTCGCCCCCAAATCGGGCCCGCTGCTGTACGCCAGCATGGCGCTGATGATGGTGGTCCTCACCTGGCGGCAACGCGCCGTCGCGGCCGCCGCCGCCGTCGGCATCGACCTCGTCTTCTTCCTGGTGCGCTGGATCGTCGGCGCCGACATGATGTTCGGCAACGGCGCACTGTGGGTGATCCTGGCCCACGGCGTCATCGCCCTGACCCGCCGCACCGGCCCGGAGCGCGTCCTGCTGCTCAAGGGCGTCGGCCTGGGCCTGCTCCTGGTGGCCGGCCGCAAGACCGGCGACGCCTGGCTGCTCATCACCTCCAAGACCCGCCCCACCGTCCTGGACGAGTACGTGGCCACCGCCGACCACGCCCTGGGCAACCCCTCCTGGCTGGCCGGCCGCCTCGTCGAGGCCACCGGCCCCGTCGGCGCCCACATCCTCGACTGGGTCTACATCCAGCTCGCGGTCGCCGCCGTCGCCGTCTCCCTCTACCAGCTGCGCCACGTCGCCGCCGAGCGCCGCTTCCCGGGCCACTACCTCGTGCGCACCTTCCTGGTCATCGGCCTCCTGGGACCGGCCATCTACATGATCTTCCCGGTGGTCGGGCCGATCTTCACCTACGGCACCGGCGCGTTTGGCACCGGCGGCCAGCAGTGGGCACTGGCCGACCTGTGGCCCCACACACCGCCGCCGCTGGACACCCCGCACGCCATCCCGTTCGACGAGATCACCCCCCGCAACTGCATGCCCAGCCTGCACACCGCCTGGGCCACCGCGATCTTCATCCACTCCCGCAAGGGCCCGCGCGTCCTGCGCTACGCCGGCACCTTCTGGCTCCTGGCCACCCTCGGCGCCACCCTGGGCTTCGGCTACCACTACGGCGCGGACATCGTCGCCGGCGTGGTCTTCGCCTTCACCATCGACGCGGCCCTGCGCGCCCTGGACCGCGGCTGGGACCGCCCGGCCGTCCTGCTCGTCCTGCACGGCACCGCCGTCTTCGCGCTGATGCTGGTCTCCTACCGCTACCTGCCGGTGCAGATGGCCGACCGCCCCTGGCTGTTCGGACCGCTCCTCATCCTGGCGATGATCTCGGTGATCCACGGCTACGTACGCACCACCCGGCTGTGGGAACCCAAGAGCGCCCCGGCACAGCAACCCGAACCGCAGCCCGAAATGGTGTGAGCACCCCCGGCCGGCACCCCGGCCATTTCCCCTGGCCCGCTTTGCGCCGGATCCCTCTTCCTTTCCGAACACGACCCGGACACCGGCCAGAACATGAGCACACCGGCGGGTGAAAAAAGGACCGCCCGGTGAAACTGCCTGGCCGCCGCCCCCGACGGGGGCGGCGGCCAGAGGGCCAGAGGGGCGAACGCCTCGCGCCGCTCCTAGGACACGACCAGGGCGGAGCCACCCTCGGGGGAGAGGGCGGCGAGCCGGCTGCGGGCGGCCGCGAGGGCGGCACCTATCTCACGGGTCCCGGTCGACACGCACAGCGTGTAGGCGACGTCCTCCATCCGCTGACGGGCGTCCTTGGTGCCCTTCTCGGCGTGCGCAGCACGCAGCGTCTCGTACTGCTCGACCAGGTTCTTCAGCACCACGGGGTGTGCCATCAGCATCAGAGGCCTCCTCATCGCCACTACTCGCAGGGGGTGTGCACCGCCCCTTGTGCCCCCGATTCAGATCGGCATTCCCCCACAAATCAGCATTGTCACCCCGCTCGGCGCCGCCCTCCAGTCGAGCCGCGGGCCCGGGACGGCGGCACCGCTGCCGCCGTCCCGGGCCCGCACCCGCCACCCAGGAGCTACAGGGCGGGAGTGAACCGCTCCCAGACCCGGTGCGAGCCCAGCAGCCCGGTGACCGCATCGAGGACCGCCTCGGGCCTCGCGCCGCTCACCACGCCCGGGGCGTCCACGGGCAGCCCCGCCGCCTCCAGAGCGGCCGCTCCGCGCCCCCAGGCCCCGATGGCCTTGCCGTGCCGGAACGCCTCCGCGAGCATCAGCAGCAGCCGGGGCTCGACCCCGGTCAGCCGGGCCGCGCCGTCGTCCGCCTTGGCATCCCGCGCCCCGTAGGCGTCGGCCGCGGGAGCGGGCGCCCCGGCCAGCAGGAGGGCGTCGAACTCGATGGACCGGGCGGTGGTGAAGGTGCGCTGCACGGTAACCGGGTCGCCGTCGGGGTCCAGGGTGCCGCCGGCCGGGGCGATGACCAGCGGGACCATGCCCGCGTCCAGGACCGCCCGGCGCACCGCGCGCACCCCCTCCAGGTCATCGGCACCGTCGGTGACGATGCCGACGATCCGGCCGTCCACCGGCCACTCCTGCCCGAGCTGGGACAGCGCCGGACTCGGCTCCACCGCGGCCGGCGGCGCGGTCGCCTCCGGCACCGGCAGGCCCAGGCCCGCCGCGACCTGCGCGCACAGCTGCGGGTCGATGTTGGCCAGCACCTTCAGGCCCCGCTGCTTGATGCCCTCGTTCCAGCACTTGCCGAGCTCGAAGGTGTAGGCGGCCGCGATGTGCTCGCGCTCGGTGGGCGTCATGCTGAGCCAGAACTGCCGGGGCTGGCTGAAGTGGTCGTCGAAGGTGGCCGCCGCGTCCCGCACCTTGCGCGCGGCCGGCACCTCGGCCGGCACCTCGATGTAGGCCCCGGTGTCCGCGCCCGCCAGGAACGGACAGCCGCCGTCCACCGAGTTGGGCCGGTAGGGCGCCGCCCCCCGGTGCACGGCCGTCTGGTGCATGCCGTCGCGCAGCATGTCGTTGACGGGCGCATGGGTGCGGTTGATCGGCAGCTGGGCGAAGTTGGGGCCGCCCAGCCGGCTGATCTGGGTGTCGAGGTAGGAGAAGAGCCGCCCCTGCAACAGCGGGTCGTCGGTGACGTCGATGCCCGGCACCAGATGGCCCGGGTGGAAGGCGACCTGCTCGGTCTCGGCGAAGTAGTTCGAGGGGTTGGCGTTCAGCGTCATCAGCCCGATCGGCTGCACCGGCGCCAGCTCCTCGGGCACGATCTTCGTGGGATCCAGCAGGTCGATGCCCTCGAACATCTGGTCCTCGGTGTCGGGGAAGGTCTGCACCCCCAGCTCCCACTCCGGGAACGCCCCCGCCTCGATGGCGTCGGCCAGGTCACGGCGGTGGAAGTCGGGGTCCACGCCGCCGGTGAGCTGCGCCTCCTCCCACACCTGCGAGTGCACACCCAGCCGCGGCTTCCAGTGGAACTTCACCAAGGTGGTGGCGCCCTCGGCGTTGACCAGCCGGAAGGTGTGGACGCCGAAGCCCTCCATCATCCGGTACGAGCGCGGGATGCCGCGGTCCGACATGTTCCACAGCGTGTGGTGGGTGGCCTCGGTGTGCAGGGTCACGAAGTCCCAGAACGTGTCGTGCGCGCTCTGCGCCTGCGGGATCTCCCGGTCCGGATGCGGCTTGCCGGCGTGGATGATGTCGGGGAACTTGATCGCGTCCTGGATGAAGAACACCGGGATGTTGTTGCCGACCAGGTCGAAGACGCCCTCGTCGGTGTAGAACTTCGTCGCGAAGCCACGGGTGTCGCGCACCGTGTCGGCCGAACCGCGCGAACCGAGCACGGTGGAGAACCGCACATACACCGGCGTCTCCACCCCCTCGGCGAGGAACCCCGCCTTGGTGATCCCCGCGGCGCTGCCGTACGCCCGGAAGACGCCGTGCGCGGCCGCCCCGCGGGCGTGCACCACCCGCTCGGGGATGCGCTCGTGGTCGAAGTGAGTGATCTTCTCCCGCAGATGGTGGTCCTGCAGCAGCACCGGGCCGCGCGACCCCGCCTTCAGCGAATGGTCGGTCTCATACAGCCGCGCCCCCTGCGCGGTGGTCAGGTAGGCCCCCTCCTGGGCGACCTTCTCCTGCGGCACCCCGGTGGGCTGCCCCGTCGGGCTGTAGGTCTGCGGACCGCGCTGGTCGGCCTTGGGCGGCAACGGCTCACGCGGCTTCGTGGGCTCCTCCACCGGCACCGCCTCCGGGCCCGGAGCACCGGGAATCTCGTTTCCGGACCGCATGGCGTTCTGGACCTTCTCCACAGCCTTCTCCGCGGCGGCCGACACGGGGTTCTTCTTCTCGCTCACTGGATTCCGATCGTTCGAGACGGGACCGTGCCACACACAGCCGTGCGTGGCACGCGGCAGGGGCGCTATCGCGAGACGACGGGTACCCCACGACTTCTTGGGGGACACATGTACTGCGCCGTCCGGGCGCCCCATTCCCGCCCCGCCCCGCAGCGTCCCGCCCCGCCGCGTCCCGCCGCGCCGTGCTTCCCGGCAGCAGGCAGCAGGCGTGGCAGTCGACAACAGGCGGCAGGCAGGCCAGTCCGACTGACCTGCCTGTCATCCACCTGCCCTCACCCGCCCGCCGGCCCGGCGACCGGCCGGTGACCGGCACAGGTGTGCCGCCGCGGTCTCACGCGCCGGCAGCGGCGGCGGCCTGCTCCTCACCCCGCGCCTTGGCCGGCTCCGCGCCCGGCTCCTCACCCTGCTGCTTGTCCTGCTGCTCGGCCTTGGCCGGAGTGGCCTGCGCGGGCACCGGCGCCGAACCGGCGGTGTAGAAGACGGACGTGCCCTGCTTGCTGCGCTGGGCCTGGCTCTTGGCCACCAGCCCTTCGAGCGTGGTGCGCACCACGGTCGTCTTGACGTTGCGCTGCGGGTGGGCCCGGCCCAGGGCCGTGGCGATCTCCGCCGCCGAGCGCGGCTCGCTCTGCTCGGCCAGGTGCCCGCGGATCAGCTCGACCAGCGTGGGCTGCGCCGGCTTGGCGGGCTTGGCGGCCTCGCTCTTGCCGGCCCCCTTGCCGGAACTCTTCGCCGTTGCCTTTCCGGCGCCCTTGCCCGCGTTCTTGTCCGCGCTCTTCGCGGCGGCCTTGCCCGGGGCCGTCTTCTGGGGAGCGGCCTTGGTGACCCCGGCCCGCTTGCTTGCCGCGGCGGCGCCGGAGGACTTCTTCTGCGCCGACTTCTTCTCCGTGCGGGGGGCGGGCACCGCGGCCCGCTCCTCCACGGCGGCGGGCTGCGCGGAGGCCGGCACCTCACCCCCGAGCGCCTGCTGGATGCTGACCAGCACCGCGTGGTCACGCTGATGGGCCGCCAACTGCTCCTGGAGCGAGGCGATTTCCGCACCGAGGCGCTGCTGCTCCTTGGTGTTGCGTTCGAGGTCGGCACGGACTTGAGCGGTGTACTGCGATGTCAGTTCGGTGGCGGAGACGTTCTCGGACATGGGGCGCACAACCTTTCCCGGACCTGCGGCCGGAGTTGGAGAGCCTGCTGCACATGTGTGCTTCCCGAGACCGGGGTTGGGGCCCTGGCCTGCGGGGTGACAGCCATATTCAGTACACAGATGCCCTGACACGGCGATAGTACGGACAACCGGAGCGGCCCATTCTCCTTGAGTGGGCTCCGAACTGACCTGCGTTTGCACAGATCCACTGACATGGGCGGCGGCTCCACTACGCCGATGAGCCCCGGAACGCCATGCGTTCCGGGGCTCATCACCGACCGGGGAGGGGGTGTGGGGTGTGCGGTCTAGTAGGGGCCGTTCACGTTGTCGATGGAGCCGTAGCGGTCGGCCGCGTAGTTGCAGGCGGCGGTGATGTTGGCGACCGGGTCGTAGCTGTCCGTCGAGGTGCCGGGCACGTGGTAGGCGGAGAACGTGGGGCCGATGACCTGGAGGAGTCCCTTGGAGGGGGTGCCGGCGGCGGCGTTGATGTCCCAGTTGTTGATGGCCATCGGGTTGCCGGAGGACTCCCGCATGATGTTGCGGTGGATGCCCTCGTAGGTGCCGGGGATGCCGTGCTGGGCCATGATGTCGAGCGACTGCCGGATCCAGCCGTCGAGGTTGTTGGCGTAGGACTTCTTCACCGCGGCGGGCTCGGCGGCGGTGCCGCGCTCGGACCGGTCCGCCCGCTCGGGGGCGGCCGGGGCCTTGGCGCCCAGGGTGAGCTTGATGCCGGGGTGGATCAGCTTCGGGTCGTCGCCGAGGACACCGCGGTTGTCCTGGTACAGCTTCTGCCAGCCGCCGCTCACGGAGTGCTCCTGGGCGATCTCGGCCAGGGAGTCACCCGCGACGACGACATAGGTCTTGGGGGCGGCGGCGGGCTTGGCGGCCGGGGTGGCCGGTGCGGCGGCGGCCGTGGTGGCACCGAGCACCGGGAGAACGAGCACGGCGCCGCCGGTGCCCGCGGCGGCGATGCCCCGGGTGAGCGAGCTGGACTTGGGGCGGCGGTGCTTACCCTTTGCGGGCATGACGCATTCCTCTCCGTCGCCTGCGGGGTGAGCTGTCGGGTTCGGACGGGAGATGTCCGGTCGCAGGACATGCGACTTCACCCCGAGCCGTCCCGGAACCGGGATCGGCGGCTTACCTGGGTCCCCCGCTCCTGCCGTGCGTAAGTGAGTGAGTGTGGGTGGGAGAGTTTCCGGACAGCGGCAGGATTCGGCGTTCCATCCGGATTGACGGTGACGTTAGGCGAGAAAGCCGGTGCGGAACAAGGCCGGAATTCGGGTGAGCGGAATGCACGGGCCCTTGTACCGGGCGACCGGAACTCACCCCCTCTTTGATCAAAAACCCAACTCTCTTTGCGCAGAACGAAAACGCACTCAGCGGCTCGCGGCACTGTGGCCCGTATGGCGTGACGCATTTCACTGGGTGGGGCGCGGCGCGGCCGGGCAGCAGAGGGCGGTATTTCCCTCAAGTGCCCCGCAGTGCAGGCAAAGTCCACGTAAGCCGCTAAAGGCTTAAGGGGGAAGTATTCGGTTGAATCCGGACACACGCAAAGGTTGCTTTTCGTCCCAGAACGGTCATATCGGTGCCGGTGCCGGTGCCGGTGCCGGTGCCGGTGTCGACCTGGCGGGTTCCGCTCCCGGGAGGAGAAGCGGCATCACGGCCGCCGCGGCTCCGAAAGCGGACACCGCGTCAATAACGCTTCCGGTGCGGGCCTGTGGGGGTTCGGGTGCCCGCCGCCTTTTCCATGCGGGCAGGCGGAACGGCAAGCCGGTCAAAGAAAGTGACGCCTGCCCAGAAAAAAAGAGGGGCAGCCGCAGGATTTCCCTTTCCCATTCGGGGCCGCCTCCGCGGACCGGGCAGGCCCGCCGCCCGCCCGGCAACTGCGCCCACCCTGCCGGAAGATGAGCGGCGCAGCCCCCTGCTATCGTGCGCCGATGTCAACGATCAAGCAGTTCCAAGTCACCTTCGACTGCGCGGAACCCGAGCGCGTGGCCCGCTTCTGGTGCGAGGTGCTGGGCTATGTCCTGCCGTCGCCCCCGCAGGGCTTCGCCACGTGGGAGGACTTCCACCGCACCCAGCCCGCCGAGGAGCGGGGCGCATGGGCCGCCTGCGTCGATCCCACCGGGGTGGGCCCGCGCCTGTTCTTCCAGCGCGTGCCCGAGGGCAAGACCGCCAAGAACCGGGTGCACCTGGACGTGCGGGCCGGCACCGGACTGGTGGGGGAGGAACGCCTGGCCGTGCTCGAGGCCGAATGCGCCCGCCTGGTCGCGCTCGGCGCGGTGCGCGTGCGGCTGCTGGCCGCCGACGAGGACAACGAGTCGTGCATCGTGATGCAGGACATCGAGGGCAACGAGTTCTGCCTCGACTGACCCGCCGCCTGCTGTCACCAAGGATTACTGACGCTCGGGTGGGCCCTGCCGCCGGGACAGGGCCAGCCTGCGCCGCTCCCGGTCGATCTCGGTGACGACCACCGTGACCTCGTCGCCCACCCGGGCGGCATCCGACGGGGTCCGCACGGGCGTCCAGGACAGCTCCCGCAGGTGGACCAGTCCCTCGATGCCGTCGGCGACCTGCACGAAGGCGCCGATGGGGACCAGCTTGGTGACCCGTCCGTGCAGTTTCTGTCCCACCGAGATGCTGTCGGCGAATACCTGGAAGGGGTCCGGCCGCATCGCCCGCAAGGACAGTCTGGCCTCCAGGTTCCACGTGTCGAACTGCAGGAACTCGCCCGACACGCGCTGTCCGACCTGCACGACGTCAAAGGCCGTTGCGACGCGCCGCCAGGACAGTTCGGGGATGGTGACGAACCCGACGCCGGGAAAGACCGGGTGATCGGGGCCGTCGTCCAACGCCACGAAGACGCCGAACCGCTCGATCGCCGCGACGGTGCCGGAAAGGACCTGACCCTCGTGCAGTGCTTCCAGGAACGTCCACAGTTCCGGGTTCTCGTCCCGTCCGCCCCTCATGCGTCCAGCCTTTCACGACTGTGCCGGACGCCCCAGCTCGTGCATGGCGATGATCAGGGAGCGTTCGCGGGCGAGGTCGTCATGGATGGTCACCGCCGCCGGCGACAGGTGCTCCACGGCCTCGTCGATGGCCGCCAGCGCCTGCGTGTAGTGGCCCAGGCCGCGGTGAGCCGTCGCCTCGCGGAACAGCGCGATCGGGTCGCTCCGGTCGGCGAACGCCGCCTGGCCCAGGATGTGCAGCATGGCTTGTTCGCGGCCGGCCAGGCCATGGGCCAGCCACAGCCCGTGCAACAGGACATGCAGCGTCTTGGCATGGTCACCGGCCTGCGCCAGCACCTCGTCCATGAGCGGGTATCCGCTGCTGTCGGACCGGGCGAGCAGGGCGAAGGCCCACAACGCCCGTGAGTAGCAGTCGAGTTCACCTCCGCCGTGCGCGGCCAGGGTGTCGAAGAGCTCCTCGATGCCGTGCCGGCGGAAGTCGTAGCGCAGGCTGTTGAGGTAGAGGTGGCGCAGGGCGCGCGCCGCGGTCGGCTCGTCGTACCGGGCGATGTCCTGCGGTTCCAGCAGCAGCAGCGCGCTGCGCCCCATGGCGCGCGCCTGCCACGCGGCGTCGGCGCACACCTCGGCCGACTCCCGCCAGGTGGCTCCCATGCCGCCGAGCAGGTCGGCGAGCAGCACGGGCCAGCACTCACCCTGCGCGGCCGAAGCCGCCGCGGCGGCCCGCAGACGGTCCAGCAGCACCGCACGCCCGCCCGGGACCGTGGCATCAGTCATCGGGTCCTTGCCTTCCGTGGCCGGCACCTGCCATCTGCCGCCCGGCCCCTGCCATCTGCCGCCCGGAGCACGGCGCGGTGGCGGGACGGGACGTATCCCTCCTCACCACCGCACCGCTGCGGCTGCCGAGGAACATGCAGGTACTGTCGCCATGTCACCTGCCGCGGCAGCGGGGCCGGGTAACGGCTGAGCCCGCCCTCTCCACCCGAACGGGCCCCGCCGTGCTACCGCACGGCCCACTTGAGCGGCTCCTTGTAGTACCCCTGCGAGTACGTCACCGCCTTCAGCGTGGCGTCGGCGGGGATGAGGTAGGGCTCGCACACGGTGCGCGTCTCGCCCTTCTTCCAGATGTCGTCGCCCTCCAGGCTCTTGTTGCCGTCATTGCCGACGCAGTCGGCGGGCCGGCTGGAGAGGTCGCCGATGAGGATGAACTTCGTGGCGGGCGCGCCCGCGGAGGTCTCGCCGCTCACGTCGCTCATCACCATCGGCTCCTTGACCGCGGAACCGCCCACGTGCTGGGCCTTCACATAGATCCAGGCGACCTTCAGGTCCTTGTACTTCTTCTGGTCGTTCAGCTCGTCGAGGTCGGCCGGCTTGCCCAGGGTGACCTTCGTCGGCGTGAGGGAGAACTTGCCGGTCTTCTTGTACTTGGTTATCTCCTGCACCGGCCCGGCCTGCCCGAGCTTGAGGTTCTTGGGCGCCTGACCCGCCTCCGAGGCCCCGCCGGCCCCGCCACCGGACCTGCTCTTCTTGCCCGACCCACCGCCGCACGCGGCCAGCGAGAGGGCGGTGACGGTGGCAAGAGCCGCGAGGCCGATGCGCCGGCGGTACGGGGTGGTGCGCTGAGTGCTCATGTGTTCTCTGTGTTTCCTGATCCTGTGGTTCTTGGTTCTTGGTGAAAGGGGCAGGCGGGAGTGGCGCGCGTGGCGCCACGACCGTCAGAGAATGCCATGAGCCTGTCACATGCGCGTACGCGGGAGAGCGCCCGCGGGGAAGCGGGCGCAGGGGAAGGGAGGGGAGTGGGTGCGGGCGGTGTGGTCAGGCGAACGCCTCGTCGCGCAGCGCCGCCACCGCCTTGTCGATCCGCCGTTGGCGCGTCTCGGGCTTCTTCGCGCTCTCGATGGCGTGCACGTGCGCCCTCTTGCGGCTGGGCGACAACCGGTCGTAGACCTTGCGGGCGATCGGGTCGGCGTCCAGGGCCCGGACGAAGTCGTCCGGTTCGACCAGGACGCGGGGCTCGGTGTCCAGGACGAGTTCCACCTCGACCTCCTCACCGGTCTCCACCCCGGCGGCCTCCCGGTTGGCCTTGCTGAAGCCGATCAGATGGCGGCCCCGCATGATCGCGAGCCGGCTGTTCCAGGAGTGCCCGTTGACCGTGATGGTCACGGCCGGCCGTTTGCCTCCGTCGAGCTTCTCCACGACCTCTGCGGGAACTTCCAGGCCCCGCATGGGCTCGGGCGGCTCGACGTAGGTTCGGAACTTCATCATCTGCTCCTGTCGACGTGTCTCGGCGCACGGCGCGACGGCCGCCTGTGTGCGTGCGGTGACCGTGCTGGGTCACATCCTGACGGGGGCGGGCGCCGCGGGGGCGGGGATCGGCGCCATCCGTGTGGCGCAGCGTCAGGCGGCCCGCGCAGGAGCGGGGCGCGGGCCGCCGGACGGCCCCGGTCAGTCGAAGGCCGGCTTGCGGTCCCGGGTGCGCTTGAGCTCGAAGAACCCGTCCGTCGCGGTGACCAGCAGCACGCCGTCCCACAGCTTGGCCGCGGCCTCGCCCCGCGGGACGGGCGTGACCACCGGGCCGAAGAACGCGTTGCCGTCCACGGCGATCACCGGGGTGCCCACGTCGTAGCCGACCCGGTCCATGCCGGCGCGGTGCGAGGCGCGCAGCGCCGTGTCGTACTCGGTGGAGTCCATCGCCGCGGCCAGCTCCCCCGCCAGACCGGCCGCCTCCAGCGCGGCCCGCAGGGTGGCCCGGTCCTTGGGCGCCTTGTCGTGGTGGTAGCGGGTGCCCAGTTCGGTGTAGAGCCGGCCCAGCACCTCGGGACCGTACTTCTGCTCGGCGGCCATGCACACCCGCACCGGCCCGAAACCCAGCCCGGCGCGGTACTTGTGCGGCACGTCGCGGCCCTCGTTGAGGACGGCCAGGCTCATCACGTGCCAGCGCACGGTGAGGGGCCGCTGCCCTTCCACCTCGTTGATCCACCGCGAGGCGATCCACGCCCACGGGCACTGCGGGTCGAACCAGAAGTCGACGGTGCTCACGGCGTCCTGGGGCATCGACATGTCAGCCTCCCTGGGCGGGGGTCCGGTGCTGCGGGCGGGGTGCGGGGCGGCTCATGCCGAGGGAGCGGGGGCAGCCGTGCGCAGGCCGCCGAGGATCTCCTCGGCGGCCTTGAGGGCGCTGGCCACGCACTGGCCCACCCCGACCCCGTCGTAGGCGGCGCCGCACACCGCCAGGCCGGGCCGGGAGGCGACGTCCGCGCGGATGCGCGCCACCCGCTCCAGGTGCCCGACGGTGTACTGCGGCACCGCCGCCTCCCACCGGTTCACCCGGGAGGCCAGCGGCGTGCCGGTGATCCCGGTGACCTCGGCGAGTTCGGCGGCGGCGAGCGCGACGAGGTCGGCGTCGTCACGGCCGAGCAGGTCCTCGCCGCCGCTGCCGCCGGCCTGGCAGCGCACGATGTCCACCTCGCCCGCCAGGTGCGGCCACTTCACGGTGGAGAACGTGACCACCTTCAGCGCCCGCCCGTCCACCGCCGGCACCCGGTAGCCGCTGTGCCCCAGGGCGCGCATCGCCGAGAGCGCCCGGCGCGGGAAGGCGAGCGTGATGATCACGGAGCCGGCGCAGGGGATCTCGGCGAGCGCCGCGGCGGCCCGGGCGCCGCCGGCCCCGGCGAGCAGCGGGCCGGCCCGGCCGGCGGGCGTGGCGACGATGACGGCGTCCGCCTCCAGGTGCTCCGGCCCGGCGGCGCCGTCCACGCTCACCCGCCAGCCCTGCTCGCGGCGTTCGAGCGCGCGCACCGTGGTGCGGGTGCGCACCGCCGAGCCGGGCGAGGCGGCGAGCAGGCCGTCGGCCAGGGTCTGGGGCAGGGAGCCGAGCCCGCGGGCCAGGGTGGAGATGCCGGTGGTGGGTGCCTGCCCGGGCGGCGGCGGGGCGGGCAGCAGCGCCCCGGCCGCCTCGGTGAGCGAGGCGCGCCGGCGCGCGGCGGTGACCAGCGGGGTGAGGGTGGCCTCGAAGGACAGCTCGTCGGCGCGGCCGAAGTAGGCGTCGGACAAGAAGGGGTCCACCAGGCGGTCCACGACCTCACGGCCCAGGCGGGCGCCGACGAGGTCCGCCACCGACACATCACCGGCCCGCTCACCGCGCGGCAGGGTCAGGTCCTGGCGTGCCCGGGCCGTCCCCGCCTCGGAGAGGATGCCGGACCGGTCGAGCTCGTCCAGGTCGCAGGGCACCCCCATGAACTGCCGCTCCAGCGGCGGCCGCAGCTGCTTGCCGCTCCACAGCGCCATCGACTTGGTGCCCGCCGCCACCACCTCCTCGGCCAGGCCGGCCGCCTGGAGCAGGCGGGCGGTCTTGGGGCGCCGGGCGTAGGTCGACTCCGCGCCCTCGTCGATGACGACGCCCGCCAGCTCCGAGACGGACAGCTGCCCGCCCAGCCGGGAGCCGGCCTCCAGGACGGTCACCCGCACCGGCTCCTCGCGCAGGAAGAACGCCGCCGCCAGCCCCGCGACGCCGCCCCCGACGACGACCACATGCGGAACCGCGCCCGCCCGAGCCCTTGTGTTGTCCGCCATACGACCTGCTCCTTCGTGGATACGGTGTCGCATCAGTTTTGAAGGGGTGCCGATAGTCTCGGTTGAGCGTGAGTGGACCCGAAATCGGCCTGTTCCAGGGCCAGTTGAGGCCGCCGGAGCGCCGTGATCGGTGGCGGCGCCGCGCCCGATTCATGCTCAACCCGCCGTCGACCGGGCCGCTGGACATTACCGCTTGCACCGACACACCCATGGACCTTGAGGAGAGTGGTGGCATGCGGAAGGTCGTTTCCCAGGACGGCACAACGATCGCCTGTCGCAGCACCGGCGACGGCCCGCCCATCGTGCTGATGAACGGCGCGTTCCGCGATCACACCATCTTCGACGCACTGGTCCCGGAGCTGGCGCCGCACTGCACCACCTACGTCTACGACCGCCGGGGCCGGGGCCAGAGCGGCGACTGTCCCCAGTACGCCGTCGAGCGCGAGATCGAGGACCTCGCGGCGGTCATCGACGACGCCGGGGGACAGGCGGTCGTCTTCGCCGGCTCCACCGGCGCGAACCTGGCCCTCGAAGCGGCCCTGGCCGGCGTGCCGATCACCAAACTCGCGCTGCACGAGCCCTACTTCCGCATCGCCCCGCACCCCAAGCCCCCGGCCGACTGCATGGACACCCTGCGCACACTGCTCGCCCAGGACCGGCGCGGCGCCGCCGCGGAGTACTGGCTGCGCGAACTGCTGGGCCTGAGCCGTGAGGTCATCGCCGACTGGCGCAAAGCCCCCCTGTGGGCGACGAACGAGGCCAACGCCCACACCCTGCTCTACGACACGACCATCCTGGGCGACTTCGAGGTGCCCGCCGAACGCCTGGCCACCCTGCACACCCCGACGCTGGTCCTCAACAGCGACGCGACCGGCGACTGGCTGCGCGACGCGGCCCGGGCCACCGCGACCGTCCTGCCCAACGGCTGGGGGATGCAGCTGCCCGGCTCCTGGCACCGCATCGACACCGACATCCTGGGCCGGGCCCTCGCCGGGTTCGCCACCACCTGAAGCACACATGGCACCTGAAGCACACGGCACCTGAAGCACACACGGCTCCGCCGCCGCGGCCGGCGTCCCTCACCGGCCGCGGCGGCGGCCCGCCCGCCCCCCCTGGCGGCCAGGTCAGGCCACCGGCACCGTCCAGTGCTCGCGCAGCCAGCTCTCCAGGCCGACCAGGCCGGGCCGCAGACGGCGCAGTTCGGCCATGTCGGCGCTGTAGCCCTCCTGGTCGAGCCAGTCGAACATCGCGGCCAGATCCGGGCGGGCCGTGCGCAGCGGCTCGAAGGAGCGCTGCTCGTAGCGGACCGGGACCCCCGCCACCGCCCCGAACGCCTGGGCGATCTGCGGCCCGGTCAGCTCCGCACCGGCGATCTCGACCTGCCGGCCCAGCCACGCGGCCGGGTCACCGAAGGCATCCGCGGCGAACGCCCCGATGTCACTCGTCGCGATCACCTGGACCGGGACCTCGGGGCGCAGCCACAGCCCCAGCACCAGCTCACCCTCCACCAGCCGGGGGCCGAGGTCCAGCAGGACGTCGTAGAACATGGTCGGCCGCAGCACCGTCGCCGGCAGGCCGAGCTTGTGGATGTGCTGCTCGATGTTCCACTTGCTCCGGAAGTGCGGGATGACCTCGCAGCGGTCCGCGCCGCCCACCGAGCTGTACACGAAGTGGGCCACACCCGCCTCGGCAGCCACCTCGGCCACCGCCTTGCCCTGCCGCTCCTCGCCGGCCACCCCGCCGGGCCCCCGGAACGTCTGGACGCTGAACACCCCCCGCACGCCCCGCATCACCGCACTCAGCGACGCCCTGTCCTCCAGGTCTCCTTGCACGAGCACCGCACCCGCCTCGGCGAGCGCGCGCGCCGCGGGCGCCTGCGGGTCACGCACCAGCGCGTGTACGACCCGCCCCCGGCGCAGCAGCTCGCGGGCCGTCGCACCTCCTTGCCGGCCGGTCGCGCCCAGCACCAGGACCGCTCCGTCTACCGCCACCGTATTCCTCCGTTGTCCATTGCCCTGTTGTCTGTCGCGCGATGTCAGGAAGCGGAACCCGCGCGAACACCGGGGTCGAAAATGCGGGAGAACGCGCTCGCGAGCAGGTCCGCCGGATGCTCGCCGGCGCCCATGCTGCGCCAGGCCACGTGGTTGTCGGGGCGCACCAGGACGGCGCCGTCCCCGGCGACCTCCCGCACCCGCTCCCAGCCGCCCTCGACGTCGGTGAACTCGGCGCCCTGGCCGATGCGGACCGCGTGGATCGACAGGGACAGCTTCTGCGCCACCTGCGCGGCCGCCTCCACCCACGCCTCGCCCTGCTCCCCGGTGATCAGTACGAACCCGGCCGGGGAGCCGGCCAGGTCGTGGGTGGACAGGCGCCGGCCGTCCTGCTCGAGCCAGGCGTGCGGCAGCCGGTGCCCGGGCCGGGTGGTGGGCCGGTACACATCGCGCATCGGCACCCGGGCCGGGGGCCGGCTGCCGTCGGGGACGAGCGCGCCCTGCTCGTAGCTGAAGCCGATCTCGAAGTCGTGCGCCTGGCAGCCGGCGCGGTGGGTGTCCAGGATCTCCGCGGTGCGGGCCCGTACCACCTCACCGATGGGGGTGGGCTCGAAGTACGCGGCGAACATCCGCTGCCGGCGCTGGGCGGGGGCGTGCGGGCCAAGGCCCACCGTGTCCAGGACGGCCTGGTGGTGGGAGGCCGCCGAGACCGCCCAGTCGACGTTGAGCCGGCACACGGGTTGCCGCTCGGCCTCGTAGGTGTCCAAGAACGCGTCGTCGGCGCGGCCCTCGAGCACCGCGGCCAGCTTCCACGCGAGGTTGTGGGCGTCCTGGATGCCGGAGTTCAGGCCAAGGCCTACGGTGGGCGGCTGGCGGTGCGCGGAGTCGCCGGCCAGCAGCACCCGCCCCTTGCGGTAGCGCTCGGCGACCAGCGCCTGCACCGTCCAGTTGGTCACGTGGTGCAGATCCAGCTCCAGGTCGGGCAGGCCCAGCAGCTGGCGCACCCGGGCCACCACCGACTCCTCGTCCAGGCGGTCGGCGTCCATCGGCGGGAAGTGCAGGACCCACTCCTCGCAGGCCTTGCCCCAACTGGGCCCCATCTCGATGAGGTTGGAGCACAGATCCGGGTCGTAGGCGTTGAGGAAGTGGGTGAGCAAGGTGCCCTCCTGCCACCACTGCGACAGGTCGGCGGAGAAGTACGCGGTCGTCACGTCCAGCAGGCCGGGCACGCCCTGCATCTCGATGCCCAGGGCGCCGCCCACCGTGCGCCCGCCGTCGGCGCCGATCAGATAGCGGGCGGTGACCGTGGTGCTCTCGCCGGTGGCCCGCTCGCGGACCTCGGCGACCACCCGGTCGCCGTGGTCGGTGAAGGCGACCATCTCGTGGCCGAACAGGACACGCCCGGGGTTACGTTCCTCGGCGGTGCGGCGCAGGATCGGCTCCAGGCGCACCTGCGGCAGCTTGACCGGCATGACGGGGCCGGCCGCCGCGTACCGCTCGCGCAGCGCGCCGCCGCCGAAGGCGTCGATCTCGTGCAGGTGCCGGGCGTCCAGCGGCTTCTCCCCGGCCAGCGAGGTCAGCCAGCGCAGCTTCCCGAACAGCTCCAGCGGCGCTCCCTGTTCCACCATCGGCCCGTCGAGCCCGTGCTGGCGGAAGATCTCCATCGTGCGCTGATTGAGGTAGTGGGCCTTGGGCACGTGCGCGGTGTCCGCGTGCCGTTCGACGAGCAGGTGGTCCACACCGTGGTCGGACAGGAAGTTGGAGGCGGCAAGACCGCATCCGCCACCGCCCACGATAAGAACCGGAACCTCGACTGCTCCCATTTTCGTCCTTCCGGAAGGTGACAGTCTCACGCTCACGGGGACTGCCGAATGTGCCGGGAATGAAAGGCGACACGGAATGTGTCGTGATCGGCTGTGCGTGCTGATGCGGGATGTGCGCGAAGCATGACCAGGGGTTCTCTAGCCCGGGTCGACGACGGGTGGATCCACCGGAGGGGCCCCGCCGGGTGGTTCAGGTGCGCCGGGCCGCGTCGGCCAGGGCCCGGTGCAGGCGGTCGTCCTCGGTCTGGCCGGCCTCCCACTGCACGCCGAGCGCGAAGGGATGGTCCACCGCCTCGACCGCCTCGACGACGCCGTCCGGGGTGCGGGCGGTGGCGGCCAGGCCGGTGCCGATCCGGTCCACGGCCTGGTGGTGGTGGCAGGCGGTCTTGGGGGTGTCCTCGCCGAAGATCCGGGCGATGTGGCTGCCCGAGCGCACCTTGAGGGCGTGCCGGCCGAACTCGAAGCCGGCGCCCTGCGGGCGGTGGGCGTCGCCGCCGGTGACCTCCGGCAGATGCTGGTGCAACGTGCCCGCGCACCGCACATTGAGCAGCTGCATGCCGCGGCAGATCGCCAGCAGCGGCAGCCGCCTGTCCAACGCGGCGCCGATCAGAGCGAGTTCGGCCCGGTCCAAGTCCGTGCTGCCGACGCGGGTGCGGGGGTGCCGCTCCTGCCCGTACAGCGCGGGATCCACGTCCGGGCCGCCCGGGACGAGCAGACCGTGCAGGCCGCCGACGAACTCCTCGGCGCCGGGCCCCGGCGGCAGCACCACGGGCACACAGCCCGCGGCGGCCAGGAAGTCCACATGTGCCTGGAGCGAGAGGCTCACCACCATGCCGGTGCCCTGCAAGGTGACCGGGACCGTCCGTGCGGTGATCCCGACCACCGGCCTCGCCGACCGCGCTGAGGGTGCTGACTTCATGTCCACCTGTCCCTAGTCCTGGGGGTCGGGCGCGTCCTTGGGGCGGGGTGCCACGTAGACGAAGCCGTCCTCGACCTTCACCCGGTAGGTGGCGATCGGCCGGGTCGCCGGCGGGTTGACGGGCTCACCGGTGCGCAGGTCGAAGCACGAGCCGTGCAGCCAGCACTCGATCGTCGTGCCGTAGACCTCCCCCTCGGCGAGGGAGACCTCGGCGTGCGAACACAGGTCGCTGACCGCGTAGACCGTGTCGTTCCTGCGCACCAGCGCCACCGGTGCGTCCTGGACCTCCACCGCGATCGCGCCGTCGGCCGGGATCTTGTCCACCGGGCAAACCTTGATGAAGCTCATCGCTCCCGCTCTCCTCCCGCATCGCGGTCCGGTATCTCCCGGATCTCACGCGCCGGGCCTCACGTTCCGCCCGGACTCTTGAGGATGAGCCGAGCAGAAGACGAGGTTCATCGGAGTCCGCGGACCCCGCCTACCAGGGCACCGGGCCGTCCTCCGACAGGGACGCCCCCGTGGGGCCCGCGGCGTCCAGCAGCGCGAGGCGGACCGCGATCACGGCGCCCTGGGCGGGCGTGCGCTGCCCCCGGTGGCCGTTGATGTCGGTGGCCACCACGCCGGGATGGGCCGCGTTCACCTTGAGCGGGGTGTCCCGCAGCTCCTTGGCGTAGGCGAGGGTCAGCGCGTTCAGCGCGGTCTTGGAGGACTGGTAGGCGACCATGTTGACGTGCGCCATCGGGGAGGCCGGGTCGGCGTTGAGGGCCAGCGACCCCAGGTGGCTGGACATGTTGACGATGCGCCCGGCCGCCGAGCGGCGCAGCAGCGGCAGCATCGCGTTGGTCACCGTGACCACGCCGAAGACATTGGTCTCGTACACCTCCCGCAGATCCTGTGCGCCCGCCTGACTGGGCGCCCCGGTGAACCGCCCGGCGATCCCGGCGTTGTTGACCAGGATGTCCAGGCGGCCGTAGCGCTGCTCGATCAGGGCCGCGGCCCGGGCCACACAGGCCGCGTCACGCACGTCGATGTGCAGCGGCACCGCCGAGATGCCGCGGTCCGCCAGCACGGCGGCGGCCTGTTTGCCGCGCACCTCGTCCCTGGCGCCGACCAGGACGAGGACACCCCGCTCGCCCAACTGCCGTGCGGTCTCCCGCCCGATGCCCTTGTTGGCACCCGTGATCAGCGCGATCTTGTCGAGGGGCATGCCGGTGATCCCTTCCGTCGTAAAGGGTCTGCTGTCATGGCGGGCCTGACGTCGCGGCCCGGGGCCATGGTGAACGCCGCCGGTGTTCAACTGCGGCAACCCACGGTCGAACACCGCTTGCGCACCGCGCCGTTGGCCACCCCCCTTGCAGGACGGACAGCGCGACGGCAGCCTGGTGCACCGGCACTCGCCGCTGCCCGCCCCCCGCTTTGCCGCCGCCCCCGCGCATCTGGCCGGGAGGCGCCGCGCGACGACGGCGCGGGCCCGACTCACAGGAGACGCCCCGATGCCACCCCGGATGAACAACCCCTCGCTGGTCGTCGCCGACGCCCTGCAACCCCTGCTCGACCTGACCAAGGTCATCGGCAAGGTCGGCGTCCCGCAGCGGACGCTCGACCTCATCCGGCTGCGGGTCAGCCAGATCAACGGCCGCATCTACACCATCCCCGACGACCTGGGGCAGGCCGCCGAGGCCGACACCCGCCTGCCCCAGGTCGCCGAGTGGCGCGAGGCGACCTGCTTCACCCCCGCCGAGCGCGCCGCCCTGGCGCTGGCCGAGGACGCCACCGAACTCAGCGGCCGCGACGACGCGGTGCCCGACGAGGTCTGGCGGGAAGCCGCCGAGCACTACACCGAACAGGAACTGGCCTCCCTGGTCATCCACATCGGCCTGGTCAACTGCTGGAACCGCATCAACGTCGCCACCCGGCAGGTGCCCGCGGCCTGGCGCTGAAGAGCCCCGTCCCCCGCAGGCACCGCCCGCCGGGGGGCGAGGCCTGTCACATCTTCGCGCCGCCGGGCGTCATAGCAGTGACGGCCGGCCCCCGACGCACCCCGCCGACCACCCAGCCGCAGGGAAGGAACCGCACCGTGTTGAAGCTCATCAACGCCGGTCTCGGCAGGACCGGGACCACCTCACTCCAGGTGGCGCTGGAACAGCTCGGATACGGCCCCTGCTACCACATGTTCGACATCGTCGGCGACGAGAAGCGCCTGGAGCAGTGGGAACGCATCATCTGCGAGGGACAGCAGCCCGACTGGGAGACGGTGTTCGAGGGGTACACCTCCGCGGTGGACGGCCCGCCCTCCTTCTACTACGACCAGATCATCAAGGCGTTCCCCGACGCCAAGGTCGTCCTGACGGTGCGCGACGCCGACGGCTGGTACGAGAGCACGTACAACACGCTGTACCAGTTCGTCCTGAAGAACAAGGAGACCCCTCCCGAGCAGGGCACCCGCCAGGCCCGGGTCTTCCGCATGACCAACGTCATGACCTGGGAGGGGCTGTTCCAGGGCCGCTTCTCCGACAAGGACCACGCCATCGAGGTCTACCACCGCCGCAACCAGGAGATCATCGACGCCGTCCCCGCCGACAACCTCCTGGTCTACGACGTCACCCAGGGCTGGGAGCCGCTCTGCGCCTTCCTGGGCGAACAGGCCCCGGCCACCGCCTTCCCGCACGCCAACACCACCGCCAACATGCGCGAGCGGATGCAGCAGATGGCCGCCGGCGGCCCGCCCGCACCCGGGGGTGCCGGCCGCACGGCGCCCGCATCCGACGCAGCGCGCTAACAGCACCCACCCTCTTTTCCCCTTTCCCGCGCTTTCCCGCACTTTCCCCGCACTTTCCCCGCGGAGAGTCGAATTTCCGGCTGCTCCGCGGGGTTTTTCGCGTTTACGGAACCGGCCCCGCCGTACCGGACCGATACCGCCGTTCCAGCCCCGCTCGACCGGTGGTCATTGTTCAACCGTAGTTGTTTTCACGCCACTTCCCGCAGCGGCTAGTCTCACGCCGCCCCCTGGACTTTGCCCGTGAAAACCGGCTCCGCCCGCCTGCCCGCCCGAATACCGGCCCGGCGGCGGACCAGCCCTCAAGAAGGGGATTACGTGAGGAAGTTACTGGCAATTACGGCGGCGGCCGCCACCGCCCTGGCGGGAACGGCCGCCGCGGCACCGGCCAAGGCCCCGGCCGACCGGCCGGCGGCCGGCGTCGCCTGGTCGCCCTGCCCGGACAGCGACCCCGTCGTCGGGGGCCTGCTCAAAGGGCTGGAGTGCGGCTCGCTCACCGTCCCGCTCGACCACGACCGGCCCGAGGGCCGCACCATCCAACTGGCCCTCACCCGCGCCGAGCACACCGCACCCCAGGAGCAGTACCAGGGCATCGTGCTGCTCAACCGCGGCCAGTGGCCCGGCCAGTTCGGACGCGACCTGCCCACCCGGTTCGCCAAGGGCACCTCCGGCCTGTCCCCGGCCGTCGGCGCCACCTACGACTGGATCGGCTTCGACCCGCGCGGCACCGGCGCCAGCGAACCGCAGATCACCTGCGAGCCGGGCTACGTCTGGCCCGGCACCGCCCGCCCCGACCTGGTCCCCGCCACCGCGGCCGCGGAAGAGGCCTGGCGCACCAGGGCCCGCGACTTCGCCGACAGCTGCGGCCGCGCCCACGGCGACACCCTCAACCACCTCGGCACCAAGGACGCCGCCCGCGACCTGGACCTCATCCGCCGGGCCCTGGGCCAGGAGCAACTCACCTACTTCGGCTGGGACTACGGCACCTACCTCGGCTCGGTGTACGCCTCCATGTACCCCCACCGGGTGCGCCGCATGGTCCTCGACACCGTGATGCTCCCCGAAAAGGGCTGGTACAAGGACGTCCTGGAACAGAACGCGACCTTCGAGAAGAGCGCCGAGAACTACTTCTCCTGGATCGCCCGGCACGATGCGACCTACCGCCTGGGCACCACCGCGGCCGCGGTCGAGGCGAAGTACTACGACGGCATGGACCTGCTCCGCAAGGCGCCCGTCGAGGGCCGGATCGGCCCGGCCGAGTACACCGAGATGTTCCTGGTCACCCTCTACCGCCGCTCCGCCTGGAATGGCCACACCAAGGCCCTGGCCGACTGGGTGCTGCGCAAGGACCCCGCAGGACTCAAGGCCAACTTCAACGAACCGGGCTACCCCACGCAGAACAAGCAGGCCATGTACAACGCGGTCCAGTGCACCGACTCGCCCTGGCCGCGCGACTGGCAGCGCTGGCACACCGACTTCACCCGCCAATACCGCGCCGGCAACACCTTCCTGACCTGGTACAACGCCTGGTATAACGCGCCGTGCGCCTCCTGGCCCGCGCCCGCCGACCCCCCGCGCGAGGTCGGCGCCAAGGATGTCGACGCCCTGGTGGTGCAGGGCGAGCACGTCGCCGGCTCCCCGCTGTCGGGCGCCCGCACCCTGCACCGGCGCTTCCCCGACTCCCGGCTGCTGGTGGAGCAGGACGGCTACGAACACGAGACGTCCCTGTCCCGCAACGCCAACCCCTGCGTCAACGACGTGGTCGGCGCCTACCTCAAGGACGGCAGCCGCCCGGCCGCCGCCAAGGGCGCCGACGCCACCTGCCAAGCGGTCCCGCAGCCGGTGCCCACGCCCTGACCCGCACCTTCACCCCCCCCGCCCGTCCGCCCGCCCGTCTGCCAGCGCGTTCAACCGCGTGAAAATCACGGTTGAACGCCCAATCCATCGGCCCCGCTTATGAATTCACCACCGTCATTGCAGCCGAACATGGTGATGTGTAGTTTGACATCGACGATTCCTCAGCCGCCCCGCGTGGAAGGTCAACAATGGAAACTGGCGTAATAATTGTCGGTGCCGGTCCTGTCGGATTGCTGCTGGCCGGCGAACTCCACTTGGGCGGAGTGAATGTCACCGTCTTCGACAAGCTCCCCGCCCCTGCCGGAGAATCCCGCGCGCTCGGCTTCAACCGGCGGGCGGCGGAATCACTGGACCAGCGCGGACTGCTGCCCGGACTCGGTGAATTCCGGTGGGGCCCGATGGGGCACTTCGGCGGCGTCCGCTTCGACCTCGGCATGCTGGACGAGGACCACAGCGGCGTCCTGGGGCTCTCCCAGGCCCGCACCGAAACCATGCTGAGCGCCCGGCTGGCCGACCTCGGCGTACCGGTGCACCGCGGGCATGAGGTGACCGCCCTGCGCGAGCGGGAAGACGGCGTCGAGGTGACCTTCACCGGACCCAAGGGCGTCGGCCGGGCGCGCGCCCGGTACGTGGTCGGCTGCGACGGCCCGCACAGCACCGTCCGCACGGCGGCCGGCATCCCCGCCCGGCAGTGGCAGCCCACCCGCGGCATGTACACCGCGGAGATCACCGGGGTGACGCTGCGCCCGCGGCCCATCGGCGAACGCCTGCCCGGCGGCCACATGGTGGTGTGCACCCCGCTGGGCGAGGGCCGCTACCGCATCGTCGTCCACGACAAGGACCTCTCCCCGCACCAGGACCCCGACACCCTGACGTTCGAGCAGATCGCCGACGCCTGGCAGCGCCTCACCGGCGAAACCATCCACCACGCCCAGGCACAGTGGATGTGGTCCTGCAACAACGCCGCCGCCCTGGCCGACGCCTACCGGAGCGGCCGGGTGCTCCTGGCGGGCGACGCCGCGCACGCCATGCCGCCGCTGGCCGCCTGGGGACTGAGCGCCGGACTACAGGACGCGGTCAACCTCGGCTGGAAACTGGCCGCCGTGCTGGCGGGCCGGGCCACCGAAGCCCTGCTGGACACCTACCACGACGAACGCCACCCGGTGGGCCGGAAACTGATCCGCAACGCCCAGGCGGCCTCCCTGCTCTACCTCGGCGACGCCGACATGGACCCGCTGCGCGCCGTCCTTGGCGAGCTGATGACCCACAAGGCCGCGGCCGCCCACCTGGCCGGCATCGTCAGCGGCCTGGACATCGGCTACGACATGGGCCCGGGGGAGCACCCCCTGCTGGGCCGGCGCATGCCGCCCCACCACCAACTGACCCTACCCGGCGGCACGTTGATGCGTGTCGCCGAGCTGCTGCACACCGCCCGCGGCGTCCTGATCTGCACCGCGGATGCGGACGGCGCGGGCAAGGCCGCCGAGCTCGCCGAGGACTGGGCCGACCGTGTCGACATCGTCACCGCCACCTGGACCCGCGGTCCCCAGCCGGCACCCGAGGCGGTCCTGATCCGGCCCGACGGCTACGTCGCCTGGACCGCGCCGGGCAGCGACAGCGACCTGAGCGACGCCCTCACCCACTGGTTCGGCACCCCCAGCGCCACCCACCCCACAGGAGCGTCAGCATGACCAGGGACGTGATAGTCGTCGGCGCGGGCCCGGTCGGGCTGATGATGGCCGGCGAACTGCGCCTGGGCGGCGCCGACGTCGTCGTCTACGAAAAGCTGCCCGCCCCCGCGCGCGAGTCCCGCGGCGCCAGCCTCACCCGGCGCGCCGTCGAAAGCTTCGACCAGCGCGGACTGCTGCCCAGACTCGGCGCGACCGAACCCGCCGACAGCCACTTCGGCGGCGTCCCCATCGACCTGGACATCCTGGAGGAGGACCACAGCGGCGCCCGGGGCGTCTCGCAGTTCCGCACCGAACGGATGCTGGAGGAGTGGGTGGGCGAACTCGGGGTGCCGGTGCGCCGCGGCCACGAGGTCACCGCCCTGCGCGAGCGGCCCGGCGGCGTCGACGTGACCTTCGAGGGACCCAAGGGCCCCGGGACGGACCGCGCCCGCTACCTCATCGGCTGCGACGGCGGACGCAGCACCGTCCGCAAACTGACCGGCATCGACTTCTCCGGCCCCGAACCCACCCGCGGCTTCTACACGGCCGACGTGACCGGCATCCACACCCGCCGCCGCCGCATCGGCGAGAACCTCCCCGACGGCAGCATGATCATGGCGATGGACCTGGAGGACGGCGTCACCCGGATCGTCGCCTACGAGCGGGGCATGCGCCCCAAGGACCGCGACGCACTGTCGTACACCGAACTCGCCGACGCCTGGCAGCGCCTGACCGGCGAGTCCATCCACCACGGGCAGTGCCGCTGGATCAGCTGCTTCACCGACGCCTCCCGGGTGGCCGCCCACTACCGGCGCGGCCGCGTCTTCCTGGCGGGCGACGCCACCCACGTCCAGCCGCCGGCGATGGCACAAGGCCTGAGCGTGGGCGTGCAGGACGCGGTCAACCTCGGCTGGAAACTGGCCGCCGTGCTGGACGGCAGGGCCCCCGAAACCCTCCTGGACACCTACCACGACGAACGCCACCCGATCGGCCGGCAACTGGCACGCAACGCCCGCGCCGCCATCGAACTGCGCCTCACCGGCCAGGAGATGGCCCCGCTGCGCACCGTGCTGGGCGAGCTGATGACCCACAAGGACGCGGCCGCCCACCTGGCCGGCGTCCTCAGCGGCCTGGGCATCCGCTACGACATGGGCCCCGGGGAACACCCGTTGCTGGGCCGGCGCATGCCGCCCCACCACCAACTGGCCCTACCCGGCGGCACGTTGAGGCGTGTCGCCGAGCTGCTGCACACCGCCCGCGGCGTCCTGATCTGCACGGCGGACACGGGAGATGGCGGCAAGGCCGCGCAGCTCGCCGAGGACTGGGCCGACCGTGTCGACATCGTCACCGCCACCTGGACCCGCGGCCCCCGCCCGGCACCCGAGGCGGTCCTGATCCGGCCCGACGGCTACGTCGCCTGGACCGCGCCGGGCAGCGACAGCGACCTGAGCGACGCCCTCACCCACTGGTTCGGCACCCCCCGCACCACCGCCGTGACCGCCCCGCCCGCCTGACCCCTGCACGCCGCGCGGACGACACCCCCCGACCCCCAGGAGATGCCCGTGACGACCGGAGTTACCGTCTGGCTCACCGGACTGCCGAGCGCCGGCAAGACCACCATCGCCTACGAGCTCGCCGAGTGGCTGCGCGCCGACGGCCACCGCGTGGAGGTCCTGGACGGCGACGAGATCCGCGAGGCGCTCTCGGCCGGCCTCGGATTCTCCCGCACCGACCGCGACACCAACGTGCAGCGCATCGGCTTCGTCGCCGAACTCCTGGCCCGCAACGGCATCCTGGCGCTGGTCCCGGTGATCGCCCCGTACACCGACAGCCGCGAAGCGGTCCGCAAGCGCCACGACGCCAACCACACCCCCTACCTCGAAGTGCACGTCGCCACCCCCCTTCAGGTGTGCAGCGCACGCGATGTGAAGGGCCTGTACGCCAAACAGGCCGCCGGCGAGCTGACCGGGCTGACCGGCGTGGACGACCCCTACCAGGAGCCCACGGCGCCGGACCTGCGCATCCAGGCACACCAGCAGACCGTGCGCGAGTCCGCCGCCGCGGTGTACGCCGTGCTCACCGAAAGGGGACTGTTATGACGCCGACCGTCGACCCGGTCAGGGCCGGCGAGGAGGACGGGGCGAGCCCCTGCGCCCTCTCGCACCCCGACGCGCTGGAGTCGGAGGCGGTCCACATCCTGCGCGAGGTGGCGGGCGAGTTCGAGAACCCGGTGGTGCTCTTCTCCGGCGGCAAGGACTCCATCGTCATGCTGCACCTGGCGCTGAAGGCGTTCACGCCCGCGCCGGTGCCCTTCGCGCTGCTGCACGTGGACACCGGGCACAACTTCCCCGAGGTCATCGAGTACCGCGACCGGGTGGTCGCCGAGCACGGGCTGCGCCTGCACGTCGCCTCGGTGCAGGACTACATCGACCGCGGCGTGCTCAAGGAACGCCCCGACGGCACCCGCAACCCGCTCCAGACCCGGCCGCTGACCGACACCATCCAACAGCAGGGCTTCGACGCCGTGTTCGGCGGCGGGCGCCGCGACGAGGAAAAAGCCCGCGCCAAGGAGCGCGTGTTCTCCCTGCGCGACGAATTCTCCCAGTGGGACCCGCGCCGCCAGCGCCCCGAGCTGTGGAACCTGTACAACGGCCGGCACCTGCCGCGCGAACACGTCCGCGTCTTCCCGCTCTCCAACTGGACCGAGCTGGACGTGTGGCTGTACATCGCCCGGGAACACATCGACCTGCCCGCCATCTACTTCGCCCACGAACGCGAGGTGTTCCGGCGCAACCACATGTGGCTGACCGCCGGCGAGTGGGGCGGCCCCGAGCAGGGCGAGCGGGTCGAGCGGCGGCGGGTGCGCTACCGCACGGTCGGCGACATGTCCTGCACCGGCGCGGTGGACTCCGACGCCGACACCATCGACAAGGTCATCACGGAGATCGCCGCGTCCCGGCTGACCGAACGCGGCGCGACCCGGGCCGACGACAAGCTCTCCGAGGCCGCGATGGAAGACCGCAAGCGCGAGGGGTACTTCTGAGATGAGTGTTCTGACCGACACCACCGTCGACACACTGCGCTTCGCCACCGCCGGCTCCGTGGACGACGGCAAGTCCACCCTGGTGGGCCGCCTCCTGCACGACTCCAAGTCGGTCCTGGCCGACCAGCTGGAAGCCGTCGCCCACGCCTCCCGCAACCGCGGCCAGGCCACCCCCGACCTGGCGCTGCTCACCGACGGCCTGCGCGCCGAGCGCGAGCAGGGCATCACCATCGACGTCGCCTACCGCTACTTCGCCACCCCGCGGCGCCGCTTCATCCTCGCCGACACCCCCGGCCACGTGCAGTACACCCGCAACATGGTCACCGGCGCCTCCACCGCCGAGCTGACGGTGATCCTGGTCGACGCCCGCAACGGCGTCGTCGAGCAGACCCGCCGCCACACCGCCATCGCCGCCCTGCTGCGCGTCCCGCACGTCGTGCTCGCCGTCAACAAGATGGACCTCGTCGGCCACCGGGAGTCCGTCTTCACCGCGATCGCCGAGGAATACACCGCCTACGTCAAGGAGTTGGGCGGCCCCGAGGTCACCGTGATCCCCATCTCCGCGCTGGCCGGCGACAACGTCGTGGACACCTCCGCGCACATGGACTGGTACGACGGCCCCACCGTCCTGGAACACCTGGAGACCGTGCCGGTCGGCCACCACCCGGCGCACTGCTCGGCCCGGCTGCCCGTGCAGTACGTGATCCGCCCGCAGACCCCCGAGCACCCCGACTACCGCGGCTACGCCGGAAGGATCGCCGAGGGCGCCTTCCACGTCGGGCAGCAGGTGCGCGTGCTGCCCTCGGGCCGCACCTCCACCATCGCCGCCATCGAACGCCTGGGCCGGCCCGCCAGGGCGGCCCGGGCGTTGGAGTCGGTGACCGTGCTGCTCACCGACGACCTCGACGTCTCGCGCGGCGACCTCATCGTGCCGGCCACCGACGCCCCGGCCACCACCCGGGAGGTGACGGCGACCGTGTGCCACGTCGCCGACCAGCCGCTGCGCGTGGGCCACCGGGTGCTCCTCAAGCACGGCACCCGCACCGTCAAGGCCATCGTCCAGGACATCCCCTCCCGGCTCACCCTGGACGACCTGTCCCTGGAGCCGCACCCCGGACAGCTCGCCGCCAACGACATCGGCCGGGTCGCGCTGCGCACCGCCGAACCGCTGCCCATCGACTCCTACGCCGACTCCCGGCGCACCGGCTCGTTCATCCTGATCGACCCCGGCGACGGCACCACCCTCACCGCGGGCATGGCCGGCGCGTCGTTCGCCTCCCCGGACACGGCCGCCGACGCCACCGTCCGGGACGACGGATGGGACTTCTGACCATGCCCGCCACCGGAGCGCCCGCCCGCCGCCGCGTGCCGCGCCGCGCCGCCCTCCTTCTGGCCGCCGTGTTCCTGCTGGCCCCCACCGCCTGCGGCTACGGCTCTCAGGCCAAGGACGACGAGGGCGCCGCGAAGATCGCCGCAGGCGCGCAGCGGATCGAGAACCTGGACTCCGTACGCATCGGCTACTTCGCCAACCTGACCCACGGCACCGCACTGGTGGGCAACCGCAAGGGCTTCTTCCAAAAGGCGCTGGGCGCCACGAAGGCGACGTACGCGACGTTCAACGCCGGGCCCTCCGCGATCGAGGCGATCAACTCCGGGTCGCTCGACATCGGCTGGATCGGCCCGTCCCCGGCCGTCAACGGATTCGCCAAGTCGGGCGGCAAGAACCTGCGCATCATCGGCGGTTCGGCCTCCGGCGGCGTCAAGCTGGTCGTCGACCCCGAGAAGATCACCTCCCTGAGCGACGTCAAGGGCAAGAAGATCGCCACCCCGCAGCTCGGCAACACCCAGGACGTGGCCTTCCTCAACTGGGCGGCCGGGCAGGGCTGGCACGTCGACGCGCACAGCGGCAAGGGCGAGGTGACCGTGGTGCGCAGCGACAACAAGGTCACCCCGGACGCCTACGAGGCCGGCTCCATCGACGGCGCCTGGGTGCCCGAGCCGACCGCCTCCCGCCTCGTCGCCCAGGGCGGCAAGGTCCTGCTGGAGGAGAAGACGCTGTGGCCCGGCGGCACGTTCGTCACCACGAACATCATCGTGTCGCAGAAGTTCCTCGCCCGGCACCCCCGAGTCGTCGAGGCGGTGCT
This sequence comes from Streptomyces sp. NPDC030245, assembly GCF_055572995.1. NCBI lineage: Bacteria > Bacillati > Actinomycetota > Actinomycetes > Kitasatosporales > Streptomycetaceae > Streptomyces > Streptomyces sp. NPDC030245. The sequence goes on along the minus strand of NZ_JBVICF010000010.1, from coordinate 310,090 downwards.
CAAGGCGGCGGTGGACACCAACAAGTGGATCAAAGCCCACCCCGCAGCGGCCAAGGCGGCCGCCAACCAGCAGCTGGCCGCCGACGCCGGCAAGGCCCTGCCCCGCGGTGTCCTGGACGCGGCCTGGCGCTCCATCGACTTCACCGACGACCCGCTGGCCGCCACCCTGCGCACCCAGGCCGGGCACGCCGTCGAGGCCGGCCTGCTCAAGGAGCCCGACCTGACCGGCATCTACGACCTCACCCTGCTCAACAAGATCCTCGCGGCCGCCGGACGGCCCCCGGCCGACGACGCCGGACTCGGCGCCGGACGGCCCTGACGCCTTCCCAGGAGGTGACGACCATGACCACGACGCTGGCCACGGCCGGCGCGGGCACCACGACGGCCCGCCACGCCGCCCGCCTCGACCACGTCTCGAAGTCGTTCCCCGGCCCCGCCGGACCCCAGCTCGTGCTGGACGACATCAGCCTCACCGTCGCACCCGGCGAGTTCGTCACCCTCCTGGGGGCCTCGGGCTGCGGCAAATCCACCCTGCTCAACCTCATCGCCGGCCTCGACGATCCCACCACCGGCGAGATCACCACCGACGGCCGGCCGGCCCTGATGTTCCAGGAACACGCCCTGTTCCCCTGGCTGAGCGCCGGCAAGAACATCGAACTCGCCCTGAAACTGCGCGGCGTCGCCCCCCGGCAACGGCGCGAGCGCGCCGAGGAGCTCTTGGCGCTCGTCCGCCTCGAAGGCGCCCACGGCAAGCGGGTGCACGAGCTGTCCGGCGGCATGCGCCAACGCGTCGCGCTGGCCCGCGCGCTGGCCCAGGAGAGCCGCCTGCTGCTGATGGACGAACCCTTCGCCGCCCTCGACGCCATCACCCGCGACGTGCTGCACGACGAACTGACCCGGATCTGGAGCGAGACCGGCCTGTCGGTGCTGTTCGTCACCCACAACGTGCGCGAGGCCGCCCGCCTGGCCCAGCGCGTGATCCTGCTCTCCTCCCGCCCCGGGCGCATCGCCCGCGCCTGGGACGTGGACATCCCCCAGCCGCGCCGCATCGAGGACACCGCCGTCGCGGAGCTCTCCATCGAGATCACCGAACAACTGCGGGGGGAGATCCGCCGGCATGGCCAGTACTGAGACACCCACCGCCAAGGACGGCAACGACCTCGCCGGCCTCGACGCCCTGGAGACGCCCCAGCAGATCCGCAAGCCCCTCACACTGACCCTGCGCGAGAAGGTCCTGCCCCCCGTCACCGCCATCACCCTCGTCCTCGCGGTGTGGCAGGCACTGGTCTCCTTCGACATCGTCGACGACCCCGGCAAACTGCCCTCCCCGGGCGCGGTGTACGAGGTGGCGCGCCAGGCCTGGCTGGAGGGCGAACTCCTGGGCTACATCTGGACGTCCGTCTCGCGCGGCCTGCTCGGCTTTGGCCTCGCCCTGCTCATCGGCACCCCGCTGGGCCTGCTCGTGGCGCGGCTGAAGTTCCTGCGCGCGGCGATCGGCCCGATCCTGTCCGGCCTTCAGTCCCTGCCCTCGGTGGCCTGGGTGCCGCCCGCGGTGATCTGGCTGGGCCTGAACAACTCGATGATGTACGCGGTGATCCTGCTCGGCGCGGTCCCCTCCATCGCCAACGGCCTGGTCGCCGGCGTCGACCAGGTGCCGCCGCTGTTCCTGCGGGCCGGGCGCACCATGGGCGCCACCGGCCTCAAGGGCACCTGGCACGTGGTGCTGCCGGCCGCCCTGCCCGGCTACGTCGCCGGACTCAAACAGGGCTGGGCGTTCTCCTGGCGCTCGCTCATGGCCGCCGAGATCATCGCTTCCTTCCCCGACCTGGGCGTGGGCCTGGGCCAGCTCCTGGAGAACGGCCGCAACGCCAGCGACATGGCCATGGTCTTCGAGGCCATCCTGCTCATCCTGCTGGTCGGCATCGCCATCGACCTGCTCGTCTTCAGCCCCCTGGAACGCTGGGTCCTGCGCAGCCGCGGCCTGCTCGTGCGGCGCTGAACCCGGCTGGAGCCACGCTGCAAACCACCTCGGGCGACGGTCCGACGACCGTCAACTCACCCTCGACCGGGGCTAGAGACACCGCTGCGACGCTCATCCGGAATAAGCGGCAGAAAGGGCACACCGGATGGCTTTCAATGACGGGCGGGCTACGGTGATCGCAGACGGTTCGAGTTCCGCCGAATTACGGTGCGACGAGCCGGTGGCCGGAGACGGAAAAAGCCCCGGAACCGCCCCCGGAACCGGCCCTGATATCGGCCTCTGTACCGATCCAGGAAGCAGCCCAGGAACCGGCCCGGAAATCGGCGACCAGAACATTGAGAAGACCCCGGTGCAGGAACTCCCGGTCCATGCCCTCTCGCCCGGACTGCACCTGCGCCAGGCCGGAATCAACGCCGCGTATCTCCAGCTGCTCGTCGAGGCGTCGGGCCGCCCCCAATTGCCGCCCGTGCTCGTCCAGAAAGACGGCTGGCGGATCATCGACGGGCTGCACCGGCTGGAGGCCGCGAAACTCTGCGGCGACCACAGCATCAAGGCGCGGCTCATCGACTGCTCGGACGCCGAAGCGCTCGTGATCGCCATGAAGGCCAACAGCGCGCACGGACTTCCGCTGTCCAAGGCCGACCGTATCGGCGGGGCCGAACGCGTCCTGCGGGCGCACCCCGAATGGTCCGACCGCGCCATCGCGAGCGTCACGGGACTGAGCGCCAAGACCATCGCGGCCCTGCGCGAGCGCTCCGCGTGCGCCACCCCGCCGGGCGGCCAGCGCCTGGGCCTGGACGGCAAACTGCGCTCGGTGAGCGCCGGCGAGGGCCGGCGCCGCGCCGCCGCCTACATCACCGCCCACCCCGACGCCACCCTGCGGGAAGTCGCCCGCGAGACCGAGGTGTCCCTGGGCACCGTCCACGACGTGAGCGCCCGGCTGCGCCGCGGGGTCAGCCCCGAACGCAACGGACTGCGGGGGACCGGCGCCCGGCTGACCCTGCACCCGGCCGACCGGGCCGCGCAGGCCCCGGCGGCCGGCCACGCCCGGACGCCGGACGCCGAGGACTTGCCGCCGCGGCGCACCGCCCCGGCCGACGAGCCGCCCGCCTGGGAGACGGTCGCGGCCAAGATCGCCAACGACCCGTGCATCCGCTACACCGCCGGCGGCAAGGAGTTCCTGCAATGGATGGCGCTGCACGCCACCGACCCCGACGGCTGGCGCGAGCTCGTGGGCGCCGTCCCGCCGCACTGGGTCGGCGTCATCGCCCCCATCGCGGAGCACGTCAGCAAGGAATGGAGCCTGTTCGCCGAGCGGCTCAGGGGCCGGCACGGCGCGGTGTGAGCCCCCTACGGGGTGATTGTGAACCCCGTCGGGGTGATGCCGTGTCAGGAGCCGGTCTCCAACTGCCGGTCCAGCGCGCGCTCCACCGGGCTCAGGGCGACCTCCGGGCACAGCCGCTCGGGATGGGCCCGGGGCGGGCCCGCCGGCTCCCGGGGCGCCGTGCCGCACCAACCGCCGGAGGGCGGGCTGTCGGGGGGCGGGCCGGCGCCGGGCGGGCGCCAGGTGCCCGCCATGTAAAGGGCGCCGTAGGCCTGCAGAGCCGCGTACACCTCGCGCCACAAACGCCTGATCAAGCCGGGCATGACAGTCCTTCCGAAAAGGCGCGGCCACAGCGGCCACCGTGGCCGCAGCGGCCGCGGTCGACGCGGTGTCGAGGCGGATTCGAGCCGTCCCTCCGCCCGGCCTCGAGAGGGCCTTGCCACCGTGGCCGGGTGGAGCAGTCGTGCTCCGCGGCCCCGCGGGGCGCACGGTCGCAGGAGGAGAGGCCCATGGACGAGGCCGGACACGAGCGGCACGACCGCGCCGGTGAAGGGGGCGCGCCGGTGCTCCGGCTCGCCGGGGTGGACGACGACGAGGACGAGAGCGCCGAGCCGCACGTGGTGCGCGGGATCGACTGACCAAGTCCCCTTCCCGGCCCGGCCCGCAGGCCGCGACGGTGGTGTGCCAGGGCGCGCTGCGCCGGAGACCGAAAGAGGAACCCACGACGATGACGCTCTCCCCGCGGCGCGCCGGCACGACGGCGCTGTCCCCCTCGGCCCGCGCGTTCCTCACCGCGCCGCACACCGCCGTGCTGAGCACGCTGCGCCCTGACGGCTCGCCGCATCTGACGCCCGTGCGCTTCACCTGGGACGAGCGGGCGCACCTGGCCCGCGTCCTGACGGTGAACACGACGCGCAAGGTCAAGAACGTGCTGGCCGCGCCGTCCGCCCGGGTCGCGCTCTGCCAGGTGGACGGCTTCGCCTGGGTCACCCTGGAGGGCACCGCCCAGGTCCGGGACGCCCCCGACCGGGTCGCCGAGGGGGTCCGCCGCTACACCGAGCGCTACTTCGCCGGGCCGCCGAACCCGCCGGGACGGGTGGTCGTGGAGATCACGGTCGACCGGATCACCACCCTCAACTGCTGAGCGCGCCGGGCCCCCTGACGGTGTGCGGGGCATCAGCCGCGCGCCCCGGGCGGCACCCCGTCCACCCAGATCAGCCCGAACGAGAGCCGGGTGAGCCGCCAGCCGTCCGCGGTGCGCCGGGCCGAGCCGCTCACCGAGGTGCCGGTGGTGAACAACTCGGGCCCCTCGCCGCCGGGATGGTGGACGTGCGTGGAGAGCAGGTTGGCGCGCAGGCTCGCCTCGTCGCCCGCGCAGTCCACCACCGCGGGCGAATTCAGGTGCTGGGTGCGGGCGAAATGCGCCAGCGCGCTGACGTGCCACTGTGCGAGCCCGTCCCTTCCCTCGTGCCGGCTCAGCGGAAACGCGACGACGGCGTCCTCGGTGAACAGAGTGCGCGCCCACGCGTCGTCGAGCTTTTCCGTGTCCAACGCCAGCAGATAGCGGTCCAGCAGCCCGCGCACGGCAAAGGCGTCCACCATGGCCGTGTCCGGAGTGAAGGCTTCGGCTTCAGTCGAGGTCATGCTTGAGAATGCGCCCCCAAAGGCACCCCGACCAACCCCGCCTGCAAAAGATCTGACATTCCCCGCACATTTCTGTACTGGACTGCAAAAGCGTTGCACAGGCGTCCCTTTACCCGCCGCTCCGGCGCTGTCCATACTCGTAAAACATCAACCAGAAGAGGGCGGATGGACGACGATGGACAATTATGACGCGGACGTGATCATCGTAGGCGCGGGTCCCACCGGACTCATGCTCGCCGGTGAGTTCGGCCTGCACGGAATTTCCGTTCTCGTGGTCGACAGGCTCGCCGAGCCGATGCGGCAGTCACGCGCTCTTGGCTTCTCCGCGCGCACCATCGAGGAATTCGGGCAGCGCGGGCTGCTGGACCGCCTCGGCGAGGTCGACGTCATCCCCGGCGGGCACTTCGGCGGCGTACCGCTGGACTACCGGGTGCTCAGCGGCGGTTCCTACGGGGCGCGGGGGATACCCCAGTCCCGCACCGAGGCGATGCTGGCCGGCTGGGCCACCGAGCACGGCGCCCGCATCCGCCGCTCCGTCGAGGTCACCGGCCTGGACCAGGACGAGGACGGCGTCACGCTGCAACTGGCCGGGCCCGACGGCGGCCGGCTGCGCGGACGGTACGTCATCGGGTGCGACGGCGCCCGCAGCGCGGTGCGCCAGGCAGCCGGGATCGACTTCCCCGGCACCGAACCCGCCATCGAGCTGCGCTTCGCCGACATCGCCGGGGTGCGGCTGCGGCCCCGCTTCGCCGGCGAGCGGGTCCCCGACGGCATGATCATGGTGCTGCCGCTCGGCCCGGACCGCTGCCGCATCATCTACTACGACCGCACCGAGCCGCTGCGCCAGAGCGCGGAGCCCATCACCTTCGCCGAGGTCGCCGACACCTTCCAGAAGCTGTCCGGCGAGGACATCCACGCCGCCACCCCGCTGTGGGTGAGCTCGACCACCGATGTGAGCCGGCAGGCCGCCCAGTACCGGCGCGGACGGGTCTTCCTGGCGGGCGACGCCGCCCACATCCACCTGCCCATCGGCGCCCAGGGCATGAGCGCCGGCGTGCAGGACGCGGTCAACCTCGGCTGGAAACTGGCGCTGGTCCTCAAGGGGCAGGCCCCCGACACGCTGCTGGACACCTACCACAGCGAGCGGCACCCGGTCGGCGCCCGCATCCTCACCAACACCCTGGCCCAGCGCATCCTCTACCTCGGCGGCGAGGAGATCACCCCGCTCCTGGAGGTGTTCACCGAGCTCACCCGCTACGAGTCGGTCCAGGCCCACCTGGTCGGCATGGTCACCGGACTCGACATCCGCCACGACGTGGGCGCGGGCGAGCACCCACTGCTCGGCCGGCGCCTGCCCGACGCCGAACTGACCTGCGAGGGGCAGCGCACGAGCGTCCACGACCTGCTGCACACCGGCCGCGGCGTCCTGCTCGACCTCGGCGGCGACAGCGCGCTGCCGGCCACCGCCAAGGCCTGGTCGGACCGCGTCGACCTCGTCACCGCCGAAGGCGGCCAGGACCTGCCGGACGCCCAGGCGATCCTGCTGCGCCCCGACGGCTACATCGCCTGGATCACCCCCGACCAGGGCGCCGAGACCCTGCCCCGCGCGCTGGAGCGCTGGTTCGGCCCCGCCGCCTGAACCCCCTCCCGCACACCGGCCCCACGGACCGCATCCACTCCTGACAGGAAGTGACATCCCGCCATGCCCTACATCTCCACCCAGGACAACCACCTGACCGTCCTCAACCTGTTCACCACCGACCGGCCGGAGAAGCAGGACACACTGATCCAGGAGATGCGGAAGATCGTCGACACCGCGGCCTTCGACGGCTGGATCTCCTCCACCGTCCACGCCGGCCAGGACAGCCCCGGCACCGCCAACTTCATCCAGTGGCGCAGCGGCGAGGACCTGGAGAAGCGGTACGCGGGCGAGGAGTTCAAACACCGCACACTGCCCGTCTTCCAGGACATCACCACCTCGATCCGGCTGCTCCAGAGCGAGATCGTCCACACCCAACGCCACCCCTCCCAGGGCGAGGCCACCGAAATCTCGCCCGACCGCGACGACCACACCGTCATCGAGATCTTCAAGGTCGCCGAAGGCAACCAGGACGAGCTGATCACGGAGCTCGGCGAGGGCCAGTCCTGGCTCGTGGACGTCGACGGCTACCGCTCCCACAGCGTCTTCAAGGGCCTGCGCGCCCGCTTCCTGGACGGGCCCTTCGTCGTCGTCTACTCCCAGTGGGCGAGCAAGGAGCAGTACGACGCCCACCGCCACCAGGCCCTGGCCCAGCAGTCCGAGACCCGCCAGAAGTCCGAGGCGCGCATCAACGCCCTGAAGACCGACAGCGACTGGAACTCCTACCGGGTCATCCACACCCGCGCCGCCGGCGCCTGACCCCGGCCCGGCCGCGCGGGCCGGCCCCTTGAGCACACCCGGCCCCGGCCGCCCGCCGGGGCCGCACAACCCGGCCCGCCCCGGGCCGCCCGACGCCGGCCCGCCGGCCCTGCCCCTGTCGTGCCCAGCGCCCGGCGCCCACCGCAAGGAGCGAGGTATGCACAGCACGCTGATCGTGGCCCGGATGGCGATCGACTCCAGCCGCGACGTCGCCGCACTGTTCACCGACTTCGACACCACCGACATGCCCCACCGGATGGGGACCCGGCGCCGTCAGCTCTTCGCCTACCGCGGCCTCTACTTCCACCTCCAGGACTTCGACAGCGACGACGGAGGCTCCCGGATCGAACTGGCCAAGGACGACCCGCGGTTCGTCAGGATCAGCGAGGACCTCAAGCCGCACATCGAGGCCTACGACCCGGCGACCTGGCGCTCCCCGGCCGACGCCATGGCCCAGCGCTTCTACTCCTGGGAGGCCGGCGCATGACGCAGCGCCGCGTGGTCATCACCGGCATCGAGGTCCTGGCCCCCGGCGGCCTGGGCCGAAAAGAGTTCTGGCAACTGCTCAGCGAGGGCCGCACCGCGACCCGGGGCATCACCTTCTTCGACCCCGCCCCGTTCCGCTCCAAGGTGGCGGCCGAGGCCGACTTCTGCGGCCTGGAACAGGGCCTGACCCCACAGGAAGTGCGGCGCATGGACCGCGCCGCGCAGTTCGCCGTGGTCACCGCGCGCGGCGCGGTCCAGGACAGCGGCGCCGAACTGGCCGCCCACCCGCCCCACCGCATCGGCGTGGTCGTGGGCAGCGCGGTGGGCGCCACCATGGGCCTGGACAACGAATACCGCGTCGTCAGCGACGGCGGCCGCCTCGACCTGGTCGACCACCGCTACGCCGTGCCGCACCTGTACAACTACCTGGTGCCCAGCTCCTTCGCGGCGGAGGTGGCCTGGGCGGTCGGCGCCGAGGGACCCTCCACGGTCGTCTCCACCGGCTGCACCTCCGGCATCGACGCCGTCGGCTACGCCGTCGAGCTGGTCCGCGAGGGCTCCGCCGACGTCATGGTCGCCGGCGCCTCGGACGCCCCCATCTCACCGATCACCATGGCCTGCTTCGACGCGATCAAGGCGACCACACCGCGCCACGACGCGCCCGCCACGGCCTCACGGCCCTTCGACAGCACCCGCAACGGCTTCGTGCTCGGCGAGGGCGCCGCCTTCTTCGTCCTGGAGGAACTGCACAGCGCCCGCCGCCGCGGCGCCCACATCTACGCCGAGATCGCCGGCTACGCCACCCGCTCCAACGCCTACCACATGACCGGCCTGCGCCGGGACGGCGCGGAGATGGCCGAGGCCATCCGCCTGGCCCTTGACGAGGCCCGCCTGGACCCCGGCCAGGTCGACTACATCAACGCCCACGGCTCGGGCACCAAGCAGAACGACCGGCACGAGACGGCCGCGTTCAAAAAGGCGCTGGGCGAGCACGCCTACCGGGCCCCGGTCAGCTCCATCAAGTCGATGGTGGGCCACTCGCTGGGCGCCATCGGCTCCATCGAGATCGCCGCCTCCGCGCTGGCCATGGAGTACGACGTGGTGCCGCCGACGGCCAACCTGCACACCCCCGACCCCGAGTGCGACCTGGACTACGTGCCGCTGACGGCCCGCGACCAGCGGGTCGACACCGTGCTGACGGTCGGCAGCGGCTTCGGCGGATTCCAGAGCGCCATGGTCCTCACCAGCGCGCAAAGGAGCACCGTATGACCCCGGTCGCGGTCACCGGCATGGGCATCGCCGCCCCCAACGGCCTGGGCGCGGCCGACTACTGGGCGGCCACCCTCGGCGCCAAGAGCGGCATCGGCCGCATCACCCGCTTCGACCCCTCCGGCTACCCCGCCCAACTGGCCGGCGAGATCCCCGGCTTCGAGGCCGCCGACCACCTGCCGGGCCGGCTGCTGCCGCAGACCGACCGCGTCACCCGCCTCTCGCTGGCCGCCGCCGACTGGGCGCTCGCCGACGCCGGGGTCGATGTGGCCGCCTTCGACCCGCTGGACATGGGCGTGGTCACCGCCAGCCACGCCGGCGGCTTCGAGTTCGGCCAGGACGAACTGCAAAAACTGTGGGCCAAGGGCAGCCAGTTCGTCTCCGCCTACCAGTCCTTCGCCTGGTTCTACGCCGTCAACAGCGGCCAGATCTCCATCCGGCACGGCATGAAGGGCCCCAGCGGCGTCGTCGTCAGCGACCAGGCCGGCGGCCTGGACGCCCTCGCCCAGGCCAGACGCCTCATCCGCAAGGGCACCCCGCTGATCGTCAGCGGCGCCGTGGACGCCTCGGTCTGCCCCTGGGGCTGGGTCGCCCAGCTCGCCGGCGGCCGCATGAGCGACAGCGACGAACCCACCCGCGCCTACCTGCCCTTCGACCGCGACGCCCGCGGCTACGTGCCCGGCGAGGGCGGCGCCCTGTTCACCCTGGAGCCCGCCGAGGCGGCCCGCGCCCGCGGCGCCACCCTCTACGGCGAACTCGCCGGCTACGGCGCCACCATCGACCCGCCCCCGCACAGCGGCCGCCCCACCACCTTGCGCACCGCCATCCGCATCGCCCTGGACGACGCCGGTACCGGCCCCGGCGACATCGACGTGGTCTTCGCCGACGGCGCGGGCGTACCCGAACTGGACCGGGCCGAGGCCGAGGCGATCAGTGACATCTTCGGCCCCGGCCGCGTCCCCGTCACCGTGCCCAAGACGATGACCGGCCGCCTGCACTCCGGCGCCGCACCGCTGGACGTGGCCTGCGCGCTCCTTGCCCTGCGGGCCGGCGTCATCCCGCCCACCGTCCACATCGACCCCTGCCCCGAGTACGGCCTGGACCTGGTCCTCTACCAGGCCCGCCCGGCCGCCCTGCGCACCGCCCTGGTGCTGGCCCGCGGCCACGGAGGGTTCAACTCCGCACTGGTCGTACGCGCCGGACAGTGAACCGCCCGCCCCGGCGTCGGCACACCGCCGCACCGGCCGGGCCCAAGACGTTAAGGAAGCACACCGCCATGAGTGACCGACCCTTCACCCTCACCGACCTCAAGCGCATCCTCGTCGAGGCCGCCGGCGCCGACGAGACCACCCAGCCCGACGACGACATCCTGGACACCACCTTCGCCCTGCTGGGCTACGAGTCGCTCGCCCTGCTGGAGACCGGCGGCTGCATCGAGCGCGAGTACGGCATCTCCCTCGACGACGACACGCTGACCGACGCCCTGACCCCCCGGGAACTGATCGACACCGTCAACGAGCGGCTGGCCGCCGCCCGCGCGGCCTGAGAGGACACCCGCCATGACCCAGTCCACCTCCCGCGTCGCGCTCGTCACCGGCGCCACCAGCGGCATCGGCCTGGCCACCGCCCGGCTGCTGGCCACCCAGGGCCACCTGGTCTTTTTGGGCGCACGCACCGCAAGCGACGTCATCACCACCGTCAAGTCCCTGCGCAACGACGGCCTCGAGGCCGAGGGCCAGGTGCTTGACGTGCGCGACGGCGCCTCCGTCACCTCCTTCGTGCAGGCCGCCGTCGACCGCTACGGCCGCATCGACGTCCTGGTCAACAACGCCGGCCGCTCCGGCGGCGGCGTCACCGCGGACCTCACCGACGAGCTGTGGGACGACGTCATCGACACCAACCTCACCAGCGTCTTCCGCATGACCCGCGCGGTGCTCACCACCGGCGGCATGCGCAACCGGGACCGCGGCCGCATCATCAACGTCGCCTCCACCGCCGGCAAGCAGGGCGTCGTCCTGGGCGCCCCCTACTCCGCCTCCAAACACGGCGTCGTCGGCTTCACCAAGGCCCTCGGCAACGAACTGGCCCCCACCGGCATCACCGTCAACGCCGTCTGCCCCGGCTACGTGGAGACCCCCATGGCCCAGCGGGTGCGCCAGGGCTACGCCGCCGCCTACGACACCACCGAGGAGGCGATCCTCACCAAGTTCCAGGCCAAGATCCCCCTCGGCCGCTACAGCACCCCCGAGGAAGTCGCCGGCCTGATCGGCTACCTGGCCTCCGACACCGCCGCCTCCATCACCTCCCAGGCCCTCAACGTCTGCGGCGGACTCGGCAACTTCTGACCGCCCCGACCCGCCCAAGGAGCCACCGTCATGACGACGCGTCAGGTCGAACACGAGATCACCGTCGGCGCGCCCGCGGCCACCGTCTACCGCCTGCTGGCGGACGTGAGCCACTGGCCGCAGATCTTCCCGCCCACCATCCACGTCGAACGCCAGGACACCGGCGACCACCACGAGCGCATCCACATCTGGGCCACCGCCAACGGCCAGGCCAAGAACTGGACCTCGCGCCGCACCCTGGACGCCCGGGACCTGCGCATCGACTTCCGCCAGGAGATCACCACCGCCCCGGTCGCCGCGATGGGCGGCACCTGGATCGTCGAACCGCTGGGCGCCGCCCGCGCCCGCGTCCGGCTGCTGCACGACTACCGGGCCATCGACGACAACCCGCAGGACCTGGAGTGGATCGACCGGGCCGTGGACACCAACAGCACCTCGGAACTGGCCGCGCTCAAGGACAACGTCGAACACACCCACGCCGCCGAGAGCGAGGAACTCCTCTTCTCCTTCACCGACACCGTGCACATCAACGGCGCCGCCAAGGACGTCTTCGCCTTCGTCAACGAAGCCGACCGCTGGCCCGAGCGGCTGCCGCACGTGGCCACCGTACGCTTCGAAGAACCCGCCCCCGGCCTTCAGATCCTGGAGATGGACACCCGCGCCAAGGACGGTACGGTGCACACCACCAAGTCCTACCGGGTCGCCCTGGACACCCACAAGATCGCCTACAAGCAGGTCACCCTGCCCGCCCTGATGACCCTGCACACCGGCGTGTGGACGTTCACCGAAACCGGCCCCGGCACCACCGAGGCAAGCTCCCAGCACACCGTCTGCCTCAACACCGCCAACATCGCCAAGATCCTCGGCGGACAGGCCACGGTCGCCGACGCCCGCGACTACGTACACAGCGCCCTGAGCACCAACAGCCGCGCCACCCTGGGCCACGCCAAGGACTACGCGGAGCGGAAGCGCTGAGGTGGCCGCCCACGACGCCGACCGCACCCGCCGGGCCGGACCCGGCCGCACCGACGTGATGGACACCCAGGTCATCGTCGTCGGCGCCGGCCCCGTGGGACTGCTGCTCACCGCCGAACTGTGCCTGCACGGCATCCAGGTGGCCGTCGTCGAACAGCGCCACCGCCCCACCAAGGAGTCACGGGCCTCCACCCTGCACGCCCGCACCATGGAGATCTTCGACAGCCGCGGCCTGCTCACCGACCTCGGCCGGGCACCCACCGAGGCGCGCGGCCACTTCGGCGGCCTGCCCCTGGACCTCACCCTGCCCGGCGCCTACCCCGGCCAGCACAAGGTGCCCCAGACCAAGACCGAATCGGTCCTGGAGGAGTGGGCGCTCTCGCTGGGCGCGGACATCCGCTGCGGCCACCGGCTGCAACTGCTCGACCTCACCCAGGACGGCGAGCGCGTCGAGGCCGAAGCCGTCGGCCGCGACGGACGCCCCGTCCGCCTGCGCGGCCAGTACCTGGTGGCCTGCGACGGCCAGGACTCCACGGTGCGCCGCCTGACCGGCGCCGACTTCCCCGGCCGGGCGGCCGCCCGCGAACTGCTGCGCGCCGACGTCGAGAACATCGACATCCCCGACCGGCGCTTCCAGCGGCTGCCGCACGGCCTGGCCATCGCCGCACGCCGCCCCGACGGGGTGACCCGGGTGATGGTCCACGAGTTCGGAGCAGCCGCCCAACAGCGCACCCGGCCGCCCCGGTTCGAGGAGATGGCCGCCGCCTGGCAGCGGGTGACCGGCGAGGACATCAGCGCCGGCACCCCCCTGTGGGTCAACCACTTCGACGACGCCAACCACCAGCTCGCCCAGTACCGGCACGGCCGCGTCCTGTACGCCGGCGACGCCGCCCACCGCCAGATGCCCATCGGCGGCCAGGCCCTCAACCTGGGCCTGCAAGACGCCTTCAACCTCGGCTGGAAACTCGCCGCCGTCCTGACCGGCCATGCCCCCGAGGACCTGCTGGACACCTACCACCAGGAACGGCACGCCGTGGGCAGCGCCGTCCTGGCCAACATCCGCGCCCAGGCGATGCTGCTGCTGGGCAGCCGCGAGGTGGAGCCGCTGCGCACGCTCCTCGCGGAGCTGCTGCCCCACGAACAGGTACGCACCCGCCTCGCCGCAATGATCAGCGGCCTCGACATCCGCTACGCCGGCTGCGCCTCCGGCCACCGCCTGGCCGGCCTGCGCCTGCCGCACGCCCGGCTGCGGGTGGGCAGCTCCACCTGCACCACCCTGGAACTGCTCAGGTCCGGGCGCGGGCTGCTGCTGGGCCTGGAGGGCCGGGTGCCGGCCGTGGGGGAGGGGTGGGCCGACCGCATCGACCTGGTGGCGGCCCGCCCCGAGCCGGACGGCGAGGCGGGCGAGCTGGCGAAGGTGGCCGCGGTGGCGGTGCGCCCGGACGGCTACGTCCTCTGGGCACAGGACACCGGCGCGCAGCCCGGCGACGACGGCCTGGCGGCCGCCCTGGAGCGCTGGTTCGGCACCCCCCGCTGACTGCGACCGACAGACCAGATCCGAGCGAGGAGAGGCAGGACAATCATGGCAGGGACAGCGGTGGACACCGACGTCATCGTGGTCGGCGCCGGACCGACGGGGCTGATGCTCGCGGGTGAACTGCGCCTGGGCGGGGCCCGCGTCACCGTCGTGGAGCGCCTGGCCGAACCGACCGGGCAGTCCCGGGGGCTGGGCTTCACCGCCCGGGCCATGGAGGTGTTCGACCAGCGCGGGCTGCTGCCCCGGTTCGGACAGGGCGAGACACTCGCGACCAGCCCCCTGGGCCACTTCGGCGGAGTGCAGTTCGACTACACCACGCTGGAGGACGCGCACTTCGGGGCCCGCGGCATCCCGCAGAACGAGACCGAGGCCGTCCTGGAGGCGTGGGCACTGGAGCTCGGCGCGGACATCCGGCGCGGCTGGGACGTCCTGGGCCTGGCCGAGGGCTTCCTCGACGGCGACCATGTCGAGGCCACCGTCGCCACCCCCGACGGAACCCGGCAGCTGCGCGCCGCCTACCTGGTGGGCTGCGACGGCGGACAGAGCGGCATCCGCAAGGCGGCCGGCTTCGACTTCCCCGGCCTGCCCGCAAGCCGCACCATGTTCCTGGCCGACGTCGTCGGCTGCCACCTCAAGCCCCGCTTCCTGGGCGAGCGGCTGCCCCACGGCATGGTGATGGCGGCCCCGCTGAAGGAGGACGTGGACCGCATCATCGTCTGCCCGCACGGCGTCCCGGCCCGCGACCGCGACGACGACGTCACCTTCGCCGAGGTCGCCGCCGCCTGGCAGCACATCACCGGCGAGGACATCAGCGCCGGCAGCGCCCAGTGGGTCTCCTCCTTCAGCGACGCCACCCGCCAGGCCGGCACCTACCGGCGCGGGCGGGTGCTGCTGGCGGGCGACGCGGCACACATCCACCTGCCGGCCGGCGGGCAGGGACTGAGCACCGGCGTGCAGGACGCGGCCAACCTCGGCTGGAAACTGGCCGCCACGGTGCGCGGCACCGCCCCGGCCGGCCTGCTGGACACCTACCACGCCGAGCGGCACCCGGTGGGCCGGCGCCTGCTGATGAACACCCGCGCGCAGGGCATCGTCTTCCTGGGCGGCGAACAGGCGGACCCGCTGCGCGCCCTGTTCACCGAACTCCTCGAACACGACGAGGTCAAACGCCACCTGGCGGGCATCGTCAGCCACCTCGACATCCGCTACGACGTACACACCCCCGCCACGACCGACACACCCGGCACCTCCGGCACCCCTGGGACCCCCGGAGCAGCCCCCACGCAGGACGCGGCGCCCTCCGCCTCCGCCCACCCCCTGCTCGGCCGCCGCCTGGCCAAGCGCCCGCTGACCGGCGCCGACGGCGAGAGCGACACACTGCGCCTGCTGCACCCGGCGCGCGGTGTCCTGCTCGACCTGGCCGACGACGCCGGGACCCGTGACATCGCCGCCCGCTGGGCCGACCGCGTCGACGTGGTGACGGCCACCGCCAAGCCGGCGGAGGGCGCCAGTGACGTACTGGCCGGCCTGGACGCGGTCCTGGTGCGACCCGACGGCCACGTCGTCTGGACGGGCCAGGGCTCACCGGACGGCCTCGCCGGCGCACTGGCCCAGTGGTTCGGCGAGGAACGAGCCGCGTAGTGGCACCCGCCCCGGGGCCGGCCACGGCGGGCCCGCGGCGCGGGACACCGACCGGCGAGGAGCCCGCCGGTAGGGGGCCCACCGGCGTGGAGGCCGTCGGTAGGGAACCTACCGGTGAGGAGGCCGTCGGCGTGGAGCCTGTGGGTAGGGAGGCCGTCGGCGTGGAGCCTGTGGGTAGGGAGGCCGTCGGCGTGGAGCCCGGCGGTAGGGGGCCCACCGGCGTGGAACCCTCCGGCAAGGAGGCCTCCGGCAAGGCCCCGCCGGCCGCCCTGGCCGGTGAGGTACGCCAAGTCGTGCTGGACGCGGGTGGGTTGGCCCTGTCCGCCCTGCTGTGCGAACCCGTCGGCGCCGTCCCGCGCGCGCTGGTCGTGGCGGTGCACGGCGGTGGCATGAGTGCGGGGTACTTCGACGGGGCGGCCCGCCCGGAGCTGTCCCTGCTGCGGCTCGGGGCCCGGCTGGGCCACACGGTGCTGGCGGTGGACCGCCCCGGCTACGGCCGGTCCGCCGCCGCGCTGCCCGGCGGGCTGCCGGTCGCCGAGCAGACCCCGCTGCTGCGCGCGGCCGTCGCCGACTTCGCCCGCCGCCACCGGGTGGGCGCGGGCGTCTTCCTGCTGGCGCACTCCTTCGGCGGCAAGCTGGCCCTGTCGGCCGCAGCCCACGCCCGGCCCGGCGACGGGCTGCTCGGCGTGGACGTCTCGGGCTGCGGCCGACGGTACGCGGCGGGCGCCGAGGAGGAGGTGCGCGCCGGGCGGCCCGGAAACCGGCGCCGGCACTGGGGTCCGCTGCGGCTGTATCCGCCGGGCACCTTCCGGGCCAGTGCGGACGTGGTGGCGCCGATGCCCGCGCGGGAGGCGGCCGACCTGGCGTCCTGGCCGGGCGCGTTCGACCGGATCGCGGCCCGGGTGCGGGTGCCGGTGCGGCTCACCTTCGCCGAGCACGAGGGGTGGTGGCGCCAGGAGGAGGCCGAACTGGCCGCCCTGGCGGCCGCGTTCACCGCCTCCCCGCGCGTCCTGCTGGAGCGCCAGCCGGACGCGGGCCACAACGTCAGCCTGGGCTGGACGGCCCGCGCCTACCACCTGCGGGCCCTGGCATTTTTGGAGGACTGCCTTCCCCCGCCCGCCGCACCGGCCGGCCCCGGAACCTGACCGGCCGCCCGCCCTCGCACCTCGCTCAGGCGTCCAGGACCACGATGTCCAGTTCCTTCAGCCGCTCGGGCCCGGCCACCAGGTCGATGGCGGTGATCTTCCCGTCCTCGATGGTGAAGTTGAAGACCACGATCGGGCGCGTCTTGGACTGCCACACGGCGCCCACCGAGCCGTCGATGAGCGCGATGCGGGCCGCTTCGGCGCCGCCGGAGAAGATGCGCGCCACGCCCCGGGCGCCCTCGGTCAGCGGCGCGGCCCCGATGCGTACCGCCGTGTCGTCGGCGTGCATGGTGGCATCGGGGGCCAGCAGGGTCAGCAGCCGCTCGAACTCGCCGCTGCGCGCGGCGGTCAGGAACGCGTCCACGACCTTGTGCTGGCGTTGCAGGTCGGGCAGGGGAGAGGCACCGTGCACGCGCCGGCGGGCGCGGCTGGCCAGCTGCCGGGTGGCCGCCGGGCTGCGCCCGATGATCGCGGCGATGTCGGCGAACGGCACGGCGAAGGTGTCGTGCAGGACGAAGGCGAGCCGCTCGTCGGGGTCGAGCGTGTCCAGGACCACCAGCATCGCCAGCCCCACGGAGTCGGCCAGCACGGCCGCCTGCTCCGGGTCGGAGAGTTCCTCGGTGCGGGGCTCGCCCGAGGGTTCGGCGTGTTCGGCGAGGAACTCCTCGCGGCGGTTGCGGGCGCGGAGCATGTCCAGGCAGACCCGCCCCACCACCGTGGTGAGCCAGCCGTCGAGGTTCTCCACGCTGTCGCTCTCGCTGCGGTGCAGCCTGATCCAGGCCTCCTGCACGGCGTCCTCGGCCTCGTCGGACGAACCGAGCATGCGCTGGGCCACGGCGCGCAGCCGCGGACGCTTCTCCTCGAATGCGCGTGCCAGCCGTTCGTTTTCCTGCATGACCACCGTCGTCCCCTTCGATCCCGGTCGGTGCGTGACAGACGCCTGTCACATCTTCGCGCTGCCGGGCGTCATAGCAGTGACGAACGGGACCACCCGCGTGTGACGGGATGCGGAAGCCGCCGGCCACGGCAGGCTCCGCGCCCCTGGTCGCGCTCTCTCCCGGATTCAGCTCGGAGCTGTCGAGAGCAGGCTCCCTGACCCTTTGCGAGCATCCATGACAACTCTACGTCAGCGACCAGTGACGCATGGTGACGATTCGGGGGGTGCGGCCGGCCTCCTGACCCGTTACGCCCGGATGGTCAGCGGCCGCCGCTCCAAGTGGGCCGTGCTCGTCATCTGGCTGGTGCTGATCATGGCGGGCGGCTCCCTCGCGGCCAAGCTGGGAGACGTCCAGGACAACGACCCCGAGACCTGGCTGCCCTCCAGCGCCCAGTCGACCCAGGCGGTGGAACTGGCGGAGAAGCACTTCGCCGACAAGGACAGCAGCACCGCCATCGTCATCTACGCCCGCGGCGGCGGACTCACCGACGCCGACCGGCAGAAGATAGCGGCGGACCGCACCGAACTGGAGAACGACGTCGCGGTCGGCGACGTGCCCGAGCCCGAGGTCTCCGAGGACGGCAAGGCCGCCTTCCTCAGCTACCCGCTGCGCACCAGCCCCAGCGACAACGCGGTGCTCACCGACGCCGTGAACGAGTCCGAGGACATCGTCAAGGGCGGTGCGCCGGACGGCCTGGACATCCGCGTCGCCGGCGAGGCCGGCAGCGTCCGCGACTTCGCCGAGGTCTACAGCGGCATGGACGGCGCCCTGCTGGGCGCGGCCCTCGGCGTCGTCGCCCTGCTGCTCCTGCTGACCTACCGCAGCCCCGTGCTGTGGATCGTCCCGCTGCTGACCGTCTTTTTGGCCAGCCAGGTCGCCAGCGGCGTGGTCTACCTGCTGGCCAAACACGCCGGCCTGCTCGTCAACGGACTCAGCGCGTACATCCTGATGATCCTGTGCGTGGGCGTGGGCACCGACTACGCCCTGCTGCTCATCGCCCGCTACCGCGAGGAACTGCACCGCCACGCCGACCGGCACGAGGCGATGCAGATCGCCGTGGGCCGCTCGATGCCGGCGCTGGCGGCCTCGGCGGCCACCGTGGGCGTCGCCACGCTCTGCCTGGTCTTCGGCAGCATGAACTCCACCCAGGGCCTGGGCCCGGTGGTGGCCATCGGCATCGCGGTGGTCTTCCTGGCGATGACCTCGCTGCTGCCCGCCCTGCTGGTCATCCTGGGCCGCTGGACGTTCTGGCCCTTCGTGCCGCGCCACACCCCCGGCTACGACGCGAGCGTGGAGAAGGAGCACGGCGCCTGGGCCCGCGTGGCGCAGGCCGTGGGCCGCAGGCCGCGCGTCATCTGGGCCGCCTCCCTGGGCGTCCTGGCTGTCCTGGCGCTCGGCACCACCACGGTGGAGACCGGCCAGACCCAGGCCGAGCAGTTCACCAAGACCGTCGACTCCGTCGAGGGCCAGCGGCTGCTGGCCGAGCACTTCCCCGCCGGCTCCTCGGCGCCCGCCGACATCTACGTGCCCGCCGCCGGTGCCGGCGCCGCCCTGCGGACCGTCCAGGACGTCTCCGGCGTGGAGTCCGCGGCCACCGAGCGGACCGCGGGCGGCTGGACCCACCTGACGGCCGTGTTCGAGGACGCCCCCGACAGCGCGGCGGCCAAGGACACCGTCGAACGGCTGCGCACGGCCCTGGACCGGGCCGGGGGAGAGAGCGCGGACGCCGTCGTGGGCGGCCAGACCGCGATCGTGCTCGACACCTCCGAGGCCCAGAAGGACGAGGAGATGCTGCTGATCCCGCTGATCCTCGCGGTCGTCCTGCTCATGCTGGTCCTGGTGCTGCGCGCGGTGGTCGCCCCGCTCGTCCTGCTGGCCTCGGTGGTGCTCTCCTACGCCTCCGCCGTCGGCGCGGCCTCCCTGCTCTTCCACGCCATCGACTACCCGCGCATCGACCGCGGGCTGCTGCTGATCGGCTTCCTGTTCCTGGTCGCGCTCGGGGTGGACTACACGATCTTCCTGATGGCCCGGGTCCGGGAGGAGGTCAAGCTGCGCGGCCACCGCGAGGGCACCCTGACCGGCCTCACCGTCACCGGCGGCGTCATCACCTCCGCGGGCGTCGTCCTTGCGGCCACCTTCTGCGTCCTGGCCGCCATCCCCACCGTGGGCTCGCTCCAGCAGGGCCTGCTCATCGCGATCGGCATCCTGCTGGACACCTTCCTGGTGCGCAGCCTGCTGATCCCCGCACTCTCCCTCGGCATCGGCCCGCGCATCTGGCGCCCGGGCCACCCCGAGGACGAGGCGCCGCCGGCCGGCGAGCGCCCCGCACAGACCGCCCGCGTCGACGTCGGCACCTGACCGGCGCGCCGGACGGAACGGGCGCCGCGCCGGATTCCCCCGCGGCGCGGCGCCCGCCCCCGCACCACCCCGCCAGGTCCACCCCGGCCCGGTGGCCCGCCGCTGTCACACATGTCCGCCCCCGTTCGTCATAGCAGTGACGCCGCCCGAGCGGCGTCGGATATTGATCGAGAGAGGAAGAACCATGGAAGCGCGCCTGCAGAACCCGGCGATGATCCTTGACGCCACCCAGCCTGTGCAGGACCTGTACAAGGCGATCTACTCCGGCGGGGTCCCCAAGACGACCCTGGACCTGGTCCACCTGCGCGCGAGCCAGATCAACGGCTGTAGCCCCTGTGTGGACTCCGGAGCCCGTGGCGCCCGCAAGGCCGGTGAGACCGAGGAGCGCCTGTTCGCCGTCGCCGCCTGGCGGGAGACGAACTACTTCACCGACGCCGAGCGCGCCGCGCTGGAGCTGGCCGAGTCCGCCACCCGGCTGGCCGACCGCAGCGACCCGGTGCCCGACGACGTGTGGGAGCGCGCCAAGGCCCACTACGACGAGAAGGGTCTGGCGGCCCTGATCCTGATGGTCTCCCTGACCAACTTCTTCAACCGTCTGAACGTGACCACCAAGCAGGTGGCCGGCGCCTGGGGCTGACCGGCCGGGCACGGACACGGCTGAGGCCGGCCACCTCCATCGGTGGGCCGGCCTCAGCCGTGTCCGTCTGCCGGTTTGAGGGTCCGGCTCAGCCCTCCTGCGCCGCCCGCCGGGCGCGCGCGCCCCTGGCCGGTACGAGATTGATGCGCCACGACACCCCGAACCGGTCGGTCAGCCACCCGAACCGGGCACTGAATTCATACCCGCCCGCCGGCATGATGACCTCACCCTTCTCGCGAAGCGCCGTGTAGAGGCGATCGAATTCGCTTTCCGATTCGCACTGCACGTATATCGCGGTCGCGGGGGAGAACTCATACGAATCCCACGGCGCAAGATCGTATCCAACGGCCCCGGGCGGCGGCATGTTCGTACACATGAACATTTGCCCGTCGAGTGTAAAGACGGCGTGCTGAAGTGTTCCTTCCTCCCATCCCGGCTCCCCGGCCCTGGCCCGGATCATCCGGTGCACCTCGGAGTTGTCGAAGAGCGCGGTGTAGAACTCCAGCGCCTCCTCGGCCCGGCTCCTGAAGGTCAGGAACGTCATCAGTTTCGGACCCGGTGTCGCAGGCATCGTGGCTGCTCCTGTTCGTGGTCGGTGTCCGGCGTCGGCTTCCCGGCCCGACGGTATCGGTCGCCCGCCACTGTTCAACCGAGCATTTCTCCGGTTGAACAAAGCAGTCGAGTAATCCACCACCGAAGCTCATGGAGTGGTCGAGACCCCGTCGTAACGATGTGGGCGTCTCGAACCGACCCGAAGGGTGAGTGTTCCGTGAGCGAGAACGCATTACCGGCGGCGAAATCCGCCCGTTCCCAGCGGATCGCCGCGCGAACTCGCGGCGAGAACTGGAAGAAGCCACCGCGCCGCATAGAAACCTCGGAGTGCATCACCTGCGACAGCTGCCTGCGCAGCTGCCCCGAGGAGTTCGGCGCCATATTCGACCGCGGTCTCGACGTCATCATCATTCCCGAACTGTGCTCGGGCTGTCCCGCCTGCGTACTCGAGTGCCCCGTCGACTGCATCTACGTCGACGAGGACTGGGACCCCACCGACGCGAGCCTGTGGAGCCACATCGAGCTGTCCTCGGACGCCTCGTGAACGGGCCGGCCGAACGCGAGAGCCGCCGTGCCGCCAACGCCAGGAAACGCGTCAGCCGCCGCCCCAGCAGGCTGGGCACCCCCGCGGGCACCGCCCCGGGGCCGGACCGCACCCGCGAGCCCGGCGCCGGGTTCCCCGGCCTCCTAAAGAGGGTCTGGGAACGCGCCCGCACCGCGGCGGACCTGCGCACCTGCGTGGACACCCTGCTCAGCCTGGACGGGCACGTGCCTCCCGAGGTGCAGCTGCGGGCGCTGAGCACCTCCGACGAGGCCGCCTTCCGGGCGCTGTGGCAGCTGACCTGGCGCCCTCAGGCCGACGATGCCGCAGACACCGGTCCCGATACGGCCCTCGACCTCATCGAGGCCGCCGAGGAGGAACCCGTCTTCGTCGGCGAGCTGGCGCTGGCCACCACCGGCCGGATCCTGCTGCGCGGCCCCGCCCAGGGCCCCCTTAACCGCCGCGACCTGGTCGGCGGGGTCGTGCGCGTGCCCTGGTCGCTACAGGCCGCCCGCGCCTACCACGCCGAGCTGAACCGCGCCGCCGCCCGCGCCGCCGCCACCCTGGCCGACTGCCGCGCCTGGCTGGAACGCCAGGGCGACAAGGGCCGCGACGCCCTCCTGGAACAGGCCAAGGAAGCCGCCCTGCGCACCGCCCCCTTCGTCCTCTACCAGGAGCACCGCCAGTACACCAACTTCCGCGAGCAGAACAGCCTCACCGGCAAGACGCTGTGGCCCGGACATCCCGACTGCGTCCTGAGCAGCCTGCAACAACTGCCCCTGGAACTGTGGTCGGACCACGACGTGCAGCTGGTGGCGGGCCTGACCCTGCTCATCCGCTCGGCCGGCTTCGGCCGTGTCGAGGAGGCCAACGGCACCCAGCTGAGCCTCGACCACGTCGCCGCCATGCTGGAGCGCATCCGCCGCTCCTACAACGGCGTCCCCGGCGAACCGGTCGCCCCCGCCGCCTCGCCCACCATGGAGGACCTGCACACCCTCGCCGAGGCACTGGGCACCCGCCGTCGGCAGGTGATCCGCCAGGCCCCCCTCTACCGCGAGATCCACGGCACCCTCATGCACAAGGTGGAGCGCATCGCCGCCCCCGCCCAGGGCGCCCGCCGGCTGGACGAGGAGATCAGCTGGCACCTTTCCGGGCGCCTGCCGCTGCACGGCGCCACCCTGGACGAACTCGGCCACAGCGCCGCCGCCGATCCCACGTGGCTGGCCCGGCCGCACGGACCCTACGGCACCGGCCTGGAAGCCCTCGTCCACGCAAGCGTGACGGCTGTCGCCGCCGCCTGCGACGTCGACTTCGCCATGAGCCGCGGCATGCGCTCCCTGCCCGCCCTGATCGACGCGCTGCACACGGAGAGCTGGGCGGAGATCTGCGGCTGGGACATCACCCACTACTTCTGCTGCGTGGTGCCCCGGCCCCGGGCCCGCGCCCACTTCGGCGGCTCCACCGAGGCGGTGGCCGACGCGGCCTGGGCGATGTCCTCGCGCATGCAGTACAACTCCTGGCACTTCGTCCCCGGCAACCTGCCCCGCCACCCCGCCGTGGTGGCCCGCGACCACTTCGTGCCGCCCACCATCCCCGACATCGCGTTCTTCTCCGACCAGCACCACCACGGGCACGTCAACAACAAGGTGCGCTTCTCCATCCGCGCCCCGCAGCCCGTGGAGGTGGCTGGACGCACCTTCAACGGCTTCGTCGACCTGCGCCTGCTGCGCTGCGCGGGCACCGCCTTCACCGAACAGGACCTGCTCGCCGCCCACCGCGTCGCGCGGTTCATCGCCCGCGCCACCACCCTGGCCGCCGAACTCGCCCTGGCCGGGGCGCCCGTGCGGGTCACCGCGTTCGACGCCGCATGGCACTGGCAGACGATCACCGCCGCCGGCCCGGCCTGCCCCGACCCCCTGGGCACCCCACGATGACCGCCGCCTCGTCGATCGGCGAGCTCACCGAGCGCCTGCGCCGCAGGGAGAGCACCGTCACCGAGCACGTCCAGCACGTGCTGAGCGCCGTGCGCGAGCAGGACACCCTGGGCGCGTTCGTCACCGCCGCCGGCGACGAGGCCCTGCGCGCCGCCGAACAGGCCGACCGGCGCATCCGCGAACGCGGCACCGACGCCTGGCACAGGGCCCCGCTGCTGGGCGTCACCGTCTCGGTCAAGGACCTCCTACAGACCCGCGACCTGCCCACCACCCGCGGCTCCCTGCTGGAAAACCGGCGCGCCCGCAAGGACGCCCCGGCCGTGGCCCGGCTGCGCGCGGCCGGCGCCGTCATCATCGGCAAGACCACGACCTCCGAGTACGGCTGGAGCGCCGCCACCGTGGGCCGCCTCACCCCGCCCACCGCCAACCCGTACGCGCCCCACCTCACCGCGGGCGGCTCCAGCGGCGGCGCCGCCGCCGCCGTGGCCACCGGCCTGGGCGAGGGCGCCCTGGCCACCGACGGGGCCGGCTCCATCCGCATCCCCGCCGCGTTCTGCGGCGTGGCCGGCTACAAACCCTCCTACGGCCGCGTCCCCTACGTCCCCAACGGCGTCGACCGCCTCGCCCACCAGGGCACCCTGGCCCGCACCGTCACCGACGCGGCCGCCCTGGCCGCCGTCGTCGCCGGCCCCCACCCCGCCGACCCCGACTCCGGCCTCGGCTCCATCGACCTGCCCTCATCCCACCCCTGCCGGCGCATCGGATGGATCGAGTACGAGGGCACCACCGACGAGATCCGCACGGTCAGCGAACAGGCGATGGCCGCCCTGGCCGGCCAGGGACACCGGGTCGAGCGCGTCCAGGTGCGCTGCGACGACCTCTACCCGGCCCTCGTGGACATCCTGGCCGCGGCCGAAGCGGCCGGCACCGCCCGCGAGGACGAAGAACACTGCGACCCGGGCCGCCTGGAAATCGTCCGCTACGGCCGCACCCTGAGCGGCACCGCCCTGATGCGCGCCGAAGAAGTCCGCCAGCAACTGCGCACCCGGCTGCGCGCGGTGATGCGCCGGCACGCCCTGCTGGCCATGGCCACCGTCCCCATCGAGCCGTTCGCCCTGGACGCCATCGCCCCGCCCTGGGCGGCCGACCCCCGCGACCTGCTCTGGCTGGCCTGGTCACCCGCCTCCTACCCCTTCAACATGACCGGCCAGCCCGCCGTGACCCTCCCGGCCGGCCTGACCGGCTCCGGACTGCCGGTGGGCATCCAGCTCGTGGGACCCGTCGGCGCCGACGACCAGGTCCTGACGGTGGCCCGCCGCCTGGAGCGCGAGCTCGGACCGCTGCCCCCGCCCCGCGCCCGGCACGCGCTCGTCCCCGCCACCGAAAGGACCCCCTGAAACCATGTACACCCGGTCATGGCGCCCCCTCGCCGCCCAGGACGCCGTCGGCACCCCCTCCTTCGTCGCCGACCACGGACTGTGGAGCGAGGAACAGCTCGCCGCCGCCGAACAGATCGAGGCCGACCTCGCCCACCTCGACTTCGTCCGCCTGGTCTTTGCCGACCCGCACGGCCTGGCCCGCTCCAAGACCCTGACCGCCGACACCTTCCGCTCCGTGCTGCGCAACGGCATGAACTTCAGCCCCGGCCCCTTCCTCTTCGACACCGGACACGCCATCGCCGTCGACTTCCTGGGCGAGCCGGGCCTGGGCGTGGAAGAACTCGCCGGCGCCGGCAACTTCCTCCTCGTACCCGACCCGCTGACCTTCCAGCCGCTGCCCGGCAGCTCGCCGCGCACCGCCTGGGTCATCGGCGACGAATACCTGCGCGAGGGCAGCGCGCACCCGCTGTCCGCCCGCGCCGTCCTGCGCCGCCTGGAAGCCGCCTACCACGCCCACGGCCACACACCGGTGGTGGGCCTGGAAGTCGAGTGGTACCTCACCCGCCTGCTGGAGAGCGAACCGGGCAACCGGGGCAACGGCTTCGGCCTTCAGGGCCAAGCCCCCCACGTCGCCCCGCTCAACGCCGGCTACCAGTTCAACCTCGACGCCCGCTACGACTCCGTCGCCCACCTCACCGACCCGCTGGCGATGCACCTGAGCGCGCTCGGCCTGCCGCTGCGCTCCATGGAACACGAATCGGGCCCCGGCCAGGTCGAGACCACCTTCAGCCCGATGTCCGCCCTGGACACCGCCGACGCGATGCTGCTGTTCCGCACCACCACCAAACACTGGTGCGCCCGGCGCGGCCACCACGCCTCCTTCATGTCCCAGCCGCGCCTGGACGCCTTCGACCCCAGCGGCTGGCACCTGCACCAGTCCGTCCTGGACACCGCCGACGGACGCAACCTCTTCGCCGCCGAAGGCCCCGCCGGCGGCCTCTCCCCGCAGGCCAAGGCCTACGCCGAGGGCCTGCTGGCCTGGAGCCGGGAACTGTTCATGCTCTCGGTGCCCACCGTCAACGGCTACCGCAGGCTCAACTCCCGCCACACCCTGGCCCCCACCCGCATGGACTGGAGCACGGAGGACCGCAGCGTCATGCTCCGCGTGGTCGGCGGCGGCACCGGCGCCCACATCGAAAACCGCAGCGGCGAACCGTGCGCCAACCCCTACCTCGCCATCGCCGCCCAGCTCTTCGCCGGCCTGCAAGGCCTGACCGGAGCCACCGGGACGGACAGCGGCGAACCGCCCGCGGCCACCGCGCAGCACGTGCCGCAGTCCCTGCACGAAGCCCTGGACGCCTTCCGCACCGGACGCGCCGCCCAGCTCCTCGGCCACCCCCTGGCGGCCTGCCTGACCCGGCTCAAGGAGAGTGAACTGCACCGCTACCAGACCTGGTGCGCCACCACCGGCACCGACGACACCCACGTCACCGAATGGGAACAGCGCGAGTACTTCGAGGCGTACTGACAACCGGAGAACAGAGGACGTCGCATGCTTGCCCGATACACCCTGCCCGAGATGGCGGATCTCTTCTCCGACCAGTCCCGCTACGCCACCTGGGTCCGCGTCGAGATCCTGGCGACCGAGGCCCAGGTGCGCCTGGGACGCGTCCCCGAAAACGCCCTGGCCGACATGTGCCGGGCCCCGGTGCCGCTCGCCCACCGCATCGCCGAGATCGAGAAGGACCGCGACCACGAGGTCCTGTCCTTCCTGGCCGCCTACTGCGAGAACATCCCCGACTCCTCGGCCCGCTGGGTCCACCTGGGCATGACCAGCTACGACCTGGTGGACACTGCTCTTGGCCACACCCTGGCCCGCGCCACCGACCTGCTCACGGCGGCCGGCCGGCGCCTGCGCCGCACCCTGGTGAGCAGAGCGCTGGAACACTTCGACACCCTCATGGTCGGCCGCACCCACGGCATCCACGCCGAGCCGACCACCTTCGGCCACAAACTCGCCGGCTACGCCTTCGCCGTCGACCGCTCCCTGCACCGGCTGGCGGCCGCCCGCGAGGCCGTCGCGGTGGGCACGATCTCCGGCTCGGTGGGCACCTACGCGCTCATCGACCCTTTTGTGGAGGAGTACGTGTGCCAGGCGCTGGGCCTGGGCATCGAGCCCGCGCCCAGCCAGGTCGTCGCCCGCGACCGGCACGCCCAACTCGTGCAGGCCGTCGCCGCGCTGGGCGCCTGCGTCGAACAGATCGCCCTGGAGCTGCGGCTGTTGCAGCGCACCGAGGTCGCCGAGGTCGAGGAGCAGCGCGCCCCCGCCTACCAGGGCTCCAGCGCCATGCCCCACAAACGCAACCCCACCACCAGCGAACGGCTGTGCGGCCTGGCCCGCCTGCTGCGCGGCTACGCCACCACCGCCCTGGAAGACGTCGCCCTGTGGCACGAGCGGGACCTGGCCCACCAGTCGGTCGAGCGGGTCATCCTGCCCGACAGCCTGGCCGTCGCCCACTTCCAGGCCACCAAGGCCCAGGAGCTGGTGGCGGGCCTGCGCGTGAACACCCAGGCGATGCGGGCCGCCCTGGAGCGCACCGGCGGCCTCATCTACAGTTCGGCCGTCCTGGTGGAACTGCTGGGCGAGGGCACCGAGCGCGAGCACGCCTACCGCTCGGCGCAGACCGCCGCGAACCGCACCGCGGCCACCGGCACCCCCTTCACCGACGCCCTGGCCCACGAGGGCGTCGAACTGCGCCAACAGCTGCGGCCCGAACGGTTCCTCATCCACCACGACGTCATACGGCGGCGATTGGAGAAGCTCGATGAGCTGGAAGACTGAACGCGTCAACGGCGCCGACCTCGACCTGGACGATGTCCTGGCCGTCTACCACGCCTCCGGGCTGGGCGAGCGCCGGCCCGTGGAGGACCGCGAGCGGATGGCCGCGATGGTCCGCGAGGCCAACCTCGTCGTCGTCGCCCGGGAGGCCGACGGCACCCTCATCGGCATCGCCCGCAGCATCACCGACTTCGCCTACGTCACCTACCTCTCCGACATCGCCGTCATCCGCCGCCACCAGCGCTCCGGGGTGGGCACCGCCCTGCTGGAGGCCACCCGCCGCCAGGCCCCCGACGCCAAGGTGGTGCTCCTGTCGGCCCCCGCCGCCACCGGCTACTACCCGCGCGTGGGCTTCACCCGGCACGACTCGGCGTGGGTCCTGAGCCCCGGCCGGCCCCTCACCGGGCCGCCCACCCAGCCGTAACACGAGCCCGCACACCCGGGCCGCCGCAGACCGCACCGGCGGCCCGCCCGGGCACCGCACACTCCACGGGGGAGGCATGAGCCACATTCCGTCACCGGCACTGCTGGAGCCCTTCGCCCCCGTGCCCGAGGCCGCCCGGCCCGCCCCGCCGGGCGCCCCGGCAGCGGCCCGGGCCCCCACCGGCCTGCGCATCCTGGTGGTCGACGGCGACAGCGCCCTGGCCGGCTCCCTCACCGCCCAGCTGCGCCGCCACGGCCACGACCCCGTCGGCGTCCGGCACGGCAGCGCCGCCCTCGAGGCCTACGAGGACGTCGAACTGGTCCTCCTCGACCTCGACCTGCCCGACCTGGACGGCCTGGAGGTGTGCCGGGCGATCCGCGAGGTCAGCCGGGTCCCCATCATCATCGTCACCGCCCGCCAGTCCGAACTGGACTGTGTCCTGGGCCTGCACGCGGGCGCCGACGACTACGTCACCAAGCCCTACGGGCTGCGCGAACTCATGGCCCGTATCGAGGCGGTGATGCGCCGCACCCGCTGGCAGCCCGCCGCGGCCAGGGAACTGGACCACGGCCGGCTGCGCATCGACGTCGACTCCCGCCAGGTCACCGTCGACGACCGGCCCGTCGCCCTGACCCGCAAGGAGTTCGACCTGCTGTGCCTGCTGGCCTCCCAGCCCGACACGGTCATCCCGCGCAAGCAGCTTTTGCAGCAGGTGTGGGGCGACTCCTGGTCACGCCGCACCATCGACACCCACGTCAGCAGCCTGCGCGGCAAGCTCGGCGCCAGCGGCTGGGTCGTCACCGTGCGCGGGGTGGGCTTCAAACTCGGCACCGGATGAGCCCCCGCCACCCCCCCCGAACTCCCGCACTGCCACACCCTTTCGCCTTTTACGCCCACGCCCGAGCCGGCCGCGGTGCCCACCAGCCCAGGAGACACCATGATCACCCGACGCAGTGCCCTGAGCGCCACGCTCGCCACCACCGGCGTAGCACTGACCGGCGCCGGCCTCACCCCGCTCCTCGCCGCCCACGCCCGCCCCCGACCCGCCCCGCGCACAGCATCCCCCGCCCCCGCGGCGGCCTTGGAGAAGTTCCGGCGCCCCATGCCCCTGCTGCCCGTGAAGCAGCCCCACAGCCGCACCGGCAAAGCCGACGTGTACGTGATGACCATGCAAGCCGCCCGCGCCCAGATCCTGCCCGGCGCCCCCACCGACGTCCTCACCTACGACGGCCACTTCCCCGGACCGGTCATCAAGGCCCGCACCAACCGCCCCGTGCTGATCAGACAGCGCAACCGCCTCACCGTGCCGACCGCCGTCCACCTGCACGGCGCCGCGGTGCGCCCCGACAGCGACGGCGACCCGATGGACGTCATCGAACCCGGCGAGGACCGCCTCTACCACTACCCCAACCGGCAGCCCCACGCCCCGCTGTGGTTCCACGACCACGCCCACCACCTCGAAGCCGAGAACGTCTACCGCGGCCTGTCCGGCTGCTACCTGCTCACCGACACCACCGAACGCGCCCTGCCCCTGCCGCGGGGACGCTACGAAGTCGTCATCGCCCTGCGCGACGCCCGCTTCGACGCCCAGGGCCAACTCGCCTACGCCATGGGCGACCGCGGCCGCAACACCCTGCTGGCCAACGGCGTGCCCTACCCCTACTTCCAGGTCGCCGCCCGCAAATACCGGCTGCGCCTGCTCAACTCCTCCAACCAGCGCCGCTTCGAACTGCGCCTGGCCGACGGCGGCCCCCTCACCCAGATCGGCTCCGACGGCGGCCTGCTCACCGCCCCCCACACCACCGACCGCATCGCACTGTCCGCGGGCGAACGCGCCGACGTCATCGTCGACTTCTCCCGCTACCCCGTCGGCAGCGGCGTGGTGCTGACCAACACCACCGGCAGCGGACCGGCCCAGGACATCGGCGAAGTCCTGCGCTTCGACGTGGTGCGCACCGCCGCCGACCCCAGCGAGATACCCGACCGGCTGCGCACCCTGCCGCCGCTGCCCCGCCCCGACACCGAGCGCGAGGTGGTGCTGCGCATGGACGAGGGCGGCGAACACCCCGGCGCCTACATCGACGAGAAGGTCTTCGAGCCCGGGCGCGTCGACGCCCGCATCAAGTTCAACACCAGCGAGATCTGGACGGTCACCAACGCCAACGCCCGCGCCGAACACAACTTCCACCTGCACCTGGTGCAGTTCCGCGTCCTGGAACGCGCGGGCCGGCCGCCGGAGCCGGGGGAGAGCGGACTGAAGGACACGATCTTCCTCGCCCCCGGCGAAACCGTCCGCCTCCAGGCCGTCTTCGACACCTACCGCGGCCACTACCTCTACCACTGCCACATGTTCGAGCACGGCGTGCGGGGCATGATGGCCACCATGCACATCAGATGACGCGCTCAGGCCACAAGGAGGAGCCCGTGGACGCGCCGCCGGGCGAGGAGGCCGAGGGGACCAGGCACGGCCCTGGGCCACGCAGCGTACGCCTCGCGCTGATACCCCTGCTCCTCGCGATGCTGCCCTCCTCGCTGGGCACCACCATCGTGGCGACCTCGATGCCGACCATCGCCGGTGAACTGGGCGGCACCGCCTACCTGTCCTGGGCCGTCACCTCCTACACCCTGGCCGCCGCGGCCTCCGTCCCGCTGTGGGGCAAGCTCGGCGACATGTACGGGCGCAAGCGGTGGCTCGTCGTGGCGATGTCGGTGTTCCTGACCGGCTCCCTGCTGTGCGGGCTGAGCCAGGACATGCCGGAGCTGATCGCCGCCCGCGCCCTTCAGGGGCTGGGCGGGGGAGGGCTCGCGGTCGGCGTCATGGCGGTCATCGGCGAACTGATCCCGCCGCGCGAACGCGGCCGCTACCAGGGCATGATCACCAGCGTCATGGTGTTCTCCATGACCGTGGGCCCGCTGATCGGCGGCGCCCTCACCGACTGGGTCGGCTGGCGCTGGGCGTTCTGGGTCAACCTGCCCCTCGGCCTGCTGTCCCTGGTCCTGATCGCCCGCCTGGTGCGGGTGACCGGCCGGCGCAAGAAGGCCCACATCGACTACTGGGGCGCCCTGCTGCTGGTCGTGTGCATCGTCTCCTTCGTGCTCGTGGTCACCTGGGGCGGTGTCGAACACGCCTGGGACTCCACGCTGATCGTGTCCCTTGGCCTGCTGTCCGCCGCGGCGCTGGCCGGCTTCGTCCACGCCCAGTCCCGCGCCACCGAACCCGTCCTGCCCCCGCACCTCTTCCGCCGCCGCAACTTCTCCCTCATGGCCGCCCTCAGCTTCACCAACGGCTTCGTGATGTTCGGCGCCGTCCTCTACCTGCCGCTCTACCAGCAGGCCGTGCACGGCCTCTCCGCGACCGGCTCCGGCCTGCTCCTGCTGCCCATGCTCGCCGCCCTGGTGCTCGCCTCCCAGCTCTCGGGACGCACCGTCGCCCGCACCGGCCGCTACAAGACCTTCCAGCTCGGCGGTTCGGCCGCCACGCTCACCGGCACCCTGCTCCTGTCCCACCTGGGCACCAACACCTCCCGCCTCACCGCCGCACTCTTCATGGCCCTGCTCGGCGCCGGCATGGGCTTTCTGGGGCAGAACGTGATGACCGTCGCCCAGAACAGCGTCGACCCGCAGGACGTGGGCGTCGCCTCCGCCGCGATGACGCTCTTTCGCACCCTGGGCCAGTCGGTCGGCGTCGCCGTCATGGGCACCTTGTTCAACCACCGCGTACGCGAGGCGATGAGCGGGCACCCCGGCGCCGCGCCGGCCGACCGGCTGGACGCCGAAGGCATCGGCCGCCTGCCGGCCGGCCTGCGCGCCCTCTACCAAAGCGCCGTCGCCCAGGGCGTCCAGGGCGCCTTCCTGCTGGCCACCGGGGCCGCCGGCCTCGCCCTGGCTGCCGCGCTCCTGGTCCGCGAGGTCCCCCTGCGTACCCGCAAGCAGCCACAGCGGCGCTGAAACAGAAAAAGGCCGGCGCCGCGGCCCGAGAACAGTCGGGGACCGCGGCGCCGGCTTTCCGGGGTGCCGGCCCGCTCAGCGCGGGCTCGCCTCCACGATCGAGATCGCCGCCGGCGTCTGCACCACGCGCTCCAGTCGGAAGCCGGCCTTGCCCAGCAGCTCGGCGTACTGGTCGCGGGTGCGCTCCTTGCCGCCGACCAGCAGCATCAGCCACAGGTCGACCAGCTTGCCCGAGTGCGGGCCGTTGACCTTGTCGGGGATGACCATCTCCATCACCAGCAGACGGCCGCCGGGCTTCATCGCCTTGCGGACGTTGCCCAGGATCTCCAGGGCCTGCGGCTCCGGCCAGTCATGCAGGATGTGCTTGAGGATGTACGCGTCACCGCCCGCGGGCACCGCGTCGAACAGACCGGCCTCGGTGACCGTGCACCGGCCGGCCACGCCCTGCTCCGCCAGGAAGGCGGCGGCGTTGTTGGTGCCCACCCGCGGATCGCACAGGATGCCGCGCGCCGCGGGCGTCTTCTTCAGGACGCCGGCCAGCAGATCGCCCCGGCCGCCGCAGAAGTCGACCACGGTGCCGTAGCGCGCGAAGTCGTAGGCGGCCAGCAGCGGCTCGGTCTCCGTGCCCGACATCGCGCCCATGCCGTCGGTGAAGATGGCCCCGTACTCCGCGTTGGCCTCCAGATACTCGAAGGCGCCCATGCCGCGCAGCTTGGGCAGGCTCGGCTCACCGGTGCGCACCGCGTCGACCAGGTGGCCCCAGTCCTCCCAGTGGATGGGATGCCCCATCAGCCGGGCGATGCCGTACATGGACATCGGGGCGTCCTTGAGCAGCGCGCGGGCCATCGGGGTCAGCGCGAACCGCCCGTCCTTGTGCTCGGTGAAGATGTCGTAGGTCGCCAGCAGGCGCAGCAGCCGGTGCAGCGCCTCGGGGTCGGCGCCGGCCCGCTCGGCGATCTGCGCCGGCTTCAGCGGGCCGTCCACGAGGGTCTCCGCGACGCGCAGCTCGGCGGCCACGTGGATGGCCTGGCTGACCATGGCGCCCTGGACGAGTTCGAGCAGGGCGAACGGCGGCGGTGCGAGTCTGCGCGTCAGGCTCTGCAGAGCGGCGCGCACGCTTTCCACGGCGCGGACGACACGGGCGGGCGGCAGTGGCGGCATGGCATTCCTCCGGCTGGACGGTTGCTGGGACGAAAGGGAACAGGGACAAAAAGGGGGAGCCGAATGGGGCGGCGTGCCGGGTCAGTCCCGCAGCGCGCGGTCCACCAGC
The DNA here is from genome assembly GCF_055572995.1 of Streptomyces sp. NPDC030245. Classification (NCBI taxonomy): domain Bacteria; kingdom Bacillati; phylum Actinomycetota; class Actinomycetes; order Kitasatosporales; family Streptomycetaceae; genus Streptomyces; species Streptomyces sp. NPDC030245. The sequence continues at coordinate 276,525 of NZ_JBVICF010000010.1, read as the reverse complement.
GCCCCCGCGGCGCCGGTGTACTGCCGCGGATCGAGCAGGTCCGCCAGCTCCTGGCCGCTCACCACGCCCTTCAGGCGCGGCAGTTGGGCCAGCACCTCGCCGAGCGGACGGGACTCGGCCCGCGCCCGCTCCAGGGCCTCGCCCAGCAGCTCCTTGGCCGCGGCCCGGCCCAGGCGGGGCGCCAGATACGCCGCCACACGCTCCGAGACGATCTGACCGGCCGTCATGTCGAGGTTGGCGCGCATCCGTTGCGGGTGCACGGTCAGGCCCGCCGCGAGCTCGGCGGCCGCGTGGGCGGCGCCCCCGGTCAGGCGCAGGCACTCGCGCAGCGGCTGCCACTCGGCGTGCCACAGCCCCGCCGAACGCTCGTCCTCGGTGGGCAGGCACTGCACCAGAACCGAGCTCAGCGCGGGCACCTGGACCGCGGCCGAGCGGATCAGGGTCGCAAGGACGGGGTTGCGTTTGTGCGGCATCGCCGAGGACACGCCCCGCCCCACCCCGCCGGGCTCGGCGACCTCACCGATCTCGGTACGGGCCAGGACCTGCACGTCCGCCGCCATCTTGCCCAGGGCGCCCGCGGTGTGCGCCAGGGCCGCCCCCAGGTCGGTGACCGGCGTGCGCAGCGCGTGCCAGGGCAGCGCCGGGCGGGCCAGGCCCGTCTCGGCGGCGAACGCCGAGGCCAGCTGCTCCACCACCGTCGCCCCGCTGCCGTCGCCGGAGCCGGGCGCGGCCTGCGCCGCGTACTGAAGGTAGCCCGCCAGCGTGCCCGCCGCGCCGCCCAGCGACACCACAAGTCCCTCATCGGCGACCCGCTCCAGGCGTACGGCCGCCTCCAGGACCAGCTGCCGCCAGCCGGCCGCCTTGAGCCCGAAGGTGGTGGGCACCGCGTGCAGGGCCAGGGTCCGCCCGGCCATCACCGTGTCGCGGTGCCCGGCCGCCAGCCGGGCCAGGGAGGCGGCCGTGGCCCGCAGGTCGGCGAGGATCAGCGGCAGGGCCCGGGCCGCCACCAGCATCGCGCCGGTGTCGAAGACGTCCTGGCTGGTGGAGCCGCGGTGCACATACTCGGCCGCCTCCGGGGCCCGCCGGGCGACCAGCTCGGTCAGCGCGGCCACCACGGCGACCACCGGGTTCGCCGTCTGCCGGGCGGCCAGGGCCATCTCCCGTACGTCGAAGTGCTCGGCCCGGGCGGCGGCGGTGATCGCCTCGGCGGCCGCGGCGGGCACCGTGCCCAGGCGGGCCTGCGCCCGGGCCAGGGCCGCCTCCGCGTCCAGCATCGCCTGCAACCAGGCCCGGTCCCCGACCGCGGCCTCCACCTCGGTGCCCACCCGGACCGGCGACAGCAGCCCGGCATCCGGCTGCACCGCGGGCGCGGACCGTGCGCGGTCGCTGTGTGTCGTATTCACGGCTGCACCTCTCTCGTCTCGCGCGCGGGAGTTGTCCCGGGCGTGGGCCGCGGGCCGGGAGCCGCCGCGGGCAGCGCGAGGACCGCGCCCGCGATGGCGTCGGAGTCCTCCAGCGTCACCGAGCCCACCCCGGGCCGGATCCCGGCGGCCGTGACCCAGTGCACCGACTCCGTGGGCACCCCGTAGGCGAAGCGCCGCGGATGCGCCGCCCCGGCGCCGCTCAGCAGCCGGTAGGAGCGCGTCACGGCCAGCCCGCCCGTCTCGTACTCCTGAACGCGGTAGGGGGCGCACTGCCCCGACTCCAGCAGCTGCCGCAGCAGCGGGTCGGCCGTGCGGCGCAGGTCGGTGTCGGGCAGCCGGGCCTCGATCAGCGCGGTGGCCCGCACCCGCACACCGGGGATCCGTGCCGACGTCCCCACAAAGCCCGCCCCCTGCCCCGCACCGTCCCCGCCGGTGGTGGTGACGCGGATGCCGGGACAGGACACATCGAGCACCCCGGCCTCCATGAGCGCGAGCATCTCCTCCACCCGCCCGGCGGGCGGCCCGATCGACAAGTACGCGTTCAGCGGCGTGTACCAGCCCTCCAGCTCGTCGCGGTGCGAGGCGGCCGCCAGACCGCCGTGGTCCACCGCCAGCCGGATCTCGTTGCGCAGATCCCGCAGCACGTCCAGGGCGGCCTTCAGCGGCCCGCGCACATTGCCCCGGCGCGCCTCGCGAACATCGCGCACCAGGTACTCCCGCAGCCAGCCCCGGAACTCCGCCAAGTCGGCGAAGCGACGAGGCCCGTACGGACGGGCGATGGCCTCCCAGTCCCAGCGCTCCCGCTCACCGATCCCGGCGCCCGCCAGCACCTTCTCCCGCGCCCGCCCCGGCGCCGCGGCCAGGAAACGCGCGGCGAACCGGGCCACCGCCGCCCGGTGTTCGCCGCGGGCGGCCAGCAGCGCCTCGTAGTACACGCACTGCACCTCGGTGGAGATCAGCGGCCACAGGTCCTCGGCGAACCGCAGCGGCCCTTGGCCCGCCGCGCGCAGCGCCGCGACATGCTCGACGGTCAGCAGCCGCGGCCGGTAACGGCCGTGGGCGCCCTTCTCGTTGTCGCCGCGCGAGTGGTAGGGCACACCGCGCCGCGACCCGGCGTGCAGCCGCGGCTCGCGCCCCGAGGGCCGGTAGACCAGCCGCCCTTCGACCCGCTCGAACCTGCCGCCCCTGCCATGGGTGAACAGCGACATGTAGTCGAAGAAGTTCAGGCCGAGCCCGCGCAGCAGCACGTCCTGGCCCGGCGCGATGCGCGAGAGGTCCACATCGGCGGGGTTGGCCGGAGGCACGTAGACCAGAGCGTGCCGGGCGGCGAACTGAGCCAGCTCACGCTCGTGTTCACCCGCGCGCACGGGCAGATGCCCCTGCGCGAGCACCACCGCCGACAGCCCGCCCAGCCGCCTGCCGTCCTCCAGCACCACCACCTGCGCCCCGCCGCCGGGCCCTTCCTCCTCTTCCAGGGCCACCGCCCGCACCCGGTGCACCCGGATCGCCACATGCACCGGCGCGTTCGCCACGACCTGCTGGAACGCCCAGGTCAGATACCGCCCGTACAGGGCGCGGGTGGGATAGGTGTCCGGCCCCAGCGCCCGGGCCTCGGCCAGCACCTCCGGGTCGTGGGGTGTGGCGGGACCGGGCGCGACGGCGCCCCGGCCCAGCGCCCTGGCCCACTCATAGAGGCTGGGCCCCTCCTCCAGCGGGCCGCGGATGCTGACACTGCCGTCGGTGTACACCGTCACCTGCGAGGCGACGGTGTTCATCAGCAGATGCGGCGACTGCGCGGGCCGCCACACCCGGCCCGCACCGGGCGGCTCGGGATCGACGACGTGCACGGTCACCCGCTCCCACAGCGGGGACTTCCGCTCCTGCGCGCAGACCCGTTCGAGCACGGAGAACCCGCGCGGGCCGGCTCCGACCAGACACACCTGGGTGTGCCGGCCGCTCACCAAGGTGTGCCGCCCGGCGCATCGCCGTGAACCAAGGGACCTGTGGGCATGGTCGCGTGCTCCTTGTCGCGGAGGGCATACCTGGCCTGAGAGCAACCGCCGAGCGGTGCGCACCCACACTCCCGACGGGTTCAGGAGGCCTGCTCAACCAGCACTCGCGTCCCGGCGGAGCACCGCGTGAACCGACAAGGGCGATACGGGAAAAACGATGCGGGAAAACAGCGCGGCACCCCGAGCCGACGGCAGCCGGCGCATCCCGTCCGGATCACCCATGGGGGAGAAAGCGCATTCTGCGGTCCTGGAGCGCTCTCACGCGATTATCGGAACTCCGCCGGCAGGCGCGGGCGCAGGAATGCGTGAATGCGGACATGGCGCCGCCTCGGACGCCACTCCGTCCGCCGCGGCGGACAGGGCACAATCCCGCAGACCTTATTACACGCGCGCACGGCAGGGGAGACCCCAGGTACGGAAGGACAGCGGAGGTATTACCTCCGCTTCAGCCGGGACCGCCTCACCCTTCCCCCAGGGAAGCACTTGCCGCACCCGCCAATGAGTCGACACAATTCCGCTGGCCCGTGAGCTATCGGTGGACAACGGCGAAAGCCACATCAGCGGGATACCTGAAAAGCGGTGGAGTATCTGCGGATCCGGGCCGCATCAGCGGCTGACGTACCCCACGGATCGGTGAGCAGAGAGAGGCTGTGAAGTCTGCCATGCCCCATGCACATGCGCTGCAGATCAGATTCGGTGCCGGCTCGCAAACGCGAAGCCGCCGGATTCTAGGAGGAATCTGTGAGGGTAAAGGTCCTCGGCCCGCTTGGTGCCGATGTTAATGGTGTGAGTGTTGTGCCAACCGCAAGCAAGCCCCGGCAGATCCTGGCACTTCTGGCCCTCTACCCGAGGCGGGTCGTGCCGATCTCGACACTCATGGAGGAGATCTGGGGAGTCGACCTGCCCGCGAGCGCCATGACGACCCTCCAGACGTACATCCTCCAGCTGCGCCGGCGCCTCGGCACGGCCATGGGGCCCGACGCCCCGCGCAGCGCCAAGGACGTCCTGGTCACCCGGTACGGCGGATATCTCCTCCAGATCCCGCCCGAACAGGTCGACGTCCACGGCTACGAACGCCTGGTGGCCGCCGGACAGCGCGCCTTCGACAGCGGCGACGACCAGGCGGCGGCCACCCTCTTCCGGCGCGCCCTGGACCTGTGGGACGGGGCCGCACTGGTCGACGTGCGGATGGGCTGCGTGCTGGAGATCGAGGCCACCCGCCTGGAGGAGAGCCGCCTGGTCACCCTGGAGCGGCGGATCGACGCCGAGCTGCGCCTGGGCCGGCACTGTGAGTTCCTCGCGGAGCTGAGCGACCTGATCGCACGGCACCCCCGGCACGAGGGCCTGCACTCCCAGGCGATGGTGGCGCTGTACCGCTCGGGCCGGCAGGCCTCGGCCCTGGACGTCTACCAGAGCCTGCGGGCCCGCCTGATCGAGGACCTGGGGGTGGAGCCGTCGCCGCAGTTGCAGCGGCTTCATCAGGCGATCCTCACGGTCGACCCGCGCCTGGACGTGATCGCAGGCCCCCGGCCCTCGTCCACGTTCGACCGCTACGCGAGCTGAGCGGCCCGGCGACCGCTACGCGAGCTGAACGGGCCGGGCAAGCAGCGCCGTCGGCGGCATCGGCAGGCCCCCGGGGAGGACGTTCTCCGCGGGGGAGATGCCGCCGACCAGCCACCCAACACCGCAGGGGCGGCCCGCACGGGCGAACCGACTGCGGCCCGCACGGGCGAACCGACTGCGGAATTTCCTCAGTTCGGGAGCCGGCGCCCACGCCGACGGGCACGGGCGGGCGGCCCGGGTCCCGCGGGCCCTAGGGGGAAGCCGGCGAACACTCGTCGCAGACGAGCTCCATGCGCATCGCTATGCAGTTCCACTGCGCCGCGCACGCACGGGCCAGCGCGGCGATCTTCCGCGCCTGATGCGGCGGAGCTTGCAGCACCAGACCGGGATCGGTCTTGCGGATGATGCGGGCCTCCAGCCAGCGGATCATCTCCCGCCCGTCGTTGCTGTACTTCAGGGCGGGGTCCCGCTTCAGCGACTCGAGCTGGGCGAGGGTGTCGACGAGCACACCCATCGCCTCGAAAGCGCCCTGCGGCACCCGAGGCTTCGCCGCGGCGCCGGACGGTGGCCCTTCCTCCCTGCACAACCGTTTCTGCGCGTCCCGGGCCGCGGGCACGGACATGCCCGCCGTCTCGGCGGCCTCCCGGGTCTTCCGCAGGACGATGTCCGGCTCCTGGTCCGGAATTCCGACGGTTTTCTGCCGCCCCTTATGGGAATTGAGCGGCCGGACCCGGCCGTCGCGCCCGACCCTCAAGGGGGCCTGGGCGATCTGTCCCGCGAATTTCCGGCGTAACACCCCGACGGTCTTCCCGGAAAGCCCGGTCTTCACGGCGACCGCCCGGTCCGACCACTCGGGGAAACTCTCCAGGATCTTCATCGCCGACTTCTTGCGGTCGGAGAGGGAAAGGGCGAGGCCGTGCTTCAAGTTCAGCTCGACGGCCAAGAGGAACGCTTCACGGTTCGATCCCTCGAAGAAGCGGACCTCAATGGTTTCCCGGCCGTTCAGCCGCGCCACGTGCAGCCGGTGCATTCCGTCGATGACCTTCATGGTCGAACGGTGCACGATGATCGGCGGAAGTTTATCGGGGCAGGAAGCCAGCGTGCGCACATGATCCTGGTCGACACCGCCGAGACGAGGGGAATCCGCGTCGCGGAGCAGGTGGATCGGAATCTGGGTGATTGAAGCGGAAACTTCGGTCGAGTGGCCGGGCCCGACGGGCCGGCAGAACTGATCTTTAGGAAGTTCCCCCCCAGGGGTGGTCTCCCCTGGCATTCCGATCATCACGCTGCTTCTCCTCCCCCGGACCGAAGCGCATAACGCGGCGAGAGTATCATGAGATTCCGCCATGAACAGAGAACTCTTCCGGGATTTCATGCAATTGCGTTATGCCCCTTTTTTCCGGAGAACGCCTGTGGCGGCAGAGCCCCCGCGCACCCGCCGGAACGCCCGCGGGACGCCCCGCCCACGCCCCTCGTCCGCCACCCCGCCCCGCCCCTCAACACGCCCGGGAGCAGCGCCGACCCGCCCGACCCGCCCCCGCCGCACCACCCCGGGCCCCCGCCTCTGCGCCCGGCCCCCGCACCCCGCGCCTTCCCTCCCGCCGCCCGCCCGTCGCGCCCCCACACATTCAGCCATGTGACGCCCACCCCGAGAGTCGATCTCCGGCGTACGTGTTTGTGAACCGCGAAGCGGGGTGGGGGCTCCGACTGCGACGAGGCCGCGGGGCTGTGGGGGCCTCCCGGCCGCAGAGGCCACGCGTTTCCCGACGCGCCTCGGCTTCGCTGTCAGGGCAGCAGGACGACCTTGCCGAGGTTGGCGCGGGCTTCGATGATCTCGTGTGCTCGTGCCGCGTCGGCCAGCGGAATGCGGGCGTGGACGGCCGGCTGCAACTGTCCGGACAGGGTCAGCTTCCACAACTGCTCGCCGTGCCGGTCGTAGAGCTCGCGCTGCGTGCCGGCAAACCTCGCCATGGTGAGCCCGGTGATGGTTTTCGACCCTGCCAGGAGGTCGAAGGCCGGCACGGTGCCGCCGCCCGAGTTGAAGAAGACGAGCCGCCCGCCGGGTGCAAGGGCCGAGACGGCGCGCGGGAGCAGCTCTCCGCCGACTCCGTCCAGGACCACGTCGACCGGCTCCCCCCAGTCTTCGCTGTCATAGGTCACGACCTCGTCGGCGCCCAGACCGCGCAGGAACTCCGCCTTGGTGTGCGAACTCACGGCCGCGACGACCCGTCCGATGCCCTGGAGCTTGGCCAGTTGGACCGCGAGATGTCCCACTCCGCTCGCGGCGCCCGTGATCAGGACCGACTCGCTCGCAAGAGGGCGGGCCGTGGCGAGGGCGGCGAAGGCGACATGTCCACTGCGCATCAGCGCGACGGCCTGGACGGCGGTCGCCCCCTCCGGTATGCGGCTCGCCATGAAGCCGGGGGCGATGGCGAGTTCGGAGTACGAGCCGCCGCGGAAAGTGAGCGACGTGACGCGGTGGCCGACCTCGAAATCCCTCACGTCCGGACCGAGCGCGATCACCGTCCCGGCGACCTCGCCTCCAAGGACGCCCGGCAGCGGCGCCCTGGCGTCTTCTCCGCCTTCTCCGCGCACCTTGCGCACGGAGGGAAGGGTCACGCCGATGGCTTCCGTGCGGACCAGCAGTTCCCCCGGGCCGGGCTCGGGGGCCTCCGCGTCTTCGACACGGAGCACTTCCGGACCGCCGTGCTCGTAGAACCGGACACGCCGCATACACACCTCCAGATCATTGGGGGACCCAACGATAACGAGGAATCGTAGGGGCCCCCAATGATTTTCTGGCTACTCTGGCTCCATGCCCGAGACCCCCCGCGCTCCCGCCCGTATCCGCTCCCTGCCCAGCTGGCTCCTGGGCCGTGCCGCGGCCCGGGGGCACCGACTCGTCGCCGAGGCCCTCGCTCAGGCGGGCATGCGGATGATGCACCATGCCGTCCTGTCGGCCGTCGCCGAATTGGGTCCCGTATCGCAGGCCGAGCTGGGCCGCAGCCTGAACATCGACCCCAAGGACATGGTCACGATCCTCAACGACCTCCAGAACGACGGCCTGGTGACCCGCGCGCCGGACACCAGGGACCGCCGCAAGAACGCCATCTCCCTTTCGCCGAGCGGAAAACGGCGCCTGCTGCAAACGGAGAAACTGGGCCGTGAGGCGAACGACGAGCTGACCGCCGCCTTGACCCCTGCCGAGCGAACCCAGCTCATGGCTCTCCTCTCCCGGATCGTCGAGCAGGAAGAGCCCTGCGCCGAGACCGCCCCAGGGGGCGAGTAGCAACTCGCCGCGCATGCCCGGGAAGACAGTCGAGCGCACGAGGACGGACCCGACTGACGGACCCGACTGACGGAGCCGGCTGACGGGCCCAAATCCGGGAGTCGTTTGTGCCCGAATATCCCACTGTGGCCGGTGAGTCGGACGGTTAGCCTGACTCCACTCGCGCGGCCGGCCGGTGAGAGCCGGCCGCGCGCCGGCCGGAGCGGAAGGGGAGCACCTGTGGCGAACGAGGACACCAGGGAAGCCGAGCAGGCGGCCCGAGGGCACGTGGCCCAGCTGGCCTTCGGGAACATGGTGGTCCAGACCCTGCGCGTCGCGACACGGCTGAAGGTGTTCGACCTGATCGGCGACGAGGAACGTACGGCCGCCGAGGTGGCCGCAGCGGCCGGCGCCCAGCCGCAGGCCATGAACCGGCTGCTGCGGGCCCTGGCCGGCCTCGGCCTCCTCACCGAGCGGGCCCCGGGTTCCTTCGCGGCCACGCCCGCGGGCACCCTGCTCGACACGGGCCGCCCCGACTCCATGGCGGCCCTGGTGGGCATGCTCACCGACCCCGAGATCCTGCGCCCCTGGGAACTCCTGGAGCAGGGCATACGGACCGGTGCCAGTACGTTCGAGACGGTCTTCGGCCAGGACTTCTTCTCCTACATCAAGGAACGCCCGGAGCTGTCCGCGCAGTTCAACACCGCGATGAGCCAGGGCACCGCGGCGACCGCCGCCGCGCTGCCGCACGCCTTCGACTTCGGCCGGTTCGCGAAGGTCACCGACGTCGGCGGTGGCGACGGCACACTGCTGACCGCGGTGCTCCGCGCGCATCCGGCCCTGAGCGGAGTCGTCTTCGACTCGCAGGAGGGACTCGCCCAGGCCCCCGAGAGGCTGCGGGAGCACGACCTCACGAGCCGGTGCACCCTGGTGGCCGGGGACTTCTTCAAGTCGGTGCCCGAGGGGTCCGACGTCTATCTGATCAAGAGCGTGCTGCACGACTGGTCCGACGACCTGGCGGCGACCATCCTGCGCAACTGCCGCGAGGTGCTGCCCCCCGACGGGCGGGTGCTGATCGTGGATCCCGTGCTGCCCGAGATCGTCGACCCGCGGACCGCCGGCCTCACCTACCTGAGCGATCTCCATATGCTCGTGGGCGCGGGCGGCCGGGAACGCACGCGCAAGGACTTCGAGGAACTGTGCGCCCGGGCGGGACTCACGATCGTGTCGGTACGCCCGATCGACGAGGCCTACGGGTTCGGCCTCATCGAGGCGAAGGCGGCGTAGCCGGGCCCGCCCCACCCCTGGCCCGACCGGGCGACGTGTAGTCCGCGCCGCTGGACATCGCCCCGCCCACACCCGGACGCACCGGCTCGACCCCAACACGATGCCACCCAGGGAGAACTGGGCACGGCGACCTGTAACAGCCCTCGAACGCGCCCTCGAACGCGCTTCGAAGGGCGGGGGGAGGAGGGCCGGATAGGGTGACATCCGCCGACTGGCAAGGCGATGGGGGCAACGGTGCGCATAGCGGTGACGGGGGCAGCGGGAGGCCTGGGCGGGCGGGTGGTGCAGTTGCTCGCGGGCCGGGACGGCGTGGACGTCGTAGCGGTCACCAGGCGGAAGCTGCCCACCGCGGCGGTGCCGCCGGGGGTGGAGGTCGCCGTCGCCGACTACGCCGATCCGCCCGCGCTGCGCGCGGCGTTCAAGGGCGTGGACACCCTTGTCCTCGTCTCCAGTGACGGGCCCGACGCGCGGATGCTGCTGCACCACCGCAACGTGGTCGCCGCCGCGGCAGCCGAGCGCGTCGGTCACGTGGCGGCGCTGAGCAGCATCGACGCCGACGCCACATCCCCGTTCTGCTACGCCGTGGTCAACCACCTCACCGAGGACCTGCTCCGGGCCTCCGGCATCCCGTACTCGTTCGCCAGGGCGGCGCTCTACATCGAGTTCTTCCAGCACTGGCTCACCGAGGCCCGCACGACCGGGCTGCTGCGCCTCCCGGCTGCGGACGGCCGGATCTCCCTGGTGGCCCGTGACGACGTGGCCCGCGCCCTCACCGCACTCGCGACCGCAGAGCCGACCGGCCGCCACCATGACATCACCGGCCCGGACGTGACCGACCTGGCCGGCATCGCCTCGGTCGCGGCGACGGCATGGGGAAGACCGGTCACGTACGAAAACATCCCACCGGAGACATTCCACACCCAGACCGCGGCGACCGGCCTGGACCCCTGGTGGGGCTACGCCTTCTCCTCCATGTTCGCCTCGGTGCGCGAACAGCGCTGGGACCGCGTCTCCAACGACTACACCCAGCTGACCGGCTGCCTTCCCCTGGCACTTGGCGATGTCCTTCGTGGAGATCGGGGACCCGTGGGCGCGACGGACTCGTAGAGGCCGCGGTGCCGCGTCGGTCCTTGCTCATGCCGTCTCGTGGTGGAGGGGATCCAGGGCGGTGAGTTCCTCCTGCGACAGGCGCAGGGCGCCGGCGGCGACGTTCTGGACGAGGTGGTCGAGGTCGCCGGTGCCGGGGATGGCCAGGACGTGGGAACCCTGGTGCAGCGTCCACGCCAGCCGGATCTGGGCCGCGCTCACACCGTGGGCACGGGCGACGGCCTGCACCTGCGGGCTGTGCTCGGTGCTCGCGCCGGCGGTGCGTCCGGTGCCGGCGATCGAGTAGAACGGCACGAACGCGATGCGCTGTGCACCGCACAGGTCCAGGAACTCCTTCTGCTCGGGCGATGCGCCGATGCCGTACATGTTCTGGACGCAGACCACCGGCGCGATGCGCTGGGCCTCGGCCAGGTGGTGGGGGCGGATGTTGGACAGGCCCAGGTGACGGATGAGTCCGGCCTCGCGCAGGTCGGCGAGTGCGCCGAAGCGTTCGGCGATCGAGTCGGTCCCGACGATGCGCAGGTTCACCACGTCGAGGTGGTCGCGGCCGAGCTGGCGCAGGTTCTCCTCGACCTGGCCGCGCAGCTGCTCGGGGGTGGCGTGCGCCAGCCACTGGCCCGAGGGGTCGCGGCCCGGCCCGACCTTGGTGGTGATGACGAGGTCGTCCGGGTAGGGGGCCAGCGCCTGGTTGATCAGCTCGTTGGCCGAGCGCAGCGGTGAGAAGTAGAACGCGGCGGTGTCGATGTGGTTCACGCCGAGCTCGACGGCCCGGCGCAGCACACGGACCGCCTGGCCGCGGTCGCGTGGTACGGCATCGGCCGCGAACGCCTCGCCGTGCTGCGGCAGCCGCATCGCGCCGAACCCGATCCGGTGGACCGTCAGGTCGCCGAGCTGCCAGGTGCCCGATGCCGCCGCGGTGATCGTCTGTGAGGTCATGGCGGGATGATCTGCGCACGGTAGGCTGGCCGGCCATTGATTCAGGCATGGGTGAATCCATCGAGGAGGGGTCGTTCTGGCGGAGCTGGCGTTCTCGACGAGCGATCTGGCGCGGGTGCGTTTCGCGGTCTCACCCATGTGGGAGGTCGCGCCCAGCTTCCGGCTGCTGCGATCCGGCACCGCGCATCCGGTGCACCGCGCCTGGGCCGAGCAGGTACGCCCGCGTCTGGTGGCCGCCGGGCTGGACCGGGGCTGGCTCGGCGAGCTGGTCCCGCCCGGCGGCGGTTACGTCCCCGACTTCCTCAACCCGGCCCCCACCGGCCCGGCGCCCGCCCCGGCGGCAGAGTGGGCCGCGATCCGGGCCGCGCCCGCCGACCGAGTGCGCCGGGACCTCGACCACCTGGCCCGCCACCAGGGAACCCTCGGCCCCCGGCTGCGAGCCCTGCGCCAGGACCCGCAGGCACTCCTCGCCAAGGTCACAGAAGAGCTCGAAACCTACTGGGAACTGGCGCTGGCCCCCTACTGGGCGCGCATCCGGGCGGTCCTGGACGCGGACATCCTGCACCGGGCCCGCCTGGCCGCCGAGCACGGCGCCGGCCACCTCCTCGACGACCTGCACACGTCCGTGAGTTGGGACGGCAACGCGCTGCGGATGGCCCACCGCAAGCAGCCACTGACCCGCACGACGGCGGGCACGGGACTGCTGCTGATCCCCTCGGCCTTCACCGGACCGAGGCTGCGCACCCGCACGACACTGCCGGATCCGCCCCAACTCGCCTATCAGGCACGCGGTGTCGGCTCGCTCTGGCAGGCGCGGCCCGTCCCACGGGCCGACACCCTCCGCGCCGTGCTGGGCCGCTCGCGCACCCTGCTGCTGACCGAGCTGGAGATCCCGGCCTCCACCACACAGCTGGCACACCGCACCGGGCTCTCCCCGGCCGGGGTGTCCCAATGTCTCACCGCACTGCGCGACGCGGGCCTGGTGAGCGCCCACCGGGCCGGCCGTTCCGTCCTCTACGCCCGCACCACCGCAGCCGAAACCCTCCTCCAAGCGGCCTGCGCCTGACCGCACGCCGGACCGGCCGTGGCTCACCGAGCAGGGCGGACAGGCCCGCGTCGACCTCGCGCGCGCCCGGGCAGGTGCCGGGGCCCGGGGCGATGCGGGGGATCACCCCACCGGTTGATTCGTCCGCTCCCGCAACGCCGAGGCCATGAAATGGCAGCGCTCCTTGTTGCGGCGCCGCATCCAGAGGATCCAGCAGCAGAACGCGCCCACACCGGCAGCGAAGAGGAGCGAGGGGACCAGCGAGCCGGTGGCCGTGCCGAGCACGAGCATGACCACCGCGATGAAGCCCATGACGCCCAGCCAGTACGGCAGCCACCGCCCTGTCCGCTCCAGCCGCCTCTGGTGTTCGGCGACCAGACGTCGCATCGTCGCCCGTTCCGCGGGGTCGCTCGGCACCTCGCGGTGCCGGATCCTGCGGTTGAGCTCGGTGACCGCGCGGGGGTGCGAGCCGACGGCGCGGCTGATCCCGCGGCGCTGGAAGACAAGGCCGGCGACGGCGGCCCCGGTGTAGATCGCACCTTGGATCAGCCAGCGCGCGGGATGTGTGTCGGGCCGGAACAGGGCGATGATCCCCACGCTCAGCGGGAAGATCAGCAGTGCCTGCGCGAACAGGCTGCGGTCGAGCCAGCGCCTTAAGCCGTGCACGGCCGGTGCCTCCTTGGAATCAACGGGCTGGTGCTCTCGTGCCGAGTGGCCGGGTACCCCGGCCGGGCGGGGGTATGGGCGGGCGCCGTTGGTGAGCCGACGGATTCCGCGGCGCCCGGTCCGCGCACCAACTGGACGCCACAGCAAGCGGCTTGCGACGCCGGCCGGGCCGGCGGGGGCTTGTGGCAAGATCGCGGGATGCTACGACTCACCGACTTCATCATCGACTGCCCGGACACGATGGAACTGGCAGCCTTCTACTCCGAGGTGGTGGGGCTCCCCGTCAAGGAGGGCAGTGACGAGAACTGGGCCGGTATCCGGTTCGGCGAGATCGAACTGGCCTTCACCAAGGTGGAGGAGTACCGCGCCCCGCAGTGGCCCGGCAACGAGCACCCCAAGCAGTTCCACCTCGACTTCGAAGTCGACGACATCGAGGCCGAACAGCACCGCGTCCTGGCCCTGGGTGCGACCCTGGAGCGGGACTGCGTCGACCCCGACGGCTACGGCTTCCGCGTCTACACCGACCCCGTCGGCCACCCCTTCTGCCTCTGCCGCAACAAGGGTGTCACCTGGACCGATCAGGGCCCCCGCTGGCCCGAGCGCGACCAGTAGGCCGCGGCAACGGGCTCGCGGCAACGGGCTCGCGGCAACGGGCTCGCGGCAACGGGCTCGCTCGCAGGAAGGGTCCTTACCGCACCACGACGTTGTCCGCGGCCGAAGTCGACGGCCCGGTGGTGGTGTTGCCGTAGTACACCCAGCGCCACGCGCCCGTCTTGGACGCCTTCACGGTCGTTCTGAGAGCCCCCGAGCCGTTGGCGCGCACCTTCTTCACCGTGGTGTAGGAGGTGGCTCCGCTGGGCTTGAACTGCAAGGTCACCAGGCGGCTTCCGTAGGAGCCGTACTTCTTCGTCTCCCAGTTGGCCCGCGTCACCTTGCCGGTCACGGTGATGGTCCTGCCCTTGGCCACCGGCTCGGGCGCGGCGTTCACGCTCAGGCGGGAGTTGCGCTTGACGTAGGCGGTCAGGCCCTTGTCGTCCGTGTCACCGCCGCCGCCCTTGAAGCCGACTTCGGCCGCCACCTTCCAGGCTCCGGCCTCGCTGTTGCGCATGTCCCACACGCTGGGGTCGAAGTACATCGTCTCGTCGAAGTCGCAGACGCCCCTGCTCACCTCGTGGCAGTCGCTCGTCTCGATGGCGTGCCACAGTCGTTCATCGGTATTGCCGCGGTACAGGAACACCGCCGACCACTTCCACTTGTGGGTGGTCGTCATCCGGAAGGAGGTGGGCACCGCGACCTCCTCGGACACCCCGATCACGATCGGCTTGCCGCCGTTCACCTGGACGCGGGTGAAGGAGACCCCGCCCTCGGCCGCCCCGGCCGGCACCGCGGCCACGCCCGTGAACACCGCCGCGGCGCCACCGGCCACGACAGCTCTCCAGACCTTCTTGCCCACTTGATCTCCGATCCCTGCATCTCTGCATCGCTGTACTTCTGTGTCTCTGTACCGAAGGCGCCGGAAAGCCCTCCTCCGGCGCCTTTCAGACAGGCGGGGTCGACACGGGGTTGCGCACCCGTGGATCACGATCGGGCATCAAGGACCGAGGCCGGCGGTCCTCAGGCGGGGAGAGAGGGCTGATGGCCGTTGAGCAGGGCGATGCCCAGGGGAGTGGCGGTGTGCAGGACCGTGTTGCGGTGGCGGAGGCTGCGGACCAGAGCGGCTTCGCGCAAGGCGGTGAGGTGCCGGCTGGCGTTGGGGGGCGTGGTGTGGGTGATGCGGGCCAGTTGCCGGGTGGTGGCCGCACCGTTCGCCGCCGCGCCCAGGAGCCGTGCCCGGGTGGTGCCGAGCAGCATGGTGAGGGGCTTCGGCCTGCCTCCGGGGCGAGCGGGCAGCGCCCAGTCGAGATCGTGGTCGATGGGGTGGACCAGGACGGGCGGCAGCCGTGGGTTGAAGAGGCTGGTGACGTTGTAGCGGCAGAAGAAGGACGGTTGCAGGACCAGGCCGCGCCCTTGCAGATGCATCTCCTGGTCCACCGGATAGTCGAGTTCCAGCACCGGATGGCTCCAGCGCGCCGTGGGATGCAGGGTGCGGAACAGGACTTCCCAGCCGCCGTCCGCGAGGACTGCCGTGCGACGCGCCCGGTCGTGGTGCACCTGCGTGCGGATGCGGTCCCAGTGGGGCGTCAGGCAGGCATCGAAGTAGCTGTCCGTGGCGTCCGCGAGACGCCCCAGCGTCTCGGCGTCACCCTCCGCGAGCTGGGCGCACCACGACGGCAGCCGCACATGAGGATTCTGCCGGCGGAACTCGCCCAGCTCGGTGCGGATCGTCTCACGGCCGGTGGAGCGGAACGCCTCCATCTGCGCGGCGCGTGGGGCCCCTTGGGCGGGTGTGAGGAAGTCCGGGCAGTAGCCCTTGGCCGGGGCCAGCGAGGACAGCAGCCGAACCGACGCGGGGAGGCGCGGCAGGGCCTGGGCACGCCACGGCCCGAAGACCACCCCGGTGTCGCGGCGCTGGAGCCGGTGCAGACTGATCGACACCTCCCACAGCGCGTCGGGTTCGTCGGCCAGCACGGTTCGTGCCAGGTCGTCTCCCGTGAAGTGAATCCTCAGCATGGCCTGTGCCCCCGTGCCCCCGTGGCTGACTGGCTGTGCCGGTCTGCACTTCATGCTCCGGGGCCCGGCGGGTCCGGTACCAGATGCTTTTCGGGCTCGGTTCCCCCAGCAGGAGGAGGCAGCCCGCTGACCAGGAACATTGCGTCCAGACGTACGCAGGTGTCGGGCGCCGCGAGCAGCGCTCCACACTGAGCCGCGAAGCACGCATGGGGCAACGATCGGAGGAAGCATGAAGTCCGCGTACGCTCGCTCGCTGGCCGCACTCGTCCTGTCCGGAGGGGTACTGTTCGGCCTCGCCGCCGCTCCGTCACCGGCCGCGGCACAGGCCGACCAGTCCACCGCCTCGACCACCTCGACGGCCTCGACCGCCTCCACGGCGATGGAGCCCTGCGGCCGCTACGACGGCACAAGGCTCACCAAGTACGGGCAGTCCAACATCCGGGTCTGGGAAGTGCAGTGTCTCCTCAACTACTACAGCGCCTTCCCCGAGTGGCTGGAGCAGGATTCCGATTTCGGGCCGGCCACCCTCAGGGGCGTGAGGTGGCTACAGAGCTGTGCACGCATCACAGTCGACGGTGACGTCGGCACCGACACCTGGCGGGCCCTGCGCACCAGTTCCTGCTGATCCGGAACGAGAGATTGTCACGCACGATTCCGTGGGAGCCCGGGGGAGCGGGAGCCGATTCCTCCGGGCAACCCAATGCAGATCGATATCAGTCCCAGGAGCATGCCGGTCTGTGGAGCATGCCAGTCCCAGGAGCATGCCGCTCTGTCGATAGCCTGCGTCACCATGATGCGCGCCTGGATCCCGCCGATGCTGTTTGTGCTCTGTGGCGGCGCCGTCGCGACCGGGGCGGCCCTCAGGGGGAGTTCCGGCACAGCGGTGGCACTGCTGCTGGTGTTCCTGGTGCTCGCGGGCGTGAACTCGCCCCTGCTCTTCCCGCGGTCGACCGGTGCGCGGGAGGCGCAGCGCCGCAGCGCGGCCGATGGGCGGCCGGTCGTCCTGTGGCGGCCGGGCTGCAAGTACTGCATACGGCTGCGCATCCGGCTGGGCCGCGACGCCCGTCGGGTGCACTGGGTCGACATCTGGCGGGACCCGGCGGCAGCCGCCGTGGTCAGGGCGGCCAACGACGGCGATGAGACCGTGCCGACCGTCATCGTGGCGGGCCGCCCGCACACCAACCCCCATCCCCGATGGGTGCGCGACCAGCTTCCCCCAGCCACCCCTGCCGGGTGATCAACAACCACACCCCCGTGAGGCACCAAGACCAAGCTCAGAGCCTGAGCCGATTTCTCCCCGGCCGGTCTGCAGGACGTCGAGCAGTCGGGGGAGAGGGACCGGCACCAGACCGCCACCGCGAGCCGAGCCCGCCCGTCCTCCAACCACCGTTTAACCAGGGCCAGGGCCAGGGCCAGGGCCAGGGCCAGTGTCAGCGCCGTACGCCCCGGCCAGCTCGGCGACCGCGCACGCCATCTCCGCCCGGGCCTCGGGAGGCCCCACGACCCGGACGTCGGCGCCGAACTGCAGCAGATGGCGGATCGCCTCCACGACCGGATAGACGACTTCCACCCGCAGCCACTCCTCACCACCGGCCGCCTCCGGGACGGGCGGCCCGGCGAAGTGGCCGCCGGCGATACGGGTCACCATGTCCAGCCGCTCCCTGCGCACCCGGACAGTGATCTGCACGCCACCGCCACGCTCTTCCACCTCGCGGCGCAGACCGTGCCAGACCTGGGCCAGCTCCACGCCGGGCCGGCGGCGCACCGCGCTCTCGACGACATTGACGTGCGACAGCCTGTCGGTACGCAAGAGCCTAGGCCTGCCCCTGTGGTCCGCGACCAGGTACCAGGTGCCGGCCTTGGCCACCAACCCGTACGGATCGACGGTGTAAGTGCGCAGCTTGCTCTGGCCGCTGTGGCGGTAGCGCACCCGCAGCCGGCGGTCGCTGAGGACCGCTGCGTACAGCGCCTCCAGGCCATGCTCCTGGCGGGGCGCGGCACGCCAGCGATCCGGCTCGACGAGGATGCGGCGGCTGGTCAGCTCGGCCGCCGGGCGGTGCGGGGCGGGCAACGCGGCCATCACCTTGCGCAGCGCGGAGCCAAGGGCCCGGTCGAGGCCGAGCGCCGAGTGCGCACTCTGCGACGCCAGCACGAACAACGCACGCGCCTCATCGGTGGTCAGCCCCGTGACATCGGTACGGAACCCCTCCACGAGCCCGATACCGCCCGCCTTGCCGCGCTCGGCGTACACCGGCACACCGGCCGCCGACAGGGCTTCCACGTCACGGTAGATGGTGCGCTGTGACACCTCCAGGCGCTCGGCGAGCTCCCTGGCCGGCACCAGGCCACGGTGCTGGAGCAGCAGCACGATCGAGAGCAGACGGTCGAACTTCACCCGCGCAGAATATGACGGCCCAAACATGACGGCCGATGTCATATAACCCCCTCAGGATCGCTTCCGTTGCCACCGACGAAGGAGCGGAAAAACTGTGGAGCGACACGACATCGAAGCCTTGACCGCCCCTACGAAGGGTCCGGCGCTGTGGCCCGGCCGGCAGGGTTTCGCCGCCACCGGCTGCCGCCTCGACCACCACACTCCCGGACGCCGTCTCGATCACCACACTCCTGGACGCCGCCTCGACCACAACACTCCCGGGCTCCGCCTCAACTACGCCATCCCGCCGCACACGCCCGGCGCCCTCACCGGTGCGCAGACCTCATGACACCGTCACCCGCACACGCCACCCCGACGAACCGCCACCGGTCCGCCCTTCCCTCGCTGCGCCGCCTCCTCGCCCTCGACGCGGCCGGAATGATCACGTTCGCGCTGCTCTACCTCGCCGCCTCCGGCCCTCTCGCCCGGCTCCTGGGCGTCGGCGAGACACTGGTGCTCACCTGCGGCGCCCTGATGCTGACGATCGGCGTCGGCGTCGCTCTGGCGGCCCGCCGCACTCATCCGCCCACCGCACCGGTACGCCTCGTCATCGCCACCGGCGCCCTGTGGGTGGCGGCGAGTGTCGCCTCGCTCGCCCTGGACTGGTGGGAGCCCAACCCGGCCGGCACGGCGTGGACGATCCTGCAAGCCATCCCCGTCACGGTGTTCACCGTCCTGCAACTCACCGCACTGCGCGCCAGAACCTGACCCACCCGCTGCCCACCCCACCTCACCCCACGCCGAGCCCGGCCTGCCGACCGACCGGCCGGACAACGCCACCACCACCGCCACCCCCGGAGCTCTCTCCCCATGACCGCACACACCCCATCCACCGACCGACCGGCGACCCGACCGGCGACCACACCGGACCCGTGCGTCACGTTCATCAACGTATTCGACATAGCCGCCGAACACCTCGACGCGTTCATCGCACAGTGGGAGCAGCGCGCCGCGCTCATGAGCACCAAGCCCGGCTTCCTCGACTCCCGACTGCACCGGGCCCACTCGTCGCAGACCCGCTTCCAGCTCGTCAACGTCTCCCACTGGGAAAGCCTGGACGCCTACGAAAGGGCCGGCGCGGACCCCGAGTTCCACCGACGCACACGAGCCGCGGGCGAGAACCCGCACACACCGGTCACGCCACACCCCGGCCTCTACGACGTCGCCGTCGAGTTCTCCGCCGCACCAGCACCACCCGGGTGCCCACGCTGACTTCGGGTCGTCGGCAGGCCCCGAAAGCGTGCACCGCCGCGGCCGGTCTCCACCCCGGGACCCACCCCGGGACCCACCCGGGGAACCCCCTCCCACCCCCCTTGTCCCCGCCATGCCATACGCTGCGCCACAGCAGCCGCACCCCCTCCCCCTGACCGCACTCCAGCGGTCGTGCGAGGTGGCGCGCGGCGCTCTCATCTCCCGGCCATCCACCGGGATTCTCTGTGGGGGTACAACACTGTGCGTACGCGCACCCTTTCGACCGCGACCGCTCTCGCGGTGCTCTTCAGTTCGGCGGCCCTGAGCGCCGTCACCGCCGCGCCCGCGACGGCCGCCACCGCCGTCGTCGCAGCGCCCGGCGGCATCGTCGCCGACGGCGGACTCAAGCGGGTCTTCGTCGGCGACCGCACGGCCGGGAAGGTACTGGCCGCCGACTACTCCGGCGCGCTCACCGGCTCGGTCAGCGGCATCAGCGGGGTCTCCGGCCTCGCCCTGTCCCAGGACGGCTCCACCCTGTACGCCGCCGCCGAAGGCAGCAACGAGATCGTGGCCATCGACGCGGCCACCCTCGCCATCAAGGCGCGCTACGCTGTCGCCACCGACACGGGCCCGCGCCACATCGCCTTCGCCGCCGGCAAGGTCTGGTTCACCTACGGCGACCAGTGGGACGGCGACCTCGGCTCCGTCGACCCGGCCGCCGAGCCGGCCACGGCGGTGCAGCTCGGCCTGTTCCCGCAGGCGCATCCCGGAATCCACGATCCGGCTCTCCTGGACACCGACCCGTCCGCGCCCGGCCTGCTGGCCGTCGGCCAGACCGGCCTGTCCTCGGACTCCATGGCCGTCGTCGACGTCTCCGGCAACGCACCCCGGATGACCGCCTACTACCAGGGCGACTACTCGCTGAACGACGGCATCGGGGACATCGACCTCGTGCCCGACGCCGCCCAGGTCCTGGTCAACGGCGCCCAACGCGACGCCTACGCCGACGGGAAGTTCACGGCCGCGGGCGCCTACCCCGCAGGGCAGCGCGCCGACATCGCCCCGAACGGGCTCGTCGCCCAGGTCAACGGCGCCAAGGTGGCGGTCTACCGGCCCAACGCCGCTCGCCCGGTCCGCACGTACTCCAACGGCAGCGCCGGCACGGCGGCCCTGCGGTGGGCACCGGACTCCTCACGGGTCTTCGCGCTCGTCGAGGCGGGCGGCGGCTACCGCCTCAAGGTGCTCACCGACCCGACGCTGAACGCCCCCACCCTGACGGTGAGCGCCCCCTCGACCGCCACCCGCGGCAAGAAGCTCACCGTGCAGGGGAAGATCACGGCCACCGTGCCGCTGCCCAGCGGCACCAAGCTCCAGGCCACCCGCACCGACCTGGAGAGCCCCGACGGCAAGGCGCTGCCCGCCGTCACGGTCAAGGCGGACGGCACCTTCAGCTTCACCGACACCCCGCCCGCCGGCGGCAAGGTGACGTACCAGGTCACGTACGCGGGCGACGCCGAGCACACCAACGTCACCGCGTCCGACAAGGTCGAGGTCTCCCGCACCAAGGCGACCCTGACGCTGAACAACAACGGCAAGACCTACGGCTACGGCGCCGACGTCTCCTTCACCGCGCACCTCGGCTCGACGTACAAGAACCGCACGGTGGAGATCTGGGCGAACCCCTACGGTGACGACAAGCCCAACAAGCTGATCAGAACCGCAAAGGTCAACTCCGCCGGCAACCTTGCCGCCACGGTCGACATGAAGCGGGACACCACCGTCACCGCCGTCTACAAGGGTGATGCCCGCACCGCGCCCAAGACGGCGAAGTCCACGGCCTACGCCAAGGTCAACATCTCGACCTCCGTGGCCAAGCACTACAAGAAGGCGAAGATCGGCTCGACGACCTACTACTGGTTCCACAAGCGCACGGACCCGGTCCTCACCACGACCATGAGCTACTACAAGGGCCGCAAACAGCGCTTCGACCTCCAGGTCCGCTCGGGCGGCAGATGGCACTCTGCCGACTCGCAGTACTTCCCGATCGGCACGAGCGGCGCATCGGCCGTCACCCTGGAGGGGCCGGACCAGTCCGGCATCAAGGCACGCATGCGCTCCACCTACGTCAACGGCTCGTCCGGCGACAACGTGAACTCCACGACGCACGGCGCATGGAAGTACCTTTACTGGACCAACTGAGCGTGTAACGCCGCCAGTTCGCCCTACGACCCGACAAGGGCCGTAGGGCGAACTGTGTCCGTCCAGCCCGTTCAGGCTGTCGGCACGCGGTCCAGGAAACCGTGCACACTCCGGATCCGCCCGTCCTCGGCCAGCGTGATGACGTCGAACCCGGCCACGGGCGCGGACCCGTCCGCCGGCGACACGAGCTCCCAGCTGAAGCGCGCGATGTCGTGGTGCCCGTCGACCGTCCCGGTGCGGCGGAACTCGAAGCCGGGGAACTGCTCGTGGGCGCCGTTGATGACGGCGGCGACGCCCTCGTGCCCGCGGACGTCGGCCAGCGGATCCGTGTAAGTGCCGTCCTCGGTCCAGGCGGCGGCCACGGCCTTGCTGATGTTCTCGGCGCCCTCCACGTTCCAGGCCTCGAAGTAACGGGCGACGGCGGTCTCGTACGCGGCGCTGTCATGTGCGGTCATGGCGGACCAGCCTCCTGTGAGGTCGTTCTCGGCTTGCGGGGCGATGACCCAAGACTGCCGCCCGCCAGTACGACGGTCGATTACGTCCGGGGTAATGCGTGGGTATTGCGTGGCCGAAACCACCGTCGTCCACAGCGCCTACCGCGAAGGTTTACCCCGGCTCAACTCCAGGGTGGACGCAGTCACTTGCCCCCCAATGGAATCTTCTGAGGGCGCCGCGAAGGGCGGCGACTCCAGCGGAGGACCGAACCGCGAAGAGGCAGGGGGAAGAAGACATGGCAGTCAAGAAGGGCCGTATCGCCATCGCGGCGACAGGCGGGTTGCTCATGCTCGTCACGGGCGTGGGCACGGCAGAGGCAGGGTCGGGATCGGGATCACCGGCGGCCTCACGCTTCGCCCAGCAGGCCGAGTCCGCGCGCCTGACCAGCGCGCAGACCACGGCGTTGCAGGCGGAAGTGGACGGCTACCTGAAGAAGATGGGCGGGACCCAGGTCGCGCTCAACAAGATCGACCTCAAGGGCAAGGGCGAGGTTCTCGTCGCCCTCCCGGGCGAGGCCCGCCCGCGCGACTTCGCCTCCGGCAACGGGATGCGCGCCGCCGCCGACCCGTGTCTTTCCTCGGGTGTGTCCGGGAACTTCTGTGCCTACCAGAGGGACAACTACCAGGGCACCCGGATCGATATGTACCAGTGCAACACGAAGTACTACGTGTCCACCTGGGGCCGGGGCGGCTCCTGGATCAACGACCAGACCCGCAACGTGGAGAGCCGGCGGGCCCGGATGTACAACCCCAGCGGCACCATGATCTACAAGACCCCGCGGGCCTACAGCTCGGACCCCAACGGCGACTGGATGCCCGTCCGCTACGTCATCCCCTGCGGCTGACAGCCCCCTGCACTCAACGGCGCCCCCGGTCCGGCCCGGACCGGGGGCGCCGCGCCGTCCGCCCCGGTCGAGGGTCCACGACGGGGCCCTCACCCACCATCCATGCCAGGATCCGAGGATGGAGATTCCCGACGTCACGCGTGCGATCGCGGCTGCGACTTCGCTCGCCGCATCACTCGACCTGCCGGCCGACGACGCGATCGTCCTGCACAACTCGAACAAGCTGGCACTGCGGCTGACGCCCTGCGACGTTTTCGCCCGGGTCGCCCCGGTGGGGCAAGAGGTCGCACGGTTCGAAGTCGAGCTCGCTCAGCGACTGGCCGAGACCGGCAGCCCGGTGTGCCCCTTGGAGCCCCGGACGGACCCGCGTGTGCACACGCGCGATGGCTTCGCGGTGACACTGTGGACCTACTGCGAGCCCGTGACACCCCACACCCCACCGGCCGACTACGCCAAGGCACTGGAGCACCTGCACGCCGGCATGCGCACAATCGCTATCCCGAGCCCACGGTTCACCGACCGCATCACGGAGGCGGAGGAAGTTGTCGCCGACCCGCACCGCTCGCCGAAACTCACCGAAGCGGACCGAGCCTTCCTCAGCGGCCAACTGGCAGGCCTGCGACGAGCGATCGCCGAGAAAGGCGCCGCCGAGCAACTGCTCCACGGCGAACCGCATCCGGGCAATGTGCTCAGCACGAGAAACGGCCCGCTGTTCATCGACCTGGAGACATGCTGCCGCGGCCCCGTCGAGTTCGACCTCGCCCATGTCCCCGAGGCGGTCTGCGCGCACTACCCCAACGTCGACAAGGAGCTGCTGGACGACTGCCGCCGGCTCGTCCTGACGATGGTCACCGCATGGCGTTACGAGATCGGCGACCAGTTCCCGAACGGGAGGCGCTTCGGGGAAGAACTGCTGCGCGCACTGCACGCCGGTCCTCCTTGGCCGACACTCGACACGATGGTCAAGCGAGTGGGTCCATGACCGCGTCCGGCGCCGACCAGCGAAGATCGAAGCCATGGATATCCGGAAGTTGGAGTACTTCCTGGCCGTCGTCGACCGCGGGGGTTTCAACCGCGCCGCTGCGGCGCTGTACGTGTCGCAGCCGTCGCTGTCGCAGGCTGTGCGGGCGCTGGAGCGTGATCTGGGTACGGAGCTGTTCCATCGGATCGGGCGCCGCGCGGTGCTGACGGAGGCGGGCCGGGCGTTGATCGAACCGGCCCGTGCGGCGGTGCGGAGCCTGGAGGTCGCCCGGGCGAGCGTGGCGTCCGTGCACGCACTGCGGGAGGGGCGCCTCGATGTGGCGTCGATGCCGTCCCAGGCCGTCGAGCCTCTGACATCGTTGATCCGTTCCTTCGCCCGGCACCATCCGGGCGTGACGGTGGCGGTCAGGGCCGTCTTCACGGCCAGGGATGTCGTCGGCGCGGTGCGGACCGGGGCCGCGGAGCTCGGCCTGCTGGCGTCGGCCGGGAGGGTGCCGGACACGGAGGTCCGCGCGCAGGTGCTGGGGGAGCAGCGGTTCGTACTGGTGGTACCGCCGGGCGGGCCCTTCGCCGGCCGGGAAGCGGTGGCGTGCGAGGAACTGGCGGGCCGGCGGCTGATCGTGGGACAGCCCGGGACGGGCATGCGGGCGTACGTCGACTCCCTGCGGGACCGGGGCATCGACTTCAGCGTGGCGGCGGAGACGGAGCACCGGGTCGCACTGCTGCCGCTGGTGCTGGCCGGGGTCGGGCTCGCGGTCGTGACGGATGCCTGGCGGGAGATCGCCCGGCGGACGGGGGCCGAGGTGCTGGACATCGAACCCGCGACCGCGCTGAAGGTTGCACTGATCAGCCGCCGGGGTGTCCTGTCCCCGGCGGCCGCCGCCTTTTGGAGGATGGCCGTCCCCACAAGCACTGACTGACAGACGGCGGTTGCCCGGCAGGCGGCCGGTGCCTGATAGGCGGCCGCTATAAGGGAGATCCGGTTTCGGTCTTGGACGCCTCCCCGGGCGCGTTGCTGGAATCGAAGGCATGACGAACCACCGCATCGCCCTCATCCCCGGTGACGGCATCGGCACCGAAGTACTGCCCCCCGCGCAGCAGGTACTCGACATCCTCGGCCCCCGGCACGGCTTCACCCTCTCCTACACGAGCTACGACGACTGGTCGTGCGAGCGGTATCTGCGCGAGGGCGCCATGATGCCCGACGACGGCCTGGCCCAGCTCCGCGACAAGGACGCCATCCTGCTGGGCGCGGTGGGCCATCCCGCGGTACCCGACCACGTCTCGCTGTGGGGACTGCTGATCCCGATCCGCCGCGGCTTCCGCCAGTACGTCAACCTGCGGCCCATCCGAGTCTTCGAGGGCATCGACAGCCCGGTGCGCGGGGCGCGGGCCGGCGAGGTCGACTTCGTCGTCGTCCGGGAGAACGTGGAAGGCGAGTACAGCGAGGCCGGCGGGCGGCTCAACCGCGGCTTCCCGGACGAGATGGCCGTACAGGAGGCCGTGTTCACCCGGGCCGGCGTCACGCGCCTGCTGGACTACGCCTTCGGGCTCGCGAGGCAGCGCAAGGGCCGGCTGACCTCGGCCACCAAGTCGAACGGCATCGTGCACACCATGCCTTTCTGGGACGAACTCGTCGCCGAGCGGGCCGCCTTGTTTCCGCAGGTCAGTTGGGGTCAGGAGCACATCGACGCGCTCGCGGCCAAGTTCGTCCTCGAACCGGCCCGCTTCGACGTCGTGGTCGGCTCCAACCTCTTCGGCGACATCCTCAGCGACCTCGCCGCCGCGGTGGCCGGGTCCATCGGTGTCGCCCCGGCGGCCAACCTCAACCCCGAGCGGGAGTTCCCCTCGATGTTCGAGCCGGTGCACGGCTCCGCCCCCGACATCGCCGGCCGGGGCACCGCCAACCCGCTGGGCGCGATCTGGTCGGCCGCCATGATGCTCGACCACCTCGGCCACCCGGAAGCGGCCAGGGACATCACCGATGCGATGGCCGCGGTCCTGGCCAAGACCGACGTACGCACCCGGGACCTGGGCGGCACCGCCTCCACGGCCGAGTTCACCGACAAGCTCCTCGAACTCCTCTGAGCCCGCGTCCCCGTTCCGCAACGAGGAGAAACGCCATGGCAGCATCAGCATCAGCGCAGCCGCCCGCAGCCCCAGCACCACCCCCGGCCGCAGCGGCCAGGAAGCCGTGGTACCGGCAGCTGTACTTCTGGGTCCTGACCGCCATCGTCACCGGTGTCCTCACCGGCTGGCTGTGGCCCTCGGCCGGCACCGCGATGGAACCCGTCGGCACCACCTTCATCGCCGCGATCAAGATGCTGATCACGCCGATCGTGTTCGTGACCATCGTGGCCGGCATCGGCGGCGTCGACAGCCTCGGCCGGGTGGGCCGGGTCGGTCTGAAATCGCTGCTGTACTTCCAGGCCGGCACCCTCGCCGCCCTGCTCATCGGCCTCGTCGCGGTCAACGTCTTCCGGCCCGGAGCCGGCGTCCACGCCCACCCCGGCGACCTCCAGCTGACAGGAGATGCCGGCCAGTACGTCAAAGACGGTCAAGGCCAGTCCTGGTGGCACTTCCTGACCGACCTCGTGCCCACCAGCGCCGTCGGCGCCTTCGCCGAGGGCAACATCCTCCAGGTCATCTTCTTCTCGGTCCTCTTCGGCATCGCCCTCAAGGCCGTCGGCCCGGTCGGCGAGCCCCTCGTCGAGGGCATCCAGCGCCTGAGCGCCGTCATCTTCAAGATCCTGCACTACGTCATGCTGGCCGCACCCGTGGGCGCCTTCGGCGCGATGGCCTTCACCATCGGCGAGTACGGCTTCTCCACCCTGACCAGCCTCGGCCGGCTCATCGGGCTCTTCTACGGCACCTCGGCGTTCTTCGTGCTCGTCGTCCTCGGCGCGGTGACCGCCGCGCTCAGGATCAACATCTTCCGGCTGCTGCGCCACCTGCGCGAGGAGTTCGTCCTCGTCCTTGGCACCTCGTCCTCCGAGAGCGCCCTGCCCCGGCTGATGCAGAAACTCGAAGGGCTCGGCATCCGCCGCGACATCGTCGGCCTGACCGTCCCCACCGGCTACTCCTTCAACCTCGACGGCAGCTCCATCTACCTCTCCCTGGCCGCCGTCTACATCGCCCAGGCCACCGACACCCCCCTGAGCATCGGCCAGCAACTCGGTCTGCTGGCCGTCATGATCCTCACCTCCAAGGGGTCCGGCGGCATCACCGGCGCCGGGTTCATCGCCCTCGCCGCCACGCTCACCACCGTCGGCACCGTCCCCGCCGCCGGCATCATGCTCGTCTTCGGCATCGACAAGTTCATGTCCGAATGCCGCGCCCTGACCAACCTCGCCGGCAACGCGGTCGCCACCCTCGTCGTCGCCCGCTGGGAGAACGCCCTCGACACCGCCCACGTCAACAGCGTGCTGCACACCGGAAAACCCCACCCCACACCCGCGCGGGACCACCCGGCAGCCACCCTGCCCATCGAGTGCACCAGGGGCCCGTCGGCGTGATCCCGACGTGCCCCGGAGGCCCGAACCGGCAGCCCAAGGAAACCACCACCGCGCGCTACGACGACGGTTGACGCCGCAAACCGTGAGGGCAGGCCCGCAAACCAGGGGAGTAGCCAGAAACCACCCCTCGGTTTGACGTATCCCGCCGCCCGTCCACCTAGCGTGGAGTGTGCCCGGGCATCCCATCCCATCCCAGGCGGCCGCGGAGCCGCCCCTTTCACCAGTTCACCAGGGAGTTCACATGCCCATGCACCGCACTGCCGCGACGCTGCTGGCCGCGGGTCTCCTCGCCGGGACGGCGGTCACCGCAGGCGCCGCCACCGCGTCGGCCGCGCCCTCACCGGCAGCCACCGCGTCGACCGCACCGTCCGCGTCCCTGGCCGCCTGCGCCTACTACACGAACTTCGGCTACTACTGCCGTTACGACGTCAACAACACGTACGCCGACTACGGCGACCGCGGCAACAAGGTCAAAGAGATCCAGGCGATCCTCCAGTACCGCGGGTACAACATCGGCCGCTACGGAGTCGACGGCGCGTTCGGCGGCGACACCCTCAAGGCAGTGAAGACGTTCC
The DNA here is from genome assembly GCF_055572995.1 of Streptomyces sp. NPDC030245. Taxonomy (NCBI): domain Bacteria; kingdom Bacillati; phylum Actinomycetota; class Actinomycetes; order Kitasatosporales; family Streptomycetaceae; genus Streptomyces; species Streptomyces sp. NPDC030245. Next base: position 248,373 of record NZ_JBVICF010000010.1, on the reverse strand, counting down.
AGCGCACCTGGGGCCTCGACGACGACGGCATCGTCGGCCCCAAGACCTGGGCGCGTCTGCGCGGTTGAGTCCCAGAGCGCGGCACCGGAACAGCGAGACCGTTCCGGTGCCGCCGGGACGTACGGCCTGGCTGGTGGCTGCTGGCCGGGGGAGAGGCGGAAGCCGGGGCGCGTCGGCTGAGTACGGGCCACGAGCGGATGAGTATCCGCGCCCATGCCGCGGCAGGGCGGGCGGGGCGAGGATCGTACACACCGACCACACCGACCACACCGGTCACACCGGTCACGCCGGTCACGCCGATCGCACCGGTCACGGAAGGAACCGACGATGAACCCCGGCACCTACGCGCGCTTGTACGGCCCCGGCCCTGCTCAGCCCGCACCGCGCTCCGGGCACAAGGGTCTCGTCGTGGTGGCAGGCGTGCTGTGGGCGCTCACTCTGGCCTCGCTGACCTGGATCACGCTACTCGTGGCTCTGGTCGCACTCTGGGGTGCGGCGGCAGGCGCGGACGCCGGCGCCTTCGTCCTGCGGTACGCAGTGATCGTCGCCGGCGCCGCCGCAGCCCTGGCCGCCCTGGTGTCCGCTCCCGGCATCCGCCGTCTCCCGTGGGCAAGCCGCCTGTTCCTGACGGGAGTTGTGGCCTGCCCGGTCACCACCGGCCTGGCCTTCTGGTCCTGGTCCTCCACCGGCTGACCCGTGGGGGAGCGCGTCGTCGCGGCAGCGGCAGCCCATTTAACATAACGTCTGTTGCGATAAATCCTGAGCCTCGGTACGGTGCGGTCATCTGCTGTACTTCAGGACGGGAAACCGGAATCACCATGGACGACGTTGCGACGAGCGGGGCCGGCCTGACCGGCGTGAGGTACTCGGCGTTCTCCGGCTGGGCCGACCGGCCCGCCGATGTCGCGCCGATGCTGGAGGGCGAGCTCACATGCGACGTCGCCGTCGTCGGGGGCGGTTACGCAGGGATGGCGGCGGCGCTCCGGCTGGCCGAACGCGGCGCTGATGTCGTCCTGCTGGAGTCCGGGTCCTGCGGATGGGGCGGCAGCTCACGCAACGCCGGATACTTGTCGAACGCGCTGGCAGGTGATCCGCAGCTCCTCAACACGCTGTACCCGCGCCGACTGCCGGGCCTCCTGCGGTACGCCGACAGCGCGGCGCATTTCACCGAGGACCTGATCGAGCGACTCGCCATCGACTGCGACTACGAGCCGACGGGCAACGTCATCGCCGCCGTCTCCCCCGGGCAGCTGCGGCGCACCAGGCGGAACGCCGAGATCCTGCGCGGTGCGGGAGCGGACGTGGAGTTCGTCGAGGGCCGCGATTTCGGCCTGCCCGGAACGTTCCTCGGCGGTGTCTTCGAGCGGGCTGGAGGGCTGCTGAACCCCGGAAAGTTCGCCCTCGGGCTGCGCGAGGCACTTCTCGCCTCGCACGTACGGACGTACGAACGGACCACCGTCCACGCGATCGAGCCGCACGCCTCCGGCGCCGTCGTCAGCACGGCCGCAGGCCGCGTCCACGCCGAGCGTGTGGTGCTGGCCACCAACGCCTACTCCCGCGACCTCGCGATCGCCCCGAAGCGGATGGTCACGCCGGTCTGGACCAGCCTGGTCGAGACCGAACCGGTCGCCGCCGAACGGTTGGCAGCGACCGGCTGGACCAGGCGCGTCGGCATCATCACCCCGCACACGATCCTGGAGAACTACCGGCCCACTCCACGCGGCACCATCATGTTCGGCACCCGCCGGCTGCGGACGGCGCACGGAGCGCTGGGCGCCCGCGAGCCGGACGACGCGGTGGTGGCGGACCTCGTCCGCGGCTTCCACGAGCGGTTCCCCTCCCTCGGCGACGTCGCGCCGCAACGCGCCTGGGGCGGCTGGATCGCGATGACATCGTCCCTGCTGCCGATCGCCGGAGAGGCGGCGAAGAACATCTTCTACGCCATCGGCTGCAACGGCCACGGTCTGGCCCAGTCCCCGTATCTCGGGACGCTGCTCGCCGACCGGCTCGCCGGCGATCCGATGCACGAGGATCTCCGCGCCGTATGGCGTACGCGGCCACGGTTCGCCCCGTCCGTCCTCAGCGCGCCGACCCTGCACGCCGCCTGGGCGATCGACCGCGCATCGGACCACCTCCACCGCCGCACGGCCTGAGGCCGCCCCGGCCCGGCCAGGCCCGGGAGGCAGCACCGCCGCACCCTTTACCGCAACAGGTGTTCCGTAAATGCTGTGACAGAATCACCAGGTGCCCGAGAACCCGACCCCGCAAGCGACCGGTGACGACACACCCGCCACAGCCGCACGCCGGGGGCGACCGACGGGCGACCACGAGGCCAAACGGGCCCAACTCCTGAAGGCCGCGGCCTCGGTGATCGCACAGGAGGGCTACGCCCACACCTCCATGCGCAAGGTGGCCCAGCGCGCGGGCTGCACGACCGGGACGCTGACGTACTACTTCGCGAACAAAGAGGAACTGGTCACCGCAGTGACCGAGAGCCGCTTCGACGGCTTCGACGCGATGCTCGCGACCGGCCCGGACCAGCCCGACATCAGAACGGTCCTGGGCCGGTGGCTGTCCCGGGCCACCGACGACCCCGAACTCTGGCCCGTCATATCCCAACTGCTCGCGCACGCGCGGTACGAGCCGGCCTTCGCCGCCGTCATCGAGCAGCGCTACGCCCGCCACCGCCGGGCGCTCGCCTCGCTCCTGCGGGCCGGGCAGGCAGAGGGGACCGTCCGCGACGACATCCCCGCCGACCTGCTCGCCGACCAGCTCGCCGCCCTCGGCGACGGCTGGATGATGATGTTTCCCATCGAACCCAAGAGGTTCACCGCAAGTCGGGTCCAAGCCCTTCTCGACGCCGCCATCACCTTGATCACCCCGCCGCCCGGCCCGCCCCGCACGCCCGGTGCGCCCGCTGCCCGTCCGCACACGGACACCTGACCGCGCCGCGAGCGCCTGCCTCGCCGCGCACGGTCAGGCCATTTCGACGTAGCGGTGGACCCTGTCGAAGCGCCGGGCCGCCACGTCCCGGCGGCGGATCACCCAGTGGGCGACGCCGGAGTCCAGTTCCGTGACGTCCTCGCCGCACCTCCAGCTGGCCAGAAGAGCCCAGTCGTCAGCGTCAGCGTCCTGTGCGTCGCGGGCGTAGTGGACGGGGTCGTTCTGGGGCGAGACCGGGTGGCCGCCGATTTGCAGGGCCCAGGCAGGACGGCGGCCGCCCACGTGCGCCCAGGCGTCGCTGAGTTCGTCGGCGAGTTCGAACTGCTCGTCCTCGGGGAAGTCACCCCACCTGTCGAGGGCGAAACTCTCCGGCATCGGCGCGCTCGGCTGGTGCCAGACCGTGCGCAGCTCACGCGGCCGGTACGGCTCGCGCCAACTGTGCTGAAGGGGCCTCCGGGTCGTCGGGGCCCCGGCGGGGACGTACAGCACCGCGTCGGACACCTGCCCCCCGATGCCATGCATATCGGTGCCGGAAAAGAGAAGCAGGTGGCCCTCGGCGGGAAGCGGGAGGCCGGTGGCGTCCGGCGGAAGAGCCGCGAGGTCGACGGAGGCCACGAAGTGCTCGGCCGGCCCCGGCACGCCGTGCGGCAGCATGGGGTCGCCGCCGATCCGGGCCACGAGGGGACCGTCACCACCCTCCGCCAAGTACGCTGCCGGCCGGGCGATGCGTATCCATTCCTCCACCTCCTCGGATGGCAGATCCTGGGAGGCCGCCTCGGCCCGGAAGCGGTTCACTCTGTCCATGCTCACATCGGTCACCGGGTCACCCTAAGGGGCTCATGGTCGGACAGCGGAGGGACCGAACTCACCTGCAAACAAAGCTCTTTGGCGCTACTGACCTCTGGTTCACTGTCCGGGTATCCGTCGCTATGGTTCGTTGAGGGGTGCGAGTACGAGTGTGCTCTACCTCGCTCTCCTCTTCGGTATCGCGACTCTCCTCAACCTGATCGCAGTGCACGCCCACCTTGACGGGCCCGTACTGGTGCACGGGAGCTACTTCTAACCCAGTTCCGGGCGCTTGTGGTGACCACGAAGGCGGCCGCGGGAGATACTGGGGGCATGGCCGAGCAGTCCGTGTCTTTCCCCGTGCCGAACGCTTTCGACGTGCTGTGCGCGCAGTACGCCGCGCGGCTTCCCGCACGCCTGGAGGACTTGGCCGGACCCACCCGCGGCACGGTCGACCTGCCCTTGCACGTGGCCTGGTCGGGCCGCCGCTCCTACACCCTGGACCAGCCCCGCTCCCGCATGAGCCTCTACCGCACCGTCCTGGCCGAGAGCCAGCACCAGGACCTCATCGACTGCCTGCACCGGGACCTGCTGATCGCCCAATGGCCCGCGCTGCGCACCCTGATCAGCCGCCCGGCCCGCCACGCGTGGGAAACCGCCTTCCCCGAGCTGGCCACCACCGCCACGGCGGCCGCGTGAACCTGAGCGACCTGCACCGCCGGCTCCTGGCCGACGTCCTGGCCATCGGCACGTCCTACCCCCTGGTCATCACCGGCGGCTACGCCGTCCAGGCCCACGGTCTGGTCGACCGCCTCAGCCAGGACCTGGACGTCGCCACCGAGAACCCCGCCCCCATGGACGACATCACCCGCACCGTCAGCGACGCCTCCTCCAGCGCGGCTGTCAGGTCCGGCAGATCGAGACCAGCCCGCTCTCCGGCCGGCTCATCGCCGCCGACCCCGCCACGGGCGAGGAATGCGAGATCGACATCCTCAAGGAAGCCCTCTGGTCCCCGCCCACGGAGACCGAGCATGGACCAGTCCTGGCACTCGATGACGTGATCGGCACCAAGGTCCGTGCCCTCGCCGACCGCGGCGCGGTCCGTGATCTCATCGATGTCCACGCCGCCTCCCGGCACCGCACCACCGCCGACCTCGAGATGCTCGGCCGCCGTCACGCCCGCTTCGAGTTCAGCCTCCACGACCTGCGCGACCGCCTCAACGGAGCCGAGTGGTGGGACGATGAGGACTTCACCGCCTATGGCCTGAACCCCGGCCAGGTGACCGCCCTGCGTACCTGGGCCTGGTCTGGTCAAGCGACATCCAGGCCCGACTCCATGCCGAGGAAGGCATGGACGACAGCTGAGGGCCGAGCGAGCCTGCATCCGCTCCGGCTCGGCAACCACCTGCGAGCGATACCGCACTCAGCATCCCATTCACCCACTGCTCGGATTCCCCGGTCTCCCCAGTTCGTCGAGCCACCGGCTGCCGGTGGTCTCAGGGGCAGTCGAGCCAGCAGGCGAAGGTAGGCCGGGCGGGAGCGGGTCAGCCACGACCGCATCGATGCCCCGCTGGCGCACCACCCTGGTCGCTGCTCGGCGGATGTACCTCGCTTCGCCGTAACCGCAGGCCAGGGCCTGGGCCGAAGAATCAGCTTCTGCTCCTCGCGGCCTGACGCCTGATCATCATGCTGCCGAGGAAGAGACCGAAGCCTGCGGCCGTCGCCCCGGCCCCCAATAGCCAGTAGTCGCTCTGAGTGATGCCTATGAATATGAAGAGACCCCCGATGAGGGTTGCCAGAACGGTGAACAGGGTCAATTTCACTTCGGGTCTCACAGGGTTCCCCTTTGGCAGATCGCTAGGAGTGGCCGCGGGCTTCCCGCAGCCACTCCCGGTCAAGCGTCGCACATGATAAAAACCGTGGCGTGCGCTCTACCCCACCCTCCTCAGTCCTGTCTCATTGCTGTCGAGAGCCTCGCAATCGCTGCACCCTTAGAACCAGGTAGGTCAACAGGGCAGCAGTGAACACGGCCAAAACGACAGTCCGAAGCGTGACCCAGAGCGGGCCCTCAAGGTCAACGTTCACTGCGAGTAAGTTGAGGAGAGTCGCGATACCGAAACTACTCCACGCCCAGTCCCTGGCTCTTATCTCCTTTACGGACGGCTGGGAATGGGTGCCAATCGCGCCTTCCTTGTCAGTCCTGCAGATACCAGGCCGGGTTGTAGGATTCATTGAGGTCATTCAGCTCGTCTTTCAGCGAATTGTCCGTGTCGCTCAAAGTGGCGTCGATGTAGCATCCGGCGGCCAGAAGGGGGACGCCACCCTTCTTCCAGAGCAGACCGTTGGGGTCGATGCGATTGATGGGGTCGCCGTCGGCGTAGAGGTATGGGTTCTTCTCTTGGCCGGAGGGGTCAGGGCTGTTGAAGCGGCCGATGTTGGGGTGCCGGACTCGTCCGTGACCGCGACGACGGAGCCGAGGGCGTCGGTGAGGTAGAAGTACGTCTTCCCGTCCCGGGTCATGGAGTTGAGAGTGCCCCCGGGCTCGCGGTTGAAGCCCGCGTCCACACCGGCAGTTGAGGTGGCCGACAGCCCCAGCGGTCCGTTGTGGAAGCGGGCGTCCCCGAGCTTGATGCGCTCGCTCTCGTCGGTCGAGCCGTAGCGGCCCTCGTAGGTCTTGCCTGCGACGGTGAACCAAAGGGGGCAACCGCCACTGCGCGAAGATGGGGCGCCGGTGTACCTGAGCCAGGGGCGACTGTCGTCGTAACCGAGTTCGCCACGTTGGCCGGGAACGGGCAGGCGGTTGGCCCGTGCAGGGCCTGGGTGGGCGGGCTCTGGACAGGATGAGCTGCTTCGGGGGAGTGACGTCGTCGGCAGTGTCGGGGGCCTGCAAGGCCTGTGCTACCAGGTGGACGGGGGAGAGGTGCGGGTGATGACGGCGGGCAGGCGCCCGCTCTCGATGGTCTCCTGCGGGAGAGACAGGCCGAAGTGTGCGCCGATGACGGTCAGTACTCGGCGTTGCTGTTCGTGTGTCGACAGTTCTTCGTCCATGCCCAGCATGTCGTCTATGGAGCCTTGTGGAGCGATTACCCCGGCCTCCTCAAGGGCCGGGCGCAGCAGGTCGGGCTGGGCTCCTGCGGGGTCGTAGCCGGCGCCCAGCTCGAAGTGCAGCCGTACCTCGCCGTCGGAGTGGTAGCTGAAGAAGGAGGGCGGGTCGTCGGTCCGTGGATCGAAGATCAGTATCTCGGCGCCGCGGGATACGGCGGGGTCCAGGGCCCAGCCTTCGCTGCCTCCGCTCTCCACGACGAACGCCCAGTCGCCGGCTTGGCCGATGAGTCCCGCGCAGTAGACCTGGGCCAAGTCGACCATGGTGGACGCTTCCTGGAGGGTGGCAGCCGGTTGGATCTCCACCGGCTCGTGATCGGCCATGCGCTCCGCCAGCTGCTGGGGAGTGAGGCCGCGGGCACAGGTGATGTTCAGGTCCTTGGCACGCCACGCATCGGCGATCCACTCAAGGCTGTCAGGCATGGCCACCTTTTCTCTGTCGGTCGGGGAATGCGTGGCCGGTGGGGGCGTGACGGCTGCGGGCGCCCTTCGGCGTTCAGTAACCTACGGCTTGGACGCTGCGCAGGTCACGGCTGGCTTGGACGCGTAGTCGGCGGCGTGTGTGAGGTTGCACCTTCCGTAGCGGCATGTGGTCCGGTGGACTCAGTCCCCTCCGCTCAGGAAAGGCCCCCGCAGATGCACGCGTCCTTCATTCCGCCGCGCCAGGTCAAGATCGGTGATGCGGCGGCCTTCGTCGGCACGACGCCGCGGGCGATCCGGCATTACCACGAGATCGGTCTGCTCCCCGAGCCCGAGCGGGGCGGCGACGGCCGGCGCCGTTACGGCTACGACGACATGATCCGGCTGCTGTGGATCCGCAAGATGGCCGGCGCCGGGATCGCCCTGGACGACATCCGCGACGCCTTCACCACCACAACCACCACTATCACTGCCACCGCCTCCGCCGGCACAGACAGCGCGGACGGCATCGAGAGCACCCTGGAGCGGCTGGAGAAGACCCTGACGGAGCAGGAAGCCGAACTGCGCCGGCAGCGGGCCGCCGTACGGCGCATGCGTGCCGAGGGCAGCCGGATGGGTCTGCTCTCCGGCATCGTCACCGACCGGCTCAAGAACCTGCCCCAAGGCTCGCTGCACCAGGAGGAGTTGGACACCCTGCTGGTCACCGAGCGCATCTTCGGCCCGCTCGGCGCGGCCATCCAGGCCACCCGCTTCATCGCCCTGGCCACTCACCCCGGCTTGCGTGCCGAAGCGGACCGCGTCGACGCCGCCGAGGAGGCACTCGACGACACCGTCACCGTCGACGATCCACGCGTGGCCCAGGTGGCCGCCCAGCGGCACGCCCTGGAAAGCGCCCTGCTGGCCTTCGTGGAGGAATCCGGGCTGGAGCAGGACGTGGACGCGCTGCTCGACGCGTGGGACGCCGCGCGCCCCGAGACCACCGATGATGAGGAAAACGACGACTCCAGTGTCGCGGCGGAGGAATCGGCCCGCATGAGCGCACTTGAAGCGATCGGCAAGATGCCCTACGACTTCTCCCCGGCCCGCCTGCGCGCCATGGAACTGGCCGAACTGGCCGAACTGGCCGCGGAACTCTCCGCCCAGGACTCACCCGCCTCATAAGCAGGGCCTTGTGCACTACGGTCCCCGTGTGGCTTCAGGGCTGTAGGTCACCGGCGGCCCGAGCGCACCCGCCGTGTCACACCGTCTTGATGCCGCCGCCCTCGATGACGTAGTCGGCACCAGTGACGCTTGCTGCGCGATCGGAGACGAGGAAGGCGACGACGGACGCCACTTCGTGGGCCTCGACCATGCGGCCAGTGGTCATACCCATGGCCGCGGGCACCCCGGCCACGAACTCGCGGTGCCCCACACCGTTCATCTGCGCGAGACGGGCACCGAAGCCGTCGGTGTCCTCCCACATACCGGTTCGCGTCGGACCGGGGGAGACGGTGTTCACCCGTATCCCCTGGGGGCCGAACTCCTCCGACAGTGCTTTGCCGAACGCGTTGAGCCCCGCCTTCGCGACGCCGTACTCGATCGGGCCCGTGCCCGGCAGGCGCGCGCTCATCGAGGAGATGTTCACGATCGCACCGCGGCGCTCCAGGAGGCTCGGCAGCAGTCGGCGGGTGATCCGGACGGTGCCGAACAGGTTGACCTCGAAGCTGTGCGCCCACAGCGCGTCGTCGGTCGCGAGGAACCCGTTGAGGGTGAACGTGTCGCCCCCGCCGAGGTTGTTGACCAGGATGTCCACCCCGCCGAGTTCCGCGAGCGCCTGTGTCTCCAACTCCTCGGCACCTTCCGGGGTGCTCAGGTCGACTGCGACCGGGTACGCGCCGGCCTCCTTCAGCTCGGCTGTGACCGTGCGGGCCGCGCCTGCCACGTGGACCCCTTCGGCGACGAGCTGCCGGGTGATCGCCAGGCCCACGCCTCGGCTGGCTCCGGTGACGACCGCGGTCTTCCCGGTGAGATCGAGCTCCATGTCAGGCTCCCTAGAGAGTACTTGAATTGTAGGTACAAAATTCGCCCGCAAAAGAGGCGGCGCAAACCGGCGCAAACCGGTGAGGCCGGTGAGAGGGGTGGCGCGTCGGCCTACAGCGACGCCATCGCGGCGTCCACGACCCGCCTCAACTGCGTGGCGTCCTCGGCGGTCTTCGCCAGTACCCGCATGCCGATCACTGTCGCGAGCAGCCAGGCGGCCGTTGCCGCCGCGTCGTGGTCGGCTGCGATCTCGCCGGCCCGCTGGCCCTCCTCGATGGTCGCCCGGAACGCGTTCTCCGTACGCGCGAACATCTTGCGCACCGTGGCCGCCGCCTCGGCGTCCGAGGTGGCCAACTCGGCGGCGGTGTTGACGGCCATGCAGCCGCGCCGGTCCGGGTCGTCCAGGTCGAGTTCGACCAGCGCCTCCAGCGCACCCCGCACGCGATCCTTTGCCGAACCGGGGTGGTCGAGGAGCGCCTCCAGCCACGCGGCCTGCGAGTCGCGGTAGCGCATCAGGGCCCGCTCGAACAAGGCATGCTTGCTGCCGAAGGTGTTGTACAGGCTGCCCTTGCCGATGCCGATTTCGTCGACGAGGTCCTGCGGGGTCGTCGCGGCGTACCCCTTGCGCCAGAACACGTCCATCGCGCGCTCCACCGCCACGTCCGGATCGAACTGCTTCGGCCTGCCCATGAAGCTCACCGTAGCACCATTCTTGACCTACAGGTAAAGAATGGGGGAGTGGGTGTGCAGCTGCCCTCCTCGGGGGCGAGACGATACGAATCGTATTGCTGCCTGTGGCGAGGCGCCCTAAGGTGAAGCGAAACGAGACGGGCCGTCCATATTGTGGAGGGTCGTGGAGGGTGGGGCGCCATGGCGACTGCAAGAGTGTGGCTCATCACCGGTGCATCCCGCGGTCTGGGCAGGGCGTTCGCCGAAGCCGCCCTGGCGGGCGGCGACCGCGTAGTGGCTGCCGCCCGCGACATCGAGCCTCTCGGTGAGCTGGCCGCGAAGTATCCCGGTCACCTGGTTCCGCTCTCCATGGATGTCGCCGACCGCCAGGGCGTGTTCGACGGGGTGGAGCGGGCGGCAGCCGCCTTCGGCGGGCTGGACGTCGTCGTCAACAACGCCGGCGGAATGCTCTACGGCATGGTGGAGGAAGCCACGGAGGAGCAGATCCGGGCGCACATGGACGTGAACTTCTTCGGCGCCGTGTGGGTGGCGCAGGCAGTCCTTCCCCACCTGCGCGCCCGGGGCGGCGGGCGGCTTCTCCAGGTCACCTCGATGGGCAGCGGCGGCGGCATGGCCACCGTCGGCTTCTACGGTGCGGGCAAGGCCGCACTGGACTCCGTGAGCGAGGCACTCGCGATGGAGGTCGAAGGGTTCGGCATCAAGGTCACCATCGTGCAGATGGGCGGCTACAACACCGGCTTGTTCACCACCGGCACCACGAACACCGAACCCCTGGCGCGGTATCAGCCCCTGCGCGCCGAGATGGAGGCGATGTGGGGCGACGCGGTCGCCCCGGAACCGGACACCGCCGCCCCCGTCATCCTGAAGCTGGCCGCACTGCCGGACCCGCCCCGGCGGCTGATCGTCGGCAGCCAGTCCTTCGACCACGTCCTGGAGATGGCCCAGGCCCAGGTGGATCTGTACCGGTCCTGGGAGCACCTCAGCCGTCTTGCCCCCGGTTGAGGCCGCACCATGACGCGCGGTTCTGCTCAGGCCGGTGCTGCCAGGCGGAAGCCCACGCCGATCGCTTCGAGGTCCGGATCGTAGGCGCCGTGGCGGCGGGCGCACCGGGCCAGGTCCCGGTCGTGGCGGAACGCGCCGCCCCGGGTGACGTGCCGGTCGAAGGCCCAGTCCTCGCTGCGCGGCACCTCGGCGGGCGCGCCGGGGTAGGGAGCGTAGAGGGTGGAGGTCCACTCGTCGGCGTTGCCCGCCATGTCCAGCACCCCGAAAGGGCTGGCGCCCTCGGGGAACGAACCGACCGGCGTCGTGGTGCCGATGCCGAGGTCCACCAGATTGGCCAGGCCGGTGCGGTACTCCTCGCCCCACGGGAACTCCCGGCCGTCGTCGCCCCGCGCGGCTCGCTCCCACTCGTCCTCCGTGGGCAGCCGCACACCGAGGCCGAGCCGCTCCCCGAGCCAGCGGCAGTAAGCCGTCGCCGCCTCCCAAGCGACCCCGATGACTGGATGGTCCGCAGGCGCGTGCGGCTGTGGGGCCGGTCGGCCGGTGGCCGCTGCGAAGAGTGCCCACTGGCCGACGGTGACCGGGGTGCGGGCGATCCGGAACGCCGGGACGTGGATCTCCGCGCGCGGCGCCTCCTTCATGTACCACTCCACCGGCACCCCGGTGTCCGCATAGCGGCGGGCCACAGCCGCCACCTCGTCGACCGGCGTACCCCGACGCAGCACCCCGGCCGGAACCGGCACCCAGTCCACCTGCTCCACCTGCCCCACCTGCATGGCTCCTCCTCGGCTCGCGCGGACGACCTCATGATCACCGAGGTGTTCGGGGCGGACATCGGCCGATGGACCTACCTCGACAGCGACCTTGGAACTACCTCGCCCCGTGGGCGCCGTTTTGCCGGAGCGGCAACAGGACTGGCGTGACCGGGCCATGAGGGATGACGTTGGGCCCATGGCCGACAACACCACTGCGGGACCGCCCGCGTCTGACACTTCCTCGCCCGGTGACGGATACGTCGGAGACCCCGCCGTGCGGGCGGAGTGGGACAGCCGCTACGCCGACCGGCAACAACTGTGGAGCGGCCGGCCCAACGGTGCGCTCGTGGCCGAGGTCGCCGGGCTCACGCCCGGGCGGGTGCTCGACGTCGGCTGCGGCGAGGGCGCGGACGCCGTCTGGCTGGCGCGCGGCGGCTGGGACGTGACCGCGCTCGAGGTCTCGGGCGTGGCGCTGGAGCGGGCGGCCGGGCACGCGCGGGACGCAGGCGTCGCCGTCCGCTGGGTACACGCCGCGCTGACGGAAGCGGCGCTCCCACAGGCCTCTTTCGACCTGGTCTCCGCGCAGTATCCAGCCCTGCTGCGCACCCCCGACGCCGCAGCCGAGCGAGCGCTGCTCGCGGCCGTCGCGCCCGGCGGCGTGCTGCTGCTCGTCCACCACGCGGGGATGGACACCCAGCAGGCACACGACAGCGGCTTCGACCCAGCCGACTACGTCTGGCCCTCCATGGTCGCCGCGCTGCTCACCGACGACTGGCAGGTGGAGGTGGACGAGCAGCGGCCCCGCGTGGCACCCGACGGCGGCGCGGGCGCGCACCATACCGATGACGTGGTGCTGCGTGCGCGACGGCTGCGCTGAGCCTCTCCGCTCACAACGGGCCCGGCAGCCGGGCAGACCGGCTTGAGTCACGACAGTCCTGTTGCTGAGGAGGTGCTCCTCACGGTGGCGAGACCACCCTCTTGCGATGCCACGGCGGACGCATGAATGGGTTCCGGCCAACTTGATCGTTCCTGAGTACGCGTACTCAGGTAGGCGGACGAGCACCCCGGCAGACTGTGGCGTCCATGACAGAGCAGAGCAGTGAGGAGCAAGCGTGGACCGGACGAGAAAGGCCCTGGCCGTAACAGTGCTGACCGCCTGTGCGCTGGCGGTTGCCGGAGCGGGACCCGCCGCCGCGGCCGGAGGTCCCCTGCTGCCCCACCCCGGTCCCGAGGGCCTGGTGTGGGTGGAGGAACAGACGGGTGACGGCGGTGTCGCGTCCGGGGGCGCCTGGGAGGGTCTGCCGACCGTCCTCACCGTCGCGTGCGAGGGCGGCGGTGATGTGCGGGTGACGATGCGGTCGCAGGAGGTGGAGACCGCGGCGTTCTCGGTCGACTGCCCGGCGGGGGCCGCCGGGGTGGGTTCGGTGACCATGGATGCCGGCGTGGTGCGGCCAGGGTCCTTCTCCATCGGGGTTGACGCCTCGTCGGAGGAGATCCGGTGGGCATTGACGGTGACCCAACCGGAGCAGCAGGAAGTCGCGCGATAGGCACAGAGGCGTCATATCCAGTCCCTGCGGCAGGAGTTGAGCACTTCCTTCCCCATTGCCCCAGCACACCGTGACGACTGCTCATGGCCTCGGTGCCTCCTGGACAGCAGCTGGTGGCCCTGGGACAGCAGCCGCACGCCGCCGATGTCCTGGAAGAGGCCGCCCGCCCCGGCCGGCACCGCGACGTGCAGCCGGTCACGCAGGTGGTCGGCGATGACCCAGTGGCCGCGGCGGGTGCCCGCGCCCATCGCGGCGAGCGCGTCCAGCCCGGCGGTCATCGGCTCGACGGACACCGCATCCCAGCCCGAACCCGCGCCGCACGCCAGCCACTGAGTGCGCATCCTGGCACGCTGCCATCGGAGCTCCTTGTCGGCAGTGGCCTTGGCCGGCTCGTGCCAGGTCGGCGCCGGGGGTTTGGTCCTCTTCTTCTTCGCCGTCGGGCCGGCGGCGGGTGGGTTCGCCACGGCGCTCTCCCTGCTGATTGCCTGTCACGTCTCCTTCAGACAACTCGCCTTCGTTCGGGTTCGATCACGGGCCGGATCCCGCGTCGCCAGAGCAGGCGACGGTAGATGTCACGGTCGTAGCCGCGGTCGGTCAGCAGCGCGTCGGGGCGTCGGCGGGGTCTGCCGACCGGCACGCGACGGCCGGGATCTCGTCGGGCGGGGCAGCGGTTGGGTGATGTCGTTGCGGTTGCCGCCGGTCAGCGACACCGCGAGCGGGATGCCCTGGGATCGGTCGAGGAGGTGCGGGTGGGGCGTGAGCAGGCGTTGGGTCGTCGTTCGGCTGCCTCTGGCGGCCGCTCCCACTCCGGGGGCCGGCGTTCTTCCCCCGCGCGAGGGTGCGGGTCCACTTGCGGCAGAGGCCGCGGCCGATGCTCCCGCCGACGGCGAACGCGCCCGGGGTGGGGCGGGGGCCGCCCGTAAGGAACCGGGCCCACGAGTTGGGCAAGAGCGTGTGGTTCACTCTGCCGCTCACCGGCCCCGGGCGAGCCGACGTGACTCCGCCCTGCCCGCGCGAGGAAGAAGCTGCCTGAACAGCAGGACGCAGCCGCCTGCACAGCGGGACGCTCGCCGAGCTCTGGCCCGACGCCCACCCCGAACTCGTCAGCACCCCGCGTTGCCCGCCGAACTCCTCAAGGATGCGGGTCGGCGAGAGGGCCCAGGTGACGTCGTCACCATGTCCGTCATGTTGCGGTGAAGGCCAGAACGACGTTGTGGCCTCCGAAGCCGAAGGAGTGGCTCACAGCTGTGCGCACGGCCTGGTGGCGGGGCTGTTTGGTGACGCAGTCGATGTCGAACTTCGGGTCGGGTGCCACGAGGTTGGCGATCGGGGGGACCAGGCGGTGCTGGATGGTCAGGACGGTCAGGGCTGCTTCGATCGCACCGGCCGCTCCCAGGGTGTGGCCCAGTACGCCCTTGGGCGCGGTGACGCTCGGGCGGTGCGGCAGCACCCGGGCGATCAATCCCGCTTCGGTGGCGTCATTGAGAGGTGTGGAGGTGCCGTGGGCATTCACGTGGTCGACGTCATGGGGTGTGAGGCCGGCCTGGTCGAGTGCGGTGCGCAGGGCCGCTTCGGCGCCGGTGGCGCCCGGCGCCGGCGCGGTGGGGTGGCAGGCGTCGGAAGTGCTGCCGCAGCCGGCGAGGAGGGCGCGTGGGCGGGCTCCGCGCGCCGTGGCGTCCTCGGTGCGTTCCAGGACGAGCACTGCGGCCCCTTCGGCCATGACGAAGCCGTCACGGTCGGGTGCGAAGGGGCGCGATGCCGCCTCGGGCCCTTCTCCGCCGGGTGACAGTGCGCCCATGCGCTGGAAGCCGGTCGTCGTCACACGGCTGACGGCGGCTTCCGTGCCGCCCGCCACAGCGATGTCGCAACTTCCGGTGGCGAGCAGATCCCGGGCGATGGCCAGGGCTGTCGCGCCGGAGGCGCACGCGGTCGCGGGAGCCAGGCTGGCACCGCGGGCACGCAGGTCGATGGAGACCTCACCGGCCGCCAGGTTGGGAAGAATCATCGGGATGGCGAGGGGGGAGACCATGTCGGGGCCCTGGTGTTCCAGGCGCTGATGCTGTTCCTCCCACTTCGCGGTGCCGCCCATCCCGCAGCCGATGACGACCGCCACGCGGGCGCCGTCCCAGGTGCTGGAGTCGAGGCCGGCGCTGTCGACGGCTTCGCGGGCCGCCACGACGGCGAGTTTCGCGGACCGGCCCATACGCCACGCCTTGCGCCCGAGGCCGCGGTCCAGCTCCTCCTCCGGGACCGGTACGCGGCAGGAGAAGTCGACCGGCAGGCCGGCCAGTTGACTGTCCCGTGCGGCGGTGCCGCGGCCCTCGCAGACCGCTTCCCAGGCGGCGTCGGCCCCCAGTCCGGCGGGGCTGACAAGACCCAGGCCGGTGACGGCGATTGCCGGCGGCTTCACCGGGCCGCCGTCGGCTCGGTGAGCAGGGCGCGGAGGTGGTCGGCGACCGCGGCGAGCGTGGTGTCACCGGTGGCGTGTTCGCTCTGGATTTTCACGCCGAGGCGTTCTTCGAGAACGAGAGCGAACTCCGCCAACGCCAGGGAATCCATGTCCAGTTGCCGCAGAGTGGTCTGTGGATGCAGTTCGCTTTCCGGGATACGGAAGGTGGAGGTCAGGGCGGAGCGGACGGTCTCGTATGTGTCGGTGTCGGTCATGGGGCGGATTCTCCTGTCGTCGCGCGGGGCGGGGGAAAGAGTCGGACGGGCCGGGGCGGGGCCTCACCACTGGAGGAGGACCAGTCCGGCGGAGGCTCCGCTGGCGAGCCCGAACAGGGCCACGAGGTCGCCGCGGCGCAGCCGGCCGAGCTCCACGGCTTCGGCGAGTTGCAGCGGCAGGCTCGCGGTGGCGCAGTTGCCGTAGCGGGGGAAGGTCGCGATGACCTTGTCCGCCGGGATTCCCAGCGCCTGGCGGATGGAGTGGGTGAAGGCGACGGACGGCTGGTGTACGCAGAACAGGTCGATGTCGTCGATCGTGCGGTCCATGGCGCGCAGCGCCTGCGGTACGGCCGCTTCCATGCCGGCGAAGGAGGCGGCAAGGGCCGCGGAGTCGAAGTGCACGGCGAGAGTGCCCGGGTCGGGCGTCATGTAGGGGTTGCTGACGGTGGCGGTGGGCCAGCCGGCGGAGTTGGCGGTGAAAGAACTGCCCAGGACCCCGGGTTCGTCGCTCGCTTGCAGCACCAGTGCCGCACCCAGGTCACCGAGAGCGAGGGCGGGCAGCAACAGGGCGAGCTCGGCGCGGTCGCCGACCGGCAGCCGGGACAGGGCGCTGCCGCGTTCCCCGGTGACGATCAGGATGCGTGCGTACTGGCCGGCGCGGATGAGCGCGTCGGCGACTTCGACAGCGTTGAGAACCGCGTTGCACGCGTTGCGCACGTCCAGAACAGGTGCGGTGACGCCCAGCTTCTGGGCCACGATGTGGGCGGTGGCGGGCTCCTCCACGTCCCCGCTGGTCGCGGCGAAGATCAGCAGGCCGACGGCGCCCGGGGACAGATCGGCCTGGCTTAGGGCGCGTTGTCCGGCCGCGGCGGCGAGGTCGGAGGGCCAGGTGCCCGCGGGCGCGACACGGCGCTCTTCGAACCCGTACATCTGCCTCAAAAGGCCGGGCAGCAGCCGCACACCGGGGTTCTGGGCGCGCAGGGCGGCCTCGATCTCGCTGCCGCTCTGCCGCTTTGAGGGTGCGTGCACGGCGACATGAGTGAGAGCGCTGTGTGGCCTCATCGCTGACCTGTGCGGATGGTCAACACAGACCTCCTTGCCGGACGGGGGAGGGGCGCGGCGCCGGCGGGTGGACACGGAACGGCACGGCGCCGTCTGCCGCGCGGACTCATGCCCATCGCGCCACACGCCGG
Organism: Streptomyces sp. NPDC030245; assembly: GCF_055572995.1. Taxonomy (NCBI): domain Bacteria; kingdom Bacillati; phylum Actinomycetota; class Actinomycetes; order Kitasatosporales; family Streptomycetaceae; genus Streptomyces; species Streptomyces sp. NPDC030245. The sequence goes on along the minus strand of NZ_JBVICF010000010.1, from coordinate 231,255 downwards.
ATACGGTCCGCGGAGCCGCCGCGATGGCTCAGGGCGCGCAGCCCGCACGTGTACGGGCACCCTGCTTGGCGCACTGCATATGGGCAAAAGTGTCGCAAACGCACATTCAGCATCTTATGCAACATAGTCGTGCAAAACAGGTCTATTCTCGTCGAGGATGTCGGCATGTCTGCGCTCCCTTCCCCCCACCCTCCGCACGGGCGTGCCGCAGTTCCGCCCGGGGGCTCATGGGTCGCGACGCGGCCGTGCCCGCGTGCCGTCGGCGCGTCGCGAACTCGCCCGACGGCAACCGCGCTTGCAGCGCACGCCCCGCCTTGATCCGCCCGGGGCTCGACATGCCCCCCGCCCCGCCCCGCGCCGACCGTGACGGCCCGTCGAAGGAGAGTCTGATGAAGAGCGTCGTCGTCACCGGTGCCACCAGCGGCATCGGCAGAGCCACCGCCCTGGACCTGGCCGCCCACGGCTACCAGGTCATCGCCACGGCCCGCAGCACCGGCCAGGCGGCCGAACTCCTCGCCGCTGCCGCCGAGCGCGGGCACTCGCTGCACACCGTGCTGCTGGATGTGACCGAGGCGGGCTCCTGCACGGAAGCCGCCGCCGAGATCACGGAACAGACCGGCGGCGGCCCCTGGGCGCTGGTGAACAACGCCGGCCTCGCCCACGCCGGAGCGTTCGAGGACGTCAGCGAAGAGGCGGCACGCGCCGTGCTGGAGGTGAACGTGCTGGGCACCGCCCGCATGACACGCCTGCTCCTGCCCGCCATGCGCCGCCAGGGCGGCGGCCGCATCATCAACATGAGCTCCGTGGGCGGTCTGCTCGCCCTGCCCTTCAACGGGTGGTACTGCGCGAGCAAACACGCGCTGGAGGCCCTGACCGATGCGCTTCGCATGGAGACGGCCACCAGCGGGGTGTGCTGCACCCTCATCGAACCCGGGTTCATCGACACCCCCATGCTCCAGGGGGGACTCGCCGCCATGCCGACCGGATCCCGCTACAGCGAGAGCTACGGCACAGCACGCCGCCTCATCACCACGGCCTCCCCGACCGCCCCCGAGGCCGTGGCGCGCACCGTGCGACGGGCCCTCACCGCCAGAGCGCCACGCCGCCGCTACCGAGTGGGACGGACCACCGCCTTCACACCGTTCATCCGCATCCTCCCCCAAGCCCTGGTGGATCACGTGGCGTGCCGTGCTCTCGGGCTGGCCGCCGCCCAGGGCCCGCGATGAGCGCAGGACACCGCCTGACGGCCAGGACAGATGTGGTGCGAGTGATGGGGCACTGATCGGCCCCTGCCCGCCCAGGCCAACACCGGCCACGAGGCAGAGGAGTTGAGGACGGAGGAGTTGAGGACAGTGGGCCGTGACCATGCGTAGTTCCCGGCTTCGTGACCAGTGGATGGTGCTGGCAGCGGCCGCTGTGCTCGCAGCTGTCTGCGGCTGGTTCGGCTCCTCGGTGGAGCAGCTGTTGTCACCGGGCGGCATCGTGCCGGCGGCGACCGAAGCCGCCCGGGCCGACCGGGCACTGCAACAGGGATTCGCTGCCGCACCGCCTCATCTCGTGCTCGTCGCGCGCCCCACGGACGCGACACGCTCGGTGGAGGACCGGCCCGCAGTGGCCCAGGGACAGCGACTGGTACGACAGCTCACAGCCGACCGGTCGGTCGCGCGGGTCGTGTCCTACTGGCAGACCGGAACTCCACAACTGCGCTCGGCGAACGGGCGCAGCGCCCTGACCCTGGTGCGCTTGCGCGGCCGGGAGCAGGAGGCGACGCGGGCCGCGGAGCGGCTGGTGCCCCAACTGGCCGGACGCCACGGCCCGCTGGAGGTGCAGGTCAGCGGAGAGGCCGCATCGCGTGCGGAGGCGGCACGGCTGGCCAGGCAGGATCAGATCCGGGCGGAAGCGCTGGCCCTGCCGCTGACCGCGCTGCTGTTGCTCGTGGCGTTCGGCTCAGCCACGGCCGCCCTGGTGCCCGTCGTCGTCGGCATCCTGGCCATGCTCGGCGCCTGGGCCGCCCTGCGGCTGCTCACACTCGTCACCGAGGTGTCGGTGAGCGCCTCCAACATCTCCTCCGCGCTCGGTTTCGCCCTCGCCGTCGACTACAGCCTCTTCCTGCTCGCCCGCTTCCAGGAGGAACAAGCAACCGGAGCCGGCCCGGACGTCGCACTGCGCGTGACGATGCGGACCGCGGGCCGGGCCGTGCTGTTCTCCGCGGCCACGGTCATCCTGTCCCTGGCCTCGCTGCTGGTCTTTCCCCACACCATCTTGCGCTCGATCGCCTACGGCGGGATCGCGGTCACCACGTTCGCCGCCCTGGCAAGCCTGTTCGTCATCCCCGCGCTCCTGCGCGTTCTGGGCCACCGCATCGGCGCACGTGGAACCCGAGCGCGCCGACGCCGGCGCCGGCGCCCGCGGGCCCGGGCCGAGGAGCTGGGGGGCTGGGGACGGGCGGCTGAACTGGCCCAACGGCGGCCGCGCCTGATGGCCGTGACCGTCACACTGGTACTGCTGGTGCTCGCCGCCCCCCTCACCCGCCTCCAGATCGGTCTCTTCGACGACCGTGTCCAACCCGCCTCCTCCACCGTCGCCAAGGCCGGAACACAACTGCGCGACGACTACCGGACCGGGGCCCTGATCACCCCCACCACCGTGGTCCTGCCGCGCTTCGACCCCTCCCAGCGGGCCGCCGCTCTCGACGCCTACGCCCGGCTGGTCTCCCGGCAGAAGGGTGTGGACCAGGTGCGGACGGTCACCGGCTCCTACACCCGTGGCGGCCGTACGCCACTGAAGAACGCCGAGGCCGCCGCCTACGCCTCATCCCGAGGCGTGTACCTCGCCGTGGCGACCCCGGGCGAGCCGTACTCCACAGCCAACCGGGACCTCGCCCGGACACTGCGGCGACTCCCCGCCCCCGGCCCCGGTCTCCTCGTCGGCGGCCCCGGAGCCGTCCTGAACGACGTGCAACACGCCCTCGCCACCCGCCTGCCCTGGTGCCTGCTCCTGGCGGGAGCCGCACTCCTCACCCTCGCCCTGATCCTGACCCGACGGCCGGTCATGGCCCTCAAGGCGCTGCTGCTCAACACGCTGAGCCTGACGGCCAGCTTCGGTGCTCTGGTGTTCGTCTTCCAAGAAGGCCACCTGGCCCACCTGCTGGGCGCCCCGCCCACCACCGGCAGCACGGACGTGCTGATGCCCGCACTCATCTACGGCATCGCCTTCGGCCTGTCCATGGACTACGAGATCCTCCTGCTGTCCCGCATCTGCGAGGAATACGAACGCGGCCCCAACCCCAGCACCGCCGTGGTACGCGGCCTGGACCGCACCGCACGGCTGTTCACCTGGGCCGCGCTGACCCTGGCCGTCGTCATGGCCGCCCTGGCCACGTCCGAGCTGGTCATGCTGAAGATCGTCGGCGTCGGTCTCGCCCTGGCGGTGCTGCTCGACGCCACCGTCGTCCGCGGCCTGCTCGCCCCCTCTCTGCTGGCCCTGGCCGGGCGCGCCACCTGGTGGACCCCGTGGCCCCGCCGGCCACCTCCCGCCGAACCCGCCCCACCCGCAGCACCAGCCCTCGCCGGATCGGCCGGCCCCCTCCCGTCAAGGAGCACCCCGCGATGACCGACCAGACCCAGCGCCCCGCCCGCAGCCCGCACACCGTTGCCCAGCGACTGCTCAACGCCTCCGCGGCCCATGCCCCCGATCCCCACAACGACATCGACTGGAACGCCCCCCTGCTCGAGGACGCCTTCTTCTGGCCACCCGAGCGCCTCGCGCTCTACGGCACCCCACTGTGGGAACGTCTGGACCGCCGGCAGCGTGTCGCACTCTCCAGGCATGAAGCGGCCCACATGGCGCAGATGGGGCACTGGTTCGAGCTGGCCATCATCCGCATGCTCGCCCGGTACCTGATGTCCCGCCACGTACTGGACGTACGGGCCTACTACGCGCTCACCGAGATGGCCGACGAGACCCGGCACATCACGATGTTCGGCCGGCTGCTGACCAGACTCGGCTGCCCGCACCACCCCGTCCCCGCCCGCGTCCGGCTGCCGCACCCGGTGGCGGCAGCCGCCTTCCAGGACATCACGACCTTCACCAGCACCCTGGTCGTCGAAGAAGTACTGGACCGGTTCCAACGCGAGGCGGCCCTGGACGAACGCGTACAACCCCTGGTGCGCTCGGTATGCCGCCTGCACGTCGCCGAAGAGGCCCGCCATGTCAGCTTCGCCCGTACCGAGCTGCGCGAAGCCGTCGCGCACGCCTCCCGCGGACACCTGGCCTTCCACCGCACGCTGACCGCTCTGGTCGCCTCCCACACCGTGCCCGCGCTGCTGCGCCCCGACCGCTACGGCGATCTCGGTATTGACCCCGTCCTCGCCCGACGCCAGGTACGCGACAACCCCCACCACCGCGCCACTGTGCTCTGGTCCGGAGAAAAGCTGATGTCCTTCCTCACCGAAGTCGACATCATCCGGCGCCCTCAGCATCACCTGTGGCGCCGATGCGGACTCATGGCCTGACCTTCCGCGCATCTCTCTGAGCCCGAGATCCAGTGAGCGCCGGTGGTGTACGTCCCGGCGCGGGTGCCGGGTCTCAGGCCAGGTTTCCCTCTCGCGGGTGGATTGACCCGGCGCTGCTGGCTGTGCGGCACACGGATCTGCCTAACTTGCCTGCGGGAGGCGGAAGTTCCGTCTCCGTTCAACCGGAGGTGTTCACTGTGCAGGAGACCGTGCAGGGCTTCGAGACCACGGACGTGTACGAGCCGCCGATGCTGGCCGAGGCCGGACAGTATGCCGAGCTGACCCAGGGCGAGTTCGGGGACTGGCCCGACTTCCCGGTGGGCCTGTGGATCTGATGATCCCGGCGGGTGCCGGTCCGGGCCGCAGGGCCTGGGCCAGCACCCGGTGCCACGCCGCCATGCCGTCACTCGTTCCCCCTCTCTGGAGATTCCGATGGATGCCCCGCCGGCCGGCTGGTTCGTCGTCCTTCCCGACCGCGAGCTTTCACCCGGCCTCCTCGATCGTCTGCGGCGCCTCGCCGGCCCGGCCGTGCTCCGCGTCGTGCCGCACGCTTCCGGCCGCCCGTGGCTGGCCGGCTGCTGGCCGGAAGAGGAGCTGACCGCCTGCGCCGTCGGTGACGTGCGCCTGGCGGTCGCCGGGACGTGTTCCGTGACCCCCGCCGAGCTGGCCTCGCGGGCACGGCGGATCAGCGACACCGCGCACGTCGAGCCGGCGCTGCTCGACGCCCACGGCTGCTTCCACGTTCTGGCGTCGGTCGCGGGGCAGACGTACGTGCGGGGCAGTTTCTCCGGGCAGCGCAGGGTGTACCGGGCCGAGGCGGGCGGCGTCACGGTCTGCGCCGACCGGGCCCGCGTGCTCGCCCACCTGACCGGGGCGGAGCCGGACACCGCCCAGCTGGCGCTGCGGCTGACCGGGGACACCGTGCCGCACCCGCTCGGCTGGGGCGCGCTGTGGCGCGGCGTGCACGCCGTACTGCCGGATTCCGCCGTGGAGTTGGCACCCGGCGGCGAGGTGCGCACCCGCCGCTGGTGGCGGCCCCCGGCGGGCGAACTGCCCCTCGAGGAGGCCGCGGCCGGACTGCGGCAGGCACTGGAGCAGGCGGTCGCGTTGCGGGTCCGTGAGGACGGGTTGGTGGGCGCGGATCTGTCCGGCGGCATGGACTCCACCTCGCTGTGCTTCCTGGCGGCCCGGGCGGGCGCCCGGCTGGTCGCCGTCACGATGGACGCGGGCCCACCCGCCGGCGAAGACCTCCGCCACGCCACCAGAGCCGCCACAGACCTTCCCCGCATCGAGCACCTGGTGTTCGACACGGCCGATCTGCCCGCCCAGTTCAGCGGATTGGACAACCGCGTGGACCTGGGCGACGAGCCGTCCGCCGTCGTACGTACCCGGGTGCAGCAGCGCTATGTGGCCGCGCAGATGCGGGCGCGCGGGGCCCGGCTGCGGTTGTCCGGCTTCGGCGGGGACCAGGTCATCCAGTCGCAACCCTCGTACGTGCACGGTCTGCTGCGGCGCTCACCCGCAGCCGGCCTGCGCCACGCGGCCGCATGGCGCGCGCGCCGCCGCCGGCCCCTCGGGGCGCTCACGAGGGCGCTGCTGGACCGGGGCACCTACGCCGCCTGGCTCACCGAAGCCGCCTCACTGCTGCACACGCCGGTATCCGGAGACGACCTGCGCTGGGGACTGCGCCCCTGCCTTCCGTCCTGGGCGAGCGAGCAGACCGTACAACTGTGCCGTGAGCGGCTGCTCGACGCGGCCCAGGACGACGCCGCCGAGCCGCTGCACCGTGACCGCGGACGGCACGCCTGGCTCGCCGCCACCCAGCGCGGGGGCAGGCTCGCCGGCCACCTGGCCCACTGCGGGCAGCTCGACAGGCTGCCGTACCACAGCCCGTTCTGCGACGACGCCGTGATCGCGGCCGCGCTCGCCGCCCGCCCGCACGAGGCCGCCGGCCCCTGGACCTACAAACCGCTCCTCGCCGCCGCCATGCACGGCCTGGTGCCCGAGACCATCCTGGGCCGCACCACCAAGGACCACTTCGGACACGAGTGGTACCACGGCCTGCGCCACAACCGGCACACGCTCGCCGCCTGGGCCGAGGACTCCCGCCTGGTGGCCACCGGCCTCGCCGACGAAACCGCGCTGCGCCGCGCCCTGCTCGCGCCCCACCTCCTGATCGGCGGGATCGCGGAGTTCGAGACCACGCTGGGAGTGGAGGCGTGGTTGCGCAGCCTTGAGCAGCAGCGCACACCGGACGGGACGAGGGAGAGCAACAGTGCACCGACTGCGTGCTGATGTCACCGCCTGCGCCACCGGCGACAGCATGGTCCTGCTCGACGAACGGGCCGGACGCTACTGGCAACTGAACGCCACCGGCGCCCTCGTCGTGCAGGCCCTGCTGGACGGCGCGACGCCCGAACAGGTCGCCGAACGGCTCGCCGCCACCCGCCCGGTCACCTCCGAACGCGCCACCGCCGACGTGACGGCACTGCTCGCGCACCTGATGAAGGCGAAACTGGTGACCGACTCATGAGCCAGATCCTGGACACCGACGGCACCCGTCCCGGGCTCGGCACCCGGCTCACCGTCCACACCGCCGTCGCCGCCGCCCGGCTCCTCACCCGCCTGCCGCCACGCCGGATCCGCGCCGTCCTGGGCCTGGCCCGGCGAGGAGCCCGGCCGGCCCGCTACGACGACGCCCTGCGCGCCCGGCGGGAGGTGACCGCCGTCAGCACCCTGTGCGCGGGCCGCTACTGCCTCCCACGCTCCCTGGCCACCGCTCTGCTGTGCCGCATCCGCGGGACCTGGCCCACCTGGTGCAGCGGAGTACGCACCGCACCGTTCGGGGCCCACGCCTGGGTGGAGGCCGAGGGCAGACCCGTCGGCGAACCCGACGACACCGCCACGTACCGACCGATGATCACCGTACCGGCGGCAGACCGCGACGGACCGTTGCGCACCCGGTGCAGGAAGAGTCAGGAAGAGTACTGACCGGATCGCGCGAAGTGCCGACGGCCCGTCCCGGGACGGGACGGATGACGCCGGAGCGGGCGGCGGACCGCGCACGCCACGGGTCGTGACTGTCCGGGGGCCGGTTCGTTCAGCCGGTCATGGAACCGACGCCTGGTGCCAGGGCCTCCTGCCGCCGCTACACGCAGCCTCGCCGCCACCGGCAGAAGCACGGCCCGGCACGCGCCGGCGACGCGGCCGGTGCGCCGGCGCTGCCCTATCCGAGCGGCTGGTTCTGCGTGGGCGCACCGAACGGGGTGCGCCTCCCCTGCTGATCGGCCCGGCCTTCACCGGCGCGGCCCTGGCCTGGGCCGCTTCCTCCTGGCGCAGGGCCGTCTGCTGGAGCACTGGCCTCGCCACCGCCTGGTCGTCACCGGTGCACTCGTGCAGGCAACTGCGGTCGCGTCGGCCGTCGTCGGGACACTTCCCGGCACGCCCGCGTACACCGCCGCATCGGCCATGGTCATCGCGGCCGTCGGCATGGGCATGTATGCCCCTTCCCTCACCGTGCTCTCACTGACTCACAGCCCGCCCGGCCGACGGGGCTATGCCGGCAGCGCGATGCAGACCACCCAGAACCTGGGTCAGGTATCGGTGCTGGGTGCCTCCTCGGCCTTGTTCCACGCCTGCCTGGGCGCCGGCTCAGCCGAAGCTGCCGCCTACGGCGCCGCCTTCGGAGTGCTCCTCGCGCCGTGCATCCTGGCCGCCCTGCTTGCCGCCCGCGCTCGCAGCACGTGAGCCGAACCGATACCCCCGTGAACCAATCCGGCCCCGGCGCGGGTCGCACCGGCGCCTCTCTCCCGCCGCGATGACGGGTCGGGGGTGGGGATCAAGGAGGTCCGTCCAGGAGACTGGTTCGGGGAGTCGGCACCGGCACCGGGGGGCAGACGTGTGGGGCTGAGTTACCAGGACGCTGTCCGGTTGCTCGGAGGGCGTGAGGACGCCACCGTCGCCGCGCTCGACCGGCTGACCGGAGGGCTGCTGCTCGCGTCGACGGCCACCGGGTCCGGGTTCGCCGCCGGCCTGTTCGACGTCAGGGGCGAACTGTCCCGGCTCGGCGCCGGCCTCGTGCACGGCCTCGGCGCACGAGCGCGCGGCCTCTCCCGCTTCGAGCGCGGCGAACGGCTGGCGGCCGCCCACGCCGTGGTGGTGCTCTCTGCGTACTTCGAGGTGCTGGCCGAGTCCGAACTCGTGGTCTCAACACAGGACTTGGGGCTGAGCCGTGCTGAACAGGCGGCGCTGGCCACGGGTGAGCGGCCCGACTCCCGGCGCCTGCACGCCCTGGCCGACGCGTTGCTGCGGTCGGACGTGCCGATACCCTCACCCCACCGGTCGTACGAGGAAACCCTCACGACGCTCGGCGGGTTCTACCGGCGGCTGTCGGGCGAGGTCACCCGCTTCGCGGCCGGGCTCACCCTCTGGGACGAACTTGACGACACCCGCAGGCACCGCTTGGAACAGATGCTGTCCGACACTCTGCCGGGGCGGGCCTGCGCCCGGTACGAGGAGCTGTTCCGGCAGCTCGCCCTGGACTTCCCGGAGGTCGCCTTCTGGGCGAACCTGGTCGACCACCAGGCTACGCGGACCCAACTCCGGTCCCTGCGGGCCGGTCTCGACGAGCTGGGCCGGGCCCTCTCCGAGCTCGCCGCACACCGGACCCCCGACACCTGGATCGCCGGGCTGGCCCGCGCCCACGCCGCCGTCCTCGACCGGCCCATCCTCACCTCGCGGGACGTCCTGGACGGACTGAGCCTCCCCGCACTCGCCACGGCCTACGTCAGTCCGGACTTCCGGGTGGCCGAAGTCGGCCCCGCCGACCGGTTCGCCGAGGAGGCGTGGTGGGCCGAACAGCGGGTCCGTGCGGACCTCGACCACTTCCTGCTCGGCCACCTCACCTCCCCGCGGGCCACCCGCGCCCCGCTGGTCGTCCTCGGCCAGCCGGGGTCGGGCAAGTCCGTCTTCACCCACGTCCTCGCGGCACGACTGCCGCCCGCGGACTTCCTCGTCGTACGCGTGGAACTGCGCGACGCGGCCGCCGAGGCGGATCTGCAAACACAGATCGAACAGGCCGTACGGTCGGCCACCGGAGAGGCCCTGACCTGGCCCGAGCTGGTGCGGCGCGGGGCGGGGGCGCTGCCGGTCGTCCTGCTCGACGGCTTCGACGAGCTGCTCCAGGCGACGGGCGCCGGCCAGAGCGACTACCTGCAAAAGGTCGGCGACTTCCAGCGGCGCGAGGCGGCCCAGGGGCGGCCCGCCGTGGTCGTCGTCACCAGCCGCACCGCGGTCGCCGACCGGGCCCGGCCCGCGCAGGACATGCTCGCCCTGAGCCTGGAGCCGTTCAGCGACGCCCAGGTCACCTGGTGGCTGCGGATGTGGAACACCACCAACGCCACCGGCTTCACCGCCCGCGGTCTGCGCCCGCTGGAACCCGAAGTGGCCCTGCGCTACCGAGCCCTGGCGTCCCAGCCGCTGCTGCTGTTGATGCTCGCGCTCTACGACGCCGACGGCAACGCGTTGCAACGGCGCGACGCGTCGCTGGGGGAGGGGGAGCTCTACGAACAACTGCTCACCAGCTTCGCCGCCCGGGAAGTCCGCAAGACGGCCGCAGGCCTGGCCGAGGAAGAGCTCGCCGCTGCGGTGGAACGGCAGCTCACCCAGCTGTCACTGGTCGCGTTCGCCATGTTCAACCGCGGGCGGCAGTGGATCGGCGTGGCCGAACTCGACGCGGACCTCTCCGCACTCGCCCCGGATGCCCAGCGGGCCCGCGCCGCGCCCGGCCTGCGGGCCACACTGAGCGCGGCCGACATCGTGCTCGGCCGGTTCTACTTCGTCCACGAGTCGCGGGCGAACCGCGACGGCCTGCGCCTGCGCACCTACGAATTCCTGCACGCCACCTTCGGGGAGTACCTGGTCGCCCGGCTCGTCACGCAGGAACTGGACGATCTGGCCGCCGCGTCGAGCGCCCCGGTGCGCCGCGCCCGGCCCGCGGTGATCGACGACGCGTTCCTGCACGCCCTGCTCTCCTTCATGCCCCTGACCACCCGCGGCACCACCGTCTCCTTCGCCTGCGAACGGTTGCGCGCTCTGCCGGAGCCGCGCCGCCACGGCGTGCGCGAGGTGCTGCTCGACCTGTTCCGGCACGCCGGGCGGGCACGGCACGACACCCGGTACGGCGACTACGTGCCGAGCAGACTCCCGGTGACCTCCGGCCCCGCCAGATACTCCGTGAACCTGCTGGTGCTCGCCGTCGCGACGGCGGGCAGACTCACCGGCCGCGAGCTGTTCCCGCAGGAGCACGACGTCATACCGGCGTGGCGGGCCGCCGCGCTGCTGTGGCGTTCGCAGTGCCCCGAGGAGGCGTGGGAAGGGCTGGTCGCCACGCTGGCGCTCGAACGAGCCTGGGAGGACGGCCGACGGGAGATCACACTGTCGCTGCAGTCCGACTCGGAGCCCGCCCCCGGGCCGCTGGACGCGCACTGGACGTACGACCGCGACGCGGACAACCACTTCCGGAAGAGCGCGCGGCGGGACGGCGGCTGGTTCTCCTGGATCTCGCACCAGAACGCGTGGCTGCGGGTGCAGTCCCACTTCCTGTGCGATGTCCTCGACGACATCTTCGCCCATGCCCTCGAGCCGCTGGCGGGTCCGTGGGACACGGCGGTCACCACCTTCTTCGACGACGGGGACAAGCCGCCCGTCTCGGCGGTCCACGCGATGATCACCCTGTGGCTGCGCGTCGACCAGGACTGCGGCCAACGGGAATTGACCGCGGCCTTCGACACCTGTCTACAGACGGCCCTCAACAGCTTCGCACCCAACGACCACGAGACCCGGCGACGCTTCCGCCTGATGTTCCTGCGGCGCCTCGCGGCGGACTGGCCGCGCCTGGAACCGCAGTGGGTGGCGCGGGCGATGCGGGCCATCCACGACGGCGGCAAGGACGCAACGGTCGACGAGGGCTCACTCTTCCGCGACGTCGCCGATGCGGTGCTCCCCGAGGCCCTGAAGGCGGCACACTGGGCGGTCGAGGGACCGGGCCGGGTCTGCGCCGACTGACCCGCCCGAATGGGATGAGGTGGGGTGAGGTGGGATGAGGCCGGGTGCGCGGAAGGCCGCACCGATGCTCGGCGTCGCGAACCGTACCCCCCCCAACACTGCGCCAGGTCCCAGCACCCTGATGAGATGGCCGGATGAACAGATCCCCTTCTCCCCGCCCATCCCTCGCCACGACTGCGGCCTTACCCGTCTCCTTCGCCGCGGCCGCTCTACTGCTTACTGCCTGCGGGACGGAGGGCGCGGACACAGGGCACTCCGGCACGAGTACGGCCGCGCCCTCGTCTTCCGCACAGGTCGACGATCCGGGCAAGGACGGCGTACGCGTCACCTCATTGACCTTCGCGACAACTTCCCCCGCGCCCACCGTCAGCTCGCCCGTCTCCGCCGACGGCCTCGACTCGGACTCGGGGATCGCTGCCGCCTACGAAGTCACCAACGAGGGCGCGGAGACCCTGACTTACTCGGCCGTCTTCACCTTCCTGAGCCGAGACGGCGGGGCCGTCGTCAACCAGACCGTGACCGTGCGCGACGTCGGCCCCGGAAAGACCCGGAGAGGCACGGTTTGGGCCGGAGTGCTGCCGCCCACCGCACCGCGGGTGACCCACGCCAAGGTGCTCAAAGTAACCAAGGTCCCCGCCGACGAGGCGCCGGCCGGGGCAGGCACATGCCCGGCCTCCGGGGTCCGTGTCAGCGCCGATCAGGGCGACGCGGCGATGGGACTGCGCGTCGTCGGGCTGCACCTCGAAAACTGTGGCAGGCGGCCCTACACCGTCGAGGGCTACCCCTTGCTGGAGCTCCTGGACGAGGACCGCAAGCCCGTCCACGGCGTCAGGATCCTCAAGGGCAGTGGCGAGATCACCACAGGTGCCGGGCCCGACGAGCCACCCCGACCCGTCACGCTCGGGCCCGGCGAATCGGCTACCGCCGACTTGGTGTGGCGCAACACCACCGAGTCCGGTACGCCGGTGAACGTGTCATACGTACGGGTCCGGGCGAAGGCCGACGCCGCCCCCGTCACGGTGACCCCGAACCTCGACCTCGGAACCACCGGGAAGCTCGGGGTCAAACCGTGGGAGAAGGCGGAGCCCTAGGGGGTGGCTGTCCGATGGTGCGGGGGTGCGGGGGTGCAGGGGTGCGGGCAGCAGGGTTCTTGACCGCGGAGCGGCGCAGGGCGCCGTGAACTCCGCCCCGTGGAGGGCAAGATGGCCCCCATGGAACTGCACGCCGCATACGGACTCAGCCGGATCATCAACGCGCGAGGGACCTATACGCCCCTCGGTGTCTCACGCAGTGGGGACGGCGTCGGTGCCGCGGTTGCCGGGGCGCTGTCGGAGTTCTTCGTGATGGACGAATTGCAAGAGGCGGCCGACCGGGCCCTCGCGCGGTTCACCGGGGCGGAGGCGGGGACCGTCGTGCACTGCACGGCCTCGGCGATCACTCTCGCCGTCGCCGCCGCGATGACGGGGGAGTCCCCGGAGCGCGTCGAGGCGCTGCCCGACACGACCGGCATGCCCGGCGCAGTCGTTCTGCCGGCGGGGCACGCGGTCAACTACGGGCACTCCATCGTGCAGGCCGTCCGGCTGGCGGGCGCGGTCCCGGTTCTGGTGGGGACGGAGAGCGGGTTCACGCTGGAGGACCTGGAGAGGGGGCTCGCGCGGCAGGACGTCGCTTGCCTGCTGCTGGTGTCGTCCCGTCTCGTGCGCGGGAACGGTGCCGAGCCGGCCGACGCCGTGGTGGTCGCTCATCGGCGCGGGGTTCCCGTCGTTCTGGACGGTGCCGCGCAGGACTTTCGGGTTGGCGAACTTCTCGCCACCGGTGCGGACTTGGTGGCCATCAGTGGCCAGAAGTATCTGGGTGCGCCGACCGCGGGCCTGGTGGTGGGGCGGGCCGGGCCGGTGGCGGCGGTGCGGGCGCAGGAACGGGGCATCGGCCGTGCGATGAAGGCCAGCAAGGAGGCGGTGGTCGGCGTCCTCGCCGCGCTCGAGGCGCGTCAGGAGCTGGACATGGCGGTGTGGCGGCAGCAGCAGGCGGACAAGGTGGCGGACTTCGTCGAGCGGGCCGGTGCCGTCCCGGGCATCACCGCGTCGTCCGTCCCCGACCCGACCGGCCTGCCCTTCGCCCGCGCCCGGCTGGTGGTGGACCCCGCCGTGTCGGCCATGGATTCGGCCGCCCTGGACGAAGCGCTGCGCGCCGGGTCACCGTCGATCTGGGCCATGCCCGGCCGGCGGGACGCGCAGGAGCTGCTGTTCGAACTCGTACCCCTCACCCCGGACGAGATCGACGTCATCCTTGACCGCCTGGCCGAACTGCTGGCGCGGTGACGGCCGTTGGTGGGGGCGGGGGGTGAGGGGTGCGCGGGGGGATCGGGGCTGCGGTCGGCCCTCGGGTGATGTTCGGCAGCTGGGCGGTGGCGTGTCCGCCGCCGGCCGTCAGTTGCGGTGCGCGGGGAGCCAGCCGTTCTGGACCGCGTGGACGCCCGCCTCGAAGCGGCTGCGTGCCTGGAGTGCGTCCATGAGTTCGGCCGCGAAGCGGCGGGCGGTGCGGGTGGAGACGCCGAGGCGCTTGGCGATCGCATCGTCCTTCAGCCCCTGGGCGAGCAGCCGGAGGGCCTCGCGGTGCTGCGGGGTGAGGCCGTCGGTGTCCCGTTCCACCGTGGGTACCAAGGGCTTCGCGGCCTGCCAGGTGCTGTCGAACAGCTCGCACAGGGCCGTGATGACGCCCTGACCCGTGAGGACCACGGCGCCGAGGCTCGCGTCCGCGGGGTCCAGAGGGAGGACGGCCTCGGTCCGGTCCGCGATGATCATGCGGATCGGCAGGCTGGGAGCGGTGCGGACGTGGCCGCCGCGCTCGTGGAGCCACTGGACGTGCCGGAGCGTGGGCTGGTGGTTGCGGATGCTGTCCAGGTAGACGGTCCGCACGGTGACACCGCGGTCCAGCAGGGTCGCGTTCGGCTTGCGGCTGGCCTTCAGGTCGCTCTCCGCATGGGCGCCGCCCGGAGCGAGGGTCATGATCTCGTGGCGGACGTCGGAGGCGAGCCGGGCGAGCCGGTCGCGTATCTCCTCCGCGCCGGTCAGCTCCTCGGTGTGGAAGCCGGCCGAGGGTCGGTGCAGGGACGCGCACTCCGCGACGAGTTGCGCGGCCGCGACCCGCGCCGTCTCCAACCGTTCCTGGTGGGCGGCGAGTTCGGCCTGCTGGCGGGCGAGCAGCAACTTCATGGCCTGTTCCGGGCCCAGTACGCGAAAGGCGCTGTCGGCCTTGGCGGACGGCCGGACGAGTGCGAGGGAATGGAGCCGGTCGAGGCAGTCGCGTAACCGGTCCTCCGGCAGGGCGAGTCGCTGGGACAGTGCGGATATCCCGTCGTCACGATGGTCCAGCATGGCGCGGTAGACGCGTTCGGTGTCCGTGTCGAGTCCGAGTGCGGCCAGCATGAGGTGTGTCTCCCGAGGGGTGTACGTGTCCGGAAAGGCGTGGAGGAGGGAGGTGCGGTGGTCTCCGCGACGGTCGGGGCAACCGGTCGATCAGCCTTGGGGTGGTCCTCCGGACACGGTGTGACGTCTTCTGGTGTGTGCGTGGCGCATGGAATGAACTTCCGATGCGTGCGTGATCTTGTCAAGGTCGCCTTTCGGCCCACGAATTCGTCCGTAGCGGGCTGTCGAATTCGGCCGTCCCTGTGCGGGACCGGGCCCGTGCGGGCGGCTTCCGCCGTTCGGCCGGCAGGGCGTCAGGGACGTACTGGCGCTGTCCGGCGCCGTGGAGGGCCGGGCTGACCATGACGGATGCCGAACCGTCGGCGGCGCGCGACGATGTGGCGGGTCGCGGGCGCGCGGCCTGCGGTCCGCTCGTGCCCGTGATGTCGCGCCGGGCGCGGGGTTGCGGGGCCTGTGATCAAGCCTGCGCGCGAAGGCGCATTCTTTACGACGACGGATTGGCCTTCGGCACGGGGGTGGCGGACGGCCCGGGTGCGGTCGGCGTCTCTTCCGTGCCGGACGCCGAGCGTGCCCCGGCCCGCAGCCCCAGCGCCCAAGCGGCCGCGGTCGTCAGGACGCTGAGGAGACCGGCCGCCAGGAACACCGGGCGGGGATCGCCGTCATTGAGCGTGGTGAGCGCGCCGCCCGCCAGGGCCCCGACCGGGCTCGCCGCCAGCGCGGCCACCTTGGCCGTGGCCGTGACCCGGCCCAACAGGGCGCGCGGCACCAGGCGTTGGCGCAGCGTGCGGATGAGTACCACCGCTGTCACCGTGGAACCCCCGAGCAGCAGATTCAGCACCAGCAGCGGGACCAGGGAGGTCGCCACGCCCAGGGACGCCAGTGTGGTGCCCAGGCAGGCCGCGCTGAGTGCGATGAGGGTCTCGTGCCGCATCCTGCGGCCGAGCCGGATGGCCACCGCGGTGCCGAGCACCCCGCCCACGCCGCCTGCCGCGACGACGGCACTGGCCTGGGAGGCGCCGAGGTGGAGGGTGTCGCGCAGGTAGAAGACCAGGAGGTAGCCGACGGCGAGGAAGAGGTTGGCGCTTGCCTGCAAGCAGGTCACCACGAGCACGACCCGCAGGGACCGCAGACAGCGGAACCCCTCGACCAGGTCGCCCCGCACTCCGCGCAGGGCCTCGCGCAGCGGCGGGGAGGGGGCCCGGTGCGCCCGGTCCTTGCCGCGCAGGACGTGCAGGACGGAGACGAAGGACACCGCGAAGGTGCAGGCGTTGACCAGGAGGGCGACCTGGAGGCCCCAGAGCGCCGACAGCACGCCGACCAGCCCCGGGCCGACGATCTGCGCGCTCTGGTTCGCGGCCTCCAGGAGCGAGTTCGTACGGACCAGGCGTTCCTCCTCGACCAGGTCCCGTACCGCCACGGTCAGCGCGGTCTCGAAGAACACGCCGGCCCCCGCCGCGACGAACGCGAGGGCGAGGATCACCGGGACGGCGAGCTGGGAGGTGGCCGCGAGTACGGCCAGGGAGAGGAAGATGCCGAACCGTACGGCGTCCATGGTCAGCATGACGCTGCGGGGGTCGAGCCGGTCCACCAGCGCACCGGCGGGCAGGCCGACCAGCAGATAGCCGACGGTCCGCGGGATGGCGGCCAGCACCGCCGCGTACGGGGATCCGCTGACCTCGAGGACGAGCAGGGGGATCGCGAGGATCGCGAGGCCGTCGCCGATCAGGGAGACGCTCTGCCCGCCGAGGAAGACGCGGAACGCCAGGGGCGAGGGGCGGACGGGCGCCGCTGAGGGCAAGGCATTCGGCATAAAGGCTGTGTCTCCACCGGTCGTTCGGCTCTCTTCGGGCTGCGAAGTCACGAGTCGCGTCAGGGGAATCGGTAGAGGGTGACGGCATCGACCCGCCCTGAATTCCCGGTTCTCCGTGGAATTCGTGGCGTCGCACGCTCAGAACACGATGCGATCGGGGAGCGGCCCCCATCAACCCCTTCGGCCTGGACGGTATCGGCCACTGCATTCATCGGCCAGCCACGGAACCATCCGGCGGCGGCCCGGGGGAGGGGCGCCGCGGCTTTGCGGGTGGTGTATCAATAGTGCGTCGGATGACGGACGTACGGCCTGGGTGTCAACTGCCGGTGAATCGGGCCGCGCTGTGTGGAAGCTGTGTGGAACACGTGCCTCACCTACGCTGACGTCGCGCGCGTGTGGGCGGCCGGCGGGTACGCGGGGCCGTCTGCGGCCGGGACCGCCGTCGGCCCGAGCAGCACAGGCGCATCGGCCCGGCACGGCAACATGGCCGAGCACAGGAACACTGAGCCGACACAGGAACGTTGGCCGAGCACAGGAACAGTGGCCCGGTACAGGAACGTTGGCCGGGCACAGGTACCTCGGCCGAGCACAGGAACAGCCGAGCACAGGAACAAGGGTGATGGGGAAGGGGGAGCCATGTATCTCGTGCATGTCCGTCTGGACGGACCCGCTGATGTACCGCTGCCGACGGGGACGAGAGCTGCCTTGACCTCCTGCGCCGAGCCGGGGGACGGCCTGGAGCACGTCAGCGTGGACCCGGACGGGCCCGGCGGCCCCGTGGTCGGCCTCTTCCTGACCGCGCCGAGCCTGGCCGTGGCGGAACGGAGGGCCGCGGCCCTTTGCTCGCGCTCATTCGCCGCGCATTTCCCCTTGGCGCCCTTCCGGATGGCGTCGTGCGGAGTGGTGCTGGTTCCGGAGTTCTGGGACCGCATGGCGTCCCCGTCACCCGTGGACGGGATAGGACACAACATGTTCCGTCCACCGGATCCCCCTTCCGAAGGGGACGGTGAGTTGCGAGAGTAGGGGCACCGGAGAGGCGGGGAGAGCCAAAAGCACTCCGAGCGGATTCCGGAAGTTCTCCGAAAAAGCAGAACGCAATTCACCGAAAGGCCGTTCCGTGAGACTCACCCCGACTTTCAGGACTGTCGCAGCCGGCTGCATCGCGCTCGGCGCCCTCCTCATGGCTCAGGCGGTCTCCCCGGACAGTGCTCAGGCCTTCACCCAGGTACGTCCCGAAAGCACGTCCGCCGCCACCGTGCCGGCGGGCGACCTGCCCCTGCTCACCCCGGGCGTGGTGCACAGCGCCGATGTGACCTGGGGCAGTTGAGCCCGGGCGCTGTCCCCACCCCCGCCCCGCGGGCCGGGTGAGCGCGGCGCCCCTCGTCGTACGCGACCACGCTCCGGCCCGTCTCCGTGACACCCCGCATGAGCGGGAGGCGTGCACGGACGCCGGCCCACGCCGCTCACGGTGACGTGCCGTCACCCTGCCCGGCCGCAGTGGTCTTCCCCTCCCCGGTCGGCGCCGAGCCGCCCGGCACCCGCAGCGCCCCGGGACGTGTTCGCCGAGCACGAGCACCCCCCTCGGCCGTGCGCCGCACCTCCCGCACCTCCCGCACCTCCATTCCTCAGTCGAGCCCGCCCCCGGCGCGGCGGCGGCTTCGCGCGCCGCCGCGCCCGGCCCATGCCTTCCCATGCCTCCCCCATCCCCAGGAACCGACATGGAGCAACGCAGACCATGACGACTGCTCTCACCCCGCGCACCCAGCAGGAACTCCTCGACCAGGGCTACACCCTGCTCGACGGCATCACCACCGACGAACAGGCCGCCACGGCCCTTCAGGAGCTCGGCGCCCTCATACCGCAGTACGACGGTCAGCTGCGCTATCAGGTGAAGGCCGCCCCCGGCTTCGAGGACCGGCGCTACTCCAAGAGCACCAACACCATCCTCGTGCACACCGAGGCACCCGGCTGGAGCCCGCCGCCCCGATACCTCGCGCTCCACTGCCGGGTCCAGGCCCGGTGCGGCAGCGGACAGACCGAACTCGCCGACGCGTACGCCTTCATCGCCTCCCTCAGCGAGGAGGAGCGCCGCACGGTGCACGGCGAAGCCATCGACTGGGTGGGCCACAACACCGGCGGCACCGGCACCGCCGGAGTGCGCCGCCCGGTGGTGGAGAGCACGCCCGAGGGCCGTGACATCGTCCGGTTCAGCTACAACCTGCTGACAGCCGGCCACTACGACCCTCCGGTCGACGCCGACGTACCCGCCGACGCACTGCCGTTGGGCTCCCTGGGACGTGAACTGGCCGTGCGGGCCGAGACGTTCTTCCGGGACAACAAGGTGTCCGTCCTCATTCCGGAGGACTCGATCCTCGTCTGGGACAACCAGCGGATGCTGCACGCCCGCTCCTCCTACAGCGACGCGCGACGCCACCTGACGCGCTACTGGCTCCAGGAGTCCTAAAAGCCTGTCGTCGAACCCGGCCGTGGGCCACCGGGCGCCGCCGCACGGCGAAGCCCCCACCACCCGCGGTGCCGGCCGGCACCGCTCCCCGTGAGGAATGTGATGAACAGCGACACCCCGATCCTTGAAGGCGGCCCCGAAGACGCGGTCGGGCAGGAGATCCCGGACTCCCCGCTCGCCGAGGGCCCTCCGCTGCCCGAGGGCATCCCGACCTTCGACCCGAACGACCCGGTGGAGAACGCGGTGATCCGCCGGCTCGTCGGCAACTGGCACCGCCGTGCCACCGTCAAGCGGGACGAGCCCGACCTCGACGAACTGTTCGACCTGTCCCGCGCGGACTACCCCGTGCAGATCCTGCCCTTCCGGGACCACCCGACCTTCCTCGGCCTGGACCCCGACAAGCGGGCCGAACTGCTGAGCTGGGCGTGGATCGCGTACAACCGGCACACCGTCATGGCCGAGCAGAAGGTGGCCAACCCCGCGTTCGCGCTGGTCATGGAGGGGGAGTATCCGGGCCTGACCGGGGAGGCGCTCAACCTGTCGCTGGCCCAGGCGATGGTCGACGAGCAGTACCACACGCTCATGCACCTCAACGCGAGCGCGGTGACCCGCAGGAAGCGGGGGCAGGCCATGCCGGACAACGCGCTGCCGCTCTCCCACACCGCGCGCGTCCACCAGGAACTGCGCGACCGGGCGGGGGAGCGCTGGGAGAAGTCCCTGACGACGCTGGCCTTCGCGACGGTCTCGGAGATCTCCATCAACGCCTACCTCGACCTGCTCGCCGAGGACACGACGATCCAGCCGATCAACAGCACGACCGCGAAGCTGCACAACCGCGACGAGTACTGCCACGCGTCCATCTCGCACGTGCTCGCCGAGATGGTGTACCACCACCTCGACACGCGGCAGCGCAGGTACTTCCTGGACATGCTGATGGAGGGTCTGGACGCCTTCGTGGCCAACGACTACACGACCTGGCACCGCATCGTCGACCTCGTCGGCATCGACGGCGGGCACGAGATGCTCGCCGACTGCCAGGCGGACACGGGCCGTGCGCGGCTGGTCCGCGACTACACCGGACTGCACAAGCTGGTGGAGCAGATGGGCGTGGCCGACCAGGTGGACTTCGACTGGTCCCGCTCCCACATCGCCCACTGACGCTGCCCGGCACGCGACCGGTGGCGGGCACCCCCGCCACCGAGGACCCATGAGGATTTGGTGTGAAGACCTACTCCCACGAACGCCTGGCGGCGCTCGCTCGCGACCGCGGGATGTCCGAGGAGTACCTGCGCGACCTGCGGGTCGTCTCCTCCGTCCTGCCCTTCAAGGTGAACGAGTACGTCGCCGACCAGCTCATCGACTGGTCGGCGGCGCCCGACGACCCGATCTTCCGGCTCACCTTCCCGCACCGCGACATGCTCCCGCCGGACGTCTTCGACAACATCGCCGCCCTCCACGACAGTCAGGCGCCGCGCGAGGTCCTGCGCAAGGCCGCCGCCGACGCCCAGGAACTGCTCAACCCCCACCCCGGCGACCAGCTCGAAGCCAACGTGCCGACCCTGGACGGACGCAGGCTCGACGGGCTCCAGCACAAGTACGACGAGACCCTGCTGGTCTTCCCCTCCCAGGGCCAGACCTGCCACGCGTACTGCGGATACTGCTTCCGCTGGGCCCAGTTCGTCGGGGTGGCCGAGCTCCGGCAGGCGCTGCGCTCACCCCAGGACCTCACCGGCTACCTGGCGAACCACCGCGAGGTCACCGACGTCCTGTTCACCGGCGGCGACCCCATGATCATGAAGACGGCGGTGCTGAAGCGCTGGATCGAGCCGCTGCTCGACCCTGCCATGGAGAGCGTGCGCACGCTGCGCTTCGGCACCAAGGCGCTCTCCTACTGGCCGGCCCGCTTCACGAGCGACGCCGACGCGGACGATCTGCTGCGGCTGCTCGAACGCTGTGTCGCGGCCGGCCGGCACGTCGCGGTCATGGCGCACTTCTCCCACCCCAGGGAGCTGGAGACCCCCGTGGTGCGCGAGGCCATCGCCCGGGTGCGCTCGACCGGCGCGGTCATCCGCGCCCAGGCACCGCTGATCGCGCACGTCAACGACCGCGCGGACGCCTGGTCGCGGATGTGGCAGCAGCTCGTGGAGCTCGGCGTGGTGCCGTACTACATGTTCGTCGAGCGGGACACCGGCGCCCGCAGCTACTTCGGTGTGCCGCTCGCGAAGGCGCTGGACATCTACAACGACGCCATCCGCGGCGTCTCCGGGCTTGCCCGCTCCGCCCGGGGCCCGGTGATGTCGGCCTCGCCGGGGAAGGTCCTGCTGGACTCGGTAACCGAAGTCGCGGGGGAGCGGGTCTTCTCGCTGCGGCTGCTCCAGGCCCGTGACGCCCGGCTGGTGGGGCGGCCCTTCTTCGCGCGGTACGACCCGGAGGCGGAGTGGTTCGACGACCTGCGCCCCGCGCTGGGCTCCTGGTTCCCCGGGCAGCCGGGCCCCGACGTGTCCCAGCCGTCCGGGGCGGGTGGCCGGTGAGGGTCACCGCGCACGAGGCCAGCCTGACCCAGCGTCACCTCTGGCGCTCCGCGCGGGAGGCCATCCCCGTCACGCGCACGCTCATCGTCGAGGCGGAGCAGGACGGCGTGTCCGGCTACGGCGAGGCGTCCTGCTTCATGACGGACCACTACAACTCCGGCCTGGAGCGGATGCACGCCGACCTGCGGCGCACAGCGCCCCTGCTGGCCACGCTCGACGTGTGCGGGCCCGACGGCGACGCCGACACCCTCTGGCAGCGGCTGGCCGCCGAGCTGCCCGACGCCCCGTTCGTCCTCGCGGCACTCGACTCGGCCCTGCACGACCTGCGGGCCCGCCTGCTCGGCGTACCGCTGTGGAAGTCCCTGGGCCTGGACCGGCCGCAGAACCTGCGCTCCAGTTACAGCATCGGCCTCGACACCCCCGAGGCGATGGCTGGGAAGCTGCGTGAGCGGCCGGGCTGGTGTGCGTACAAGGTGAAGCTCGCGGACCCCGGCGACCTCGGCATCCTGCGCGAACTGCGCCGCCGGACCGACGCGCCCTTCCTCATCGACGGCAACTGCGGCTGGGACCCGGACCGCCTCGTCCCCGCCCTGCCCCACCTGCACGACCTGGGGGTGCGGCTGATCGAACAGCCCTACCCCCGCGCGGCCTGGGACGACGCCCGCACCCTCAAGGAGATCAGCCCGATCCCCGTCATCGCCGACGAGAGCATCACCTCCCCGGCCGACCTGGACGCCTGCACGGGCGCGTTCCACGGCATCAACGTCAAGCCGATGAAGGCGGGCGGCCTCACCCCGGCCCTGGCCATGCTGCGCGCCGCACGGGAACGCGGCCTGCTCACCATGCTCGGCTGCATGCCCGAGTCCGCCGCGGGCGTCTCCGCCACCGCCCACCTCGGCGGCCTGGTCGACCACCTCGACGTCGACGTCGTCGACCTGCTCGCGGTGGACACCGGAGACGGCCTGAGCCTCGACGCCACCGGCCACGTCACACTGCCCGACCGCGCGGGCTCCGGATACCTGCCCGACGCCACGGCCCACGGCTGGTCCGTGCACCACGTCCCGGCCGCGAGCGCGCGCCTCGTACGCCGTCAGGTGCCGGACTGCGCACCGGGCACACCGGGCGTCGGTTATCCGCAGGACGGCCACCCCGCCACCCGGCACCTCGCGGCCATGCTCCAGGGCCGCGCGGTGGGCGCCGCCTCCCTGTACGCCGAGGGCCCCCCGGCCGGCCACGACCTGCCGGACACGCGCCCCGGCCGCGCCCGGCGCCTGTACGGCATGGCCACCCTCGACGAGGTCCGCGGCACCGGTGCGGGCAGCGCGCTGTTGCGCACCGCCCTGACCGTCGCGGCCCTGGACGGCGCCGAAACGGTCTGGGGCCACGTCCCCGACGCGGCCCTCGGCTTCTACCGCAAGCACCGTTTCGACGTCCTCGGCCGCCCCCTGGACCTGCCGGGGGCCGGTCCCCACCACTTCGTGCACAGGAGCACCCGTTGACCACCCACGCCCCGGCCGGCACACCCCCGGCCGAGCCCGCGCCGCCCGCCACGGGCCGCGCCATCCACCCACGCCAGGCCCGGCAGCTCGCCCGCGAGGCGTTCATCGCGGCGGACCTGCCCCCCGAGCAGGCCGACCAGGTGGCCGACGCACTGGTCACCACCTCGCTGCGCGGCATCGACACGCACGGCCTGCGCCTGCTCCCGCAGTACCTCACCGAGCTGTCCACCGGGGTGGCCCGCGCGGCGGCGGAACCGGCCGTCGTGCGGGACAGGGGCGCCGGACTGCTCCTGGACGCCGACGGCTCCCTCGGTGTCCTCGCCGGACTGGCGGCCGCACGGCTCGCGGCGGAGCGGGCCGCCCACTACGGGGTGGCCGCCGTCGGCGTGCGCAACTCCAACCACTTCGGGGCCGCGTCGGTCTACACCCGCACCCTGGCCCGCACGGGCCTGGTGGGCATCGCCGTCACCTCGGCCGCCTCCCGGGTGGCGCCGTACGGGGGCGTCGAGCCGCTGTTCGGCACCAACCCCATCAGCGTCGCCGCGGGCGGCGGCGACGAGGAGTTCGCCCTGGACATGGCCACCAGCCAGGTCTGCTTCGGCGAGGTGAAGCAGCGCAGGGCCGAGGGCCGCGGCCTGGACGACGGCTGGGTCACCGACCGCGCGGGGCGGCCCACCACGCACCCCGAGGAGGCGTACGCGCTCTCGCCGCTCGGCGGATACAAGGGGCAGGGCCTGGCCATGGCCGTCACCCTGCTCGGCGCCGTCCTCACCGGCACCGCACCCGACTGGCGGCTCTCCCAGGTCGGCGAGGGCGATGCCGGAGCGAGCCGCGGCATCGGACATCTCGTCCTCGCCCTCGACCCGGCCGCGTTCACCGGCGCCGACAGCTTCGCCACCGGCCTGACGGACCTGCTGACCACGGTGCGCACCGCGACCGCCGCGACGGACCGGCCCGTGCTGGCCCCCGGTGACCCGCAACGCGCCCACGAGCGGCACCGGGAGGCGTACGGCATCCCCCTGGACGCGGGCACCGCCGCCGCCCTGGACGCGCTCGCCGCGCGGCTGGGCCTGCCCGGGACCCAGGAGGCGCCCGCGTGATCCTCGTCCTGATCAGCCCCCGCCAGGCCGGGCTCCCGTTCGCCCAGTGGCTGCCGGAGGAGGCGGGCAGGCTCGTCGCGGTCACCGCCGAAGGCGCCCCCGTCGGCGAGGGCTTCGCACACGTCCTCACCGTCCCCGACTACACCGACGACGACGCCGTGCTCACCGCCGCCCGTGCGGCCGCCCGCACCCACCCGCCCCGTGCCGTACTGGCGCTGGCCGAGGCCGACGTCGAGCGCGCCGCCCTGCTCCGCCGCGAGCTGGCCCTGCCCGGCCTCGACAGCACCGCGGCCGCCGCGTACCGCGACAAGGTCCTGATGAAGCAGTACGCGAGCGCCGCGGGCCTGCCCGTCCCCGCCTTCGCACCCGTCGCGAGCGTGGACGACATCACGGACTTCATGGCCGCCCACCCCGGCCGGGCCGTGGTCAAGCCGAGAAGCGGCTCCGGATCGACGGGCGTGCACGTGCTCGACACCCCCGGCCAGGCGGACGCACTCGCCGAGCAGGTGGCGGGCGGCTCCTACGAGGTCGAGGAGTTCGTCGACGGAGCCCTGCACCACGTGGACGTCTTCCGGGCCGAGGGCGAGCCCGTCGCGGCCGTCGCCTCCCGCTACACCGGCGCCGGGTGCCTGACCCACTGGGAGGACGCCCCGCTCGGCTCGCGCAACCTCGACCCCGCCGACCCGCTCCACGAGCGCCTGGTCGAAGAGACATGGCGACTGATCGACGCGCTGCCCTCGCCGGACACCCTCTGCGCGCACGCGGAGTTCTTCGTCACCGACAGCGGCCGGATCGTGCTGTGCGAGGTGGCCGCCCGGATCGGCGGCGGACCGATCCCCGCCATGCTCCGCCACATCCTGGGCACCGACCCGCGAGAGCTGTGGGCCCGCGTCGAGTGCGGGCTGCCCGTCGCGCTCGACGCCGTACGCGACCACGCGCGCACCGCCCCCCGCGCCGCCTTCTGCGGCATCCCGCCCAAGCACGGCCGGGTCCTGCGGCTGCCCGAACCGCCGCCCGGCGCAACGGACTTCGTCCTCAACACCCGGATCGGCGACGACTGGAGCGGGGAGCGCTACCGGCTGCGCAAGTCCGGCGACTTCCTCGCCACCTGGGTGATCACCGACCCCGACCCGTCCGTCCTGGACAGCAGACTTGACGCCACCGCGCAACTGGTCGGCGCGGGGTTCGGCTGGGACGAGACCGACTTCGGCCGCGACGACACCGAGCCGCCGCCCGCGCCGGTCCCCGCCGCGCCGGTCCCTGCCGCCTCGGTCCCCGCCGTGTCGGGCCGCAGCGAAGGAGGGGCGCGATGACCACGACGGCGGCCACCGCGCACCACGGCTCGTACACGGCCCGGCTGCTGGCGCCCGGCGATCACCCGGTACACGAGGACGCGACCGGGCAGGCCGGCACAGGGGAGGGCGGCATTGGGCAGGGCGGCACCGGGCAGGGTGGCTCCGGCCCAATCTGGGACGACCCCCGCTGGCTGCGCTTCACCGCACGCACCGACCTCCACGAGACGCACTGCCTTCAAGTGCTCGAAGAGGACCGGCCGGTGGCCCTGGCCACCCTGCTCCTCACCCACAAGCCCGGCGGGCTGCTCTTCTACGACGCCCCCAGGCTGGCAGGCACCGCCTCACCCATGGCCGAGCCCGACCTCCTCGACGAGGCCGAACGCGACCAGTGGGACCGCCTCACGGCAGCCCTGCCCGAGGACCGCGCCGGCCACTACCCCTCCCTGGCCCTCGCCACCTTCGGCAACCACCACGGCGTGGCCCACATCCACGGACGCTCCCCGCAGCAGCGCCAGTCGGTCATGGCGGCGCTCCCCGCCCTCCTCCAGCAGATCGCGGACCAACTCGGCTGCCGCAGCACGGCGTTGCTCTACGTCGGGGACCCCGAGGCAGAGGCGGTGGACGCCGCCGCCACCCGTGCCGGCTACCACGCGACGCTCCTCGGCGCCGACGCCGTACACGAGTTGCGCGCCGACGACTGGGAGCAGTACGTGGCCGGGCTCAGCAGCCGCCGCCGCAGAGGACTGCGCAAAGAGGTCACCGCCTACGAGGACAGCGGCTTCCACACCGTGGCCACCACCGGACCGGAAGCCCTCGACGACACGGTGACCGCCCTCCAGGTGGCCCACCGGGCGAAGTACGGACTGCCCGGCGGACACGAGCGCGTGCGCCGCGACTTCGACGCCCTGCGCGAGGAGATCGGCCAGTCGTGCGTCGTGCTCGGCGCCGCCCGTGAGGACCGCGTGCTCGGTTTCGCGCTGTACCTCAGGGCGGGCGACGCCCTCTTCCTGCGCACCGTCGGCTTCGCCCCCGGGGCCTCCGGCTGCTACCTCGCCCTCACCTACCACGAGAGCGCCCGCTGGGCGCTGGAGAACGGCATCCGCCGCATCCACTACGGACTCGCCACCTACGAGGCCAAATTCCAGCGCGGCTGCGAACTGCGGCCCCGCTGGGGCTGGTTCGCCTTCCACGGCCCGGACGCCGAGACCTTCCACCAGGTGCTGGACCTCCAGTCGCGCAGCATCGAACGCCGGCTGGAGCGCGTCGGCAGCCCCGCCGCCCCGGTCCCCTCCCGCACCCTCCCGCCCTCCTCCACCGTTTACGGAGCCGCACGATGAAGCTCACGCCCACCAGCGACATCTGGATGGACGGCAAGTTCGTCCCCTGGGACCAGGCGCAGGTACACGTCCTGACCCCCAGCCTGCACTACGGGTGGGGCGTCTACGAAGGCATCCGCGCCTACCCGACAGAGCAAGGTCCGGCCGTCTTCCGGCTGCGCGAACACCTCCAGCGGCTGCACGACTCGGCGCGCGTCTACCTGATGGACCCCGGCCACAGCGTCGACGAACTCACCGAGGCGTGCCTCGAACTGCTGCGCCGCACCGGCCTGGAGAGCGGCTACCTGCGCCCCCTCGTCTACCTCGAATACGGCACCATGGGCGTCGCTCCGCGCCTGGACAGCGCCAGGGTCGCCATCGCGGCCTGGCCCTGGGGCTCGTATCTGGGGGAGAAGGCCGAGCAGGAGGGCTGCCGGCTGATGGTCAGCAGCTGGCAGCGCAACGGCGTGCACGCGGTGCCGCCCCTGGCCAAGGCCACCGGCGCGTACGTCAACTCCGCGCTCGCCAAGGTCGCCGCGATCCGCGCGGGCTACGACGACGCCCTCATGCTCACCCCCGCCGGCCACGTCGCCGAGGCGTCCGCCGCCAACGTCTTCGCCGTACGCGACGGAGTGATCACCACCCCGCCCATCAGCGACAACATCCTGCCCGGCATCACCAGGGACACCGCCATCACCCTCGCCCGCGACCTCGGCCACGAGGTGCGGGAGCAGAGCCTGACCCGCAGCGAGCTCTACGTCGCCGACGAGGCGTTCCTCACCGGTACCGCCGCCGAGATCGTCCCCATCGCCTCGGTCGACGACCGCCCCGTCACCGCAGCGGGCAGCGGACCGATCACGCGGCGACTGCGCCAGGCGTTCCAGGACGTGGTCCACGGCCGGACGGCCGACCCCCACGGCTGGCTCACCCACCTCTGACTACGGCCGTACGCCAACTCCCAGCGAGCTTCCAGCTATTCCCAGCGAGGTAGACCTTCATGTCCGAGCACGTCCTGGTCATCGGCAGCGGCCGAGACCTGCCCACCCGGCTGCGCCGCGCACGGGCCGGCACCCGCACCACCGTCATCTGCCGTCTGGACTACCTCTCCAAACTCCGTGAGACGACGGAACACACCCGGATCATCGGGGTGAGCCCCGAGGCACCGCACGACGAATGGATCGCGCTCGCCCAGGCCGTGCACGCCCGGCACCCGTTCACCCGGATCGTGGCCTTCGGCGAGCGGGACCAGGACAAGTGCGCACTCGTCGGCCAGGCGCTGGGCCTGGCCGCGCACTCCCCGCACACCACCGCGCTGGTCTACGACAAACACGCGATGCGGGCCCGGCTGCGCGAGGTCGGCATCGACACCACGGCCTGCGCCCAGGTGTCCGACGTGGAGGAACTGCGGGCGTTCCTCACCGCGCAGGACACCCCCTGCATCGTGAAACCGGCCGACGGTTCCTTCAGCAAGGGCATCACCCTGGCCCGGCACGCCGATCAGGCCGCCGACGCCTTCGCCCGGGCCGGCGGCGCACCGGGGGAGACCGATGGCACGCCGGTCCTGGTGGAACAGTTCCACGAGGGCCCGCAGTTCAGCGTCGAGGCGTTCTCCGAGGACGGCGACCACCAGATCGTCGCGATCACCCGCAAGTACTCCGACCCGCTGAACTTCGTCGAACTGGGCCACGTCAGCCCAGCTCCCCTCACCCCCGCCCAGGAAAAGCAGATCCACCACTACGTGGAACGCATCCTGGACGCCCTCGGCATCACATCCGGCGCCACCCACACCGAAGTCGTCCTCACCGAGAGCGGACCGCAGCTGATCGAGACGCACGTCCGCATGGGCGGCGACGAGATCCCGGCCCTCGCCCACGACGTCACCGGAGTCGACATCGCCGACTGCCTCATCCGCCACACCCTCGGCGAGAAGGTCCTGCCCGGCATCCGCGCCGCACTCGCCACACCGCGCACACCCCGCAGTTCGGCGATCTGGTTCGCCGCGCTGCCCGCCCCCGGAGTGCTCACCGAGACCACGGGACTGGACGAGGCCCGCGCGACACCCGGAGTAACCGAAGTACAGCTACTGTTCCCGCCGAACGCCACCGTCGACACCCTGCAATCCTCCACCTCCCGCGTCGCCCACGCCCGCGCGATCGCACCGAGCGCCGACGAGGCACTGGCCGCCGCCCAAGCCGCGATCAACCGCCTCACCTTCCACCTGCGCGTACACGCCGCAGACCAGGGAGCACTGTGACGACCTCACTGCCGCGCCCCACCACCCCGCCGCACCCCCAGCGCATCACCCTTGCCGACTACCACGACGCGGCCCGCGACGTCCTGCCCGCCCCCGCCTACGACTACCTTCAGGGCGGCGCGGCGGACGAACGGACCGTGCGCTGGAACGCCGAGGCGTACGAGCGGCTGGCGCTGCTGCCCCGGGTCCTCACCGGCACCGCGGGCGTGAACACCCGTTGCACCCTCTACGGCACGGAACTCCCCACTCCCATCCTCCTCGCGCCGACCGCTTCGCACGGCCTGTTCCACCCCGAGGCGGAAGCGGCGACCGTGCGGGGCGCCGCCGCCGCGGGAACCCTCACCACGGTGAGCACCTTCTCCACACTGACGCTGGAGGAGATCGGCGCCGCCGCCACCGCCCCCTGGTGGTTCCAGCTCTACGTCCAACGGGACCGCGCCCTCACCAAGGACCTGGTGCTCCGGGCCCGCGCGGCCGGCGCCACCGCCTGCGTCGTCACCGTCGACACCCCGGTGACCGGTCTCCGCGAAAGAGACCTGCGCAACGGCTTCGCCCTCCCCTCCCACGGCACCCCCGCCAACCTGACCGACCACACCGCGAAAGCGAAACCACCCCGCAACGCGGCCGACCCCACGCACCACCACGGCATCCACGACCCCCGGATCGACCCCGCCGTCACCTGGTCCGACCTCGAATGGCTGCACTCGGTCTCCGGACTGCCCGTCCTGGCCAAGGGCATCGTGCGCCCCGACGACGCCCGCCGGGCCGCGGAGTTGGGCATCGGCGTCTGGATGTCCAACCACGGGGGCCGCAACCTGGACACCGCGATCGCCCCGCTCGTCACCCTGCCCGCCGTCGCCGAGGCCGTGGCAGGCCGGGTCCCGGTCCTCATCGACGGAGGCATCCGCCGAGGTACCGACGTGGTGAAGGCACTGGCACTCGGCGCGGACGCGGTGGCGATCGGCCGCCCCTACATCTGGAGCCTGGCCACAGCCGGCGCGGAGGGGGTCACCGCCGCCCTGGCCGCCCTGCACCGAGAAACGGAACTGGCCCTGACCCTCCTCGGCGCCCCCAACCTGGCGGCCCTGACCCCGGACCTCGTACAGGCACTCGGCCCGGCCGCGAACGGGATTGGCTGCGCACAACCGTGAGCGTGGGCTGGAGAGGCCCGTCGGTAGTCGTCGGGTCAGTGGATGATGGAGAGCACCTGGCAGGCGGCTTCGGCCAGGCCCCGATCACCTTCGATGCGCGCCGCGTCCAGGGCGGCCGCAGGGGTGATGGCTCTGGTGCACAGGCGCCAGGCGGTCTCGGGGGCGAGGCCGACCCGGGCGGCGGGCCGCTCGGTCGGAGCCGGGGCCAGAGACCACCGGTCGTGGGTCGCGGTGACGCTCCAGCTCCCGCCGGCCGGACCGTCGACCTCCACCCGGACCTGCGCACCGGCCTGTGCGTCGATGTCGCGCAGCGTGTGCGGCAGGGCGCGCATGAAGGTGTCGAGGACCACCGACAGGACCTGCGGGTCGGGGTCGGTGGGCCGACCGACGGCGTGCCGGATCTGCTGGCGGTGGGTCCAGAACTCCGTGAAGTCCCGGGCGGTGTCCAGCCAGCGCGGCGCCGGGTCCACCCCGGCCCATGACACCCCCAGCGACGGCCCGCCCGGGTCGGTGCCCTGGTAGAAACGGGCCGCCTGCGCGCCGGCCACCTCCAGCATGTCGGTCAGCACGGGCGGGCTCACTCGGCGGTGAGCTTGGACCCATTCCTCGTTGATGCGGTGGATGAACGCCTCCAGGCCCTCGCCCGGGGCGAAGACCGGGCCGTCCCGGTGGCCGTCGCGGTCCCGGGCCAGACGCCCCACGCAGTCGCCCAGCAGGTGTGCAACCACATCCCGCACGCTCCAGCCCGGCACTGCGGCCTTCTCCCAGTCGGCGGCCGCCATGCCGCGGAGCATCGCGACCAGCGTGGCGTGCTCAGGGGCGAACAGCGGGCGGGTATCAATGGGCGCACCGAGCCAGGCAAGGCCCGGCAGGCCATCAGGGTGTGGACTCATCACCCCACTCTGCCAACCAAACCCCACCCGCACAGGCATGAACCTCGAATCTCCAGCTGGGCGCCCCTTGGAGCGGAGGTGCATGGTACGGCAATGGATGACGGCCAGTCGTATGGAGTACGCGAGGCAGAGTGTGGCCAGGATGGGGAGGACGATCAGGGTGGGGTTCACCCAGGCCGGGACCAGGTCGTAGCCCGCGTGGCACTTTTCGTGCAGCGGGTACCATCGCCCGAACTCGCGGAAGTGCGCACTGCGATACGCCGAGTCGTAGGCCTGGCCTGCGCTGTGGCATTCCTCTTCCGTGTCCAGCCCGCCGGCGAAGGCGCCGATGACGTAGGTGATCCCGGTCCCCAGGAGGAGGATCACGGCGGTCACGGCGAATCAGAGGGGACTGCGGCGCCATCTCCCGGCGAACAGCGGGTAACACCAGAGCCCGATGAGGACAGCTACGAGGACCAAGAGGATGCTCATGGAGTAACCCTGCCGGTTCTTCCTGCCCTACCTGGCCTCCGGCGCCCGCTTCGCGGCCGGGTGGCATGTCGGGGTGAGACCTCAGAAGGAAAGGTCCTCTGAACCGTTACGCCCAGTGAGGGAGACTGCCTCGTTCGCACTGCGTAGCGGTTCGGCCCACGTGGTTGATGTCTTGTTGCGGCTGCCTTTCGCTCTGCACTTCGACATGGGGCAGGTGCAAGAGGGCGGTATGCCGACCTATTGGGTGAGCATCCCGTACGTTCTCGGACTCAGCGTGCTGTCGGAAGTGATCGCGTTCTTGGCCATCGGGCTGGTCCGGGGCTGGGGGAGTTGGCGCCCGACTGGATCCCGTTCATCGGCGGAAGACGCGTTCGGCCGATGGCGGCCTTTGGCCCCGCTGCCCTCGGCGGCCTGATACTCACGCTCCTGTTCACCACTGTTCCGCTCGGCGAGGGTCGTGAGCTCGCCCTTTACGGCGTCATCGACACCGTCGAATACAGCAATGCCGCCTGGGAGACGTTGGCGACGGTGTGTGTGACCCCCATTGCCGCCTGGGGGCCCGTCACCCTCGCTCTCGCGATCGCCTACTACCGCCGCCGAACCGTCGCCATCGCCAAGTGAGGGCGGGGCTGTTGATGCCACGTGTCCCTGACAGGTCGTGAGAGTTGTTCGAGCGGGTCGTGCCAGTGGCGCCGGTACGGACACAAGGAGGCGGCCGGCGGCGGTACGGCGACCGGAACGTACTGGCCGCGATCTTGTTCGTGGCGGCCTCCGGCTGTACGTGGAGACAGACGCCGGAAGCATTCGGGCCATCGTGGTCAACGGTGTACCGGCGCTTCGCTGAGTGGAGCCAGGCTCGGGTGTGGGCCAAGCTTCATTGCCTGCTCCTGGACGAGCTCGGCTCGCAAGGGAATCTGGACTGGTCGCGGTGCGCGATCGACTCAGTGAACATGCGGGCCCTGAAAGGGGGGATCTGACGGGCCCGAATCCTGTGGATCTCGGTAAGAGGGGCTCGAAGATCCACTCACTGACTGATCGGTCCGGTCTGCCTCTTTCAATTGGGATCTCCGCTGCAAACACCCATGACGGTCTGGGACTTGAGCCGCTGGTGCGGGGCATACCGCCAATCCGGTCCCACCGTGGCCCCCGACGGCGCCGTCCCGCCAAGCTCCATGCCGATACGAACGTAAGGCCAACCACTTCTTGGCCTTCGCAGGCATCGCAGCAACCCTTATCTGCTACGGCCGTCTGACCAGGGGGCGCACTGCTCGCTAGCATCGCTCCTCATGATCGCAGTGGTCGTCACCATCGGGCTGGCGTTCGTCGGCTATGTCGTCACCTACCTCAACGGCTTGCGCCTGTCGCAGCGTCAAGAACGTCTCGCTCGTATGAATCGCCAGCTCAGCGACTTCTACGGGCCCCTGTTCGCCCTCACGGAAGCCAACAGCCGCACGTTCGGCGCGTTCGTGGAGCGTCATGCTCGCCCTGGCGGAACGTCACCGTTCGATCACGAGACCCCGCCCACTGCAGAAGAGCTCACCGAGTGGCGGCTGTGGGTGACTACCGTCTTTCTTCCGAACATCCAGGCCATGCGCGACCTGGTCATCAAACACGCGGATTTGTTGAGTGAACCAGAGATGCCTCCGCTTCTGCTCCGACTGTGCGCGCATGTGTCGGGCTACGAGATCACAGCCGCCCGGTGGGCACAGGGAAACCACGACCAACACCTCTCGGTGGTGTCGTTCCCCAGCGAGGAGCTCGCCGCCTATGCGCGCCAGGGATTCGCCACGCTGAAGAAGGAACAGGCCCGCCTGCTGGGGCAACGGCAGGGGAGCTGACCAATTGCAACGACGTCTAAGCCGCAGTGCGGCGCCACCAGGAGCGAGACCGGAGGCGAGGTCCGTGATCCCTTGGCGCCAGGTGCCGGTGGGCCACGACGGCGAGCAGGGCGTAGGAGAGCACCATCAGTACGACAGTGACGACCCACGTACGCGAGCCGGTCGGCTCGTAGACCCGCCCCGCGTTGCCCACGTCCACCGCCGGCGCCGTCTGTCCTGCCTTGAACGAGTCCCGGCCGCTGCCGAACAGCTTGACGCCCTCGGTCCGCACGGTGCCGTCGGTGGAGCGGAACGTTCCCGACCACTCGCAGCTGGTGTGCCCGGCGTGCCCCACGCACACGAGCCGGGCCGCGGTGAAAGTGCCCCGCGGCCCGTCCGCGGTCGCGGCCCTGGCGGCGTTGCCGAGATTCGGCACGGTCAGCCAGAACAGCAGGACTCCGGCCACCAGGAGCAGCAGGGACACGAACCCCGAGGGCTTCCTCCCGCTCGTGGCCATGGGGTCAGTCCCTCGGTGCGCAGGCGCACCGCGCGGCGGCGTTGTCCGGCCGGTTCGCGCGGGTGTGGAAGTACATCGCCACCACCATGGGGACCGTCACCAGGGTGTTGTAGAAGAGGTGCAGTTCCACCCGGGGCGCGATCAGCTGGATCAGACTCGTCGGCTGGGCCCTGCCCAGCAGGTGTGCGCCGGCCAGGACCTGGCACAGGAGCAGCAGGTGCTCCATGTGGTGCCACACCTGGATGCCGAGCGACACCTTCCACCAGGTGCCCGAGCGGCCGGTGAAGCCCGGACGCAGGAGGAACAGGCCGACCATCATCACCAGGGCGTAGCCGTAGTGCATCCATTCCGAGGTGATGAGCCACGGGAACGGGATCCCGAGCACACCGCGCGCTTCGGGGATCGGCCAGCCCATGACGTAGATCTGGTACGCCTGGACCAGGTGCTCCGCCCAGTGCGCGACGACGATGAACAGGAATACGCGCAGGCCGAGTTGATGGTGGTGGCCGTTGAGGGAGTCGATCCCGCCCCGCAACGTACGCGGTGGTGCTCCCGTGCTGATGGCCATGCTTGAACCTCCACGGTCGGGGAACCGTGGCTCATCACACCAGGCTCGCGTGCGCGGGAGCTTCTTCCTCCGTGCTCTTTACGAGGACCGGTACGCGGGCGTCCGCGTACCCGTCCGAGCGGCTCGGGGTCGCGCCCCCGGTGTGCGATACGCCGGCCGTGCGGGCCCCGGCCGGGCAGACGTCCCTGCTCAACGGCTTGATCGCGGAAGAAGCCGACGGCCCCGTCCCCGCACGTTCCCGCACGGGGGCCGGCGCTCCGCCCACGGCAGGGGGGCGTTCTTGAGGCCCGGCGCGCAGTGGCCACCGACGGCCCGGGTCACTAGTTTCTCGCGAACTTGCGAACTCGCGAAACGCATCGCGCGCGGGTGGCTGAGGCGACCCACCCAGGAAGGGGCGGCGGATGAGCACCCGGCGCACGTGGAGCACGGCCGACATCCCGGACCGGGCCGGCACCACCGCGGTGGTCACCGGCGCGAGCTCCGGCCTCGGGCTGTGCACGGCGGAGGAACTCGCCCGGCGAGGCGCCCACGTGGTGCTGGCCGTACGCGACCCGGGCCGCGGGGCCGCCGCGGCGGACCGCATCCGGGCCCGGGTCCCCGCGGCCACCGTGACGGTCCGGCAGCTGGACCTCGCCGACCTCGCCTCCGTGCGGGACGCGGCGAAGGAACTCCGCGCGCAGTTCGCCCGCATCGACCTGCTGATCAACAACGCGGGCGTGATGTGGAACGACCGCGCCCACACCCCGGACGGACACGAACTACAGTTCGCCACGAACCACCTCGGTCACTTCGCCCTCACCGGCCTGCTCCTGGACGCCCTGCGGGCCGCACCCGGCGCACGCGTGGTGACGATCAGCAGCTACCTCCACAGGCTGGGGCGCATCGACTTCCGCGACCTGCACGCCGAACGCGGCTACAGCCGGTACCGGGCCTACAACCAGTCCAAGCTGGCCAACCTCATGTTCGCCCTCGAACTCCACCGCAGGCTGGCGGAGTCGGGGGCGGGCCTCGCCTCGCTCGCCGCCCATCCAGGGCTGGCCGCGACCGGCCTGGGCCGGAACTTTCCGGCCCCCGTGCGCAGGGTCGGCTCCGTGCTCGGGCCGCTGGTCCTCCGGCCCGCTCACCTGGGGATGCTGCCCGGTCTGCGTGCCGCCACCGACCCCGGGGCGCGGGGCGGTGAGTACTACGGGCCGCTCGGCGTGACCGAGACACGGGGCGCGCCCGGACTCGTCCGCCCCGGCAGGGCCGCCCGCGACCCGGAGGCCCGGCGTCGCCTGTGGGAGGAGTCCGAACGCCTCACCGGCGTCCGCTACCCCTTCTGACGCCGCGCCCGGGGGACGCCGCGACCGGGCGGCCCCGCCCGTGCCGGGGCCGGTTTCACGCCGGACCGGCCCGGCGGGGCAGGCGGATCCGGCCGCCGATGTGCACCGCGGTGGTCAGGGCGGCGTAGGACGTGAGCTCGATGAGTTTACCGTCGGTGGGGAACCGGGCCCGGAAGGCCGCGACGTCCTGCGGGAGGAGCTGGTACGGCGCGAAGGCGGTCAGCAGTGCGAGCCGGGCGGCCGGCACGTCCTTGGCCGGCAGCGCCGACACGGCCTCCTCGAGCCACCCCCGGCCCGGCCCCGGGACCGATCCGTCCCACCGGTCGAGGCGCGAGCGCAACCGCTCCCGTACCGCTTCCGGCACCCAGCGCGCCCCCTGGTCCACGGCGGCGAAGGCCCGCCCGAAGGCGTCGGCCACAGAAGGACTGCCCAGGGCCCACTCCAGTCCGGGGGGCAGGGGCGCCGGGGGCAGCAGGCCGAGCGAGTCGCCCGGCGCCAGCGGGCCCGGCGCGACGGGACGCATGGCCAGGGCGGTGGTGCGCATGATGGGCCCCCGCAGCGGCACCGGCGTCCGGGCGGGCATGGGGGAGTCGGCCAGGAAGAGGCTCACCATGCGGTTGATGTAGTGGAACGTCACCACGACACCGCAGAGTTCCGGCGCCTGCGCGTTTGTGAACGGGAGCGGGGCGGCGCTCACCGCCGGGCCTTCCCGGTCGTGCCGCCCGGCCGCCCTGGCCCACTCGACGATCCGCGAGACCGTCCTGTCCGGCGGCAGCGTCCCCAGGACCGCCTGGTGCACACCGACGCAGTACGGGCAGTCGTTGGCGCGGGAGACCTCGGTGGCGACCGTCTCCTTCACCGCGCGGCTCACCACACCGTCGGCGAGCAGGGTCTCCCGCAGCATCAGCCAGGTCGCCGCCAGCGACGCGGCCGCTGGCGAGTGGAGGGCCACGGGTGGTGCGAGCACCCCGAACTCCCGTTCCGTGCGGTGGTACACCTGCGCCACCAGACCCCGGGCACGGCGCGGGGCGACCACCTCCACGTACCGCACCTGCCGCAGGGAGCCCCGCAGCACGGCCCGCACGAGCGGCCTCATCGCCACCCCTCCCTCTGCTGTCCCACACGGATTCCCTTCCCCGGGGACCACGTGCCCCCGGTGTGTTCCGCCCCCTGCCTCGGCGCGATGCCGCCGGAAGCCAGCCCCAGCCGCTCCACCAGCAGACGGACCAGCGCGGTGGCCGTCTCCTGAGCGGTGGACGTGTACGCGGCGGGCGAAGCCGCCGCCGCGCCGGGGACGGTGCCGGCCGGCGGCTGTACGGCGGGTGCCGTCCGCCTCCTCACCGGGGCGGGCCCCCGGTTTGTGCGGACCCGCGGCGGACGGTGCCGGACGCGAAGGGGCCTTCTCCTGCGGCCCCTCGGGTGCTCCCGCTCGTCCATCAGGCCGCCGCGCTCACCGTCATCGGCAGTCCGCCGCGCATCCGCAGCGACAGCATGGGCTCGGCGACCGCCCGGTGCCCGGGGACGGTCCGCAGGTCGAGGTCCCGGGTGACCAGCGCGGTCACGAACACCGCTTCCATCATGCCGAGGCTGCTGCCCACGCAGAAGCGCGGTCCCGCGCCGAAGGGGAGGTAGGCGTACCGGGGGCGGCTGGCCACCGCCTGCGGATCGAAGCGCTCGGGATCGAAGCGCTCGGGGTCCTCCCACAGACGCGGATTGCGGTGCAGGATGTACGGGCAGATCAGCACGTCGGCCTTGGCCGACACCGTGTATCCGCCGACCTCGTCCCGCTGCCGGGCTGTCCGGGGCAGGATCCACACCGGCGGGTAGAGCCGCATGGCCTCCTGGACGACCTTGGTCGTGCGGGTCAGCCGGTGCAGGTCGGCGACGTCCGGGAGGCGTTCGCCCAGGACGCTCCTGGCCTCCTCGCGGACAGCGGCGCGGATATCGGGATGACGCTCCAGCAGGTGCAGCGTCCAGCCCAGGGTGCTGGCCGTCGTCTCGTGCCCCGCGAGCAGCAAGGTGACCAACTCCTCCCGGAGCCGCCCGCGGACCTGCCGGGGCCGCCTGTCCCGCCGCCGGGCGGCCCCGATGATCCGGGACAGCGCGTCGTCGCCGGGCTCACCGTCGGCCATCCGCGCGCTGCGGTCGGCCACCAGCAGATCCGCCACCCGGTACAGCTCCCGGCGGGCCCGGCGGAAGCGGGCCTGCGCGGGCAGCGGCAGCCAGGGGGAGACCACGCCCTGGGAGACCATCTCCCGCATCGCCTGGTCCTGCACCTCCTCGAAGGCGGGCGCCAGGGTGTCCTGGGAGGTGAGGTCGGAGTCGAGCAGCGTGCGGCCCAGCACACCGAGGGTGAGCGAGGTGACCTCCTGAAGGACGTCGACCGGACCACGCCCCTCGTGGGCGCGCAGCAGGGCGACCAGTTTGGCGCCCTCCTGCGCGACGGCATGCGCCTGCCGGTTGATGCGCCCCGGCTTGAACGCGGGCTGCACCGTCTGACGCTGGGCCCGCCACACCTCGCCCTCACTGGTCAGCAGGCCGTCACCCAGGACCCGGCGGGACTGCACGAGGCCGATGCCCTTGTGGTAGTTGGCGCTGTTGTCGGCGAGGACGTGTTTGGCGTAGTCGGGCCGGTTGAAGACGTAGAGCTTCTTGGGTCCCATGGAGACCCGCACGGCGTCGCCCAGGGCGGCCGCGTCCTGCATCATCCCCAGGCGGTTCACCACGAGCTTCCTCAGCAGCCCCGGCAGCGCGGTGACCGGCGGGCCCGGCGGGTCGATCCTCATGCCACCTCGCCTCCACCGGGTTCCGGGGCGAACCGCCGGAAGCGGCCGCCGGCGAACAGCAGGGCCTCACGGAGCGGCCAGCGCACGGCGGAGAGCACCTCGCCCAGAAAGATCGTGTGGTCACCGCCCTCGTACAGCGTCTTCTTCTCACACTCCAAGTGCGCCACGGCACCGGCGATCAGCGGGGCGCCGGACCTCGGTCCGGGCCGCCAGCCGACGGCGTCGAACTGGCCGGCCCCCACGGGACGCGAATGGTCGGCGAAGTGGCGTGCCACGGCCTCCTGGCCGACGTCGAGCACCGACACCGAGAACGTCCGCGAACCGTCCAGGCTGCCGTGCATCAGCGCGTCCTTGCCGACGCAGACGAGCACCAGGGGCGGAGACAGGGAGACGGAGGTGAACGAGTTGGCCGTCATGCCCCGCGGGGAGTCCCCGCCGACGCTCACCACGGTGACCCCGGTGGGAAAGGTGCCGAACGCGCCCCGCAGTTGTTTTCGGTCCTCCAGGTCGACGCGTTCCATCGACGCAACAGTTGTCGGGATCATGTCTGCCTCCCTGTCAGCGGCCGGGAGCCGGCCCGTGCCGTCCCCCCGGCCATGGCGCCGTCCGGTCCTTCGGCGAGGAAGGCGAACACCGCGGGTTCCAGGGCGTCGCGCAGCGCCGTGACGAAGGTGGCTATCCGCAGTCCGCCCGCGGTGAGGACCACCCAGTTGTCCCGGTGCGGCGGAGCCAGGGTGAGGGGCGCCCCGGCCATCAGCCCGGCCTTCCTGAGACACTCGACGGCGCCCCACACACGCGTCGCCGCGGTGTCGGGGGCCTCGCCCGTCTCCTTGGCCACCAGAGCGGCCAGCTCGGCGTGGTCCCCGAGCAGACCCGCCCATTCGGCGGTGCCGCGTACGCAGACCGCCTCGATGTCGCAGGCCACGGTCCGCGCGGCGGCGACCCCGAGGGTCACGCCCAGGCCGTGGGCGGCCGAGACCCGGCGGCCGTCGGCCAGTTCGGGGCGCCCGTCGGGCCGGTAGCGCACCGCGGCGCTCTCGCCCAGCGCGCGCTGAACGGCCCGAGCGGTGGCCGCACGCCGCTCGTCCCTGGACTGTCCGGCGCCGGGCAGGTCCGGTTCGACGGCGACGTCGAGATGGGTGCCCAGCACCTCCTCCAGAGTCCGCTCCAGGTAGGAGCCGAGCAGCGGGGCGACCCACGGCCCCGAGCCGTCCGTCTTGCGGACGGCTTGCAGGGTGAGCCCCTCCCACCGTTCGACGACGGTGCCGTCGGCCGTGCGTACCGCGATGTCGTACACATAGGTGTCGCCGTCCCGGTGGCGCTCGGTGGCGCAGTAGCGCACCTCCCGCGGCAGGCCGTCGCCGGCGGCCATCGGGTACAGCCGCTCGATGCCGGACGGCAGCAGGGTCGCGTCGGGGACGCACACCTGGTTGCCGTGCATCAGCGCGTCCCGCATCCCCGGATCGGCCAGCAGCAGGGTGTCCGGCAGGAAGCCGGCGAACCAGCCGGACGGCGCGGCGAGGGCCACATCGGCGTCGACGTGCCGGGCGGCCGCCCGGTGGAAGCGGCGCAGCCGCTGGAAGCGCTCGCCCTGGAAGAGGACCCCGCCGTACAGGTCGGCCGCCGGCTCCAGCGGGGCGGCCGGGACGTCCGGGCCGGCCTGGGCCGGGGGCCCCTGCGGGATGTCGGCGCCGGAGTAGACCAGCCGGGCCCGGAAGTGTTCGGCGGCGAAGCCGGTGTCCTCCGCGTGGATGGCCACCTCCACGGTGTCGGTATCGGTGACGGTGGCCGCGATCCGGATACGGGTGGCCCCCGCGGGCGGCACCACGATGGGCCGCAGGAACCGCGCCCCCTCGATGACCGGTACGTCGCCGCGTCCGGTGACCGCGGACGCCACCTGGACCATGGCCTCCATCCCGATCACCGCGGGCAGCAGCATGTTGCCGTCCAGGAGGTGGTCGGCGAGGTAGGGATCGGTACCGCCGTTCAGTTCGGCCTCGGTGACGAGCTCGACGCCGTGGTAACGCACCAGCGGGGTCCCGGTGAACCGCAGCAACGGCATCGGCGGGAGGTCGCGGCGTACCGTCGCGATCCCTTCGGTGCGTCCGCTGATCACCGTCACCACGGGGGCGTCCGGGTCCGAGATCAGCCGCAGCAGGATCTCCACGCCCTGGTCGGGCGAGATCGGGACGATGCCCTCGCGGGAGAGGGACTCCACGACGGAGAGCGTCTCGCCCATGCCGACACCCGACCACACGGACCATTCCATGCACAGGGCACGGCAGTTCGGGTGGGTGCGGGCGACCTCCTCGGTGAGGTCGGCCAGCCATTCGTTGGCGGTGGCGTAGTGCGCCTCGCCGCGCAGCCCGGACCGGCCGATGATGCTGCCGAAGGTGACCAGGAGTTTCAGGTTCTCCTCGCCGACGGCGTCCAGGACGGTGCGCAGCCCGTCGACCTTGGGGGCGAACGTGGCGTGGAAGGCGTCCATGCCCAGGCCGTTGAGGGAGGCGGGCTCGTTGCGGCCCGCCCCGTGGAGCACGGCGGTGACGGGGCCGAGCGCGGCGGTGAGTTCGGCGACGGCCGCGGCGACGCGCACCGGGTCGGTGACGTCGGCAGCGGCGTAACGCACCGTCACCCCGCTGTCCTCCATCCGCCGCAGGTTCGTGGCCAGGTCCTGGTCCTGGGCCGGGTCCGAGCGGCCGATGACAGCCAGCTTGACACCGGTCCGCCGGGCCACGGCCAGGGCACACTCGGCGGTGATGCCCTTGCCCCCGCCGGTGACGAGCAGGACGTCGGAGCCCTTGAGGACCTGGTCGGTGCGCCCGGCGCGGACCGGCAGGGCGCGGAGCACCGGGACGCGGCGGGTGCCGTCCGCGGTGAGATGGACCTCGCTGAAGCGGGTGGTCGCCGCGACCTCGGCGGCCACCCGCTCCGCGGCGCCGTCGGCCACCGGGGTGTGGACGACGGTGGTCCGCAGGTGGGGTGCCTCCAGGTGCAGGGTCTTGGCCAGTCCGGCCGCGCCCCGGCCGTGCTGCACCAGGACGAAGCGGCGCTCGCGGTCGCCCGCGAGGGCGGCCTTGGCACCGTTCAGCGCGTGTTCGATCTCCTCCCGGGTGCAGGTGGGCGGCAGGCAGACCAGGACCCCGGAGCCCACCGCGGCGTTCTGAAGGGCGTTTTGCACGTCCTGCGCGAAGGAATGGCCCTGGGTGGTGAACACTTCCCAGGAGCCGTCGCCCCCGCCCGGCAGCGGGGCGGGCAGCGGCACCTCGTCGAGGTCGACGGCGAAGGGGCGGGCCCAGGCGGCGGCGCCGGCCACGACGGGTGCGGCGCCCGCGCCGCCGTCCCCGGTCTCGGCCAGGGCGGTGAGCGCCTCGGCCAGTTCGGTCATCGTCGCGGTGGCGAAGTTGGTCGGTACGTGGGTGGCGGCGAGACCGAGCCGGGCGGCGGCCTGATTGACGATCTGACCGACCGTGATCGAGCTCATGTGCAGGTCGTCCAGGAGACTGCTGTTCCCGTCGACCAGCTCGGGCGGCAGCTCCGCCCGCTCGGCGACCAGGGCACGCAGCACGTCGAGCGCCGACTGTCCCGCCGGGCCGTCGGCCTGGGCGGTGACGCCGTCGCCCGCCTCCTCGGTGCGGGGGCCGCGCGGGGCGGGCAGGGCGACATCGGGCGCCTGCTCGCAGGGGTTGGCCAGGAAGCTGAACCGGGCGCCGACCTCCAGCGGCCGGGTCAGCCGGTCGTTGAAGAGCCGCTCGTGGATGAGCGGGACGCCCAGCACATAGGCGGTGCCGACGACCTGGAGCAGTCCGCGCAGGGACTCGTCGTCGGTGTTGAGGGCGATGGCCGGTACGTCGGCGGTGGCAGCCGCCATGCCGGTGAGCACCCGCCCGGGGCCGACCTCGACGAACAGGTCGGCATGGGGGGCGGCGGCCCGTACCGCCTGGGTGAACAGCACCGGGTCGGTGATCTGCCGCCGCAGCAGCTTGGCCAGGTCGGTGTCGCTGTCCAGTTCGCCGCCGGTGACGGTGGAAACGACCCGGCGGTGCACCTCGGCCACGTGCGCTGTGGCGAGCCAGTCGCCGAAGGCGTCGGCGGCCGGAGCGACCAGCGGCGAGTGGAAGGCGTGCGAGACCGCCAGATCGGTGCAGGCGACACC
Organism: Streptomyces sp. NPDC030245; assembly: GCF_055572995.1. Lineage (NCBI taxonomy): Bacteria > Bacillati > Actinomycetota > Actinomycetes > Kitasatosporales > Streptomycetaceae > Streptomyces > Streptomyces sp. NPDC030245. The sequence goes on along the minus strand of NZ_JBVICF010000010.1, from coordinate 188,298 downwards.
GGCTTGTCCGGCCCGTGCGGTGACCGTGGCGATGGCGTCGACACTGCCGGCGACGACGGTCTGCTGGGGGCCGTTGTAACCGGCGATGACGACGGACAGCTCCTCGATGAGTTCCCCGGCCTGCTCGGGGGTGGCGGCCAGCGAGACCATGGTGCCCGAGGCGCTGTGCTCGGCCATGGCCGCTCCGCGGGCCCGCGCCGCCTCCAGCACCGTGGTGGCATCCAGGGCGCCCGCCCAGTGCAGGGCGGAGAGTTCGCCCAGGCTGTGGCCGACGGCGATGTCGGCCTCGATGCCGAGCGCCTCCAGGACGCGCAGGCCGGCGGTGGAGCCGGTGACGATACGGGGCTGCGCCACGTCGGTGGCGACCATGTCGCCGGTGGCGGGCAGCGCGGCCCGCCGGTAGACGTCGGCGGCCTCGGTGAAGCGGCGGGCGAGTGCGCCGCCGCCGGTCGAGGTGCCCGAGCCCTGGCCGGGGAAGAGGAAGCCGATGCGGGCGCCGTCGCTCGCCCGGCCCAGGACGGCACGGCCGTCGGAGGACAGCGTGAGGCCCTCGCCGCCGTCCGACGCGTCGTCGGCCAGCCGGCGCAGCCGCAGTTCGGCGTCCCGCGGTGAGGTGACGACGGCGGCCGCCCGGTGGGGCAGTTCGCGCAGTTCGCGCTGGAGGGTGGCGGCCAGGTCGGCGAGCTGGGCGTAGGAGAGCGTGCCGGCGAAGTCGGCGACCTGGAGGAGGCGTTCCTTGAGCGCCTGCGGCGACGCGGCGTCCAGGAGCAGCAGTTCGGCGTCCTGGAGCGAGTTGGCCAAGGTGGTGGCGCGGCGGCTGGTGGCCTGCCGCCCGGCGGGGGCGGCCTTGTCGAGTACGACATGGGTGTTGATCCCGCCGAATCCCATGGCGGTGATCCCGGCGCGCAGCGGCGAGTCCTTGGGCCAGGCCTCCGCCTTGCGCAGCACCCGCAGGTTGGCCGACTCCGCGGTGAGCAGCTCGTGCGGGTCGACGCAGCCGATGGCCGGTGGCAGCATCGCGGCGTCCAGGGCCATCGTGGCCTTGATCAGCCCGGCGATCCCGGCGGCGGCCTTGGTGTGACCGATCATGCCCTTGATGGAGCTGATGACGGCGCTGGGGGCGGCGGGATCGGCCTGGGCACGGGCCCCCATGATCGCCCTGAGTTCGGTCGCGTCGCCGACGGCGGTACCGGTGCCGTGGCCCTCGAAGAGCGGCACGGTGTCGATGCCGAAGCCGGCCCGTTCATAGGCGCGGGCCAGAGCGAGCCGGTAGCCGCTGACCTCGGGGCGGGTGATGCCGCCCTGTCCGTCGGAGGAAATACCCCAGCCGGCGATCGAGGCGTAGATGCGGTGTCCGGCGGCGAGGGCGTCCTCTTCGCGCATCAGGACGACCATGCCGCAGCCCTCGCCGGGCCAGAAGCCGTTGGAAGCGCGGTCATAGAGCCGCATCTCGTCCCTGGCGAGCGCTCCGGTCTTGGCGAAGCCGATGATCTCGAAGGGGTCGATGGACAGGTCGACGCCCCCGGCGACAGCGATGTCGAGGTCCCCGTGCAGCAGCGAGGTGGCGGCGGTGGTGACCGAGAGGAGCGAGGACGAGCACGCGCCGTCGACGGTGTAGCCGCCGCCGTTGAGGTCGAAGTGGTTGCAGATCCGGCCGGCGATGGTGTTGGACAGGCCGCCCGCGAGGGTGTCCTCGTCGACGGCGGGGAACGGCTTCTTGTAGGCGTCCTCCACTCCTTCGAGGAACGCGCCGAGGCGCTCCTCGTCCCACTCCTGCCCCTTGAGGGCGTCGGCGAGCACCCGGCGTACGTAGGGCCAGCGCAGCCGCATCATGTTGGCGCGGGCGAACTCGCCGGTGAGGGTGTTGCCGACGACGACGCCGGTGCGCTCCTTGGGCAGCCCTTCGCCGGCCGGGAAGCCCGCGTCGGCCAGCGCCCGGGTGGCGGTGTCGAGCGCGAGCCAGTGCGTGAGGTCGGTGGAACGGTAGGTGCTGCCCGCGATGCGGTGGGCGATGCGGTCGAACTCCCACCCCTCCAGGACGGCGGCGTTACGGGTGTAGAACTTGTCGGGGGCCGTGGGGTCGGGGTCGTAGTAGTCGTCCAGGCGCATCCGCACGTCGGGCAGGCGGCGGAAGGCACGCCGCCCGGCGACCGCGTTCTCCCACAGCTCGCGCGGGGTGGTGGCGTCGGGATAACTGCACGACACGCCGACGATCGCGATTCGGCTCATCCTGGCACCGCCACCTTCTTCTCCTGCGTCGCCGCCCGGAGGGCCGCGCACTTGCCGTGGAAGCAGGTGCCGTTGCGGCACGGGTCACCGGCACGGACCGCCGTGACCGCGCCTGCGGCAGCGCCGTCCGGGGCGGGAAGGGCCCCGGCGGCCGGTACGGCGGCCTGCTCTGCGGGTTCTGTCGTGCCCCGGCGTGCCAGGGCCTGCTGTGCCTGCTCGTCCGCCGCCGCACGCTGCCGCGCCATGAAGTGCAGGCCCCACAGGTAGCCGCCGCGGATCAGGCAGACCAGGGCGGTGGCGAAGAAGATGCCGTAGGCGATGCCGAGCCCGGTCAGCACCCCGTACATCGCGGCGACGCCGGCGCCGAAGGCGATCTGGGAGGAACGCTTGGAGGGGGAGGTGCCGGGGTCGGTGACCATGTAGTTCGTGAACAGGACGAAGGCCACCCCGGTCATCATGCCCAGCGCCGCGGGGATGGAGGTTCCCATCACCCAGCCGCGGATGACCGCCTGGAGGACGAACCCGACCAGCCAGGCGCCGATCAGCCACATCCGGCCCGTCAGCTTCGCGTTCAGCATGGTGCCCAGGACCAGGATGATCGCCGGGAGGACCCAGTCGGCGGGGCCGTACAGGTACTCGGTGAAGTGGTAGGGCGGGGCGATGCTGGCCCACGGGAAGAGCAGCAGGATCACCACGATGCCGAAGTTCGACGGGTTCATGTAGTGCCGCATCCGCCCCTTGAGCGGGGCCCGCAGCACCCACTTGGTGCCGACGGCCACGATGACGCCGAACACCAGGACCCAGACGCGGTCGTTGACGTACGTGAGCATGTTCACCGCGAGAGCGGTGATGTGCGCCGGGAAGAGGAACTCCACCATCCCCTTCACTCCTCCGCCCGCGAAGCGCGGTGCGCGCTTCTCGGTCCTGGCGCCGACCGCCTCCAGGCCGATCTCCACCGTGTAGGCGGTGGCCAGCGCGATGAACGGCCACAGCCAGGGCTGTTCGAAGCCGAGGAAGGTGTACCCGGCGATGTTGAGGACCGAGATCGAGATCGCGAACCGGCGCAGTGCGGTGACGACCTTCACGTCGTGCCGGGGGGCGGCAGCCGTGCTCGCCTTGGTTTCGGGCACGGTCACTTCTCCTTCACGTCGGCGCCGAGTTCCAGCGAGTGCCGACCGGGCGCCAGCTTCAGATCCTTGGTGTGCACCTTTCCGGTGCGGTCGCGCCAGGTCAGATGGGTCCGCAGCGGGCCCTGACCCTGTTGGCCGAGGCCGATGTGCACGTCCTGGCTGCGCTTGCCGGAGTGGCCGCTGCCACCGTCGACGCGGCCCAGGCGGGTGCTGCCGTCGGGGAGGGTCACGGTGACCTGCGCGCCGACCACGGGCGAACCGGTCTTGTCGGTCAGAGCGAGGTTCAGGTAATCGCCGGTGGCCCGGCTGGTGTTGCGGTGGAAGACGGGGTCCTCCCACTGGCGTGCCACGACCATGTCGAGGCGCCCGTCGCCGTCGGCGTCGCCGGTGGCGATACCCCGGCTGGGCACCGGTACGGCCAGGCCGAGCTGCTCGGACAGGTCGCTGTAGGCCTCGCCGTCCTTGTTCCGGACGAAGAAACGCATGTGCTGGTCGCCGGCGAGGTCGTCGCCCTCCTCCACACGCGGCCAGAAGCGGGGGTGCTTGACCAGCGCGTCGTTGGCGGTGGCGAGCTCCTGGAGCTGGGCCCAGCGGTTGCGCTTGCCCTTGACGAAGCCGACGGCCTGGGTGATCTCCTGGACGCCGTCGTTGTCGAAGTCGCCCGTCTTCACGTCCCAGCCCCACCCGGACCAGGCCAGGCGCAGCGGCGCGCTCTTGTCCTTGTAGGGGGCGACGCCGTCGCGGAAGCGGGCACGCAGGTCCGACTTGTCACCGGCGGTCGCGATGAAGGCGAAGTTCGACTCCTGGATGCCGAAGGACGTGGTGATGTTGGAGACGAAGGCGTCGTACAGGCCGTCGTTGTCCAGGTCACCGAAGTCGATGCCCATGCCCTTGAAGGAACTGCGGCCGATTTCTTTGGACTTCGGGACGGTCGCGGTGTGCTCGGCCTTGACCTCGCTGAACTTGAACGTGCCGGGAGTCGACTCGTTGTACAGCAGAGCCGAGGTCCCGAAGTCGTGCCCGAGATACATCTCGGGGCGCTGGTCCCCGTCCAGGTCGGTGGCCGAGACCGCCAGCGTCCAGCCCTGGTCGATGCCCTCGGGCAGGACGTCCTCGACCTGCTCGTAGCCGGAAGCGGTCCAGCGGAAGAAGTGGCCGCCGCCGCCGTTCTGGGCGTGGGACAGCGAGTCGTTCATCGTCACCCCGCCGTCCACGGTGTCGTCCAGGACGGGGCTGTCGGGGAAGTAGTTCCCGATGTAGATGTCGTTGTGCCCGTCACCGTCGAAGTCGGCGACGGTCGCGGCGTTGGAGTTCCACAGCGGACCGGTGTAGTCCCTGCCGGCGTCGCCGGGGACGAGCTCGACGGGCTCGAAGCTCTTGGGCGCCATGGCCGTGGTGTCCTTGCCCGGCTCCTTCTTCGCCTGGAAGATCACCGGGGTGCGGCCCCAGTAGTAGACGAGCAGGTCCATCGCGCCGTCCTCGTTGAAGTCACCGGGGACGCAGCCCATCGGGGCCATGGTGCCGCTCGTGGGCAGCGGCGCCAGGTCGAGCGTGAACGGCGCGTACGACGCGCTCTTGCGGCCGGGCACCGGCGCGGGGGTGACCACGGCCTGGTCGATCTGCGGGTCGGTGATGCACAGGTCGTTGGGCAGGCCGTCGCCGTCGAGATCGTTCATCGCGACACCCGAGCCGACCGAGGAGATCCACGCCTCGATGTGCTTGTACGCCTTGTTGACCTTGCGGACACTCTGTTTCGTATATCCGCCCGGCATGGATATCGCCATCGGCTTGAAGGAGAACTTCTCCGCAAGCTCCGCTTTATCGGCCGCACTCGACTCATCCGGCTTCACCGCGTAAAAGGTGCCGACCATGAGAATGAGTGCGACGACTCCGGGCGCCTGCTTGCGCAGCCAGGAAATCGGGTGGGTCATGCCAGCGCCTTTCTACGCGTGCGGCACGGAAGTGATCTCGGCGGCGATGTGCTGCCGCCAGATCTCGAACGCGGGAATCTCCCCGCCGTCGCAGCCATCGGGCGCCGCGTCGGTACACACCCGAGCGGCTTCGTCGGGTGTCCGGCCGCCGCACAGGACACGGGCTGCGACATGCGTGTGGCCGGTCGTCGTCCCCGCCCGCTCGCGCGCCTCGCAGGCGAACGCGGAGCCCTGCGCCAGGTTCGGCCGGTGCTCACCCGCGTGCTTGGCGAAGCGCCGCAGCTCGTCCTCGTCGGCACTGCCCGCGTAGGTGCAGGCCAGCCCGGCGCCGGCGTACAGGTCGCCGTGCCGGTGGGCGGGGTAGGCGTCGATGAGCTCGGCGACGAGGTCCGGGTCGGTGCCGCCGACGAACCACAGGGCGCGGCCGATGCCCTGGTCGATGACGCGGGCACTGTAGGCGTCCGGCCCGCCCTTCCAGCTGAAGGGGTGTTCCAGGCCGGGGGAGCGGACATAGGCGTCGGTCTTGAAGTACGCCTGGTGGAAGCCGTATCCGTCCAGGATCAGCCAGCGCAGCACCGGATCGGCGCGGGTCACGTCGGGCCACATGAACCGCGGCAGTCTGGCCATCGCCCAGCCGATACCGACATGGATCATGTAGTTGTGGTGGCGGCCTCTGCCCTCCAGGATCCCGGTCAGCCGCTTGGTGCCGCCGGTCAGCGCGTCCAGCATGACGGCACCCATGCCGGCGCCCTCGTACGCGAAACCGCGAAAGTCCCGGGGGATCGTCTCCAGCCAGTCGACGGCCTGGTCCGCGGAGCGTGCCTCGACCGCGTAGGCGTATCCCTGGAGGAAGCTCGTGCCCACCGTTTCCAGCTGCTGCTTGGCCTCCGCGTTCTTGATGTGGAACCCGCGTGTTTCCAGTTGCGTTTCCCGCACATTGGGCGTGAGGACTCGGCGCCTCAGCGCACGCATCATGGACACCTGAAATACCGCCCCTCGATCCTTTGCCTGAATTCCCGTTCGCTAGACGAAGATATTCGACAGGGGTGCCCGCGCGGCTACTCCAGGAATGCTTGACGCGAATGCGCGGTGAGTTGTTCACGCACCGCGCGGCGCCACAATTCATAGGCCGGGACATCACCGGCCGCGCCCGGCCCCGGCGCGGCGGCGTCGGCGAGCGCGGCCGCCGCCTCGACGGTGATCCCGGCCAGCGCGTGCAGCGCAATCCGGGTGTGCTCGGGAACGGTGGCGGAGAAGTGGCGGGCCTTCGCCGCGAAGACGGCGCCCTGCGCCACATGGCCGTACAGCTCGCCGGCCTCCACGCGCAGCGCGGCCAGTTCGTCAGCCGTGGCACAGCCCGCGAAGGCGGCGGCGAGTCCGACGCCCGCCCACAGATCCGGCGTACGGTCGAAGGCGAACCTGCGCACGGCGGCGCTGACCTGCCCGACGCGCGCGCCGTGGATGAACCACAGGGCGCGGCCGATGCCCTGGTCCACCGCCCGCCGGAAGTAGTCCGGGTGCCCGTCCCACGCGAAGGGGGTGTCCGCACGCTGGTCCTCGACCCAGCGGGCGTGGTCGAAGTAGGCACGGTCGAAGCCGTATCCGTCGACGGCCAGCCAGCTCATCGGCGGATAGAACTCCTTGCCGTCGAGCTCCTTGGGCACGACCTTCTTCCACAGCGGCCGGGGCAGCCGGGCCATGGCGAACCCGATGCCGATGTAGTTGAGGAAGATGTGCCGCCGCCCGGCGCCCTGGAGGAGCTCCCGGGTGCGTCCGCCGCGGCCGGGCAGCGCGTCCCGGACGACCGAGGCCATGGTCGCCCCCTCGTACGCGAAGCCCTGCACCTCCGGGTCGACCAGCGAGAGCCGCCGCTCGATCTCCCACAGCTCCTTGGACTCGATCCCCCATTCGAAGCCGGTCACCACGGCCTGCGGGATGGCCTCCAGCTGCCTGGTGGCAGCGGTCTCGACCACCGGGAACCCGCGTCCGGCGAAGCTCACGTCACGCAGGGACGGAGCCATCAGAAGTCTGCGTACAGAGCCCATTGCCGTTGCCACGCGGCGCCTCCTCGGCCGGCCACCACGGCGGTGGCGGGGGCCCCATCGTCAGTCGGCGGCGCGGAGCACGGCATCTTCGGTCATGCGCACACCCCGGCCCGCGACCGGGGCCGGGCGGCGTGCGACGCCGTCAGGCCGCCCACGGCGCGATCGGGTACCAGGGGATGATCTCGCGGCGTGCGAGCAGCCTGACGTCCCAGTACAGGAAGGTGAACACCCCCGCGACGATCAGGGTCACCGCGGTCACGGCAGCCACCCGGCCCGGCCCGGCCGTCATCCAGCCGGCCAGCCGGCCGCCGGCGAAGTAGACCATCAGGAAGAAGAGCACCGCGATGACCACCACGTTGCCGACCGACTGAAGCACGAACACCGCCGCCCCGTACAAGGGGTTGCCGCTCTCGGCCGCATCGCGGAAGAGCCGGCGAAAGAGCGGATACGGCCGCCCGATGAGGAAGCCGCCGACCAGGACACCCATGAACACCGTCCGGGCGTGCGGGAAGCGGCGGTCCCACCGCGCGAACGGATCACGGGTGTACCCCAGGGCGCTGAGCCCCAGCCAGAACATCGCCAGCCCGATCACCCCGAACGTGACCATCGACTGCACCGATCGCGCCGACAGCTCACCCGGAGCGCTCTGCGCCTCGGAGAACTGCGGCATCGACGTCCCCACCAGGGCGACCACCGCCCCGTACACCGCCGAGACCACGGCCATTCCCACGAAGAGCCGGCCCAGCGGCCTGAGCGCCCGCACGGCCCGGCCCGTACGGCTGTGCACGGTCCCCAGCATCGGGGCGAGCGTGCCGAACACCGCGATGTTGCACGCGGTGAGGGTCCCGGCCAGACCCGACGCGAAGGCGAAGGCCGTCCCGGCCGCCGCCGAGGCCAGCGGGGCCGTCTCCGGATCACGGCCGAGAACCGACTCCGCCACATTGCCGCCGACCGTCTGGTCGACGAACTCCGCCGACCAGATCACGGTCAGCAGGAAACCGGCGAGCGCACCGAGGACCAGCAGGAGCCCGCGCCGCCGCACCTCGTTCCCTCCGGTGCCGACGCCGCTTTCACGAACCGGTAAACCATCGGTGTCCGCCACAACAGAGCTCCCTTGTCACCCGTCGGATCCGGCGACAGCGTAAAGGGGAGCGGCGGCGGTTCCTTCTTCACGCTTGCTCTCTTCCGCGCACGCGCCGCGGACGAGAGCCGCAGTGAAGTGAAGTGAGCAAGACGGGAGTTGTGCGCGCACGGCGCCCTCAGGAACATGGACGGGTCCACCGCCCGGACGACAGACGAGGACGTGCCCATGCCCCACATCACGCTCGGCAACGACGAGCCCGGCATCCGCGGCCTGATGGCCCACCGGCCGGATACCGCCGCGCCGCTCAACCACCTCGCCAACGTGCTGCTGCGGGAGCCGGCCTCCCTCAGCCGCGGGGAGCGCGAACTGATCGCGGCGTACGTCTCCCACCTGAACAGCACGCCCTTCTGCGCGGGGACGCACGGCGCGGCGGCCGCCGCTCAGCTCGACGGCGGCCGGGACACCGTCAGGGCCGTGTGCGCCGGCCCGGACAGCGCACCCGTCACCGCCCGGCTGCGCGCCCTGCTGCGGATCGCGGCCGAGGTGCAAAGACATGCCCGTCCGGTGTCCGACGAGGCGGTCGCCGCGGCCCGCGCCGAAGGGGCGACGGACAGCGACATCCACGACACCGTGCTGATCGCCGCGGCCTTTTGCATGTACAACCGCTACGTCAGCTGCCTGGCCACCGACATCCCGGCCCAGGAGGACTACTACGACGCGGCGGCCCACCGCATCGTCGGACACGGCTACGGCACGGGCCCGCACCAGGACCGCGTCCCGGACACCTCCGCCGCCTCAGCCCCCGTGCGCGGAGGCTGAGGCCGGCATCTGCGCGGCGTACGGTTCCAGGGCCAGCCGCAGGGCGTCGGGCACCCTCGTGGGCCGGGTGTCGCCGTTGGGGCCGCGCATGCAGGCCACCCGCTGCCGGCCACGGGCCACCAGCTTCTCGCCGCCCTCGTGCAACCGCACGTAGTCGAAGGTGAAGACGAGCTGCGTCTGGGTCAGCTCCTCCAGACGCATCTGGATCGAGAGCTGGTCGAAGGCGGTGATCTCGGCGAAGAACTCGCAGCTCACCGAGACGGTGAACAGCTTCAGGTCCTCGCGGATGTCGTCGAGCACCTCGGGGGCCATCTCCAGCAGGAACATCTCCCGGCATCGGCCCTGCCAGCGGACGTAGTTGACGTAGTAGACGTTGCCCACCAGGTTGGTCTCCTCGAACCCGACGAGATGGCGCAGTTCGTAATAGGGCCGCACGTCGGCCATCAGCGCTTCCTTTCCGTCACGGATCCACCGCCAGGCCCGGTTCGCAATCATGGGAAGGGACCCCACGAATACGATGGAGGAGCGTGCGACGACCGGCATCTCCCGGCTTGCTGAGGGATCTTCGCGCCGGACAACACCAGGAGAGGCAGCACATGGCCCGCACCGCCGGCAGCCCTCGGGCCATCGGGGAGACTTCATGAGCCGAACGGGCGTGCGCCCCAGAGTGCTCGTCGTGGGGGCGGGCCTGGCCGGCACCGCGACGGCGATCCGACTGCTCCACTTCGCGCGAAGACCACTTGAGATCGTCCTGCTGGAGCGCCGCCCCGACTACCGCTCCGCCGGAGTCGCCTACCACCGTGACGGCAACCCCTGGGACCACGTCTTCAACATCCAGGCCGGCCGCATGTCCGTGTTCCGCGAGGACGTCCTGGACTTCATCCGCTGGGCCAACCACGAGGCCGACCGCCGGGACTGGCCGCACCCCTGGGCCGCACGGGAGTTCACCGAACACGGCCCGGCGCCCCGCCGCATCTTCCAGGACTACCTCGACGCCCGGCTGGCCGAGGCCAGAAGGGAGTCCTACCCCGGCGTCGACCTCGTCGAAGCGGACGGCGAGGCGCTCGACCTGGACGCCTGCGACCGGGGCTTCGAGGTCACGGTGGGCCACCTCTCGGCGAACGGCCTCGACGGCCTGCGCCCCGGGCCGCTCCCGCACACACGGGTGCTCGGCACGGACCACGTCGTCCTCGCCACCGGCCCCGAACTCAAGGACCCGCCCTTCGCCGCACAGGTCGCCGGCCACCCCTCCTTCATCCGCAACCCGTACTCCACCACCGCGATCCGCACCCTCACCCACCTTCCGCCCGACGCCACCGTCGCCCTCGTCGGATCCGCGCTGACCGCCTACGACTCGGCAGGCATGCTGCTGCGCAACGGCCATACCGGGCGGATCCACCTCATCTCCAAATCCGGCACGATCTTCCGCACCTACCCCGACACGCACGAACACGGCGTGCTGCGGCTGCCCCGCCCCGAACCCCTCCTCGCGCCCTACCGCAACCGTGAGGAATTCCTGGCCAGGGTCAGGACCGCATGGCGGACAGCGTGCTCGACGGTCCGGGAGAACCACCCCGACATCGACCCCGCGATCATCTCCGAGCGTGTCGCCAAGGCGTGGGAGCCCTACCTCCCCGAGGCCATCGAACGCATCCCCACCACCGAACTGCGCGGCCTGCTCGACGAGTTCGCCACCACCATCGCGGCCCTGCGCGTGGGGGCCGTGCAGTACACGATGGGGGTCATCGAGCAGGCGATGCGGCCACCGGACGCCACGGTGCGACTGGTCCTGGGCAGGGTGCGGGAGATCACGCCCGCACCCTCCGGGCGGCTGCTGGTCTCGGTCGCCGCCCAGCACGACAGGCGCCACGTCGAAGCCGACCTCGTGGTCTGCAACTTCGGCAGGGAGCCCGACTACGCCAAGGTCGCACAGCCGCTCTGGCGCAACCTCCTGCGCAAAGGCATCGCGTCCCCCCACGAGCGCACCGGACGCGGCCTGGAGGTCGACGCATGCGGCACGCTGCTGGGCGCCGACGGCCGGCCGGCGGGTCCGATCTCCACGGTCGGTGCGCCGCGCGAGGGCGACGAGATCGTCCGGCACGGCCGGATGGGCGCGTTCACGTTCAACCTCGCCGCCATCAAGAACCACTCGGTGTCCGTGGCCGCCCACGTGATCGAGCAGCTGGAACTGCGGCAGGACGGCCTGAGCGACCTCGCGGCCCGACACCCCCACTACCGCAGCTATGCCAGCAATCCGGAGGAAGCGGCCCGGGCAGCCCTGGAGGAGTCTGTGGTACTGGAAGTGCGCAGGCTGGCCACGCGTGAACGCGGGCGAAGACAAGCACTCGACTCCCGCCTGAACGCGAGCATTCCATCCCCGAGCGGCCTTCCGGCGCTTCCCAGGGACGTCTCCCGGCCCGACCGCCTGATGAGAGCGGTCGTCAACCGGGTCGCCGTCGAACGGCTCAACGACGTCTCCGTGACACCACGGCAGTTACGTCGCCGACTGGGGATCGGGAACGACGAGAACCTGGAGGGCTAGTTGAACGGGAACGGGCGGCGGATTCCGGGATTCCTTCTGGCCGGCGGCACCGAGAGCGTGCTGCAGGGCATCTGCAACCGGACACGAACTCCACGCCAGGGCACCATCCTCGTCGCCCCTTCCCTCGAAGCCGGGCTGTACGACGCCATCGTGGCCGCGCGCGCGGTGGTCTGCGGCTCGGGCGGACTGACCGGTCACATGCAGTCCCTGTGCCGCGGCAGGGGGATACCCGTGCTCCGCGTCGACGAGGCGGACCTCGCCGACCTGGTCGGCGAGGTGACGCTGTACCTGGAGAGCGCCTCGATCGTCGTCGGACCGCAGCAGTCCGCGCAGCCCGCGGCCCGCACCCCCACCCTGGACGACCTCGGCTCGGCGTGCGCGGTCATCGCGGACCTGCGGGACATCACCACCATCAACGCCTGCGGGCCCGACGCCGCACGGGTCGGGTCCTTCTTCATCCGCGAGGAGTTCCTCTGCCTCGCGCTGGGCCTGAGCCCGCTCGACGCCATGGCCGGCGGCCCCGCCGGCACCACCGCCTACGGACAGGCCGTCGCGGTACGGCTGTGCGGCTTCGTCGAGGCGCTCCTGCCCGGCCAGCGCCTGATCCTGCGGATGCTCGACCTGCGCTCCGACCACGCGGCCGACGTCACCGAGACCGCCCCGGTCGCCGTCGAGCCGAACCCCGAGATGGGCCTGCACGGCGCCCGCTGGCTGCTCGGCTCCGTCGCCTACCGCGACGCGCTGCACACCGTACTGTCCACCCTGCGCGCACAGCTCGGCGACGAAGCCGACCGGGTCGGGCTCTCGGTGCCGTTCGTCAGCGACGAGACGGAGTTCTCCCGGCTCAGGGCCCATCTCGACCTGCCGGACGGCGTTCCCCTGTCGGCGTTCATCGAGACGCCCTCCGCCGTGCACGCCACCGCGGCGATGTGCGCCGCGGGCGTCAGCGAACTGTTCGTCGGCATCAAGGACCTGGTGCAGTTCTACCTCGCGGCGGACCGGGGCAACCACCTGGTCGCCGACTCCTACCGCACCCGCCACCCGGCTGTCCTGGACGGGGTGCGCAGGGTCGTGGAGTCCGCCCGCGCCGCGGGCACCCCGGTACGGGTCTTCTCCCTGGCGTCCGATCTCGGCCACTACCTCGAGAACCTGCCGACGCCCGACGGCTACATGATGTGCACCGCCGAACTCCGGCAGATGCTCCTGCCGTCCCGCTGACCACGTGTCCTGGGGCGGGCGCGGGGGAGCGCGCCCGCCCCAGGAGCTGTCCGCCCCTCGGGCGAGTCTGTCGGCTACTTACGGGTGAGCAGGGGGAGTTGGTTTCGCACGCCGGCCCGGCCCGCGGTGCCGCCGTCGGGGGTGGGGGCGCCGTAGGTGACGTCGACGCCGCGTTCGCGGGCCGCCCGGACGATCCCGGGAACGGCGCGTTCGGCGAGCGCGGAGATGGTGAGCGCGGGGTTGACGGTGAGGGCGCCCGGTACCGCGGAGCCGTCCGTCACGAAGATGCCGGGGTGGCCGCGCAGCTCGTGCCGGTCGTCCAGGGCGGAGGTGTGCGGGTCGTCGCCGATGCGGCAGGACGAGAGGGGGTGGACGGTGTAGGCGCCCACCACGTCATTGGTCCAGGGCGTCACGCGGGAGAGGCCGTCGCGTTCCAGGATGTCCTTGACGACCGCGTCGGATTCGTCCCAGCCGCGCAGGGTGTTGGCGCTGGGCCGGTAGGAGATCGGGCCCCGGCCCAGCATCTGCTGCGAGATCCGCACGGCGTTGCCCGTGGGCGGGGGCGGTCCGAAGACGCCTTCGTTGTCGTCCTCGACCATCGTGAAGATGGTCAGCCAGGAGCGCCAGCGCCGGACCAGCTCGGTCTTCTCCGCACCGAACCAGCTGGGCTTTGGGGCACCGGGGACCTGGGCGAGGATGGTGCCGAAGCCCGGCGGGAAGTAGAGCTGTTCCAGGGAGAACCGGGAGTGTTCGGGCAGGCTGGCGTCGAGGTTGTCCCAGCTCGCCACGACCGGGCCCTTGCCGATCTGGTTGGCGAGGTAGGCGATGTCGTCGCCGCGGTCCAGCCCCAGGAGGTCGCGGGCGCGTTCCTCGTCGATCACCGCGTTGTTGAGCCGCTCGCCGTTGCCGGAGAAGTAGCGTCCGACGGCGTGCGGCATCGCGCCGAGGTCGGCCTCCGAGCGTTGCAGGATGACGGGGGTGGCGCCGGCGCCTGCGGCCAGGATGACGATCTTGGCTTCGATGACACCGCTGCCGTTGGTCAGGCGGTAGTCCGTGTCGTCGATGGTGTTGTAGTGGACGCGGTAGCCGCCGTCCGCGGTGCGGGTGAGTTTCTGTACCTCGTGCAGCGGACGGATCTCGGCGCCGTGGGCGCGCGCGGCGGGCAGGTAGTTCAGCAGGAGCGAGCGTTTCGCGTCGAATCGGCAGCCGGCCATCATCCAGTTGCAGTTGGTGCACTTGGAGTTGTCCACCGCGGTGGGGACCGGATTGGCGGTCCGGCCGGCGTGGTCGCAGGCCGCGGCGAAGAGACCGCCGGCGTAGCTGACGTCCTGCCAGCTCTGGGTGGTGATGGGCAGGGCCTCGCTGACCACGTCGTACCAGGGGTCCAGGACATCGCGGTTCAGGGCGGCCGGCCACATGCGGCGGCCGATGCTGCCGGTGCGCTCGAAGACGAAGCGGGGTGCGCGGGGCATCGCGGCGAAGTAGACGACGCTGCCTCCGCCGACGCAGTTGCCGCCGAGCAGGCTCATGCCGTCGCCGACGGTGAAGTCGAAGATGCGGGTATAGGAGGAACCCAGCAGGAAGTCGTGCTCGAAGTCGTTGGACTCCAGCCAGGGGCCCCTCTCCAGGACCGTGACCTTCGCCCCGCCCGCGGCGAGGTGGTACGCGGTGATGGAGCCGCCGAAGCCACTGCCCACGATCAGCACATCGGTCTGCTCGGTCGCGTTCACGCCAGACTCCCGGAGGGTGTGGTGTCGGGGTGGAGCCGGGCGAGGGGGCGGCCGTAGGAGAATTCGGGGAAGCGCCACTTCCCGTCTTCGGCGGGGGGCGCGAAGCCCAGGGCGGCCAGGCCCGGGTGCCCGGCGGCGATCGCCTCGGCGGTGTGCAGATGGGCGCCGGTGTCGAAGGCCATGTTGCTGAACAGGGCGAGGCTGACCCAGATGTCGCGTTCGGGGTGCCCGGGAGCGGTCAGGATGCTCACCAGGCGCGTGCGCTCGGCGTAGGGCAGGGCCACGAAGGGCGGCACCGCGGGGTCCGCGTCGGCCGGTTCCGCGCCCGCGTACAGCCGGGCGTGGGCGTTCAGGGCGTCGGCGAAGTCGTCCAGGGACTCCGACAGTCCGGTGGCGGGGGTCTGGAGCAGCTCCAGTGCTCCCGCCGCCACCGCGCCGGGACCCGGGACGACGCCGGCCACCGCCCGGTCCCCCTCGAACCGCTTCGCACCGGGGACTATGGTGTCGGCGAAGGCCTCCAACGTGCTGATCCTGTCCTGGTCTGGCAGCGTTTGAACGGATGGCATTCCTTCTCCATTTCGGCGCGTGGGGCGGCATGGAATCGGCGGCGACTCGTCGAGTCGGGAACCACTCCGCACAGATACTCCGCCGTGGGGAGGGGCCGGGCATCTCTGCCGTTGCTGCACCGATCTCGTGGTTGCTCGGATTCCACTTCGCGTGAACGTTCAATGAGTGGGTGTGGCCGGCCGGCGCCTGCGGCGGCTGACTTCAGGCGCGAGGCGTGGTCTCGTACCGGCGGGCGGCTTCCTCCGCTTCCGCGATGCGACGCAGGCTCAGCAGTATCGGCTCGTACAGGACCGTCAGGGCGATGGCCGCCTCCAGCTGTTCGCCCATTGACGGGTACCGCTCCGCCGCATCCAGGACCGGGGCGGCGAGCCGGCCCGCCGCACACGCGTAGGGCGCGAGGTCCTCGACGGCGCACGGATAGCCGAGGCGCAGCAGGGTGCCGATCGCGGTCACGAGCATCCCGTGCGCCGGCGATGCCGCCGCGGACTCCCGGCCGGTGTCCCAGCCGAGCCGCTCGAGCAGGGTGTCGGCCGTCTGGCGCGCGGCCTTTGCCGCCGGGTCCCTCGGCGGCGGCCCGGCGTCGTGCGGGAGCGCGGAGACGGCGGCCGCCAGGCGGATGTGGCGGGCCGTGGAGGCGTCCTCCACGGCGGCGAGGGCTTCCCTGGCCACTGTCATGGGCATATTTCCCACGTGGACGAGTGCCCGGACGAGCCGCAGGCGCCGCAGATGCGACTCGTCGTACTCCGCCTGCGTGGCCGTTACCCGTCGGCCTGCCCGCAGCAGCCCTTCCCTCAGGTAGTACTTGATCGTGGCCGTCGGCACTCCGCTCTTTCTGCTCAGTTCGGCCAGGCGCATGGGCTCACCCCACCTGGCCGCGGCGGGGGATCATCCGGCGACCCGGACGATGTCCGTCTCGAAGGCCTCCGACCGCACGCGCTGGAGTGCCACCAGTATCGGGGGATCGAGAATCCGCATACCCCGCAGCCGGAAGTCGGTCGGCCCGAGCGGCGCGTCCCGGCGTACCTCCAGCGGGCCGAGGGAGCCCACGTGAACCGCTTGATCCTCCGTCAGGGCTTCGCAGGCATGCCCCGGCACGGAATGTCCCAGCAAGAACCACGTCCCGGCCGGAACCTCTGTTATCTCGAAAGGTCCGGGGAAGGGGAGGACAGTGCAACTCACCGGCCTGCCCTCGGGTACCCGGGTAGGGAAAAGGCCGAGGAATATCAACCCCAGGTCCGCGCGCTCGGGTGCGGTGACCGAGCCGTATACCGAACCGCCGGCGTCCTGCTTTCCGGCAACTTTTACCGACGTGACGAATCCATTGAACCTCCGGTAAGCGGAGGGTGACACTCCGACGCTGCCGGAAAATCGTGAACTGAAGGTTCCCACACTGCTGTATCCGACCATATGGCTGATAGCGGTGACCGTGAGATCGGTTGTCAGCAGTAACCTCTTCGCCTCCCGAATACGCATCGCCGAAAGGAAACGGCCAGGTGAGACGCCCGTTACCCTCTGGAATTCTCGGGAGAAATGAAACTTGCTGTACATGGCGAACCCGGCTATGTCGTCAATGCTCAGCGGCTCAGAGAGGTTCTCCCGCATAGTCTTGATGGATCGCTCGACGGCATCGACAATGGTGGGCACCGCGCGTTTCCCGCTCTCCATTTACCCCTCCCAGGGCAGTGAGAAGGCGATCAGGTCGGTTAAATTCGAGGGGCCATGGGGCCACCGGACGGGGGACGACCTAGAACGCTCACAGCGGAATGGACGTTAGCAGTACGTCTCACATCCGAACAAGGATCCGTTTTATGTTTCGAATGTATAGACCATGGGAATATACGCCCACCCGTCGGAGTGCCTTAGAACAGCAACATCGGAGATGTTACGGGCCTCTTTGACTTCCTCCACGATGCGGTTCTCGACCGCTTCCGGCCTGATCTATTGCTGCCCGGAGTGAGCATCGGGAGAGAAGGTCCGGACGGCGGCCTGCCACACACTGGGTGCCGGAGGATATCCGCAACGAGTGGAGGGAATTCCATGGCGAAGCAGAGGGACGTCCTGGCGGATCTGGTCGAGGAAGGGCGCGGGATCGACGCTCTGGTCGCGGGGCTGAGCGACGCCGAGTGGGCCACGCCGACCCCCGCCGAGGGGTGGACGGTCGCCCATCAGATCGCACATCTGACCATGGTCTTCGAGCTGGCGGAGAAGGCCGCCGCCGACGCCCCGGCCTTCGAGGCCAAGGTCGCCGGGCTCGGGACGTCCTTCGACGCGGCGGTCCAGCAGGGGCTGCGGCCCTACCTGGCGGACGGCCCCGCCCGGCTGCTGGACCACTGGCACACCCAGCGCGCCGCCACCGAGCGGGCGCTGTTCGCCGTCGGGCCGGGGCAGATCGTGCCGTGGCTGGTGCGTCCCATTCCCGCCGCGGTGCTCGCCGCGGCGGGAATGATGGAGATGTTCGCGCACGGCCAGGACGTGGCGGACGCCCTGGGCGTGCGGCGGACGTTCACCGACCGGATCCTCCACGTCGCCGAATTCACGGTGCTGACCTGGGACTTCGGTTATCAGTCGCGTGAGCTGACGGCGCCGCCGACCGGGTTCCGCTTCCGTCTGACGGCCCCCTCGGGGGACGTGTGGGAGAGGGGGCCCGCCCAGGCCCGCGAGCTCATCGAGGGCCCGGCGGTGGACCTGTGCCTGCTCGCCACCCGGCGGCGCCACCGTGCGGACCTGGCCCTGACCGCCACCGGCCCCGAGAGCGACCGGTGGCTCGACATCGCGCAGGCGTACCGCGGCCCGGCGGGCCCCGGCCGGCGGCCGGGGCAGTTCACCGAGGTGCCCGGATAATCCGCCGGAGGGGGCGGGGCAGACGAAAGGGCCGGGGGCCCGGGCGAATGGCCCCGGGCCCCCGGCCCTTTCGGCGAAGCGGTCTCAGCCGGCCGGAGAGTTCTGATAAGCGGCGAGCTGCCAGCCGTTTCCTTCCTTGACGACCACCCAGGTGGCCCGAATGGCCCGCTCTGCCGATACCTCCTTTTCTCCGGGCAGCAGAATTCCTCCCGCGGTGACAAGAACCGCGGAGTCCGGGCCGAGGGGCTCAACCGAAATCGGCTCACCGGTCACGCGCGTTCCCTTGAAGGAGCCGGCGAACGCCTCGGTCATGAATTCTTCGACGGCCTCGCGGCCCTTCTTGAAAACCCCGGGCAGGATCATCGTGCCTTTCTCCGTGAACACCGCGGCGAACTTCTTGGCGTCATGGCTCGCCCACGCCGCGACAATCCGCTGCGGGACTTCCGCCGCACCCGCCTGGTCCGCACGGGCCGATCCGGTCGCTTTCGACATCGTCATCTCCCTCTGATGCGCTTGTTTCCCGTCCGCGACAGCGTGGCAAATTCCTTCGCGCCGGGACAACTCCGACGGTGCCATGGTGCGGTCGCCGTCATTTCGATCCCGATACCGGACCGTTCCGCGCTTGCGTACGTATTCCTGACCGGTTGTCCGGCACGGCGAGGCGCCGGCCGGCGGAAGAGGACCGGGAAGTGCGCGACAGGAGCGGGAAGCCAGAAAATATACGAACAAATTCAGCCGCATGTGAATGCGGTGGATCACAGGTGGATCACTGGAAGCAGACCGCTCCACGGTCACCGTCGTCCATGCCGCCGCCTTTCCGCATTCATTTCCGGTGCACACCGCCGTCGGCGCGTTCCCCACGCGCCCCGCGCTCCGCACGGGCCGGACAGCAGAAAAAGCGGCGGCGAAGCGGAATCACAGGAACAAGACCGACGGGAGCGGGACGCCCCGCACGAATTTCGATTTCCTGGTGCGTCCCCGCCCCCGTCCCCGTCCCCGTCCCCGACCCCGACCCCGCCCCCGCCTCGGCCCGGCTGAGAAGAGCAGGATGCTCAGAGGTACTGCGTGTTGGGGGTCAGCCCGCACAGGATGCGCCCGTACAGCTCCAGGTTGGTGTTCGGGTGCATGATGGCGTGGAGATTCAGCGTCTGCACATCGCGCTCGATGCGCTGGATGGGCACATCGGTGTAGATCGACGAGGCGCCGCTCGCCGTGTTCAGGATGTCGACGGCTTCCTTCGACCGCTGGCACGCCGCGCCCGTGTCGAGCCGGACGCGGGCGCGCTCCTCCAGCGTCCACGGCTCCCCGGACGCGTTCTTGGCGTCCACGAGGTCGGCGATGCGGTACACGTGGAACTCGGTCTCGTCGATCTTGACCTGTGCCTCGGCGACCTGGAGGTGGGTGAGCGGGGCCTCGCTCTGGTCGGCGTACTCGGTGTAGGTGATCTTCCGGCCGGGCAGCCGCTCGAAGAAGACGTCCTTGGCGCCCTTGGCCAGACCCAGTGCGGTCGCGCTGACCGTGGCGCACGCCGTCGGCATGATCGGCGCCCGGTGGATGAGCGCATCGGCGTTACTGCCGTGACCGCTGTGCCCCTGGAGGATGCCGCCCAGCGGGATGTACCAGCCGTCCGGCACGAAGACCTCGTCGGCGACCGTACTGACACTGCCGGAACCACGCAGCCCGGCGGTGTGCCAGTCGTCGACTATCTCCAGCGAAGCCAGCGGAATCAGGGTCATGACCGGCTGGTGGCCGCCGTCCGGCATGGCCAGCACCGCCGCGTTGGTGTTCCACTTGCTGTGCTTGGCCCCGCTGTTGAACGCCCACCTGCCGCTGACCACGATGCCGCCCTGCGCCGGCACCGCCATGGCCGTCGGACTGATGATGCCGCTCACCAGGTCGTCCGGGGAGGCGAACACCTCGTCCTGCACCGCATCGGAGAAGAGCCCGGCGACCCACGCGCTGATGGACCACACGCCCGCGGTCCACGACGCGGACCCGTCCCCCCTGCCCAGCTCCGCCAGCACCTCCACCTGCGTGCGCATGTCGGACTCGTAACCGCCCAGGCGGGCGGGGAGCCGCGTGCGCAGCAGGCCGGCCTCCGCCATCGCCTTGATGGTGCCCTCGTGCAACTGGCGGTTCTCCTCGGCCCAGTACGCGTTCTTGCGGAGCGTCGGCACCAACTTCGCCGCGCGGGCGACAAGGTCGGCTCGGGTCGGCGAGACAAGCTCAGTGGTGTCCACAGATTCTCCTCGGGAAGCGATGACAGGGGGTCGGCGGGCACCCGGTGACCGGAGCCCTGGATCACCGTCGCAGGCACCGCTGTACGTCACATCTCCAGAATTGCGGGGTGCGCTCGGGCGCTCACGCCCGCGTGCGGAACGCAGGGCGCGGGCGGCCGAGAGCAACCGGGAAGATGCCGGGCGCCCGAGCGGCTGTGAGGCTGACGCCGGTCGAAGCCCGCAGCACGCGCCGAACGCCTGAAGCCGGAGAGTGGACGCCCATGAAAGCAGCCGTCATTCCCGCGATCAACGCCCAGTGGGAGATCCAGGAGGTCGCCACCCCCCGGCCGGGCCCCGGCGAGGTCCTCATCAAGGTGCACGCGTGCGGGCTCTGCCACAACGACATCTGGGTCGCCCAGGGCGTCTTCCCCTTCCCGTCGTGCGAACCGGCGATCACCGGACACGAGGCGGCGGGCGAGATCGTCGAACTCGGCCCGGGCACCACGACCCGCCAGGTCGGCGACCGGGTCGGCACCACCTGGGTCCAGGCCGGCTGCGGCCGATGCTCCTACTGCCGGCGCAACCTGCCGCTGACCGGCCAGTCCGGCATGATGTGCGCGGCGCCGACGATGACCGGCCTGACCGTGCAGGGAGGCCACGCCGAATACCTCTGCGTGGCCGCCGCGAGCACCGTGCTGCTCCCCGAGGGGATCGACTACACGACGGCCGCGCCCGTCCTCTGCGCCGGCTACACGGCCTGGAGCGCGCTGCGCGTGAGCGAACCGCAGCCGCACGAGCGGATCGCCGTGCTCGGCATCGGGGGCCTGGGGCACATGGCCGTGCAGTACTCCCGGGCCTGCGGGTTCGAGACCGTCGCCATCACCCGCTCGCCGGACAAGCACGACCTCTCCGCGCGGCTCGGGGCCGACCTCGTCGTCCGTGACGGGGAGGAACTGCGCGAGGCCGGTGGCGCCGACGTCGTCCTGGTGACCGGCACCTCGTACGAGGCCGCCACGGACGCGCTCCAGGGACTGCGGGTCGGCGGGCGGATCGTGCTGGCCACCATCGACCCCTCCGGTTCGTTCGCCATCGGCCCCGCCACACCGTTCTGGGCGCGGGGCCAGCGCGTGCTGGGCGCCACCCACCACGGGCTGCGGTATCTGACCGAGGCGCTCGACCTGGTCGCGGAGGGCGCGGTGACCCCGATGACCGAGGTCTTCGCGATGGACAGGGTCGCGGACGCGGTCGACAAGGCGGCGAAGGGAGAGGTCCGCTTCCGGGCCGTCGTGACGTACTGACGCGCCGTCAAGGCGGACTGACAGCACGCCGAGAGAAGTTGGACGGAGAAATACCGCACTTTGGAAGACGCCGGCCCGTGGCGGAGCCCGGACAATCCACTTCCGAGACCGGTCGTGGCTCTCTCCAGGCCCCCTTTCTGACTGCGAGGCAGGTACATATGACAGAGGCAACGGCACCCATTGCGGGCAGACTTCCCTCCCTGACCGCGTTACGCTTCGTTGCCGCGTTCCTGGTCTTCGTCTTCCACGCGCACTACTTGGGCATATTCGGCGACACCTCGGTGCAGGACGCGTACAAGTTCGTCACCAGCAGCGCCGGCGGAATCGGCGTCTCGTTCTTCTTCGTGCTCAGTGGATTCGTCCTGACCTGGGCGGCGAAACCGGCCGACACGATGGGGAGTTTCTGGCGCCGGCGGTTCTTCAAGATCTTCCCGAGCCACGCCGCGGTCTGGCTGATCCTCTTCGCCATGCTGCTCGTCTCCGGCACCACGATCGAGGCCGGGCCCGCCGTGGCCAACTTCTTCCTGGTGAACGCCTGGGTGCCGGACATGGACAACCTCATGTTCGCGGTCAACGGGGTCACGTGGTCGTTGTCGGCGGAGATCGCCTTCTACCTGCTGTTCCCGTTCCTGATGCTCGGCATCAACAAGATCCGGGCCGACCGGCTCTGGTACTGGGCCGTCGCTGTGTCGGCGGTGGCCCTGTCGGTTCCGCTGCTGTCGAAGACCTTCCTGCCGGATGCTCCGATGTTCCCGGCATACGACCAGTTCTCTTGGCCGCAGATGTGGTTCGCCTACCAGTTCCCGCTGGTGCGCTGCCTGGAGTTCGTCGTCGGCATCCTCTTCGCCCGCATCGTCCTGAGCGGACGGTGGATACGCCTTGGCCCGGGGCCGGCCGCGCTCGGCGTCCTCGCGGTGTACGTGGGAGCCCTGTGGCTGCCCGAGCTCTGGTCGTTCGCCGCCCCCTACTCCTTCCCGCTCGGGCTGCTAGTCGCGGCCGCCGCCGCCGGTGACCTCGCCGGCCGGGAAACACCGCTGGCCCGCCGCCCGCTGGTCTGGCTGGGGGAGATCTCGTACGCGTTCTTCCTGATCCACCTCAACGTGCTGAACTCGGCGCAGGCGGCGTTCAAGGGGGAGTGGATGGGGTACGGCGCCTTCGAACGGACCTCGTGGAGTACGCCGGTGGCGGTGCTGTTCCTGCTGGGCTGCCTGGCCGTCAGCATCGTCCTGGCCTGGCTGCTCCACCGGTTCGTCGAGATGCCGGCCATGCGCAGATGGTCCAGGTCCAGGTCGCGCCGGGCGCCGGTGCCCGCGGTCGGTACCGATGGGGTCAACGCCCCCACGACCACGGGCTGAGCCGGGCCCGGCGCTCCGCCCGGTCCCCGGTGCGGCGGGTACCGGGCGCCACGCCTGGTCAGGATTCGGCGACCTCGGGGCGGCTTTCGGTGGCCGGATCCAGCTCGTCGGAGGCCGGCGGCGCCGTTTCCTTCTGGCCCAGCGTCAGCCACGCGAGGGCGAAGATGACCGCGATGATCACGATGCCGACGACGGCCACCACGTTCAGTCCGTCGGTGAAGGCGCCGCGGGCCGTGTCCAGCAGCGCCTGGGCCTGGGCGGCCGGGAGCCCGGCGGCGGCGTCGACCGCTTCGGCCAGCGTCTGGCGGGCCTCGGCGACCGGGGAGTCGTCCATGCCGGACTGGTAGACCGCGCCGCCGACGCTGCCGAGCAGGGCGAGTCCAAGGGTCGAGCCGAGGAGGTTGCTGGTCTCCGACATCGACGCCGCCGAGCCCGCCTTCTCGGGCGGGGCCGCACCGACGACCATGCTGGTGCCGAGCATGAACATCGGCGCGATGCCCAGCGCCACCAGCGCCACGCTCAGCGACACCAGGCCCGGACTGCTGGACCTGGTCACCGTGGTGAGCAGGACCAGACCGACGAAGCACAGCACGAGTCCGCCGAGAATCGCGGTGCGTGGCTGGATCCGCCGGACGATCACCGGCGTGATCAGGACGCCGGCGGCGATGCCCAGGCCGGTCGGGGCCTGCCACAGCCCGGCCTCGGTCGGCTCAAGCCCGAGCACGCTCTGGATGAACTGGCTGGTCAGCAGGCCCAGCCCGGCCAGCGTCCCCGAAGCGAGCAGCATGGCCAGCAGCGAACTGCTGAACTTGACGTTGCGGAACAGCCGCAGGTCGAGCAGCGGATTGGACAGGCGCAGCTGCCGGCGGGTGAAGACGACGCCGAACACGACGCCGACGGCGATGGCCACGGACGCCCCCACCGGTGAGCTGTCGTCGCCGCCGGCGGCCAGCTGCTTGATGCCGTAGACCACCGGCAGGATCGCGGCCAGCGACAGCACCACGCTCACCAGGTCGAGACGCTTGGCATTCGCGTCGCGGTACTCGGGCAGCAGCAGCGGGCCGGCGACCAGCAGGACCAGCATGACCGGGATGCTGATCAGGAACACCGAGCCCCACCAGAAGTGCTGCAACAGGACCCCGCCGATGACCGGGCCCAGGGCGGCACCCCCGAAATTGCAGAACGCCCACAGCGAGATGGCCGTGCCCATCTGCTTGGGGTTGCGGAACATGTTGCTGATCAGGGCGAGCGTCGAGGGCGACAGCGTGGCGGCGGCGACGCCCAGCAGCGCACGGGCGACGATCAGCATCAGCGGGCTGGTCGAGAACGCCGCGAGCAGCGAGGCGACGGAGAAGGCACTCGCACCGATCATGAGGAGCTTGCGACGGCCGATCCGGTCACCGAGCGTACCCATGGTGATCAGGAAGCCGGCGAGCATGAAGCCGTAGATATCGGTGATCCACAGCTGCTCGGTGCCGGTCGCTCCCAGGTCGGCGCTCAGATGGGGCAGCGCTAGGAACAGGACACCGATGTCGAAGGCGACGAGCAGCGTGGGCAGGGCCAGCGCGGCCAGGCCCAGCCACTCCCGGCGCCCGGCCAGCGGGGCCGTGTCCTGAGTCGTGTCACTCATGTAGATCCTTTCTCGTTCACCACGGCGGATGGCACTTGCGCGCGCCGTTACCCGGTAGTCGGAGCAGGTTCCGGAAATCCGACACGGGCGCGGGAACGAGGGGACGCGCTGCGTACGAGCTCGGGGCCGCTGAGAGCCTGTGTCATAACCCCGGCCGGGTGGGCGTCGCCTGGCACGCACGCTCGCCGCGTTGCCGAAACGCCCTAGTAGCTCCGCTACGAGGCCGCTTCGGCGCCTTGCGATCGCACGCACCAGGCGACGCCCACTGATCCGACCGGGGTTATGACACAGGCTCTTACTGGCGGATCGCCCCGGTCGCCGGGTCGAGCCGCCCGATGTGCGGGTCCTTGGCGCCTCGGCGCGCGGTGAACTCGAGGTAGGCCTGCGCGATCAGCAGGTGGAGGATCCACACGCCCCAGCTGGTGGCCTCGACCAGGATCTGGATGTTCACCTCCAGGCCCCAGTTCAGGATCATCCAGGCGACGATGCGGCCGTAGGTGGTGAACAGCGCCAGCGAGAAGCTGTAGATCATCCAGCGGCGGTGCTCGGCGTAGCGGCGCTGCCGGGCCTTGTGCCAGGCGTACAGCGTCGTGCCGAGCCACAGGACGGCGCCGCAGGCCAGACCGGTGCTGCCTTGGTTGGGGCGGTGCGGGACCAGCACGAACAGCACGATGAGCGTCGTCGGGATCACCGCGCCGAACACGTACACCCGCCCGGTCCAGCGGTGGACCTTGGGGCGTGTGCGGCGCAGGTGGGGCCAGGCCTGGAGCATCATCGCCACCAGGGCCAGGTTGCCGGTGACCACGTGTGCGACCAGGAACGCGAAATGCGGCTCGAAGCCCGGGTCGAGCTGGCTGCGGGAGACCTCGGAGTCCGTGGCGAAGTAGTGGGGGAACGAGTAGAGCAGGTTGAACAGCACAGCCACGCCCACGACGGCGTACCAGGGGTAGTACCTGTTCCACCAAGGCTGTTCCGCGGGTGCCGCGGGCCGTTGGTCGGTGTCGGGGTCCTCCGGAGGGGTCATCTGGAGGCCTGTCTGTTGCCTGTTCTGAGACATGCCTGTCCTCGGCTCTCGCGGCTGGGGAGAAACGCAGGTTGAGTATCGGACCCGAGGTTCCCGGCGGGCATCTTCGTAAGTGCTGTTTTTTCAGGGCGGGTTCGGGCCGCGAGCGGCCCGCAATCCAAGAGATGCCTGGTTGCAGTCGCAGAGCACATCGTGAACCTCATGGGCGACGGCGGCCGACGCCGCGATCCGAAGGCTGCCCACACCAAGACGCTCGACGCGATCACCTGCGCGCAGCAGGTCCGGGAGCTCTTCCGCTTCCGGCGTCACGCTCACCCGCTCGGTCCCCTTTCACGCCGGGCGGCCGGCCGAGCCCCGACATCCCCGGCACGATCCCCAGGAGGTGGGCAAGATGCCCCAGGAAACACCCCGGCCGGCGGCCGACGGCGACCCGACCCGCGCCGTCGTGCTGGGCGGCAGCATCGCCGGGCTGTTCGCGGCCCGTGTGCTCGCCGAGGCCTACGACGAGGTCCTGGTCGTCGACCGGGACACGGTCACCGGCGTCGACGGCCCGCGCCGCGGACGTCCCCAGGGCAAGCACATCAACGCCATGCACGTGCGCGGCCGGGTGGTGATGGAAGAGCTCTACCCCGGCATCACCGACCAGCTCATCGCCGACGGCACCCCGATCGGCGACTACTCCGGCTCCGTCCGCTGGTATTTCCGCGGCCGCCCGGTCAAGCGCGCCGACATCGGCTACATCGCGGTGCCGGCCTCGGCGCCGCTGATGGAGCGCCGGATCCGGGAACGCACGGCCGAGCTGGCGAACATCCGGTTCCTCGAACGCTGCGACATCCTGGGCCTGACCGCCACCGCCGACCACGCCCAGGTGACGGGCGTCAAGATCCAGAAGAGCGGCGAGCCCGGCGAGGAGATCACCGCCGACCTGGTGGTCGACGCGACCGGGCGCGGCTCGCGCACCCCGGTGTGGCTCGAGGAGATGGGCTACCCGCGCGTCGAGGAGGACCGGACCAACATCGGGCTGGGCTACGTCACCCAGAACTACAAGATGAAGGTCGACCCCTACGACGGCGACCTCGCGATCATCGCTGTCGCCTCCCCCGACGTCCCGCGCGGCGTCATCTTCACCAAGACCGAGGGCGACAAGACCCTGATGACCGTCTACGGCATCCTCGGCGACCACCCGCCCACCGACCAGCAGGGGCTGTACGGGTTCGTCGAGCGCCTGCCCGTCCCCGACATCCACGAGGCGCTGAAGCACGCCGAGCCGCTGGACGAGCCGGTCGCCTTCCGCTTCCCCACCACCCAGCGCCGCCGCTACGAACGGATGAGCCGGTTCCCGGCCGGCCTGCTGGTCATCGGCGACGCGGTGTCCTGCTTCAACCCGGTCTACGCGCAGGGCATGACGGTCGCGGCGATGTCCGCCCTCACCCTCCGCCGCCACCTGCACTCCGGCGCCACGCCGGACGCGCGGCAGTACTTCCGCGACCTGGCGCGCGAGGTCATCGACCCGCCGTGGGAGATGACCCGCACCGTCGACCTGGGCTTCGACGGCGTCGAGGGCAAGCGGGACCTCAAGGTGCGGATGGGCCAGCGCTACCTGGCGATGGTCCAGACAGCGGCGACCCGCGACCGCGCGGTGACCCGGGGGTACATGCGCGCCGCCGGGATGCTCGACCGGCCGGAACAGCTGATGCGCCCCGGCATGATCGCCCGGGTCCTGCTGAACGCGCTGCGCGGCCCGGCCGGACCGGCCGGCGCGCCCCCGGCCGCGGCTGCCGTCGCGAGCCGGCCGGTACCCCGCTGACCGGCCCCCGCCGTGCGGGCACGCCCCCAACACCCCATACCTCTCAATGCAGTCAGGAGCAGTGACATGACCACTCAGCAGCCGTCGGCCACCGCGGACATCGCCCAGCGGGTCGCCGCCATCTGGGCCGAGGTCCTCGGGCCGGGCTCCGACCGGCCCGGCGCCACGTTCGTCGAGCTCAACGGACAGTCCATCGCCGCCGTGCGGATCGTCGCGGGCCTCGAGGAGCAACTGGGCATCACGCTCGACGTCGGCGACCTGTTCGAGGACCCCGACCTGGAGACCTTCACCCGGGGCGTACTGGCCCGCGTCGAGGGATGAGCGGGATGGCCGAACTGACCCACGTCACCCCCGCCGCCCCGCTCGACGAAGTCGTCGAGATCCTGGAACGCGACGGAGCGGTGATCGTCGAGGACTTCGTCGATTCCCGGACGCTCGCCGCGCTGCGGGCGGACTTCACCCCCGGCCTGGAGATGGCCGGCTACAGCGAGAGCGGCTACGACGGAAAGAAGACCAAGCGGCTGTCCAGCCTGTTCCAGCGCTCGCCGCAGCACATGGCCCGCGTGGTCCTGCAACCCCAGTTCCTCGGCGCGGCCCGGCGCCTGCTCCAGCAGACCACGCACATGTGGATCGGCAAGATCCGGATGGAGGTGACCCCGAGCATCCAGATCAGCTTCACCCAGGCGATAAGGATCGACCCGGGCCAGGGCCGGCAGCCGTTGCACCGCGACGACGCGATGCATCTGTGGCGGCACCCGGGACCGCCGTGCCGCCTGCAACTGATGCTGGCGATGACCGACTTCACCAGCGCCAACGGCGCGACCCTGGTCATCCCCGGCAGCCACCACTGGGACGACGAGCGGGCCCCCGCCTACGCCGAGGCACTCCCGGCGGTCATGCCCGCCGGCTCCGCCCTCCTCTGGCCGGGCGGCGTCTACCACGGCGGCGGAGCCAACACCACCGACTCGCCGCGGTACAGCCTCTCCGTCGCGCTCGACCTGGGCAACCTGCGGCAGGAGGAGAACCAGTACCTCGCCGTCTCCCGGGAAACCGTGCTGACCCTGCCCGAGGAGGTGCAGCGGCTGCTCGGCTGGGACCGTTGCCCGCCCGGCCTCGGCCAGGTCGAGACGCAGGACCCGCACCTGCTCCTGGAACAGACCCAGCAGGAGCTCGCCACCAGGCCACGCGGCGCGAATCCGCTGACGTAGCGCTCGTCAACCCCGACCGGCCGGTGCGCCCTCGCGAAAGCGGGCGCACCGGCCGCGGCGTCTACCGGGGCAGGCGGACGGACAACCCGTGCCGGAACACATCGAGCGGGTCATAGACCTGCTTCGCGCGCTGCAACCGGGCGTAGTTGCCCTTGAAATACAGCGCGGACCAGTCGACCCCCGAGGTGTTCCACCCGGGATCGGCCAGGTCGGTGTCGGGATAGCCGATGTAGGAGCCGTCGTTGGTGTCGTCGGGGACCGGCACGCCGCCGGAGTGCGCGTAGACGTCCCGGTAGTACGCGCGCACCCACGCCAGATGCCGCTCGTCGTCGGCCGGGTCGGTCCACGAGCCGGTGCTGTAGGAGGCCTTGAGGACGCAGTCGCGCTGCGCCACCGCGGTGGCGTCCGGGGCGACGGCGTTCACCGCGCCGCCGAAACCGGTCAGGACCAGGCAGCCCATGGGGTTCTCGTAATCCGACGACGACAGATGCCGGTGGATCGCCGTGATCTGCGCGTCGGAGAACCCGCGCCGCAGATAGCCCGCCTTGTTCTTGTACCGGCCCCGCGGATCGCTGGGCCAGCTGTAGGACGGCAGCCAGACGTCCAGCCACGGCGAGGTCTCCGAGGTCGCCGACACCGGTTCGGCCTCGATGCCGCGGGTGACCGCCGCGGTGTGGGCCTCGAGGACCTCGGCCGCATCCGGTGCGTCCTCGGGGATCACCGAGGTCAGGACGAACATGGAGCCGGAGCGGTGGGTGATGATCAGGTTGCTCCACAACGCCGTGGCCGCCGTGCCCGGCTCGCTGTTCCGCTCGTACCAGGTGCAGTAGTTGCGCAGCAGGGTGCGGAAGTCGGCCTCCGAGACCGCCTCCCAGGACCACGTGGTGTCGCGGCGCAGCACCGCTCGCGGCGCGCGGGGGAGCTGCCGGGCCGGGATGCCGTCCGGCGTCCCCGGCGTGCGCAGCCAGTACTTCGTGACCACACCGAAGCTGCCGCCCCCGCCACCGGTGTGCGCCCACCACAGATCGTGGTGCGGGTCGCCGGGCCGGTCGGTCCCCACCACCGTCCGGGCCCGGCCGTCCGCGCCGACGACGACCGCCTCGACCGCCGTGACGTGGTCCACCACCAGGCCGTCGCGCCTGGACAACGGACCGTAGCCGCCGGCCGCGATGTGCCCGCCGGCGGCCACCTCGAAGCAGGTGCCCGCCGGGATGGTCACGCCCCAGCCGTCGTGCAGGGTGCGGTACACGTGGTCCAGCCGCGCCCCCGGCTCCACCACGAAGGCGTCGCGCCCGGCGTCGTGGCCGACGTGGTTCAGCGCGGACAGGTCGATGAGCACCTCGACGTCCCGGTGCGCGGTGAAGTCCTCGAAGCAGTGGCCGCCGCTGCGCACGGCGACCCGCCGGCCGGCGTCCACGGCCGCCTGCACCGCGGCCTCGACGCCGACGGCGTCGGTGACGAGCCGGACCTCGTCGGGCCGGCCCACGAAGCGATGGTTGTAACCCTCGACGAGGGCGGGATAGCGGGGGTCGTCACGGGTGACGACGGCGGCGGTCGTGTCCGTCATGGCGGCCTTCCTCAGCGGCGGTTCGCGGTCCTGGCCCCGACCGTGCCACCGCCCGCGGGCGCCGGGCATCTCGACGTGTGCGCACTTCGTCGGCCGGTCGAGTACCCCGCATATAGAATGAGCTGGTGCGTTCCGATCAACGCCTGGAAAGCCTGCTCGCGGAGCTGCGGCCCTCGGTCCTCGGCGCCCTGGTCCGGCGCCACGGACAGTTCGACGGCTGTGAGGACGCCGTACAGGAGGCGCTCGTGGCCGCCGCCACCCAGTGGCCGGCCGAAGGCGTCCCGGACAATCCGCGCGCCTGGCTCCGGACCGTCGCCGGACGCCGCCTCACCGACTACTGGCGCAGCGACCAGGCCCGCCGCACCCGTGAGGTCACCGTCGCCTCGATGGCACTGCCCGAGGAATCAGTGGCCCCGGCCCCCGACGACGAAGGTCTCGTCTCCGCCGACGACGACACCCTGATGCTCCTGTTCCTGTGCTGCCACCCGGCGCTCACCCCGCCCTCACAGGTGGCGCTGACCCTGCGCGCGGTCGGCGGCCTGACCACCGAGGAGATCGCCCGCGCCTTCATGGTCCCGCAGGCCTCGATGAGCCGCCGCATCTCCCGCGCCAAACAGCAGATCAAGGACGTCGGCATGACCTTCCGCATGCCGCCGGAACCCGAACGCCCCGAGCGCACCCGTGCCGTCCTGCACGTCCTGTACCTCATCTTCAACGAGGGCTACACCGCCACCGCCGGCCCCGATCTGCTGCGCCCGGACCTGACCGCCGAAGCCATCCGGCTCACCCGCCAGGCCCACCGCCTCCTGCCGGACAACGGCGAGGTCGCCGGGCTGCTGGCGCTGATGCTCCTCACCGAAGCACGGCGCCCGGCCCGCACCCTGGCCGACGGCGCCCTCGTCCCCATCGCCGAGCAGGACCGCTCCCAGTGGAACGGCGCCCTCGCCAAGGAGGGCCTGGCACTGGTCGTCGAGGCACTGGCCCGCCCCGGCGTCGGCCTCTACCGCCTACAGGCCGCCATCGCCGCGGTGCACGTCGAGACCCTGGAAGGCGGCGAGACCGACTGGCCGCAGATCCTGGCCCTGTACGACCTGCTGGAACAGATCGCCCCCGGCTCCGCGGTGCGCCTGAACCGCGCGGTGGCGATGGCGATGGTCAAGGGCCCCCGCGAGGGCCTGCGGCTGCTGGAGCCGCTGGAGCAGGACCGCTGGATGTCCGGCAGCCATCGGCTCAGCGCGGTGCGGGCGTACCTGCTGGAGATGGACGGCGGCCTGGACAGGGCCCAAGAGGCGTACCGGACCGCGGCACGGCAGACGGCGAGCGGCCCGGAGCAGCGCTTCCTCATGGAGCAGGCGGAGCGACTGGGGGCGGCCCTGGAGGCCGGGGCCGGGCGGGGGAGCGCGGCTGCCGGAGCGCGGGGGACGGCGAGCGGGGCCGACAATCGGTGACCGGCGGCCGGTGACGGGCAGTCGGTGTCCGACAGTCGGCGACCGGAAGTCGGCAACTGGCAGCCGGTGACCGAGAGTCGGTGACTGGCAGCCAGCAACCGACAGCCGGCAACTGGCAGCCGGCAGCTGGCAGCGGGCGAGCAGCTCCGGCATGACCCGCACCGGCAGCCGGTGACCGGCAGCTTGGCAACTGGCAGTCGCAACTGGCAGTCGGCGACTGGCATCCGGTGACCGGCAGTCGGTGACCGGCAGTCGGCGACGGGCAGTTGGCAACTGGCAGTCGGCGAGCAGCTCCGGCATGACCCGCACCGACAACCGGTGACTGGTAGTTGGCAACTGGCACCTGGCAGTTGGTGACCGGCAGCCCAGCAACTGGCAGCCGGTGACCGGCAGTCGGCGACCGACAGCCGACGACCGGCAGCCGGCGACCGGCAGTCGGCGAGCAGCGCCGGCATGCCCCGCACCGAGGCCCAAGCAACCGCATCGAGCGCCTTGAGCCCGCGCCGCCGCTGCCACCGAGCACTCTGGCGGATGCCCGCGCGGCCGCCCGGCTCGCACCCTGAGAAGCCGGACCGCCCGGACCGCCCGGACCACCAAGGGGAGTTCATGCTCGACACCGCGCCCATCGCCTTGCCCGGCGACCCCCTCTACACCGCCGCCACCAGCGTGTTCAACCTCGCCGGCCCCGCCCACCCCGCCGCCGCGCTCACCGCCACCGGCCCCGCCGACATACAGGCCGCGATCCGCCGTGCCTGCGCGCACGGCCAAGGCGTTCGCGTCCACACCACGGGCCACTCCGCCGGCGCGGCCACCTCGATGACCGGCGCCCTCCTGATCCGCCCCCTCCTGCCCGGCGGCGTCGCGATCGACCCCGGCCGCCGGCTGGCCCGCATCCCCGCGGGCACCCCCTGGAGCGCCGTCGTCCACGCCGCCGCACCCCACGGCCTCGCCGCACCCCACGGCACCTCGGGCACCGTCGGCGCCATCGGCTACCTGCTGCACGGAGGCGTGAGTCTCTACGGCCGCACACTCGGCCTGGCCGCCAACCACATCCGCGCCATCGAACTCATCACCGCGGACGGACAGGAGCGCCGCGTCAGCGCCACCGAGGACCCCGAACTCTTCTGGGCCCTGCGCGGCGGAGGCGGCGGCTTCGGCGTCGTCACCGCCGCCGAGATCGACCTCTTCCCGGTGACCGAGCTCATCGCCGGCGCCGCGTTCTGGCCGTGGGAGCACGCCGAGGCCGTGGTCGGCGCCTGGTACGACTGGACGCTGCACGCACCCGACGAAGTCTCGACCTCCCTGCGCGTGATGAACCTGCCGGACCTGCCGCAGATCCCGCCGATGCTCAAGGGCGGCCCGGTGGTGTGCGTCGCCGGCGCCGCCCTGACGTCCCCCTGCGCACGCGACCTGCTGTTCCCGCTGCGCCGCATCGGCGAGCCGGTACTCGACACCTGGCAGGACTGCGGCCCCGAACTGGTCCCGGACGTCCACATGGACCCCGACGAGCCCGGCACCTTCATCGGCGACCACCTGCTGCTCGCCGAACCGGGCCGCGAAGGAATCGCCGCGTTCCTGCGGATGACCGGCGAAGGCTCCGGCTCGCCCCTGATCGCCGCCGAACTGCGACAGCTCGGCGGACGCCTGGCCGTCGCCGACCCGGCCGGCGGCGCACTGAACCACTTGGACGCGCGCCTGGCCTACATGGGCGCCGGCGTCCCCGAACTGCGCGGCACACCGCAGGAGATCCTCGGACACTGCGACAAGGTGCGCGCCGCCCTGAGCCCGTGGGACACGGGCCGGACCGCGCCCGGCTTCGTGAAGGGCCTGGACCGCCCGCGCGGACACCTCTCCGCAGCCGACGTCCGCGCGGTCGAGCGGGTCCGGGCACGCGTGGACCCCGACGGCCTGTTCCGTGGCGACGCGATGCCGGAGACCGTCCTCGCGCCCTGACCTCGGCACGCACGAAGACCTCGGCACGCACGAAGACGCCCGGCACCTCACGCCCTGCGATCGTCAAAGACGCGCCCCCCGCGACCGCGGACCTCCGCGCCCGAGGTCCGCCGTCGCCGGCACCCGCGCATTCCCTCGCGTTCCCCAGTAGGAAGGAAGGCACAGATGCTCTCGGACAAGGTGATGCTGGTGACCGGCGTCGGCCCCGGCCTCGGCCGCGAGATAGCGGTCCGCGGCGCCGCGGCCGGAGCCGACGTGGTCCTGGCGGCCCGCACCAAGACCGTCTTGAAGTCGGTGGCCGCCGAGGTCGAGTCCCACGGCCGCCGGGCGCTGGCGATCCCCACCGACATCCTCGACCCCGACGCCTGCCGGGCGCTGACCGAGCGCGCCCTGGACACCTTCGGCCGGGTCGACGTGTTCGTCAGCAACGCTTTCGCGCCCCCGGCGATGGGCGACCTGGCGACGATGGACCTGGACGCCGTGCGCGCCTCACTGGAGACGGACGCCCTGGCCGCGCTGCGCCTGGTCCAGCTCCTGGCGCCGACCCTGACCGGCCACGCCGGTTCCGTCGTGATGGTCAGCTCCGCGGTGGTGCACCACTCCCGCCCCCACTTCGGCGCCTACAAGACCTCGAAGTCGGCGCTGCACGCACTGGCCGGCAGCCTGGCCACCGAGCTGGGGCCGAGCGGCGTCCGCGTCAACACCGTGGTGCCGAACTACATCTGGACCGAGGGGCTGAAGAACTGGTTCGCCAGTCAGGCCGCTGAGCGGGGGGTGACAGCGCAGGACATCTACGCCGAGACCGCGGCCGCGTTCGACCTGCGCCGGCTGCCCGACCCCGGGGACGTCGCCAACGCGGTGCTCTACCTGGCATCGGACCTGGCCAGGGCGGTCACCGGCCAGAGCCTCAACGTCGACGCGGGCGAATTCCACTCCTAAAGGTTGTCCCGTATCGGCGGTGCGACATCGACGGTTCTGACACAGGAACCGAATGAACTGTGGTGCGTCGCCGCGTTGCCCGCCAGTGATCACGACCGCGAGGACGTGTCCGGCGGCGTCGGCGGCCAGGTGGAGCTTGGTGCTCAAGCCGCCGCGCGAGCGGCGTGGGTGTCTGTGGTCGAGACATGATCTCGCGGCGCCGCGGGCGGCATCGTGGCGTCACGGGCCGTCTTTCGAGTTGGAGGTAGCGCCATGGACACTCTCAGGGTGACGATCAGCGTTCGCCGGAAGAGTGGTCCGCTGCAGCGAGCCACCGGAGGCAGAGAGTGTCGGGCGGTCCCGGTCGGTGGCTTGGGGCTCACCCTCCTGATGCCGCGGGCAGTTCCACGGTGATGCGAAGCCCGCCGGCTGGGCGTGGGGTGAGCGTGAGGGTTCCGTCGTGTGCCTCGGTGATGGTCTTGACGATGGCCAGGCCCAGGCCGACGCCTGCCTGGTCGGTGTGGATGCGCTCGGTGCCGCGCTGGAAGGGTTCGGTGAGGGTCGCGACCAGCTGGGGGGTGAGCTGCTCGCCGGTGTTCTCCACGGTGAGCACCACGGTCTCGGGGTGGACGCCGGTGTGGAGCCATACGGTGCCCTGTCGCGGGATGTTGTGGACGATCGCGTTGTGGAGGAGGTTTGTGGTGAGCTGCAGAAGGAGCGCGGCCGAACCGTTTGTGAGGGCGATGTCGCCGCTGGTCTCGAGGGTGACACCCTGCTTTTCCGCGAGCAGGTGGAGCGTTTCGGCTGCTTCCTCTGCGACGAGTGACAGGTCGACGTGTTCTCGGGTGAAGGACCGCTGGTTGGCACGGCTGAGCAGGAGCAGTGCCTCGGTGAGGTCGATGGCCCGGGTGTTGATGGTGTGGAGGCGGCCGACGAGTTTGCCGCTGTCGTGGTCCGGATTGGCGCGGGCGACATCGATGAGGGTCTTCGAGATCGCCAGCGGGGTACGTAGCTCGTGCGAGGCGTTGGCGGCGAATCTCCGCTGTTCCGCGACGTGTGCTTCGAGCTGGGCGAGCATCATGTCGAAGGCGTCGGCGAGTTCGCGGAACTCGTCCTTGCGGCCCGGCAGACGGATTCGGTGGGAGAGCGATCCGGTCGCGGCCGTGCGGGTGGCATGGGTGATTCGGTCCAGGGGGGCGAGCATGCGTCCGGCGAGGAGCCATCCTCCCAGGAGGCCGAATACCAGGAGGAACACCATTGCTGCGGCTGCTGTTGGGGCGAAAGCGCGCAGGAAGAGGGTGCCCGGGTTTTCTCGCACCGCCCCCGACTCGTTGGTTTTCAACCACCCCGATCGCAGGAGGAACACTCCCACGGCGACGAGCAGCAAGGCCCCCGCGAGCATGAGGAATCCGGCGTAGCTGAGGGTGAGTTTGAGGCGGGCGCTCAGGCCGGGTCGTCTATCCACGGTCACCGCTCCCACGCCCGGGTGTTGTGTCGACGCGGTAGCCGACGCCTGGCACGGTGGTGATGAGCCAGGGTTCGCCGAGGCGTTTGCGCAGGGCGGAGACCGTGATGCGTACGGCGTTGGTGAACGGGTCGGCGTTCACGTCCCACGCGCGCTCCAAAAGCTCTTCGGCGCTGACGACGCCGCCTTCGGCGGCGACGAGGACTTCCAGGACCGCGAACTGCTTGCGAGTGAGGGCGACGTAGCGGTCGTCGCGGTAGACCTCGCGGCGGAACGGATCGAGGCGCAGGCCCGCGCTCTCTCGAACCGGCGGCCGGTTGTGGGCGCGCCTGCGATCGAGGGCTCTGAGCCTGAGCACGAGTTCCAGGAGTTCGAAGGGTTTGGTGAGGTAGTCGTCGGCGCCGAGTTCGAACCCGGATGCCTTGTCGTCGAGACGGTCGGCGGCGGTGAGCATGAGGACGGGCATGCCGCTGCCGGAGGCGACGACGTGTTTGGCGATCTCGTCGCCGGAAGGGCCGGGAATGTCGCGGTCGAGGACGGCGATGTCGTAGGTGTTGATGCTCAGTAGTTCCAGAGCTGTGTCGCCGTCAGCGGCGATGTCGGCCGCGATCGCTTCCAGGCGCAGGCCATCGCGGATGGCTTCTGCCATGTAGGGCTCGTCCTCGACGATCAAGACACGCATGCTCTTGAGGTTACGAGTCGGCACGTATCGTCGGCGTATCGAAAATCGCATACGTACTGGCAACACCGCAATGCATTGACTGGCGCCATGCTCTACAGCGAACCAATGCGAACTGCAGCCGGGAGTCCGGTCGTCAGGCCGATCAGCGCCGCCGAGCACATGGCGTTCGTGCGGGCCCAGCGGTCAGTCAGCTTTCTGCAGACCCCGGCGTGGGGCCGCGTCAAGACCGAGTGGCGCAGCGAGTCCCTCGGCTGGTACGACGGCGGGCGGCTGGTCGGGGCCGGTCTCGTACTGCATCGCCCGGTGCCGCGCCTCGACCGCTTCACCCTGGCCTATCTGCCCGAGGGGCCGGTGATCGACTGGACCGGCGAGATCGATGCATGGCTCGATCCGCTGGCGGCATATCTCAAGGAACGTGGCGCCTTCGCCATCCGGCTCGGCCCGGCGGTGCGGACCGACACCTGGGGCGCCGCCCAGGTCAAGGACGGCATCGCCGACGCGGGCATCAGGCGGCTGACCGAGATGTCCGGCCGGCGGACCGACCCGGTCGGCGCCCATGTAACCGGCCGGCTCAGCGGCGCGGGCTGGCTTCCGCAGAGCCCCGAGGACGGCTTCGGGGTCGGGCACCCGCAGTTCAAGTACGAGATTCCGCTGGCGGGCAGGACCGAGGACGACGTACTCAGGGGCATGAACCAGCAGTGGCGCCGCAACATCAAGAAGGCAGCCAAGGCGGGCGTCGAGGTCACGGTCGGTGAGGACCTGAAGGCGTTCCACGACCTCTACGTCCACACCGCCGAGCGCGACCGCTTCACGCCCAGGCCGCTGCACTACTTCGAGACCATGTTCGCGGAGATGCGGGCCGAGGACCCCGAGCGGATCAGGCTCTATCTGGCCCGCCACCAGGGCGATCTGGTGGCCGGCGCCGTCCTCGTTCGTGTCGGCGCCCACGCGTGGTACTCGTACGGCGCCTCCGCCACCGAGAAGCGCGAGGTGCGCGGCTCCAACGCCTGCCAGTGGGCGATGATCCGCGACTCGCTCGCGGCCGGCTGCGACGTCTATGACCTGCGCGGCATCACGCCTACGCTCGATGCGCAGGACCCGCACGTCGGTCTCGTCCAGTTCAAGGTCGGCACCGGCGGTCAGGCGGTTCGCTACGTCGGCGAGTGGGACCTGCCGCTGCGGCCGATGATCTACCGCGCCTTCGACCTCTACATGAGGCGGCGCGCACGATGAGCATGAGGATCCGACCGGCACACCGCGCCGACGCCTCAGCCGTCAGCGAGCTGCTGGTCCAGCTGGGCTATCCACGGGGCAGCCAGGAAGCGACAGCGGACCGAATCCAGACCTGGGCCGAGGATCCATCCGGAGCGGCTTATGCAGCTGTGGTCGGCGACACCCTGCTCGGGGTCATCGCCGTCCACGTCTGCCCGTTCTTCGAACGGGCCGGCTCCTGGGGCCGGATCGTGGCCCTGGTGGTTTCCGATCGGGCACGTGGCCGCGGCGTCGGCTCTCAACTTGTCGCGGCCGCGGAGTCCTTCGCCGCCGCAAGCGGATGCCTTCGCATGGAAGTCACCAGTGCGGATCGTCGGCACGATGCACACGAGTTCTACCGGCGCTGCGGATACATCGACCAAACGGGGAAGTCTTCCCGATTCCTGCGAGACCTGCCAACAGGTGGATCCTGACCACGCCGTCGAGCGTCCGCTCCCACCTCGCCGAACTACGCGAGCGCGGCGGCGACCTCGTCGAGGCGCGCCGCGCGGGATGCCTTGACCAACACCACATCGCCGGTCGTGAGGTGGCCGCGCAGCCAGTCGACGGCTGCGTCGTTGTCGGCCAGCACCATTGACCGCTCGCCCGCACCGTCGGCGATCGGCCGAGCGGCCTCGCCGACCGCCACCACCGCGTCGGCCCGGGCGGCGGCGTACGCCCCGACGGCGCGGTGCTCGGCCTCGCTGTCCTCGCCGAGTTCGAGCATCTCGCCCAGGACGGCGATGCGGCGCCCGCCCTCGATGGCCGCCAATGCGTCCAAGGCGACGCGGGTCGAGTCGGGGTTGGCGTTGTAGGAGTCGTTGAGCAGCGTCGCTCCGCAAGCCAGGTCGCGCGGTTCCATCCGCCATGGCGACAGCGAGACGGTCGCCAGCCCCGCGGCGGCCAGGTCGAGGGGGACCCCGGCCGCAAGTGCTGCCGCCGCGGCAGCCGAAGCGTTGAGCGCCTGGTGGGCACCCAGGAGCGGCAGCGTTACGGGGGCCGCGGCGCCGACAGCGCGTAGCGTGAACGAAGGCCGGCCGAGCGGGTCCAGCTCCAGGTCGAGCGCCCGTACGTCGGCGTGGGCCGCCTCGCCGAAGGTCAACACCGGACCGTCGGTGAGCGCGCGCATCGCCACCACCCCGGAATCATCGGCGTTGAGAACGGCGGTGCCGCCGGGTGCCAGCCCCTGCACCAGTTCACCCTTGGTTCTGGCGATGGCGGCGCGCGACCCGAACTGGCCGAGATGGGCCACGCCGACGTTGAGGACGACGGCGATGTCGGGTGCGATCAGGCCGGTGAGTTCGGCGATGTCGCCGACATGGCGGGCTCCCATCTCCAGGACGAGGAACCGGGTGGCTGCCCGGGTGCGCAGCATGGTGAGCGGCACGCCGAGCTCGTTGTTGAGCGAGCCGATCGTGGCGACCGTCGGCCCGGCACCCGAAACCACGGCCGCCAGCAGGTCCTTGGTGCCGGTCTTGCCCTGCGAGCCGGTCACCCCGACGACGGTCAGCCCGTCGCGCAGGCGGGCCACGACATGGGCGGCGAGCCTCTGCAGCGCGGTCTGGACGTCCTCGACGACGACGGTGGGCAGCGTCGTGGGCCGGGAGCCGAGCACGGCCGCCGCACCTGCCCGCCCGGCCTGTTCCGCGTAGTCATGGCCATCGACGTGCTCGCCGGCGAAGGCGACGAAGAGGCCGCCCGGCTCGGCCTGCCGGCTGTCGAGCACGGCCGGCGCGGTCACGGTCACGGAGCTGTCTCCCTCGGTCTTCCCGCCGACGATGGCGGCGATCTCGCCGAGGCCGAGCGGGATCATGTCGATTCCCTGGACGTCATGCCTGGTGTCTTGTGTGTCATGTCTCCAGTCAAGGCAGTGGGTCGTATCGCGGGCATATCGAAAAACACATACGTCCGGGCAACAGCACGCCGCCTTGACTGGAGGCATGACACACAGCGAAACGACCCGCATCACCATGTACGGGTGTGGTCCGGACGAAGCGGTTCTGTTCCGCGAACTGGCGCCCGGCCTAGGTGTGCAGCCGACCATCACCGACGCGCCGGTGTCCGAAGCCAATGCTGAACTGGCAGCCGGAAGCCGGTGTATCAGCGTCAGCCACAAGACGCCCATCACCCATGCCACTCTGCATGCGCTCGGCCGAGTCGGCGTGGGCTATATCTCCACACGGAGCATCGGCTGCAACCACATCGACGTGGAGTATGCGGACAGCATCGGTATTTTGGTCGAAAACGTCTCCTACTCGCCGGACAGCGTGGCCGACTACACGCTGATGCTGATGCTGATGGCGGTACGGGATGCGAAGTCCATCGTCCGTCGCACCGATTCGCACGATTACCGGCTGAGTGAAGTGCGCGGGAAGGAACTGCGCGATCTGACTGTCGGAGTGATCGGGACAGGCCGTATCGGCGCGGCGGTCATGGACCGGCTGCGGGGCTTCGGCTGCCACATCCTGGCCCATGACAACCGTCCCTTCGATCGACCCGTGACTGCTGTCGAGCACGTTCCGCTTGATGAATTGCTCCGGCGAAGCGACCTGGTCACGCTGCACGCACCGCTCACCGCGGCCACACACCATCTGCTGAATCGGCAGCGCCTGGCGCAGATGAAGCCCGGCGCGTTGATCGTCAACACTGGACGTGGTGCGCTCATCGACACCGAGGCCCTGGTGCAGGAATTGGAGAGCGGTCGGCTGAGTGGTGCGGCACTGGATGTCATCGAAGGCGAGGAAGGCATCTTCTACGCCGACTTCCGAGACA
Organism: Streptomyces sp. NPDC030245; assembly: GCF_055572995.1. Lineage (NCBI taxonomy): Bacteria > Bacillati > Actinomycetota > Actinomycetes > Kitasatosporales > Streptomycetaceae > Streptomyces > Streptomyces sp. NPDC030245. The sequence continues at coordinate 147,565 of NZ_JBVICF010000010.1, read as the reverse complement.
AACCCATAGAAAGCAAGGGGCTGTTGAGGCTGCAGGAGCTGCCGAATGCGCTCATCACTCCGCACACCGCCTACTACACGGATCACGCCCTGCGCGACACCGTGGAGAACTCCCTCACCAACTGTCTGACATTCGAAAGCAGGAATCACCATGCCTAGGCTGAAGGTCGGCATCATCTTCGGGGGCCGTTCCGAAGAGCACTCCGTCTCCGTCAAGTCGGCGCGAGAGGTGTCCCGGAACCTGGATCCCGAGAAGTACGAACCCTTCTACATCGGGATCACGAAGAGCGGTGCCTGGAATCTCTGCGACGGGCCCGAAGCGGAGTGGGAGAAGAGAAACTGCCGCCCCGTCATACTGTCGCCGGACAGCGACGTGCACGGACTGCTCATCCTGGGGAACGGGAGCTACGGAACGATCCGTCTGGACGTCGTACTGCCCGTGCTGCACGGCACACTTGGCGAGGACGGCGCGATGCAGGGACTGCTGGAACTCTCCGGCATCCCCTACATCGGCTGCGACATCCAGAGTTCCGCTCTGTGCATGGACAAATCCCTCGCCTACACAGTCGCCCGAAGCGCCGGTATCACCACGCCGAATTTCTGGACCGTCACGGCGGACGAATCCATCGATCCCGCCCGGCTCACCTATCCGGTCTTCGTGAAGCCGGCCCGGTCCGGATCGTCCTTCGGCGTCACCAAGGTGTCCCGGGAGAAAGAACTTCCGAGTGCGGTGGAAACGGCACGGCAGTACGACGCGAAGGTGCTGATCGAAGAGGCGGTCTTCGGCAGCGAGATAGGCTGCGCCATCCTCGGGAACGAGTCGGATCTGATCGCGGGCGAGGTGGACCGGATCGCACTCTCGCACGGATTCTTCAGGATCCATCAGGAAGACGCCCCCGAGACCGGCTCCGAGAACTCCGTGGCGATCGTTCCCGCCGACATCCCTGAGGAGTCGCGGCTACGCGTGCAGGAGACGGCCAAGGAAGTGTACCGGGCCTTGGGGTGCAGCGGTCTTGCGCGGGTGGACATGTTCCTCAAGGAGGACGGAGAAATAGTCCTTAACGAGGTCAACACCTTCCCCGGCATGACCTCGTACAGCCGTTATCCGAGGATGATGGCCGCAGCGGGACTGCACCTTCCCGAAGTGATCGACCGGATGGTGTCCCTCGCCCTTACGGGAAAAAGCCGATGATCCCGACGGAGTCGGCGCAGGGTGACTTCTTCTTCGTGGACGAGCTGATATCCGGAATACGCTGGGATGCCAAGTACGCCACGTGGGACAACTTCACCGGAAGGCCCGTGGACGGATATCAGGCCAATCGAGTCGTCGGCACAAGGGCTCTGTGCGCAGCCCTGGAACGGGCCAAGGAGCAGGCCGAGACACCGGGGTTCGGCCTGCTGCTCTGGGACGGCTACCGCCCGCAGCACGCTGTCGACTGCTTTCTGCGCTGGTCGCAGCAGCCGGAGGACGGCCGGACCAAATCGCGGCACTACCCCAATATCGGCAAGGACGAGATGTTCGAGAAGGGATACGTGGCCGCCAGGTCGGGCCACAGCCGGGGCAGCACCGTTGACCTCACACTCTATGACGTGGCCACCGGAGAGCTTCTTCCCATGGGCGGCGCCCACGACCTGATGGACCCCATCTCGCATCATGGCGCTCAAGGGATCACACCACTCGAAGCACAGAACCGGCAGCACCTGCGTTCCCTCATGGAGACGTGCGGCTTCCATGCATACGAGTGCGAGTGGTGGCATTACACGCTCGACGACGAGCCCTACCCGGACACCTATTTCGATTTCCCCATCACGTGGACCCTCGGCTCGCGATCGTGGAGCCGTGCGAGGCACCAGGGATCCGCCGTTGAGGCAGCCCCCGCCACACCACTGCGCGCGGTCTGATCCGGATCGCTCTCCACGCCACCTGGGAACTGAGAGCGGTGCACCGGCCGCTCACCTCCACACCACAGACACCGAGCCGGTCGACGGAAACCGGCTCCCCGACCGAAGAGGCCCAGGCACCCCCGACGGCCGCCGACGAATCCGCAACGCACCAGCCCCGAGTCCGCGCGGGTTGCGGGCCAGCAGATGGTGCGGAAGCGGGCAACGCAGTGCTACACGTCGGTCCGATGGAGCACAGGAGGGCGGCGTGTCGGAAGTCCCGTGCCGGTGGTCGTCGGCGACCACCGGCACGGGCGCGGGCACTACGCGTGCGGTGCGGGCCGACGACGCGCGCCCGCCAGCCTGAGCTGGGCATACCCACGGTTGGCCACGGTGGTGAGCAGCACGGCGGAGCTGGCGTGCGTACGCCCGGTGGAGAGGTCGCGCCAGATCCGTTCCAGGCGCGTTCCCTCCCGTACGGCATGGCTGCCGGCGGTCGGCTGGAGTATCTCGTCGACGGCCCGCCACGCCAGGTCGGTGGCCTCCCGGCAGGTGAGCGCGATCCGCACGTCCTCCTCGGGGGTGAACGCCCCGACCGGCAGTGCGGACAGCTCGTGCCAGCGCCGCGACGCCGCGAGCACCAACGTCTCGGCGGCGTCGATCATGCTGCTGGCCTTCCCGTACCAGAGCTGGAAGTCGGGATCCTCCGCCCTGGGCAGAAACGGCGGGACGATCGTGGTGCGGGAGAACATCAGCTCCGTGTACGCGTCCAGCGCGCCCTGGCACATGCCGACCGCGATGTGCGCGCCCTCCAGGGCCATCGAGCTGGCCGGCGCGCCCCCGTACTGCGGGTGCGCGTGCAGCTCGCGCCCCGGGGTGCCCTCGGTCACCGAGATCTCCTCGAAGTCGACCTCAAGGGCGAAGTGTTCGGGGATCCGCCCGCCGGAGATCCGGATGCTGTGCGAACCGCTGCCCTTGAGGCCCAGCTGCCCGCCCCAGTCGTCGAGCATCTCCCACTGATCGCGGGGCGCGATGAACAGCAGCCTGCGCGGCGGGCCGGCATCGTCCCCGGCGATCACGGTATTGCCGATCAGGTGCGTCGCGTACGGCGCGCCGGAGCAGTACCGCCACACCCCGTCCAGGACCCAGCCGCCGTCCTCGGCGCGCCTGGCCGTTCCGTAGGGGGCGTTGACCAGCGGTGCGATGAAGTCGCCGCCGCCGAAGATCTCGGCCTGCGTCTTTTCCGGGAACATGCTGCCGGCGAACAGCGAGTGCGCCGCCCCCAGGCAGAACATCCAGCCGGTGGACGGGCAGGCACGGCACAGGACCATCGCGACCTGAAGGAACGTGTCGAAGCCCAACTCGTAGCCGCCGTACCGCTTGGGCACCGTGATGCGGTAGAAGCCGGCGTCGCGGAACGCCTGATGGGTGTCCTCGGCGTAGTAGGTCCGCTGCTCGGTCTCGTGCTGGCGCGCCACCAGCGAGGGCACCATGGCCTTGGCCCGCTCGATCAGCACGGCCGGGGTGACGTCGGCCTCGAAGGTTGGGGCCGCGCTCCGCGCGGCGTTCGTGTCGGTCACGGCGCCGGCCCTCAGATCGCCGAGTCCGGGCCGGCGACCATGTCGCCGATCACCTTGAGGAACCCCGCCGCCTGCTCGTGGACCTCGGCCTGCTCGAAGAGGTGCCGGCTGAAGCTGAGCCCGCCGACCACTTCGCTCTCGCTCAGGTGCATCGACCAGATCATGCCGTCCGGAGTGTCGGAGCCGAGCGGCTGCGGGATGACCCGCCGCCAGATCGCCGTGTACGTGAGGTCGCCGATCTGCTCGCCCTGCATCAGGTAGGGCGGCTGGACGGCCTGGAAGAGGGTGGGCACCGCGTCGGGGCCGGCCGAGGACATCAGCTCGGGTGCCTCGGCCAGGACGTGCAGCAGCGGCAGTTCGTGCGAGAAGGCGCCGATGCAGGCCGCCCTGGTGCGGGCGATGACCTCGCGGAAGGTGCGGCAGCCGGCCAGATTCACCCGCAGCGGGCAGAAGTTGAAGAACGATCCGACCGTGGACTGGAAGCGGCGCTCACGGCCCGGTGTGAAGGTGGGCACCACGAGGTCACTCGCCCCGGTACGCCGGTGCACGAAGACGGTGAACGCGGCGAGCAGCACCATGAACGGCGAGCTGCGCGTCGCCTTGGCCAGCTGGATCACCTCCGCGCTCAGCTGCGCGTCGGTGGTGAACCGGTGGTAACTCGTCGCGGGGGACTGCCCGGTGGGGTGTACCGGCGCGACCAGAATCCTGGCGTCGCGCAGCGTTTCACGCCAGTACGCCCGGGAAGCGGCCACCACCGGCCCGTCGGCCTCCTCCTGCTGCGCGGCGACGTAGTCCCGGTACTGGGCCACCTCGGCGAGTTGCGGCTCGTTCCCGGCCGCGCGCGCGGTGTAGCACTGTGCCAGGTCCCGCAGGACCACCTGGATCGACCAGACGTCGGCGGCACTGTGGTGGGCGCACAGCACCAGGACGGAGTCCTGCTCGTCGAAGCGGCCGAGGACGGCCCGCAGCAGCGGGACCTGGTCGGCGGGGAACGACCGGATCTCCGCCTCGATCATGAGCTGTTCGGCGCGCCGGTCCCTCTCCGCGCCCGGCGGCTCGTCCAGGTCGACCAGCTTGAGCTCCGGCGGTACGGCGGGCAGCACGCTCTGCGCGCCCCCGTCCTCCAGCCGCACCACGGTGCGCAGTGCCTCGTGCCGCTCGACCACGTCGGCCAAGGCCAGGCGCAGGGCCCGCACGTCGACGCGGCCGTGCACCCGCCACGCGAAGGCCTCGGTGTAGTGCGGCCCGAACGGCCCGGTCTTGAAGCCTTGGGCGAACATGCGGAGAAACTGCTGCTGTAGTGAGAGCGCCGCAGTGGTCTGCGGGGATTCCGAAGTCGTGGTCATATGAGCTCTCTCCTCAGAAATGGCGGAGCGGCCACGCCCTGGTCGTCGCCGCCTGCGCGGTGGCCGGGCACCGCGCAGGCCCGTCATGAACGGGTGGGCAGGCCGGGGTGGTGCGCGCCGCGGAAGATCTCCTGGGCGGTGGGCTGGGCGGTGGAGAACAGCGGGTCGTCGTCGGCCGGCACGGTCGGGCCCAACGGATGGGGCAGCGCACTGCTGCGTGGCCGCGTCCGATTCTCATCACCGCTGCGAGGGCCGCGCATCTTCGTGCTTGCGCCCGCCCACGGCCGGCGGTCCGGCCCGGGGCCGCGTCCTGGCGGGTCAGTTCCGGGGCTTTTGGACGGTGATGACCGCGTAGCCGATCTGGTCCGCCCCCGGTGCGAAGAAGTTCTCCAGCGTCTGGCGGAGGGTGCGGACGGCGTCCTCGCCGAACCGGCCTGCCAGCTCGTCGTGGCGCGTGTCCACGGCATGCAGGTACTTGGGTCCCATCCCGAACACCCGCGGCCCGCACTGAAGGTACTCCGCGGGCTCGAACCCGGCCTTGCGCAGGGTGTCCAGCCACTCGGCCACCGACAGCATCCGCTTGGCCCCGAAGTCGGCGGCGAACCGGCCGGCGGCCTGGGCGCCGAGCCCTTCCCGGGTCGGCTCGGTCAGGGCCAGCAGGCCGCCGGGGCGCATCACCCGGTGCAGACCGGCGAGCGTGTGCCCGAGGTCATCGACGTAGACGAGGGACTCCATCGCCACCACCGCGTCGAAGCTGCCGTCGGGGAAGTCCAGCGAGCTGTAGTCGCCGACGCGGAAGGTGACCTGGCCGGCCAGCCCGGCCGCCCGGACGCGGGCCCGTGCCTCGGCCACCTGGCGGGTGCTGATGTTGACGCCGGTGACCCGCACCCCGTACTCGGTGGCGAGCTGGATGGCCGGGGCCCCCAGGCCGCAGCCGACGTCGAGGACGTGAGCGCCCTCGCGCAGCCGCAGTGAATCGGCCACCTTGCGGGTCAGCCGCTGTGCCGCCTCGATGAGCGGGGCCTCGTCCTGGTCGTCGTACCAGTAGGCCAGGTGCACTTGGCCGTCGTTGAACACGTTCGACATGTCGGACGACTCGTCGAACATCTCGGCGATCTCGCCCGCCTCCGGCGTCCGGCCGGTGGTTGTCGCGCTCTCCATGGCTTCCCCTCTCGCGCCGGGACCAGGTCACCAAGCCCTGCCCCAAGGTCGCAGGGGCGGCAGGGGCGGGCATCTTCCTGGTTGCGCGGTCGCCGCGGGCACCCGGCTTTGGGCAGTGCGCCGGGGCGCGGGGCGGTGCGAGCGGCCGGGGGAGGGGATCGGGCGGCCCCGCCGCCCGGCCGGCGGCCAAGGCGGCGGTCACACCCGGTTCAGGCGCCGGCGTCGGGCTTCGGCGCGAATCCGTCGTGCAGGATGGGCCACATCTCGACCGGGCTCTCGCGCGCCCAGGGCATGTCCGCCGCGATCTCGCGGGCCCGCTCGGCCGACTCCACCTCCAGGATGTAGAGGCTGCCGACGAATTCCTTGGCCTCCAGATAGGGCCCGTCGGTGGAGAAGGGGGCGCCGTCCTTGTTCCGTACCAGTGAAGCCTCGCTGCTGTCGCCGAGGCCGTAGGCCGCGAGCAGCTCCCCGGAGGCCCGGTAGCGGGAGTTCCAGGCGTCCTGCTCCGCGATCTCCTTGTCCAGCACCTCGGCCGGGATCGAAGCCCACTTCTCCTCGTTGCCGTAGATCATGAGCAGGTACTTCATGTCAGCCCTCAGCCTCCTTGGGCCTCACGACGACGACCCGAACGAATATGTGAAGTTCGGTGGAAGTGACCGGCTGGATCACGTTACTCACCTTACGAAAGGCCACTGTACGAGATCAACAACCCGCAGCTCGGGAGGGATTCGGGCGCGGCAGCAGCCGGCCGGGGCAATGAGCGGACGCTGACCGTCCGCCCGGGACCCGCACCTGCGCAAGACGGGACCCGCACCTGCGCAAGACGGGCCCCGCACCTGTGCGAGAACCGAGTCCGCACCGTGGAAGACGCCCGCGACGGCGCCCACTGCACACCCTGGAAGCGACCGGAACTCACTCCGTCAGCACAGGAGGCAGACGTGGACGACGATCCGCTCTTCGTCATCGACCCGGCCGGGACCGACATCCACGGCGAGGCGGCCCGGCTCCGGGCCCGCGGGCCGGTCACCCGGGTGCTGCTGCCCGGCGGGGTCGAGGCCTGGTCGGTCACCGGCTACCACGCCGCCCGGCAGGTCCTGGCGGACGAGCGGTTCGCCAAGAACGCCCGGCGGCACTGGCCGGCGTACGCCGAGGGCACCCTCGGCCCGGACTTCCCGCTGATCGCCTGGGCCCGGATGGACAACATGTCCACCGCGGACGGTGAACCGCACGCCCGCCAACGCCGCCTGGTGGCCGGCGCGTTCAGCCCGCGCCGGATCGCCATGCTGCGACCGCGGGTCGAGCGGATCGTGACGCGGGCACTGGACGAGCTCGCCGGCCACGCGGACGAGCGGCCGGACGAGCCGGTCGACCTCAAGACGCGGTACGCGCACCCGGTGGCCTCACGGGTGATCGGCGAACTGCTCGGCGTACCCGACGGCGACCCCGACGGCATCCTGGACCGCGCCGGATACGTCGAGCCGAACCCGCGCAAGGCGGCCGCCGAGTTCGCCGCGCTGCGCAGCAAGATCGAGACCCTGGTCGCACAGAAGCGCCGGGAACCGGGGGAGGACCTGATCAGCGACCTGATCGCGGCCGGACCGAGCCGGTGCCCGGCGTCCGCGGCGGCGGACGGATCCGATGCCGAACTGGTGGGCCTGGCGCAGCTGATGCTCAACACCGGCGCCGAACCCGCCAGGAACCTCATCACGAACACCGCACTGGCACTGCTGACCCGGCCCGGCCAGCGCGCCCTGGCGGCGGGCGGTGAGGTGGGCTGGGACGACGTGGTGGAGGAGACGCTGCGCACCGACGCACCGGTGGCGCACCTGCCGTTCCGGTTCGCGACGCAGGACGTCACGATCGCCGGCGTGACCATCTCGCGAGGCGACCCGGTGGTGGTCGGATACGCCGCGACCGGCCGCGACCCGCAGCTGCACGGCGACGCCGCGCAGGAGTTCGACGCCCGGCACGCGGACAAGCGGCACCTGGCGTTCGGCCACGGCGTCCACCGGTGCGTCGGCCCGGCGCTGACCCGGATGGAGGTGCGCATCGCGGTGGAGGAGCTGTTCACGCGCTTTCCCCGGCTGCGGCTCGCGGTGGAGCCGGAGGAACTGGCCGGCCAGGGCACCTTCATCATGAACGGCCGGCGCGCGCTGCCCGTCCACCTCTGAACCGCCACCGCCGGCCCGGCGGGACACGACGTGAGTGCTGACAGCCGGTCAGCACAGGCCGGTGTGTGGGCCGGTGCGGGCGGATGGCGACCACAGCCGCACTCCAGGAGATGCCGCTGCCAGGCGCGCTGGCCATTGTGTAGTCAGGAAGCCGCCCGCTGTGAACCAGCGTCCCGACGTGGCGTCGTGCGCGGTCCGTCCCACCCCCCTGCCCCCGAGCACCGTGCCGAGCGACTGATGGAGGCTGTCCATGACCGACCCCGCGTACCGGCACGTACCGGCGACCGAGGTGCAGCAAGGGCTGTGGCTGTTGCACGCGCTCGGCCAGGAGCCGGCCCCCCGATGCCGGACCTACCGGGTGATCGGTGACCTGGACGTGGCGGCACTGGCCAAGGCGTGGCGATCGCTCACGGACCGGCACGAACAACTGCGCTCGACGCTGGTCCTGCGGGACGGCGTACCGGTGCGCAAGATCTGGACGCGCCCCCCGGCGCGGGGATTTCGGCTGCGCGAGGCGGCCGGCGGCCCGGCCGGCCCCCACCGCGCCCCGGGCGGCGGCGAGCTCGATCCGGTGGGCGCGCCGACCGGGGCCCAGCTGACGGTCACACGCCGCGGCCCCCGGCAGTACCGGGTGCGCCTGGCGGTCCCCGCCGCGTTCGCCGACGAGGACTTCCTGGACACCCTGGTCGAAGAACTCTCCCAACTGTGCGCGGGCCAAGCCCTCCTGACAGACACCCTCCACGCCGGGGCGGCCGCCGCCGAAGCCGACCCCGCGCAGGCACTGGCCTGGTGGGTCGACGCGCTGACCCCGCTGCCGAGCGAACTTCCGCTGCCCGCGGACCACCCCCGCCCACCCCGGGCCTCGGGACGGTGGGGCGCGGTCAGCGCCCCGGCCGACCCGCAACTCGGCCGCGCCGTCGCACGCTTCGCCGAAACCAGCCGCAGCAGCCCGCCCGTCGTGATGCTCACCGCGCTCCAGATCCTCCTGCACCGCTACACCGGAGGCGACCGGGTCGCCGTCGCGATACCGGTCTGTCAGGGCGGGACGGACCCGGCGACGAACACCCTGATCCTGCCGGCCGACATCGCGGCGGACCACACCTTCACCGACCTCCTGGAACGCGGCACCGCGCTGGCCGCCGAGGCCATGGCACGGCGCACCGTCCCGCTGGCACGCGTGCTCGGCGCCCTGCCGGTCGTCCGCGACGCGCGGCGGGTACCGCTGGCCGATGTCGTGTTCGACTACCGGGGGCGGCCAAAACCGGTGCTGACCATCCCCGGCGCGGTCGTCGAACCCTGCCCCGAACACGCCGGCCCGGCACCGGCCGACCTGCTGCTGCGCGTCGACGACAGCGGCGGCGGACCGGCCATCACCCTGCTGTACGACGCGGACCAGTTCGAGCCGGAGACGGCCCGGATGATCCTGCGGCAGTTCCGTACCCTGCTGCGGCACGCCGTCCGGGCCCCGGAGACCACTGTCGGTGAGCTGACACTCGACAGTCCCGGCAGAGCGGCCCGCGCCGCCGGCGAGGCCGACCGGCGGGCCGAGGACAGGGCACCCGGACACACGGTCGTGGCGGCGATCAGCAGGCGCGCCGCGCAGGACCCGGACGCGGTGGCCGTCGACGCCCACGACGGCACACTGACCTACCGCACGCTGTACGCCACCGCGCTACGGGCCGCCCAGGAGCTGCGGGCCGCCGGGGTGCGGCCCGGTGACCCGGTGGTGGTACGGCTGCCGGTGGGGGCACGCCAGTACGTCGCACTGCTCGCGGTACTGGCGGCCGGCGCGCACCTGTGCTGGTTCGGCACCGCCGACAACGGAGACCGCGGCCGGACCGTCCTCGAAGGACTGAAACCAGTGGCGATGGTGGTGGCCCCCCGGACCACCGCACCCACAGAAGCCGCCGCCCCCGACGAACTCCTCGACTGGTACCGCACCACCATCGGCGGCCGGATCCTCACGCTGGAGGAGCTGGACCCGGCGCCGCGCCCACCCGCCCTTCCCGCACCGCCCCCGGGCCTGAGCGACCGCGCCTACGTCGCCTTCACCTCCGGCACCACCGGCGTCCCGAAAGGCATCGCCCACACGCACGCCACCCTCGCGCAGTTCACCACGTGGATGGCCACCGAGTTCGAGATCGGACCCGGCGTACGCGTCGCGCAATGGGTGGCCGCCGAGCACGACCCCGCCCTGGCCGAGACCTTCGCCACGCTCACCTCGGGCGCCACGCTGTGCCCGACGCCCGAGAAGATCCGCGCCCACCCCGAACGGCTCCTGGACTGGCTGGCCGCCGAACGCATCGGCGTACTCCAGACCGTACCGAGCTTCGCCCGCGAACTGCTCCGCGTCCTCACCCAACGCCGCTGCGCCGAACGACTGGGCACACTCAAGACCCTGCTGCTGATGGGCGAAGCACTGCCCGGCGAACTCGCCGAAGGGCTGCTGGCCGCGCTGCCACTGGTCCGCATCACCAACCTCTACGGCCCGACCGAGACCGTCGCCGCGACCTGGCACCCGGTACGCCGGCGGACAGCACACCCCACCGCCCCACCGGCCGCTACACCGGTCACACCGGCCGCCGCCCCGGTCCCCATAGGACGCCCCATCCCCGGCCGCGGCGTCCTCATCGTCGACCCGTCAGACCGCCTCTGCCCCGCAGGTGTCACCGGCGAACTGGTCATCACCGGGCCCTACGTCGCCGACGGCTACCTCGCCGACCCCGGCCACACCGCCTTCACCCGCCACCCGGCCACCGACGCACCCTGCTACCGCACCGGCGACCTCGCCCGCCGCCGCCCCGACGGCACCCTCGAATACCGCGGCCGCAAGGACAGCCAGATCAAGCTCTACGGCAGCCGACTGGAACTCACCGACGTCGAAGCAGCCCTGACCGCGCACCCCACCGTCGCCGACTGCGCCGTCCTCGCCACCACCGACCGCGACGGCCTGCCCGCCCGCCTGGTGATCTGCGTCGTCCCCCACCAGCCCTCCGACGGCCGGCCACCGGGCTCACCCAACCAGTGGCGCACCCACCTGCGCCGACGCTTCGGCCACGCGCTGCTCCCGGCCCTGTACCGCACCCTGGACCGTCTCCCGCGCACCGTCACCGGCAAGGTCGACCGCGCCCAACTGGCCCGCACCGTCACCGCCGCCGAACGCGACGCGGCGGCCCGGCGCCCCGCAGCCGGCACCGAGGCCGACCTCGCCGCGCTCTGGAGCAGCCTGCTCGGCGCACCGCCGGACCATGTCGACCAGAGCTTCTTCTCCGCGGGCGGCACCTCCCTGCTGGTCCCGCAACTGCTGCACCAAGTGCACCGGCGCTTCGCGGCCCGCGTGAGCGTCCCCCAGTTCTACGCCCACCAGAGCCTGGCAGCCCTGGCGGCTCTGATCGACCGAACCCGATGAAGGAGCACCCCGTGCCCACCACCCCCGTCAGCACCCCCGCCGTCCTGGACGGTGAAACACTCGACATCCCCGCCGTCCGGCGCGTGGCCGAACAGCGGGCCCAGGTGACGCTGACACCCCAGACACTGGCCAAAGCCGGCAAGAGCCGCGCCGTGTTCGAGGACGTGGTCCGTGCCGGAACCCCGGTCTACGGCGTCACCACCGGCTACGGCGAAATGATCTACATGCTCGTCGACCCCTCGCGGGAAACCGAACTCCAGACCAACCTCGTCCGCAGCCACAGCGCCGGCGTCGGCCCCCTCTTCCCCCACGACCAGGCACGTGCCATCGTCACCGCACGCCTGAACGCCCTGGCAAAAGGCTACTCGGCGGTCCGGCCGGAAATCCTGGAGCGACTGGCCCTGTACCTCAACAACGACCTGATCCCCGCGATCCCGGAGATCGGCTCGCTGGGCGCCAGCGGAGACCTGGCACCGCTGGCACACGTCGCCGCCACCCTCATCGGCGAAGGCTACTTCCTGGGCCCGGACGGCCCGCGGCCCACAGCACCGGTGCTGCGCTCGCTCGGCATCACACCGCTGGAACTGAAGTTCAAGGAAGGCCTGGCACTGATCAACGGCACCTCGGCGATGACCGGACTGGGCGCGCTGATCATCGACCGGTCGCTGGAGCAGGTACGGCACGCCGAGATCGTCTCGGCACTGCTCGTGGAGACGATGCGCGGATCGATGGCACCCTTCCAGCCCGAGGGCCACGACATCGCCCGCCCGCACCCCGGCCAGATCGACACCGCCGCGAACATGCGGGCCCTGCTGCGCGGCAGCGAACTCACCATGGAACACGCCGACCTGCGCCGGCAGGTCGCCGCCGCCAAGGAGGACAAGGACGTCACCCGGACCGAGATCTACCTCCAGAAGGCCTACTCGCTGCGCGCGATGCCACAGGTCCTCGGCAGCGTCCGGGACACCCTCACCCACGCCACCGCCCGGGTACACACCGAGCTCAACTCCGCGAACGACAACCCCCTGTTCTTCGAGGACCACGAGGTCTTCCACGGCGCGAACTTCCACGGCCAGCCCGTGGCCTTCGTCATGGACTTCACCACGATCGCCCTGACCCAGCTCGGCGTGCTCGCCGAACGGCAGCTCAACCGGGTCCTGAACCGGCACCTCAGCTACGGCCTGCCGGAATTCCTGGTGGCCGGCGACCCGGGCCTGAGCAGCGGGTACGCCGGAGCACAGTACCCGGCCACCGCCCTGGTCGCCGAGAACCGCACGATCGGCCCCGCCAGCACCCAGAGCGTGCCCTCCAACGGCGACAACCAGGACATCGTCAGCATGGGGCTGATCGCGGCCCGCAACGCCCGCCGGGTCCTGACCAACAACCAGCACATCCTGGCCGTGCAGTACCTGGCCGCGGCCTCGGCGGTGGACGTCTCCGGACGCTACGAGGGCCTGGGACCGGCCGGCCGCGCCGCCTACGACGCGGTGCGCTCCCTGGTGCCGCCACTGCACCAGGACCGCTACATGGCCGACGACATCGAGACGGTCGCCGCCGCCCTGACCCGAGGGGAGTTCATCACCGCCGTCGAGGACCGCGGCGTGGAACTGCTGTGACACCGCCGTCCGCCGGCCCCGGGCCCGGCGGACCGACAGGAGGGCAGGACAACCATGGCCACTCGGCCCATGACCGGCCAGGAGTACGTGGAAAGCCTCCGCGACGCCCGCGCGGTCTACGTGTACGGCGAACGCGTCAAGGACATCACGACCCACCCGGCGTTCCACAACCCGGTGCGCATGACCGCCCGGCTCTACGACGCCCTGCACGACGACCGCCACCGCTCCGTCCTGACCTGCCCGGTCGACGGCGGCGGCGACGGATACACCCACCGCTTCTTCACCACGCCGCGCAGCGCCGATGACCTGGTCGCCGCACAGGGCGCGATCGCGGCCTGGGCCCGGATGAGCTACGGCTGGATGGGCCGCAGCCCCGACTACAAGGCGTCCTTCCTCGGCACCCTCGGCGCCAACGCCGACTTCTACGGGCCCTACGCCGACAACGCCCGGCGCTGGTACCGCGAGTCGCAGGAGAAAGTCCTGTTCTGGAACCACGCCATCGTGCATCCGCCGGTGGACCGCGACCGGCCGCCGGACGAGGTCGCCGACGTCTTCGTGCACGTCGAGACCGAGACCGACGCGGGACTCGTCGTCAGCGGCGCCAAGGTGGTCGCCACCGGCTCGGCACTGGCCCACTACAACTTCATCGCCCACTACGGCCTGCCGATCCGCAAACGCCAGTTCGCCCTGGTGGCCACCGTGCCGATGGACGCCCCCGGCGTGAAACTGATCTGCCGGCCCTCCTACACCGCGACCGCGGCCGTGGCCGGCAGCCCCTTCGACTACCCGCTCTCCTCACGGCTGGACGAGAACGACACCATCCTCGTGATGGACAAGGTGCTCATCCCCTGGGAGAACGTCTTCATCTACGGAGACCTGGGCAAGGTGCAGATGTTCACCGCCCGCTCGGGCTTCCCCGAGCGGTTCACCTTCCACGGCTGCATCCGCCTCGCGGTGAAGCTGGAGTTCCTCGCCGGCCTGCTCTCCAAAGCACTTCAGGTCACCGGCGTACGCGACTTCCGCGGCGTGCAGAGCCGCCTGGGAGAGGTACTGGCCTGGCGCAACCTCTTCTGGGGACTGTCCGACGCGGCCGCCCGCAACCCGCTGCCGTGGAAGGACGGAGCGGTCCTGCCCAACGCGGACTACGGAATGGCCTACCGGTGGTTCATGCAGATCGGATACCCGCGCATCCGGGAGATCATTTTGCAGGACGTGGCCAGCGGACTGATCTACGTCCCCTCCAGCGCCGAGGACTTCCACAACCCGCAGACCCGGCCCTACCTGGACAAGTACGTCCGCGGCTCGGGCGGGACCACGGCCGTGGAACGGGTCAAGCTCATGAAGCTGCTGTGGGACGCGATCGGCAGCGAGTTCGGCAGCCGGCACGAACTGTACGAACGCAACTACTCGGGCAACCACGAGAACACCCGGGTCGAGCTCTACACCAGCCAGCTGGCCTCCGGCCAACTGGCCGGCTACGAGGAGCTCGCCGAACAGTGCATGTCCGAGTACGACCTGAACGGCTGGACGGTCCCCGACCTGGAGTCCTTCCCGGACCTGAAAAACCTGATCAACCGGCCCTGACACCACGGCACACCCCGGCACGCCGGAAAACCCGGCGCCCCCGGCAAAAAGCTCTCCCCACGATGTCCTCTTCCCCAAGACGGCTCCGACCTATAGGCAGAAGCGTCCGCACCGGACGCCGATCACAAGGAGCCCGACCATGAAGTACATGCTGCTGATCAACCTGGACCCGAAGGTCACCGAGGCACAGACCCAGGAGGAGCAGGCCGCCGTGGGCGCCGCCCACGGCAAGCTGATGGACGTCCTCAAGGAAGCCGGCGAGTTCGTCGCCGCGGAGGCCCTGGGCGAGCCGGCCCAGACCACCGTGGTCCGGGTACGCGACGGCAAGACAGCCACCTCCCAGGGCCCGCTCGTCGAAGCCGAGCAGTACTTCTGCGGCTACTACATCGTCGACGTCGCCGACAAGGAGCGTGCGATCGAACTCGCCGCCATGATCCCCGACGCCCAGTGGTCCGCCGTCGAGGTCCGCCCGTTCTTCGTGCCCGAAGAGGGCTGACACGCCGGTCGAGCCCGGCTGGCGGCGGCCGTCTCCGCCGCCGGCGCACCGCGCGCCGAGGCATGTCCTGATCCACGTCTCGGCGCCGACTGACAGGTGTAGGAAGAGGAGCGCGCCGACGGGTGCTGCTCGACCAAAGAAGAAAGAGACCAACATGAACAGCGACTTGGACCCCGCGGACATCGCCTGCCTGCGGGCCGAAATCACCGGCGAGGTGTACGTGCCGGGCGACGAGGGATACGACGAACTCACCGATCTGATCGTCCACACCGGGCACCCGGCCGTGATCATCCGAGTCCGCGACAACGACGACGTGGCCCGCGGCATAGCTTTCGCGGTCGAACACGATCTGGAGATCTCCACCCGCAGCGGCGGACACAGCAACGCCGGCTTCAGCACCAACGTCGGCGGCATGGTCCTGAACCTGGCACTCCTGGACTCCGTCGAGGTGATCGACGAGTCCAAGCGCCTGGTCCGCCTCGGCGCCGGCGCGCAGTGGGAGCAGGTCGCCGACGCGCTGGCGCCGCACGGCTGGGCCTTCACCTCCGGCGACACCACCAGCGTGGGCGTCGGCGGCCTGCTGGTCGGCGGCGGCATCGGCTGGCTGGCCCGCCAGTACGGCCTGGCCCAGGACAGCCTCGTGGCCGCGGAAGTCGTCACCGCCGACGGCCGCACCCGCACCGCCAGCGCCAAGAAGAACCCGGACCTGTTCTGGGCGATCCGCGGCGGCGGCGGCAACTTCGGCGTGGTGACCTCCTTCACCGTGGTGGCACAGCCGGTCCCACAGGTCTTCTTCGGCCAGATCTCCTTCGCACCCGAGGAGACCGAAGCCGTCCTGCGCGGCTGGGCGGCCCACATGGAATCCGCCCCCGAGGAGCTCACCGCCACCGCCATGTGCTGGCCCACCTTCGGCGAGGCCACCCCGCCCCTGGCCATCGTGGTCTGCTACGCCGGCGGCGACGAAGCGGCCGCCAAGGCAGCCATCGACCCCATCCGCAAACTCGGCACCGTCGTGGACGACCAGGTACGCCTGATGCCCTACGGCGACGCCCTCCAGCCCGCGAGCGACCTTCCCCCCGGCTGGCGCCCACGGGTCCGCAACCGCCTCACCCCGGCCCTCACAGAGGACCTCGCCACCACGATCCTCACCGAACAGGCCAACCTCGAGAACCTGTACGTCGAGATCCGCAGCATCGGCGGCGCCCTGAGCCGGGTCCCGCAGGATGCGACCGCCTTCCCCCACCGCTCCACCCAGGCGATGGTCATGGGCGTCCTGCTCGGCACGCCCGAGGGCAACGAGCCGCTGCTGCCCGCCTACGAAGCGTTCTGGTCCGCGCTGGCCCCCTCGATGTCCGGCGCCTACAGCGGCTTCCTGAGCGACATCCTCCCGGCGGACGTCGACGCGGTGTACCCGCAGCAGGTGTACCGAAAGCTGGCGGTGGTCAAGCGCAAGTACGACCCCTGCAACATCTTCCACCTGAACGTCAACATCATTCCGGCCGAAACCGACCAGGACTGACCCCGCTCACTCACGACTCGCGGCGCCGTGCATCACGCACGGCGCCGCTCGGCGTTCAGAGCCTGTGTCATGACACAGGCTCTCACCCTCACACCGGCAGCACTTCCACCGGCACCCCGTTGAACACCGCGTTCCCCGACACCGGGTCCACCACCAGCTCATCGGTCAGCGCATTGGCGTTGACACCCGCGTTCTGACGCGCCACCGTCTGCCCGCTGTCCTCGTGACCCCAGCCGTGCGGCAGGCTCACCACCCCCGGCATGACCGTGTCGGTGGCCTCCACCAGCACCTCGACCTCCCCGGCCGCGGACCGCACCCGCGCCCGCTTGCCCAGCCCGAAGCGGGCCACGTCCCGCGGATGGATGTGCAGCGTGCACCGGTTGCTGCCACCGACCAGCGAGGCCACGTTGTGCATCCAACTATTGTTCGACCGCAGGTGCCGGCGCCCGATCAGCACCATCTCAGGAGCCGGATCCCGCAACCGCCCCAGCAGCCGCGGCACATCGGCGGCCAACGCCGCCGGCGCCACATCCACCTTCCCCGACACGGTGCACAAGATCTCCTCCAGCCGCGGCCGCAACGGGCCCAGGTCCAGACCGTGCGGAGCCTGCCGCACCGCCTCCAGCGACAGCCCGTAGGACCCCAGCTTCAGCAGCGCATCCAGCATCCGCTCGGTCCCGTCCGCGCCGTCCAGCCCCTCACGCAGCTCCGGTGCGGCCGCGAGCAGCTGCCCCAGCAGCATCTCCTCACCCGCCTCCGGGCCCACCTCGGGACCCTCACCACCCAGGATCAGCAACAGCTGCGCCAAGATCGCGGCCTCCGAACGCTGACCGTCGCCCAACGGCAGCACCGGCGGGGAGTAACGCGCGTAATTGCGGACCATGATGATCTGCACCAGGAAGTCGAAGTGCGGGCTCTGCAAGATTCGCGGCGGCGGCAGGATCACGTTCGCGTGCCGCGTCGTCTCATTCAGGTACGGATCGACGCAGACCATGAAGTCCAGCCCCGCCAGAGCCCGCGCCAAGCGCGGCGCGCCCGGCGCGGACAGCGCCGGATTGCCCCCCACCGTGACCAGCGCCCGCACCTGTCCCTCTCCGGGCGTCTCGATCTCATCGGCCATCGTGGCCACCGGAAACTCACCCAGAACCTCCGGCAGGCCACGCACTCGGCTGTGCCACGCGCCGGTGGCGAACGGCTGCCCACTGCGGAAGATCTCCAGCCCCGCGGTCTTGGCGAACATGACACCGCCGGGCCGGTCCAGATTTCCCGTCAGCACATTGATGACATCCACCAGCCACTGCGCCGTCGTACCGAACTCGGCGGTGCAGGTCCCGATCCGGGCGTAGACGCACGCGGACGGCGCCGCCGCCACCTCCCGCGCCAGCCGCACCGTCGTCGCCGCCGGCACCCCGCACGCCCGCTCCACCGCCTCCGGCGTGAAATCGCCCGCCAGCGAGCGGAGTTCGGGCAGCCCGGTGACCTCCATGTCCACCGAGACCAGCCCCTCGGCGAACAGCGTGTGCACGATGCCGAACAACAAATACGCATCCGTCCCCGGGCGGATGAACAGGTGCTCGTCAGCGAGCTCGGCCGTACGGGTGCGCCGCGGATCGACGACCACGACCTTGCCGCCGCGCCCCTGCACAGCCCGCAGCCGGCCCTTGAAGTCCGGCGCCACACACAGCGAGCCGTTGGACTCCACCGGGTTCGCCCCGAGAATCAGCATGTAGTCGGTGCGGTCCAGATCCGGGACGGCCACGGCCATCGGATCCCCGAACATCAGCCCGCTGGCGACGTGCTTGGGCATCTGGTCCACGGTGCTGGCCGAGTACACGTTACGGCTGCCCAGGACCTGGGTCAGCGGCTGCCGGTAGAGGAACCCGGCCATGGTGTGGAACGTCGGGTTGCCGAAGTACAGCGCCACGGCGTCGCGGCCGTGCGCCGCCATGGCCGCACCGAGCCCACGGTGCACCTCGGCGAACGCCTCCTCCCAACTGGCGGGCCGCAACTGCCCATCGACCCGGACCAACGGACGCGTCAACCGGTCCGGGTCCTCGTCGAGTTGACCCAGCGCCGCCCCCTTCGGGCAGAGGAAACCCTTGCTGAACGGGTCCTCCCGGTCACCCTCGACCCGCAGTACGGAACCGGCGTCGTCCAAAGTCAGCCGTAACCCGCAAGACGTCTCGCACAGTGGGCAAGTCCGCAGCGCAGTCCTCATGCTCGCTCCCGAGTTCAAAGGTGGGCCAACGCCCCAGGCACAGCCCCCAGACGCAGCGGCGCAGGCACAGCCCCCAGGCGCAGCGCTCAGGCCACCGCCGGCCAGGCCGCGCGGACCACGCCGGCGGGACAAGCGGACCCAAGCCGCCGCACGGCCCCATCGCCCCAGACGCTAGCAACGGCACGCCGCCGGCCCTTCTCGCTGCATGCGCAGGAACACCGAGGTTGGGCACTCCCGAAGATGCCGGCCACCACCGGCCAGGCAATCGTGGGCACACACCCGCAAAGGAGAGGATCTCCATGCCCCCGAACGCCGAGCCGGCCACCGCCACCGCCGCCGGACCGCTGACCGCCTTTCGCGAAGCAGACTCCGAAGCGCTGGCCGAGGCGTTCCACCGCCTGGTCGCCACACTCTGGACCGACGGCGCACTGAACGATCCCGCCTCGGCACGACAAGCCGTCCCCGGCCTCCTGGCCGCCTGGAACGACACCACCGCCACACACCGCGGTTATCTCGCCCTCACCCTCGGCCTCCTCGTCGAAGCCGAATACCCGGCGCTCGACGGCCCCATCGCCACCGCCGTACGACACGGCCTGGACCCCCTCCTCGACGAGGTCCGCGGCACCACCACCGTCACACCACTCACCCTCGCACTGCTCTATCTGCTCTCCCACTTCCCCGACGACCGCGCCCGCGTCCACAGCGCGTTCAGCGGCGTACCCCTGGACCCCGACGACCGCACCCGGCTGGAGCGCGGCCTGACCCGGCTCAACCACCTCGACCCCGACCTGGGCCGAGCCTGGCCCTCCCCGCACGACTGGGACATCGACGAACAGGAACGGGACTTCGACCGCGCCTGGATCAGCACCCTGACACCCCAACAGATCACCGCGACCTGGGACGACGACACCCGCACCCTGTGGGCCACGGCCGGCGCCAAAGCCCTGTGGTCAGTGACCGCCGACCGCATGCCCACCCCGGTCCTCGACCAGAACCCGTACTGGTCCGCCCCGCACCACCCGGCAGTCACCACCGACCCCACCACCTTCACCCGCCACGCCACCACACTGCGCTGCCCCTCCTGCCACAGCGCCCTCACCTACCAGCACAACGGCGCACACTGCCAGGGCTGCGCCACCCGCTACCCCCTCATCCTCGGCGGCATCCTCGACCTGTCCCGCCGGGAGCACTCCGGCGCCGGCGTCAGCGACACCACCGAAGACATCGACGCCGACGTGCTCCAGAACGCCGCCGTCATGAGCACCGTCGGCCAACACTACGAAACCGGGCTGCGCCCCGCCTTCCTGCGCGTCATGGGCCAGAACTGGGACGGCCACATCACGCCGGCCATCGAGGACGCCTACATAGCCGACCGGCTGCGCGCGGCCGCCGCCCACACCGATGCCCCCGTCCTGGACCTCGCGGCCGGCGCCGGCCGCTGGACCTGGGTGGTCACCGACGCCGTGGGCGCCGACCGCGTCATCGCCCTGGACCTCAACGACGCGATGCTCCACTGGCTGCGCGGCCGGCTGCCCCACGTGACCGCCGTCCGGGCCAACGCCCTTGAACTGCCCGTCGCCGACAACAGCCTGACCGCCGTCAACTGCTGGAACGCCCTCCAGGCGATGCCGGACGCGGCCCAGGCACTCGCCGAGATCGGCCGCTGCCTGAAACCGGGCGGCATCCTGACCCTGATGACCTTCCGCTGGGCCGACGACCCGGTGTACCGCTACTTCCAGCGCTCACACATCTTCCCCGCCCGCCCCGAGGGCTACCTGCTCTTCGAGCCGCAGGAGATCCGGTCCTGGCTGGCCGCCGCCGGTCTGAGCGTCATCGAGGAGTCCGGCTCGGGCACGTTCGTGTTCCTCACCGCGAAGCGAGAGGGCTGAGACGTGGCAGCCGGCAACCGCACCGTCGTCGACATGCTGCTCGCCGACCACCCCTTCGAAGGCTTCCTGGACCCCGTACGCCGACGCGCCGCGGAGTTCGGCACAGCACACCCCGAGTACGAGATCCGCATCTCGACCTACCGGTACTGGACCCGGACCGGCCGCGAGGACTTCATCAAAACCCTGGACCAAGGCCGCGTACCGGCCCTCGTCGACGTCTACTTCACCGAGACCCAGCACGCCCGCGACGCCCGCGCCGCGACCGGCGGCCCCCTGTTCACCCCGGTAGAGCGAGCCCTCAACGCACGCCGGGAGATCCTCGGCGAGCCAGTGGTCCTCGACGACCTCGTCGACAGCGCCCGCCGCTATTACAGCTACGACGGCGAACTGGTCTCGATGCCCTTCAGCGTCTCCACCGGCCTGCTGTACGCGAACATGACGATGCTGCGAGCAGCCGGAATCACCGAGGTACCCCAGGACTGGGACAGCCTGGAGACCGCTTGCAGAGCCCTCGTACAAGCCGGCAACGGCCCCTCGCACGCCATCACCTGGGCCATCGACGGCTGGTTCTTCCAGGGCGCCGTATGCCAGCAGGGCGGCCTGCTGGCCGACCACGCCAACGGCCGCTCGGGCCGGGCCCAGAAAGTGGATTTGGCCTCCGACGAGCTCCTGGCCTGGACCACATGGTGGCAGCGGCTGCACAGAGACGGCCTGTACCTGCACACCGGTGCCGCCCAGGACTGGGCGGGAACCTTCAAGGCGTTCACCGAAGGCCAGGTGGCCTTCCTCTGCAACTCCTCCGTCATGGCCCAGCCCGTGGTCTCGGCCGCAACACAGGCCGGCATCGACGTCGCCGCCGCCGGCCTGCCCCACAACGCCGCCGTACCGTACGCCGGCGACATCCTGGGCGGCGACTCCCTGTTTCTGGCCTCCGGCCTCCCACCGGAAGTGGAGGACGGCGCACTGGCATTCCTCCAATACCTGCTCAACCCGGCAAGCGCCGCCGCCTGGCACAAGTCCAGCGGCTTCATGCCGACCACCCGCGGCGCACACCGCCTACTGGAAACAGAAGGCTGGTTCACCCACAAGCCACACCACCTTGAAGCCACGAAACAACTCGACGCCTCCAACGGAACCCCAGCCGCAACCGGCGCCCTCCTCGGCGAACTCGCCACCACCCACACCGACCTGATCCAGGCGATGACGGACGTACTGGAACAGGGCACCGACCCCGCAAAACGCTTCGCACAGGCCACAGACACGGCACAACAACGACTGGACGCCTACAACAGACGCGTCGCGATGGGCCCTGCGACGCTGTAGGCAGTGAACCGAGGGCCGACGAGGACCGACCAGGGCCAACACACCCGACACCCCGCGCCCCCAAACCCTAGACAGGCCATATATAGCCTATGTAGAGTACGAGTATGAGTAGTCTGCGCATGACCCTGCAGACCCAACTGGTGCTGCGGGCCTTGCTGGAAGACCCCGCCAGACAGCGCTACGGCCTCGAGCTGTGCGAGCTGGCGGGACTGCCGTCGGGCACGATCTATCCGATCCTGGCCCGCCTGGAACAAGTCGGCTGGGTGGACAGCACCTGGGAAGACCCCGCCGTACACGAGGAAGCCGGCCGCCCGCGTCGTCGCTTCTACCGGATCACCGAGGACGGCGCCGAGCACGCACGGGACGCCCTCGCCCGCGCCTACCGCGCCCGCAAACAGCCCCTGCCGGGCTGGGCCGCCCGCCCGATCGCGGACGGGGGAGTGTCATGAGGGCCCGGCGCCGGTCAGCGCCCCGACCGAGCAAGCGCCGCTCCGCCGCCCCGTCCCTGGACGACATCCTGGCCGTCGTCCGTAAGCACCACCCGGACGCCGACACCTCGCTCATCCAGCACGCCCACGATGAGGCCGCCGTCTGGCACGCGGGCCAAACCCGCCGCAGCGGCGACCCGTTCCTCACCCACTGCCTCACCGTCGCCGGCATCGTCGCCGACATCGGCATGCCGGCCCCCGTGATCTGCGCGGCTCTGCTGCACGACGTTGAGGACAGTCCCTGCCCGCCGGACCGCGTGGCCGAGCACTTCGGACAGGAGACCGCCGATCTGATCGCAGCCGTCCGCACCGCGAAGCTCAGCACGATCCCACTCGCCGCCCTCCACTTCGGCACAGCAAGGCCGGCGGGGCTCCAGCCCACGCGTGAGGAGGCCGTGCTGGCCATTCGCCTCGCCGACCGGCTGCACAACATGCGCACCATAGAGTTCGTCGCCCCGACCAGGCGTTACCGCGTCGCCCGTGAAACCGTCGATGTCATCGCACCGTTGGCACGCGCGGCAGGCCTGACCGACGTGAGCCGGGAACTGCACGACCTCTCCTCGGGCGTCCTCCAGCCCACATCCACCACCGCGGTCACCACACGCACGCTGTCCATGCTGACCCTGCTGCTTCCCGCGCCGACACGCGCACGGTGGCGCGAGGAATGGCACGCCGAAATCGCCACCCTCCCCACCCGCCGCACCCGTACCCGCTTCACTCTCCGAGTCCTGCGCAGCACCCTCAGGCTGTCGTGGACACTGCGCCGAACAGCCTTTAGGGAACGACCATGGTGAGCACCGCTGCCCGCATCGGCAGCGTGGTGGGTGCGGCGGCCGCTTTCGCCCTCGCCGCGGCCCGTGGCGGCCTGTCCGCCTGGACGGCCGGAACTCTCACGGCAGGAACCCTTGTCCTGGTCGCGGTCGTCCTGTTCATCCCCAGCGAGACGCCGGCCCGCCGACTGAGTCAGCTGATCAAGGCATGGCGCGGCCCCGCCGAAGATTCCGCCAGGCCCGAGCCGGTCCAGCCCCCTGCGGCTCCACCCCCGCTCTCTCCAGACGGCAGATGACAGGCGGCCCGGTCCCGCGAGACGCGCACTGCCGTTCACCACTTGCCTCCGCGAGCCGGAGCCGCAATCCAGGGCGACCCTCCGCACCGCCCTGGGCGGCAAACGCCGTCTGCACGACAGCGTCGGCATGGCCATGAGCCTGGACGTACTGGCTTGTGCGTACGTTGCCTGTGACCACGCCGAACAGGCCGCCCGCATCCTGGGCATCGGCGAACAGGTCTGGCACACCCTCGGCACCCCCAGATGGGCTCACCCGAACTCGTCGCTGCCCGCACAGCATGCGAGCACCAAGCCCGCCGCCTCCTCGGAAAAAACTCCTTCGAGACCGCATTCGACGCCGGATACACCACCGACCTGAACACCGGCATCACCAAAGCCCTCACCCCACCAGACACCCCCCGCCCCCACAGCCTGACCGCCCGCGCCTCCTCGTCATGCTCCCGGACAGACACGGCCCCCAGGCACCGGTACGCGCCGCTGCCACATCTGGCTGCTTGCCTGCCGGACCACTTCGACTCGTCTAACTCTTCTGTCGCCTGCGCCCCGCACGGGTGAGATACAGCGCACCGGCCGACGCCAGCATCAGCAGGCCACTGGCCACGCTGACCAGCGTCTCCCGCATGCCCTCGAAGAGGAAGCTGCTGGAGACGTTCACAGGGACAGCGACGGCAAGCAGGGCCCAGAGCAGAGGCTTCATCTTCACGAGGGCTGCTGTCCTTCGGCCGGGAGCGGGGCGTTTCCTGGATCGATTATCCAGCGCGGAACACGTGCCCAGGCTGATCAATTGTCCATGCCCCATACCGGACAACGCCCAGTAGCACCGCCAGGACAATCAACGCCGCCTGCGCCACCGCCAGGCACGGCAGGGCGCGCCCCAGCGCGCTGAAGCTGAGCGCCACATTCCGTGTGGCTGCCACCTGGTCGGCGATCGAGTGCCGCAGAGCAGCAAGCACCTGTGTGCGGTGGCTGAGAGCCGTTTCAGGAGAAACCGGCCCCCACGCCGTCGAGCCGCACCAGGGCGAGTCCGGGCGCTTCTGCGTCCGTGATCAGTGTGGGCGATGCCGTCACCCCGCTTGAGCTCCTACTCGAGGTGCCGTCCGAAAAGCTGACGGAGGAACACGTCGTCCTCGGGGTCGGTGACGTCGCCGTCGATGCCGTCTCGCTGGACGATGGCAGGGTCAAGTCGATCGCCCGGGTCGCCTGGCCCGCCTGCCCGCTCTCGGCGTCCCGGGGACGGCTGGGCGTGATCATCAGCGCGCACGCACTGTGGTTGGCCACATCGATGAGCGTGGTCAGCTCCTTGGCGGTGGGCCGGCCGTCGTCGCCGCGGGCCAGAATTCGCAGCAGCGTGGTGTCTGCCTGGGTCACCTGTCCCGGCCGCAGCACGACCTCGCGCCCGCCATGGGGCAGCGGCGGGGCGGAGGCCAGAGCGGCCCGGGCCCGTGTCGGCTGGCCCAGGGCATCCCCAGGGCATCGGCCCCGCTCCTGGCCCGCTGCCGAGAGCTCCGCCGGCTGCGGAGCGGGCAAGCGGGACCACACCGCGATGTCCTCCGCCACCATCCCCGCGGCGACGGCTGCGGTGGCGGCGCCCACCAGGGCGGTTGAGCAGGGCGGCACTCGCTTCGTCTGGCCAGTTGAGCATCGACCGGGCAGGTCCCCGGGGGACAGCTACCGGTCGAGGTCGGCGTGTATCCCGCGCAGCTTCAGCCGGGCCTGCAGGAACTCCATCTCCGGCAATGTCCCCACCAGGCCCTCGTGGCTCAGTTCCCTGACCAGCTGGCGAGCCTGCGACAGCGAGGCCTCTGAAACCTCCCGAAGGACCTTCAAAGCTGGAAGGAGGCTGGGAACCGAACCGACCAACCGCAGTCTGCTGGGCTCGTGCGCTGCGAGCAGAGCCTCCCGGACATCCTCAGGCGCTGGCTCTGGACCGGCATGCTCACACATGTAGGCACCGCAGGACCCGCAAGAGAACTCCGAGTCCCACCACAACTCATCGCGAAGAATGAACTGGTTCACCCGCCGCACCGCCATGCTGCCGCACTCGCAAGGCGATGCGATCCTCGCTGTCCGACTCACTCGGGCTCCCCGATGTTCCACTCCCGCGGCAGATCCTCACCGCAGAAGACGCAGACGAAGTCCTCCTCCCGCACGATGTTGAGCTCCCGGCAGGAGCAACATCGGCGGAAGACCACTTCGTGCGTGAACCCGGACGGCCGCTGGATCCCGATCCGGTCCAGGGCCGCGGCCACGGCCGGCCATGAGCTGACGTCCGGGCAGTAACCGGTCGACTGGTTACTGACCTCCTCGACCACCCACCGCCCGGCCTCCTCACAAAAGCTCATCTCACCGGCGCTCAGCACCTCGCCGCCACCGGCACACACCACGTGCTCGCTGCGGCGCGCAGCCAGCCGCAGCACCCCGCCGCCATCGACGACGAACGTGAACGGCTCGGCCAACTCATCCTCGGGCATCGCCGAAACCTACTCGCCGAACTCCGCCGCCGAGCGGATGCTCCGACCATCACCCCCACCCGCCCGAACGAGCGCCTTCAGACCAGCCGGACCCACATACCGATACCTCCGCCCCCACGTCTCCACGCACACCAACCTAGTGGCTCACACAGCCAGGGCCTGGGGAACTGCGCCCGGGTGCAGACCGTGACCGCTGCCAGGACGAGGCAGCGGCCTCGGTGACAGCTCGAACTCGAGGGCGACGAGGCCTTTGAGCTCGTCTGCGAGGCCGTGCCCCCTCCGCCTTCACGCCCAGCGCTCACCCGATGTCGCCACCCCGGGCCACCGTCCGATACAGTAGATCTTGAACTGGTCGCCACAACACGCGGTGTCCGGTGATGCGTTGGTGGTCCAAGGAAAGACGCCCCGCTTCCTGCGGGGAAATGCAGGTGCAAGGCCTGCCCGGCGCTCGATCAGAGGCCCGTACACGCACAGCGTGTACGGGCCTCTTGCCTTGTGATGCTGCGGGCCCCGTCCAGTGGCGGCCTACGGTCTACCGCGTGCCTGCTCTGTGGATCAGTCGAACGTCACCAAGCGCCGGCGCCACAGGCGCTGACCCCCGTGTTGTAGTTGGCGATGCAGACACGCGAGCCCGCATTGGTGCCGTTCCAGTGGAAACCGGTCTTGGCCTGCGTGTTCAGGATCCAGTACGAGTTGGAAACGGCCTTCCAGTTGTAGCCGCCGGAGCCGAGACGCTTACGCTCGAGCCACATGACGCATTCCTGTCCCCAGGACTGGCCGACCCCCTGCACGTATCCGTCGGTCGTGCGCTTGTTCAGCCAGCCCTTGCAGGAGCCGACCGTCACGTCCTTGCCGGGAATGTACTGGATGGCCTGGATGCCCACATCTGAGGTGGACACGGCCGAGGGTGTGGTCTCCTGCGCGTGGGCCTGACTCGTGGCACTGAGTGTGGTGATCAGTGCGGCCGCTGCTATGGCGTAGGCGCTGGTCTTGCGTATGGCGGTCATATGCCCTCCCTCGAGTCGCGGGCGTCCGAGCCCGCAGGTGCAGATGCTGAGCGACGCCCCGCAACAAGGTGCAGGTGGACGGGGTGTCTGACATCGAGTTGAGCCGCCTGTGCGTTGTTCAGCACCCCGGTTTGATGCCGCTGAACAATTTCGGGTGCGGCAGTACACACGGGCTCGTACGGGTTCGATGGCCGGGAGTGTGCTTGTCGCGCCAGATGCCGGACTCGGAGCGTGGCCGCAGTTGGTCATCCGGATGTTCGGGGGGGACCGGGGTGGGTCGTCGGGAGGAGGCCGTGGACCCGGTCGTGGGGTTGGTGCAGCAGTACGCGTTCGAGTTGCGCAAGCTGCGCCGGGAAGCGGGCGCTCCGACCTATCGAGAGGTGGCGAAGAGCGCCGGCGAGAAGCTGCCGTCCCTGCCGGTGACGTTGGCCGAAGGACGACGCGGATTCTCCGTATCGCGGGCTCGCCGCGCGCACCCGGTGCGTGGACGCCGCTGTTCGACACACGCGAGCGCGGCCTTGAGGCCCTGGACGGCGAAGCTGGGGCCGACGGTGTGCTGCAGGTGCCCGGTGAGCGTGGCCGCGACGAGCTCGCACTGCTGCTGGCCAAGCCCGTCCATGACCGTTGCTTCAACGGCCCGCGCAGACGTTGCGATAGGGCACATCAGGGATGTACTTCTGCCAGTCGGACCGGGACAGACCTCCGTGGGCGCGTGCGCAGACGGAGGCGGTCACCCGCTCGGTATCGACCGCGAGGGAGCGAAGGGCGCTGTGCCGGCCAGCGGCGTGGAGCGTGCGGCCGTCCGCGGAGAAGGCAAGGGCGAGCACGGCGTCGCCCGGCATCGGCAGGGAGGTTCCCAGTGGTTGGCGGGAGGCGGCGTCCCAGAGTCGCAGCGTGCCGTGCTCGCCCCCGACGGCCAGGGTCGTGCCGTCGGGGGAGTAGGCCAGTGCCGTGACTGCCTCGGCGTCACCGGGGCCCGGTCGTGCGCGGGCGTCGTCGTATGTTCCTGCGAGTGTTCCAAAGGTCTGCCTCACCGTGCCGTCCCAGAGCACGACCCGTCCGTTGTCCGCGCCCGCCGCCAGGTGCTTGCCGTCCGGGCTGAAGGCAAGCGCAGTGGTCTCTTCCGCGGGGAGCCCGTTGGCCGCGGTCCGGCCCGAAGGGAGGGCGGAGCTCTGGCCCGGGGCGGCGAGCAGCCGCCCGTCGGGGCGTATCGCCAGTGGACTGCGGCCCGACGATCCCCCGGTCGCCCGCGTGCTCCAGGCGCCCCGCGACGTTCCGGAGCTGTGGGACAGGCGGCCGGCGGCTGTCTGCTTCGCCCGCACAGCGTGTGAGACGTCCCAGGTCTCCGTGGGCTTGCCGTCCCACCGGCGGATCAGCAGGGAGCGTCCGTCGGGGGTGAACGCGAGGCCCGCCACCGGGGCATCCTTTTGGGAGGAGGGCATGCTGAGCGAGCGGGGCCGGGAGTTTTTGCGCACGTCCCACAGCGTGACGGGCCCGGGTTCGCCGGGTTTGCCGTCGGCGTCGAGCGTGATTCTCGTGGAGGCGAGGGCGCTGCCGTCAGGGCTGAGCGTGAGCGCGATGTGACAAGTGTCGCCGCTGAAGAGGGGCCTTTCCTTACACCGCACAGCAGGGGTACGGGAGATCAGCTTCCCGTCCGGGACGCGCCGCACCTCGAGCCGCGCGATGTCCTTGTCGCGCCGCTCAAGGGCCAGCACCCGGCCGTTTGCACTGAAACCGCCCTGGGCTGCGGGCTTTTTGCTCCAACTCCCGGACAGTGCAGCACCGTAGGACAGTGTCCGCACCGCGACATCGGTGCTGCCCAGCTCGCTGAGGTAGCGGATCACTCCCGCGCGCACGTCGAACCGCAGAGCGGTGGCCAGCTCATCGGTGAGTGGGACACGGAGGACCGGCGTCTTGGAGTCCTCCGCCCGCCACAGCAGAATTTCCTTGCCGTCGGTGGCCACGACGAACATGCCGTCGGGGCTGAGGGCCGCTTCCTGCAGCCCGTTGTGCCGGATACGGGTCCGCTCCCGCCGCTTGTCCATGTCCCACACCCGCAACCCGTGTGCCGTCCGGGACATCAAGCCACGGCCATCCGGGGTGAAGTGGAGCGATGACTCTTCCTCGCACGCGGCTCGTTGGTGTGTGCGGGGCCACGGGCCGGGCCGTTTCCGGTGCGCGGCCACGTCCCACAGCTGCACAGGCCCCTGGCGGCCCGAGCACAGGGCCAGCAGGCGGTCGTCCGGGCTGATGGCCCATGGGGCTGCGGCGGAACCACGCCGCTCGAAGCTCACCCGCCGACGTTCGGTGTCCCAGAGCGTGATGCCGCCCGTGTCCCCCTCACCGAGCACCATGCGGCCACCGGGCCCAAAAGAGTAGACCGACTCAGCGCTCCCGAAGGGCGCGCCCATGGGCTTCCCGGTCCGCAGGTTCCACAGCCGGACCCGATCACCCGACGTCGCGATCAACCGGTGCCCGTCGGGGCTGACAGCCACCGCTGTCTCGTCGTCGAGGGGGAGGGGCGGGCCTGCCGGCCGGTGTTCGGCGACACTCCACGCCCGTACGACACGGTCGCCCGCTACGACGGCGATGCGGCCGTCCCCGCTCAGATACGTCAGGCCCATGGGTTCCACGCCGGGAACCTCGTAGACGTCCTGCTCCCGCTGGGACAGGGCGCCCAGCAGCGCTGCGCGGGTTTCGATCGTGCCGCTCAGCGTCGCGGCGGCCGCGCTCAGCCGCATCGCCGTGACCGGATCGGAGGCACGCATGCTGTCGGCCACCGCGGCCACCCGCCGGGCCACCGCCTCCTGGTGGTGCTGCTCACTGGTCCGGCTCTGCTGCCAGGCGATGGCACCCGCCACCAGCGCGAGCGACACCAGCAGCGCCACCACACCGGTCACGGCGTGCCGCAGCCGCCGCGCGCGGGCCCGCGCCGTGGTGCAGGCATGCAGGAAGTCCCGCTCCAACGCCGTCAGCTCGCCCTGCTGTTCAGCGGTGGGGAAGAACTCCTCCGTCTCGGTGAGCTCCGTACCGCGCAGCAGGGACCCGCTGTCACGCCCGCGCTCTTGCCAGTGGCGTGCGGCCTGGGTGAGGCGCCGGTGGCGGCGCAGTCGCTCCCGGGCCTCGTCGATCCACCGGTACAGCCGGGGCCATGCGGTGATCAGGGCTTCGTGGGCGAGGTCGACGGTGGTCTCGTCCAGGATGATCAGCCTGGCGCGGGCCAGCGTGTGGAGCAGTGTGGAGGCCTCACTGCCCGCGGGGCCGGCGCTGTCCAGTTCGGTCCGGTCGACGGGGCGACGGGTGTCAGGGGTGCCCTCGCCCGGGGTGATCAGGCGCAGCAGGATGCGGCGGGCGGTCTCGGCCTGGGGTTCGGTGAGCCGGGTGTAGAACGCCTCGGCTGTCTGGGCGATGGCGCCGTGGATGCCTCCGACCGCCTCGTACACCTGGAGGGTCAAAGTGCGGCCCCGGCGGCGGCGCCAGGTTTCGAGGAGAGCGTGGGACAGGAGCGGCAGACCGCCCGGCTCTTCGCCCACCTCTTCGATGAGGCGATCGGTCAGGGCACGCTCCACGATCAGACCCGCCGCCGCGGCGGGTCTGACGATTGTTTCGCGCAGTTCGGACGGCGTCATCGGGGCGACGGGCAGGCTCGCCTCCCGGATGACCGCGGCCAGTTCCTCGTGTTCCAGACAGCGGGCGTAGAAATCGGCCCGCACTCCCAGGACCACCCGCAGCCGGCTGTTGCCGTCGCGGGCGGACATCAACAGATCGATGAACGCCCGCCGTTCCGCCGGGTCGTGGCAGAGGGCGAACGTCTCCTCGAACTGGTCCACGATCAGCCAGGTCTCCCCTGACCCCGCTGCCGGGGTGAAGAGCCTGGTGTGATTCCGCGCCGGCCGGGCCCCGGGGGTGAGGATGCGAATCGCCGCCGGGCGCAGCGCGGCGTCCTCCGCCTCCCGCAGACAAGGAATCAGCCCGGCGCGCAGCAGTGAGGACTTGCCGCTGCCGGAGGGGCCGAACACGGCCGTCACACGGTGGGCATGGGCCAGGCGAACGAGGTCGTCGGTCAGGCGGGCGCGGCCGAAGAACAGGTCCCGGTCACCCGCCTCGAAACGCACCAGCCCGCGATACGGCGCTTCGGCCGTCTCCTCCCGCGGGACGTGAGCGCGGGCGTCCACCGCCTGTTGAGCCTCGCGCCATCGCTCTTCCCACTCCGCCCTGTCTCCTCCACAGGCCTCCACGTACGCCAGTGCCACGGCCAGGGACGGCAGCTTCTCTCCCGCGGCGGCCCTCGACAGCGCCGTCACGGAGTAGCCGGCCTTCCGCGCCATCGCCCGGTAGGTCGGAGCGCCCGCCTCCTGGCGCACCTTGCGCAACGCGTACGCGAACTGCTCCACCGGCCCCTGACCCGGATCCACCGGATTCTCGCGACGACCCACCCCAGCCTCCCCCGCTGATCATCTCCCCCGGCTCCGCGCGGACCGCCCCACCACCGCAGGGCCGCCTGCGAGCCCTCCGCACCACGGCGCCACCGCGAAAGTTTTTGTTGAGTACCACGTCAGCGGGGTGCTGAACAACTCGACGCCCGCTGAACTCAGTGGTGCAAGGCCGCAGTCGCCCACGTCAACGGGGGAGGGCGGCTGCGGCCGTGCATCGACGACGAGCAGGCCACCGGTCACGCCGCGGCCGCTCGCGCCGAGAGGCTCGACGCACGTCGGGAAGCGAAGAAAAGGGGACAGAACGTATGCGCACGTTGCCCACCCTGCTGGCAGTGGCGGGGACAGTCGCCGCGGTGGCCCTTCCGGGCTCGGCCGTGGCTCTGGCCGACCCGGGCGGCCCACCGGCCGGGCCGGACGCGGCCCGGACCGCGCGGACAGCACTCACGCGGGACACGGCGTTCGCCGGCGCCGATCTGCAACCCGTCGCCGGGCGGGACAACATCTACTACCTCAAGGCCAAGCACAGCGGTAAATGCCTGACCGTGCGCGGGGCCAGCCATGCCAACAACGCGGTCGTCAACCAGTACCGGTGCGTCAGCGGCGCGAAGAACCAGTGGTGGATCGTCTACGACGGGGGCGGCCTCGCCCGACGGTTCACCAACTTCGAGAGCCAGAAGTGCCTCTCCCTGAAGGGTGGCCGCACAGCCAAGGGCACGCCTGCGGTCCAGCGCGACTGCGAGGGCACTCCTGACCAGATCTGGTACACCATGCCGCCCTACCGCGAGGGGGAGATGGCCCGCTCCGGAGGGAAAAGGTGCCTGGACGTGCAGGGAGCCAGCAAAGCGGACAACGCGCCGGTGATCGTGTGGAACTGCAACAGCAGGAGCAACCAGAAGTGGGCGGGCGTCGGATGAACATGACGTACGAGCGTGCAAGGGCCGTACTCATCGCACTGACGGCGACCGCGACGCTGGGCACACTGGCCAGCGGTACGCCGAGCAGTGCCGCTGGGGCGGCAGAACCCGACGACCGCACGACCGCTTCGGCGAAGGCCGCGGCCGCGGCCGCCCAGAACATCAGGTACGTGGTCGCCCGGCACAGCGGAAAGTGCCTGACCGTGCGCGGGGCCAGCCGTGCCAACAACGCGGTCGTCAACCAATACCGGTGCGTCGGCGCCAAGAACCAGCAATGGCGCCTGGAAATGATCGGCGGTGATCCGAGCCTGGGCAGCGCGGTCCTGCGGAACATCAACAGCAAAAAGTGCCTGACCGTTCACGGGGCCAGCACCGCCAAGGGCGCCAAGCTCGACCAGTACACCTGCGTGGGCGCCCCCAACCAGACGTTCTCCTTCATACCGGCGGTGATGAGGAAAACCCCGCTGTTCACCCAGCCGCTCAGCGGGGGCAAGTGCGTCGACGTGCAGGGGGCCAGCAAGGTCGACAACGCTCCCGTCCTGCAGTGGAACTGCAACCGAAGGCAGAACCAGGCATGGGACCTGACCCGGCGCCCCTGATCCCCGCAGACGTTCCAGAAGTCCCGTGAAGAGCCCACGGAAAGGCCGTCCGCCGGCCCGGCTGGACGGCCTCTTCGCCCTGGCCGGGAAAGATTGACCGGAACCAGCCCGGCGCGGGGCCGTGCCCGCCAAGATGGTGCGGATGGCAACCACGGCAGACCTCTGGCACCATTTCGGCCGCACCCGAGCCGAACGCGACCGTGCCGTTTCTGATGTCTTCCACTGGAACTGGAGCCAGGACAGCGGCCCCACCTGCGAAGTGCTGGGCGATCTCACGGGACGGGTGGTTGGTGATCTTGGTGCGGGAGCCGCCCGGCACGCCGCGCATCTAGCCGTCCACCACGGCCCCGCCCAGGTCGTCGCCATCGATGCGTCCCCGGCGCAGTACGAGATGGCCACCGACCTGTTTGCCCACCTCGCCCCACGCCTGCATATCGTGTGGTCCGACGCCGTGCCCCACCTCCGGGCGGCGAAGAGCGGCTACGACGTGCTGTACAGCGTGTTCGGAGCCGTCGACTTCACCGATCCGCGCGAGCTGCTGCCGGCAGCAGCAGATGCATTGAAGCCGGGCGGGCGACTGGCCTTCTCCACTCTGGCCCACTACCTGAACGGCGCTCCAGCCCAACCGGAGCTGGTGGCAGCCGACATCCCCGCGAAGACCCCCGGGGGCGAAACGGCCTCGCTGCGACGCTGGGTCCTCCAGGAGCAGGTATGGGGCAAAGCCCTCGACGAGGCCGGATTCACCAACATCGCCATTGCCATGCTTCCGGCAAAGCCCGACGGGCCGCGAGCGGCAGCCACGCTGCTCGTGACCGCTGACCGCTGACCGGCAGCGCTGACCTACGTCCGCGACTGCGCCGGGGTCGGACGTTACCCGAGAGCCTCCTGGCGAGCAGCCTGGACCAGGGCACGCATAGCGGCGCGATCGGGCTTCTGACTGCCGGTCAGCGGCAGCTCTTCCAGGAGCAGGATTATGTGGGGCGCGTGAGCCGCTCCGCACTGTTCCGTGACCCATCGTCTGATCTCACGTCGGGCGAGCTGGGACTGGGGGGTGGTGACCACCGCGGCACACACCCGTTCGCTGTTGTCGGGTTCGGTGACGCCGAACACCGAGGCCGCCCGGATACCGGGATGACGGAGCAAGGCGCTTTCGACCTGCGCGGGAAAGACCTTGTCGGACTCGGTGAGGATGACGTCGTTGCAGCGTCCGACGGTGGTGAGATAGCCGGCATCGTCGAGATGGCCGAGGTCGCCGGTGTGGAACCATCCATCGCGCAGCACTTTGGCCGTTTCGCGGGGCTGGTGGTGGTATCCGGTCATCACGGAGAGGCCGCGCACGCAGATTTCGCCGGTCACGCCGCGGGGCACGGGCTCGCCCGTTGCGTCGAGGATGCGGACCTCCGTACCGGCCACCGGCCGTCCCACGGTCGTCAGCAGCTCCGGACGCCGGTGCTCTTCAGTACTGAGCACAGAGATCTGCCCGGCTTCAAGGGTGCCGTACGACTGGGTGACGACGGGCCCGAGACGGTGCAGAGTTTGGCTGATGCGCCCTCCATCCCGACTGATGACCACGTCAGCCATTCGCGTACGACATCGGCCCTGGTGGATGAGGGGCACAGCGTCGGCGGCGCGGTGAGCCGACGGGCGGCGAACAATGGCGCGGCAGACTTCCCGGACGGCTTCCTTGGTGGGAAAGCGGGTCGCACCGATGGCGATGCCTCTGGGTACGGGTGGGTCTCCATTCGGGCTGCGACTTCTCGCTTTGATGTCACTGACAGTTCTCGTTCGAGTGTGATGCGTCTTTGCTGTTCAGGGCAGAGAGGTGGTGACGCCGAGTGAGAAGTCTTAGTGACGTGGTACGAGAAGCCCCAGCGCGCTGAATCGAGAAGCCCTTAGGGGGCACCGTCTGACCTGCTGTCCTATTTGATCTTGCGGGGTCGAGAGCTGTGGGCGATGACTGAGTCTCGACTCGCTTGGCGAAGGTGGCGCGGCTGGACGACCGAGGAGGCGTCACCGTGGACGGACCCCCACGCGTGTGGGGAGCACGCGTCCGGGCACAACGACGTGATGAGCTCCGTCGACAGACCCCCACGCGTGTGGGGAGCACGGCGGGCGGATCGTCGTGCCGTTCGGCAGCCTCGACAGACCCCCACGCGTGTGGGGAGCACCCTTACTAACCTGCTGGTTCATGGGTCGAGTGGTCGGATTTTGCTTACTTTAACCGAACTTGCTGTACCCGATAGGGCACTTGGAGCGGGGCAGACTCGATCTTCCGATCCTGAGGTGCCCCGAGGGGCAGCGAGTGGTGGATTATGCAACCGCCCCGGCCACGCGGTCATGGAAACCCCCTGGCCTGACGGCGGTTGGGGTGGCTTCCTGCTCCGCCTTACTGGCGTGGTGGGGTGCACGATGTGGGCGGTCCGGTTGTTGCAGAACGCTGCCCTGGCCGAGAACTTATCGCTATGCCGCAGTCCTATCGGCTCTCGGCTGATCATTTTGAGGCGTCAGTAAACTCCTGAGGCTTTCGTTGCAGTTGATTCTGGCCGGAAAGCCGAACAGGGGGGATGGTCTGCGACACACTTGCTCAGTGAATTCTACGATTATCCGTGCATTGCTTTCTCCGCTCACCAGTTGGAAAGCGGTACGTGTGATGCAGAGGTCGAACTCAGGCATGTCGTTCGACGTGGCCTGGCGGTCCTGTCGGGTCACCGCCTGCCCCGATGAGCTCGGCTATCGGGCTGCGGGGCACTGCTCCCAACCAGTCCAGCGGGCACAGGAGTTACACGAGCTGCCGCCGCCACATGAGTCACACTAGCCGCTTTGGGCTCCCTCTCCATCACGCCTGTCAGGACAAGATCGACTGTTACGGAGAAATTCAGCTAGAAGGGCGCATGTCCGTCTCTTTTGAGCCGCAGTTGGTTGAATCGCCGCGTGGCGGGCTGGAGGGGCGCTAAAAATGAGACTCCCTCTTCTGGGCCCGCTGCTGATTGTTCGGAAGGAATTTCCATGTCCGATGCCTCGGACCTCTCACTGGTCGCCGGCAGCGCCCTGCCAGCCGCATTCACGTTTCTCTTCCAGCGGCTGGAGGCTGCTCTGGACCGCTGGCGCTCCGGCCGGACGGCGCCGCCAGCCCCAGAGACCGAGCCGGCGGTCCCCGCCGAACTGGTAGGTGACTTGCAACTGCCGCTGCGCATCGACACAGACCGTCTTGAAGACCGCCTGCCAGTGCTGCAAGCCTTGGCACTCGCCATGGCGCACTACGCTCGCGAACCACAATCGATCACCCAGGGCGACGCGTTGCTGCTGCAGACTCTCGGCCAGGTCCGTGCGGCTTTGGAAGATGTCTACGGCCAGCGGTTCACCTTCCAGGGCGAAGACCGTGCGCAAAGCGGGCCCCGCAGCGAACACCACTACGACAGCGTGGCCGGTGAGGTGACCGGCATGGAGGCGCAGGAAAGCATCCGCGGCTCCGCAGCCAGCATCATCCGGGCCAAGCGCGTGGAAGCGGGCGCAAAGGTCATCGGGATGAAGGCGCCGAACATCGACGGCCGTAGCTGACCGACTCATGACCGTGCCAAATTCCGCCCACCAGGAAGAAGAGGAGCCCGTGCATGTCCGAGCCCGAGCCCGGCGTCCCCCTCGACTCGCCCGCCGACGCCACGGCGCAGGAACGTGACGTAGCGAGCCGCACGCCCGAGCCGGGCCCCGCGGACGATCCATCAAAGGAGAAGCCCGAACAGTCCCCTCTGGCAGGCCCGGCGGCAGACACGCGCGACACTCCCGCGGAAGGCACCGAAGCCTCTGCACCCCCGCAGGCTCCTGCCGGCACGACAGCCGACGACACCGGCACACCATCTTCCGGTACGGGGCCCACGGCCCAGCCAGCCCCACCGGCTACCGACACCAGCAGCCCGCACACCAGCGTGCACGCGGACGCCAACTACGGCACCCTGATCGGCACCTTGATCGAAGCTGTTCAGCGTCACAGCGGCGCACCCCTGCCCCCGGAATGGGTCAGGGAACAGCTCGCAGCGTACGTGCCGATGGCCAACGAGAGAGAGCTCGCGCAGCTCCTCGAGGAAAACCGGGTCCTGGTGCTGAGCGCCGAGCACTTCGGCAGCGGCCGCTGGACAACTGCGCTGCATCTACTCACCACCGTGCCCCGCGAGCCCCTGACCCTGCGCCGGGTCCGCCGGGACGCTGGCGACAGCTTCAGCATGGAAGGGCTCAAGGGCCAAACACGCACCGGATGGATCCTGGACCTGCGGGAAATAGAAGAACGCATCCCCGCCAGCTGTGACTTCGGCCTCGAACTGAAGCAGAGCGGTGGCCTGCGCGATGACAGCTCCTACCTCATCGTCCTCACCAGCAGCACGCTCTGGAAAGCCATCGGCAAGGATGCAGGTGACCTGGCCCGCACTCCCCAACCACCCCGCCCCGCAGAGCTCTTCACGGCCCATCTGCGTGCGGCCGGAATCGCCGACCCGGGTGCCTGGGCCAATGACCACCGCTTCAGCCAGGAACTGTCCCGGCTGCTGCGCCCGGGACAGGTCAAGGAATGGGCGCAGGTCCTGGTTCGGGTCCTCAGCCAGCTTGGGGATCCCACCGGACAAGACGTCCAGCGCGACACCGAGGGCTTCGAAAAAGTCTTCACCGCCGTCAGCCACGCCGTATCAGGCTGGATGGACACCCTGGCCAAGTGGCACTCGGCCCCCGGCCGCACCAGCTACGACCGCAACTATCTGCTGCTGACAGCCGTCTACGACGGCGACGTCATCGACAACGTGCACGACAAGATCGCCTCCCTGGCGCGAGCCCTGGGGGAGAAGAAGGACGGCGCGCGGCGGCTCAGGGGCCAGCAAGGGCCAGGGCTAATCCAGCTGGCACGCCAGGTCGAAGCGCAACCGCTGCCCGACGGCACCCTCCGCTTCCCCGGGCCCGGCTTCGCCGAGGCCGTGGTCCGCTACTTCTGGCGGGACCGCCCCGAACTCACTGCGGACTTCACCCAGTGGACAGCCAGACTGTGCCTGCAACTCAAGCCAGCACAGCGCAAACAGCTCGCACAGCGCATGGCCCCCTGGGCCCTGCACCACGCCAAGGCCGCCCGCTCCACCAGGGTGTTGCACCTGGTGGCCGAGGACTGGGCGCAGGACCACACTCTGGCCCCACACGCACACGACCTCCTAGTCGCAGCCGCTCTGGACGCCGAGATCGGCCAGCTCACCCGCACCGCCACCAACAGGTGGGCCCTGCACAGTGACAGCAGCGCCCGCCTCCTGCAGACGCTGGCCCACGTCTTTCAGACACTCGCCCCCGCCCACCCCGCACCGATGCTCCGCAGCCTGGGCGACCTCGCCTGCTCCAGCAAAGACGGCGTCGCCGACGCCGTCGGCGCGGCCATCAACGCTCTCTGGGCGGATGATGAGATCCGCCCGCAGGCACTGGACACGCTGGACCTGTGGTTCACCAGCGACCACAAGGGCCTGCAGCAGTCCGCCTCCAGTGCCTTTATGCACCTGGCGCTGCAGCACGACGCATCGGGAACGCCCGTCCTGCTGGAGACGGCCGAGGACTTCCTTCCCGCCTGGGTGGTCCGCGGCTGGCGAACCGCCCTGGAACACGAGAAGCCCACCAAGCTCGCCGACCGGGCCTGTGCAGCCTGGCTGGACGCAGCGGCCACGTCCCACCCCGACGTGGCACAGCAAATCAC
This sequence comes from Streptomyces sp. NPDC030245, assembly GCF_055572995.1. NCBI lineage: Bacteria > Bacillati > Actinomycetota > Actinomycetes > Kitasatosporales > Streptomycetaceae > Streptomyces > Streptomyces sp. NPDC030245. Next base: position 108,682 of record NZ_JBVICF010000010.1, on the reverse strand, counting down.
CCGCACGCTAGTACAAGCCGTCCACGACACCCCCGGCGACTATCTGCGCGGCCAGCGCTTCCTGAACCTCGTCCGGCTGGCAGAACGCTGGCTGCTGACAACCAACAACCCTGACAAAGAGACAAACCACCAACTTCACGCCGCGCTGATGCGCAACGTCCGCCTCGCTGACCCCCACCAGCCATCCGCGCCGGAACAGGATGACCCACGGGGTGCTTAGAATCTGGCCCTGGCTGGCGCGGCGGGGCCCTCTGAGCGTGGACTTCACCGCCGCCAGCTCGGACGAAGGCTTCACCTTCAGCGTGCACACCGAAGGCCGATGGCGCACCAGGAGCCGCCATCACGACCCGGCCGCGGTCGCGGCATGCCACGTAATCGATGAAATTACAGAAATGGCGGCTACCGCCTCCATCAACGATGCCCCAGCGCTCGAACACCTCGCCAACGCCCGCCTGGGCCACCGCACGGCCCTGCCCGATGCGGCAGTGCGTCTGGACTGGGCCACCGCCCACATACACGCCAGCCCCGAGGACGTGCACGCAGCCCAAACCCTCGCACGCCTGCGGGCCAGCGCACGCGCAGAGCACGACCGCACACAACTGCGGATGGCCCAGGCATCGGCCTACCGCGACCACCTGCGTGAAGACTCCACCCTCGTCCTAGCCCAGATGCTCCTCGAAGCACCCGAGAAGGTCACCGAGCAAACCATCGAGATCATCAATCAGGTGTCCGAGCACGTCGCCACCTATGCGCCCGGCGCTGCCTGGGTACAGACCGCCCGCCTCCTTGATAAATGGTTCGGAGAACTACCTCTGGACGCCAAGCGCTTCATCATCGACCGGTTCTGCACGGTAGCCATCGAATTCGGAGGCGAACAACTCGCCCAACGCCTCAAGAGTGCCCACAACGCCACCTCGCCCCCTGCGCCCGCGACCACGGCAAAACCCGAACGCGCCTGCAACATCAGCCCCAACCTACACACCGCCACCCAAGCCACAGCCCGGGATGCGGACGAGCCAGGCCCTCCAGTCGACACGCCCGCGCAGACGACCTCCTCACTGGAGGCGGAGACCACATAGCCTCCGCGCGAAGGGCTTCGGTAGGACGCCGTAATCACCGAGGCGGCGCCGCGACTGGAAGTAAACAGGGCCCGCGACGGCTTAATGTTGAGGTGTCGAACTCAGCGAGCCTACGTCGCGTCGCGTGGATACTCCTGCGAGACAGCCCCGGCGCGTTCTCGCGTGCGCTGTTGGACTCCATGTGCTGGTGCTTGCCCTCGCCATGAACCGCCTCAACGGTATCGACCTCCACCTTCAGAGACTGCGTCCCCCTACCTAAGCCAGCCCCTCGCTCGACTGGCAGGTCGATGCGTTTTGCTATCTGCCCCCACCTCTCCGGTACGCTACCCGCTGCGACTGTGCATGGTCCTGAAGTTGGCCGGGGTGTAGAGCCGCACGGCATGCGGCTACAGCCACCGTCGGGCGAACTTTCACCGCATGGGACGAACTGCTACGACGACTTTTGTGACGCGGCGGAGCACGTCACGCGCGCAGTGAGAACGATGCAATCGACGAGTTGCGGATTCTCTCGGATGCACCCCACGCATGTGGGGGAGAACTGCAGGCTGCGCACCGCGTCGGCATCGTCGGTGGACAGACCCCCCAGTGCGGGGACTACCGCGTCGCCCGGGGGCAGAAGGTGACGGTCACCGCCGCACCCCCGCATGCGCGGGGACTAGGTCATCAGGCCTGCGGCCCAGCGAGGCGTCCACGCCGCACCCCCGCATGCGCGGGGACTACATGACGAGGTCCTGTTCGGACAGGACGTCACGGGCCACACCCCCGCATGCGCGGGGACTACTCGGCTTCGCGCTGGCCGGCCCACTTCGTCGTCGCCGCACCCCCGCATGCGCGGGGGGACCCTACCTGCAGTTTTGCAGGCCAACAGGCCGATTTTCACTTACTTAGGTTATGAGTGCTGTGATGACCTGGACGAGTCTGCCACAGGCGGGTGCCGCACTGGTACCAGCTTGCTGGGGAGCTGTTTGCCGGGCGGACGGAGTCTGCAGACTGGTATGTGAATGTCTGCTGTCTGCGTGGCGGTAGGCTGCCAACGGCCTGCGGTAGTTCACTAGTTGATGAGCGGGGACTGGTTCGTGGGAGTGTGGGAGGACGCCCGGAACGGCGGAATCGATGTGACGCCGTGGGGAAAGTTCGACCGTGGCGCGCTGGCGGTGTACTCGCTGCTGTTTCACCTGCTGGATGTAGCGGCGGTAGCGGGTGCGGTGTGGGACCGGTACCTCACGCGCGGACAGCGGCGGCTGATCGCCGACGGGCTGGGTGTGACCCTGGCTGAGGCCCGCTGTCTGGTGATGTTCATCGCGGGGCTGCACGATTTGGGAAAGTTATCCGCTTTCCAGCGGCAGGAGACGATCGCGTGGGCCCGGGTCAGTGACGAGCTCCAGGCGGACACACAAGGTTGGCAGCGTGTGCCGCACGAGCGGGCGTCTATGCACGCTGCGCTGCATCTGCTGGCGGAGGCCGGTTATGCCGTGGACGGTTCGGACAGTCCCGGGGTGCGGTTGGCGCAGGTCCTCGGTGGTCACCACGGCCGGTTCCTGCAGCTCGATCTGGACGGTGCGGCGTCGGCCGCTCGGGTGCGTGTCACGCTGGGCGGGCCCGCGTGGCAGGAGCTGCGTCGCCGCTATTTCGCTCTCGTTCGGCACCTGACCGGCGTTACGGCGGTGCCCAGCCAGGTATCTGCGCCGGCCGCCGTGCTGATTGCCGGAGTCGGAATCATCGCGGACCGGCTGGCCAGCCAACGCCATCACTGGCTTCCCAAAGCCCTGGCGCCCGCTTCCGGCGCCGGCGAGCACTACACGCAGGCCGTGCAGGACGCCCCCCGGTTACTCGAGCAGTCCGGCCTGCCCCGCATCACACTGCCGGAAGTGCCCTTTGCGCAGGCGCACCAAGGCCTGCACGACCCCAACGACCTGCAGGCCGCGCTGATCGAGCAGCTCACCGCTGCAGTGGGGGAGAAGGGACCGGGCATCGTGGTGGTCACCGACGCCACCGGCGGAGGAAAGACCGTCGGCGGGCTGGAAGCGGCCCGCATCTTCAACGCTGGCGGCGAGACGGCCGGCATTGCCTGGCTGCTGCCGACGACCGCCACCGCGGACGCCGCCTACGACGTCCTCGAGTCCTACGTGGCGGCGCACCGACCTCTCCATGCCCCGGTCTCCCTGGTCTACAGCCACAGCTACCGCAACTCCGCCTACAGCGACCACCGCCTCCGTGACCACGAGCCGTCCACAACTGACGAGTTCTGGTCCGACGGTGCCGAGGGCGGGGCTGACCCGGGTGAACGGCCTGAGGAACGGGTGACTGTACCGGACGGCTGGCTGCGGGGCTGGGACCGGGCGCTGCTGGCCCAGTTCACCGTCGCCACCCACGACCAGGCCCTCATGGGCGTCCTCCCCGTGAGGTTCAGCGCCCTGCGGCTACTGGCCCTGTCCGGGCGGACCGTCATCGTGGACGAGGTCCACGCCATGACCCCGTTCATGCGGCAGATGCTGGGCCGGCTGCTGCACTGGCTGGGTGCTGTGGGCTGTCCGGTCGTCCTGCTGTCCGCCACACTGCCCGAGCGCGCCAGCCGTGAACTCGTGCGCAGCTACCTGGCCGGTGCCGGCCACCCGCATTCCGTGACGGCCGGCCTTGACTGTTCCCCTGGTTACCCCGGCTGGCTCTTCGCCGCAGCCCGCGACGCCAATCTCACCCGCATCCACCCCCCGGCTGCCGCCGCCCATGCCAAACGCTTCCGCCGCACCGCCGAGATCCGTCTGCATCCCGTACGCCATCCTTCCTGCACCGACCCCGCAGACGCACCCGCCCGCACCGGCCGCCTGGAGCGCATCACCAGCGAAATCAGCCCCGTCATCAAGAACGGCGGCTGCGCGGCCGTCGTCTGCGCCACCATGGCCGACGCTCAAAACACCTATGAACACCTGCTCGCCCTCGACTGGCCCGGCGGCACCGACGGTCAGCTGCTTCTGCTGCACGCCCGCATCCCCGAACACGAACGCGAAGCTGTGACCCGCCGGATCCGCACCGCCCTTGGACGCTCCAGTCAACGCCCCGCCCGCCTGGTCATCGTCACCACCAGCCTGCTCGACCTGAGCCTCGACATCGACGTCGACGTCATGGTCAGCGACCTGGCCGCCCTGCACACCCTCCTGCAACGCCTGGGCCGCCTGCAGCGCTTCACCCCGCTGCGGGCCGGTCACATGCGACGGCCCGGCTGGCTGCACCACACCCCCCGCCTGCACGTCCTGCAGCCCACCGACCACCAGGGCCAGACCCTCATCCCGCCAGCCTGGCGCACCCTGGAGTACCCCTTCCTCACACACGCCACCGCCGACCTCCTGGTCCGCCGGCCCGGCCAGACCCTGACGCTGTGTCTGCCCGACGATGTTGCGCACCTGGTTGAGACCGTGCACGGGACAGCAGACGAACTTGCCCGCACCAACCCCAACCTCCAGCGGCGCCATGCCGCCTACCAGGCCCGCCGCCGCACCGAGGAACACCACAGCGAGCTGCCCCTGATACCCACCTGGCAGCACACCCTGTCCCTGTCCGACCTGCACCGTCAGCACCTGCGCGCACGCGATGCCGCCACCCGCCTGGGCATCCTGCCCAGGCGCCTGCTGCCCGTCTACCACACCGCCGCCGGTCTCTCCCTGAACGCGGCAGGCACCCGTCCGCTGCCGACAAAGAAATTGACCACCGCGCAGGTCCGCACCATCCTCCAGCACACGCTGCCCGTCCCCGCTGCATGGGTCGCCCAGCGGCACGAGGGCCACCGGGTTCCGCAGCCCTGGACGCGGCACGCACTGCTCGCCGACCTTGTCCTGCTCCCGCACCACCCCGGGGCGGCCGACGAGCCGGTGCGCTTCGGCCGCCACACGCTGCGCCTCGACCCCGTACTCGGACTGGTGCACCATGCGGACTGAGGCGAAGCCGCCAACTTCCCTGCGCTGCCCTCGGCTTGACGCGCCTCCCCTTGGGGAGATGGCTCGCCGTTTCGGCCAAGGTCCTCACTAGGCCGGTCGGGCCCGGTGCTGATCCGCAGGCCGGGCGCGCCGCCGCACACACGGCCGCGGGGGCCGTTCCGTGACCTTGGGCAATGACCGAGCGCGGACCCACCGCCGCCGACAGGCGAGTCCGCTGGGCGTTCAAGAGCACCGACGTGCATCGCCGGAGCCGCACGGCTGAGAGCGTGGGCTGCTGCACCGGTCAGGGCCGTGCGAGCCGGCCACGCGGCACGGCCCGCCGGCAAAGATCGTCACCGCCAAGTGCCGGATGCGCTGGGGGCGTTGGGTTCGCCAGGCAGCTGCCGCCGCAGGCTGCCTCATCCACAGCTCCGCGGCGGTCGGGCCGTCCTGTGCCCGCCCCGGAACACCACCCGCCCGCCGCGCGATGGCCTGAATTGCGGTCAGATGCGCTGGCAGAGGAACCGCCCTCACGACATCGTGAATTACCGTGCATGACAAGATGCGCCGACCGGAATGCCTTTTCCGTTCCGCGAGTCGAACGAACCGGCCAGTAATCAAAGAGTCAATTATGTGGCTCAGGGGCGCTCCGCGCATGGTTATTATATGAATGCGACCCCGGGGCCTCGTTCGGAATCCGGGTGAGTCGCGTCTGCCGTGCCGCCGGTGCCACACCCCAAGAGCCCTGCGCGTGTCAGTCAACAGCCGACCCCCGTGCGAGTCGGCCCGGTGCACCCCAGCAGCGGGGCAACTCTGTCCTCCGCGCGCTGTTTTGGCTGCCGCAAACCCAGAATGCGGCCATCGCCACCCTCAGGGCTGCACCGAAACCCTTCCTGTCTTTCCTGTGCTTTTGCTGCCTCTGGCCGTCTGGAGCCATCCCGTGCCTACCCCGCGATATGCCACCGACGAAGAGCCCTGCATTCCGGTCCTGTTTTTGAACGGACGTCAGGAGTCCTTAGGGTGGCGGAATGTGCTGCTGCGCGCGCACACCATCGAGGACCTGGCCCTGCCCCTGCCGCCGGCCGCCTCCGCCGCGCTACGCCTGCTCGTCGCCATCACCGCCCGCCTGAGCGGACTGGATGATCCGGAAATGAGTGCGGGGCAGTGGGCAGCCCGCCGCCGAACACTGCTGAAGCAGCCGGACGGCTTCGACCCCGCACGCGTGCACGCCTACTTCGACCAGTACGTCTGGGACTTGTTCCACCCCGAGCGGCCGTTCCTGCAAGATCCGCGCCTGAGGGTGCAGTGCACAAAACGAGCCGGTGTGAACAAACTCGTCTACGGTCGGCCCGAGGGCAACAATCTCGCCTGGCGCAGCCCACATACGGACACCGATCCGCAGCCGGTTCCCAGCGACCAGGCCCTGTGGCACCTGCTCATCCACCACTACTACGGCGCTGCGGGGGAGAGCTCGGTCCGTGCCGTGGGCGGCCATCGGACCGGCAGCGCGAAAGCCGGCCCGCTGCGCTCGACCGTCTCCTTCCACCCGCTGGGCCGCACCCTGTACGAAACCCTCCTCGCCGGCCTGCCCCCACCCGCCCAGGCCTGGCCGGACGCCGTGGACCGCTGCCCGTGGGAGGAGCCCCTGCCCGATCCCGCAGCCGCCCCGCCACCAGTGACCTGGCCCGGCCGGCTCCTCACCGGCCGCTCCCGCCACGCCCTCCTCCTCATCCCGGCATCCGACGGCCGCCACGTGGCCGACGCCTACGTCACCTGGGCCACCCAGACCCGCCTGCCGGCCCTTGATCCCTACCTCGTCTACCGCGTCGACACCGGCCCGGGGAAGTCCTTCACCGAGCGGTACAAAGCCCGCGCCGCGGACGCCGACCGCGCCCTGTGGCGGGACCTGGACGCCCTGCTCCTGGCCGGCGATGAGTCCTCCGCCCGCAGCACCTACGTCCGGCGTCCCGACGCCTTCACCTCGCTCAACGACCTGCCGCCCGAGACCCGCGCGCACCTCCGCGTCCGCGTGCACGGCTTCGACCAGCAGCCCAAGACCGTCAACCGCACCTGGTACACGGCCATCACCCCACCGATCTGGCCCCACACCCAGGAACACGACCCCGCCCAGGCCGAACGCGTCACCATCTGCCGCCAGGCCGCCGAGCAGACCGGCGCTCTGCTGGACGACGTCTCCGCCCAGGCCTGGCGTACCACCACCGGCACCGCCTCCGTAGCCGGCCGCCCCACCCGCCCGCCCCGGCACCTGCCCGCCTGGACCCGCCGCGCCCGCACCCTCTACTGGCCGCGCGCCGAGACCACGTTCTGGAGCCTGCTCGCCGACCCCGACCGCAATGCCCGGGCCGCCTTCACCGCCGATGCCCTCACCGCCCTCACCGCAGCCACCCAGCCGGCAATCGACCAGTACTTCAACGCCGCGGAAGCCATCGCCCAGGCCAGCACGCGGCTGCGCCGCGGCCGCTGAAACCCCCATCCCGAGCCCGTCAAGCCCTCTCCTGTCGCAAAGGCACCCGCTATGCCCCCCACCACTGCACAACGCCGGGCCCACTACGACGACTTCGTCGCTCAGATCATCACGCTGTGTGAGAGCAACGGCATCCGCGCGGACCTCGTCTCGGGACGCGGCCGCCCCACCGAGGAGTGCGACCGGATGCCCGAACACCTCGCCCACCGCGTCGCCGGCTTCGGAGCAGCCCGCGCCCACTACACCGTCGCCAGCCTCATCGCCCTGCAACGCGATCTGCCCCACCAAGAGGGCCCCTACCTGCCGGACACCGCCCTGAGCGACAGCAGCACTGACCAGCCCCCCGACACCACCGGCCCGACCCAGCCGACTCCACCGCCACCGCAGGCCGACACACCCACGGCAGACGAATACACGACACCAGCCTGGCGGATGCGTCCCAACCTCGGCACCCACCTCGCCATCGCCGCAGCCCGGCACGGCTTCGACCCCGCCCGCATGACCGGCAAGGTCAAAACCCTCACCAAACTCGGCACCCCGCTGCTGCACCCGGCGCTGTTCAGCCTCGTCACCCGCCTGCACGGCAAGGACGCCGCCCGCCTCGACTTCGCCGTCCTCCTGGAGGACCTCGCCCGGTGGGACTACGACCACCAACACATCGCCGCCCGCTGGCGCACCTCCTACTTCACCACCCTGCACGCCCTTGACCAGGAGCACTGACATGCCCGCCCACCCGCCCGCCCGCTACCTCGACCTGCACGCCCTGCACCCCCTTAGCGCCTCACTGCTCAACCGCGGAGAGGACAACGAACCCAAGACCCTGCTCTACGGCGGCACCATGCGCGCCATGGTCTCCTCGCAGGCCTGGAAACGACCCATCCGCCTGCGCCTGGAAGAAGACCTCGACGAGCACGCCGCCCGCACCCGCATGCTGCCCCTGCGCCTAGCCGACGCCCTGCGCGCAGCCGGCTGGCCCGACGACCTGGCCAGCTTCGCCGGCGCCCAGGTTGTGCGCTCGGCCACCAAGGACGGCCTGAAGACCGAGGAGACACAAGGCGGCATCACCTCCGCAGCCCTCTACATCCCGCGGGACATCATGGACGACCTCCTGACCCTGTGCACCGAGCACCGCCAAGACCTGCAGGACGCCCTGCAGGAGCAAGCCGCAGCCAAAGCCGCACCACAGGCCAAGACCAAGAATCCCCGAGGCGGCAAAGCCAAACCCCCGGCCGTCCTGCCCACCCAGCAGGTGGCCGCACTGCTCCGCCGACGCACCGCCACCATCAGCCTCTTCGGCCGCATGCTCGCCGAAATCCCCGGCGCCCACGTCGACGGCGCCGTCCAGATGGCACACGCCTTCACCGTCCACCAAAGCGACCCGCAACCCGACTACTTCACCGCCGTAGAGGAGTGGGGCGCACCCGGCGAAACCGGCAGCGCCCACCTGCAAACCGCCTTCTTCACCACCGGACTGCTCTACCGATACGCCACCGTCAATCTCACCGAACTCACCCACAACCTCAACGGCGACCACGACCAGGCCCTGCACCTGCTCTCCCTGTTCGCCGAGGCGTTCATCGACGTCATGCCCGGCGCGAAGAAGACCTCCACCGCCCCGCACACCCTGCCCCACCTCATCCACTACGCCCTGCGCGACCGCCGCCCCGTCTCCCTGGCCGCCGCCTTCGAACGCCCCGTCCGACGCGCCCCCGGCGGCGGCTACACCCAGCCCGCCGCCCTGGCCCTCGCCGAACACACCGCCGCCCTCAACCAACTCCTTGGCACCAAGCGCCGCCACGCCCACGGCTACGCCACCGCCCAGGCCGATGACATCGACCACCTCGGCCAGCGCCACACCTCCTTCGACGCCCTGACCGACGCCCTCACCCAGGCCGCCGCCCAGCCCGCCACGCCGGCAGCCCGTGCATGAACGGCATCCTGCTGCGCCTGGCCGCACCCCTGATGTCCTTCGGAGAACACGCCGCCTTCGCCTACCGCGACACCCTCGCCTTCCCCACCCGCTCCGCACTCATCGGCCTCTTCGCCGCCGTCGAAGGACGCCCCCGCGAAGAAGCCCTCACCCCCGACCCCGCCACCCAAGCCACCCCCTACAGCGACCTGGAACTCACCGTCCGCGTCGACAGACCCGGCACCCGCCACACCGACTACCACACCAGCGGAGGCGGCCGCCCCCACAAGCACGGCCTGCGCACCAGCAGCGGCAACTACCGCCCGCAAAAGGCCTCCACCCACATCAGCCACCGCGTCTACCTCGCCGACGCCGTCTTCACCCTGGCCGTACGCGCCCCCGACCCCCTCCTCGAGCGCCTGATCACCCGGCTGGAACAGCCCGCCTTCGCCCCCTACCTGGGCCGGCGCGCCTGCATCCCCGACGAACCCCTCCTCCTGGGCGGCATCCGCCCCGACCCCATCGACCACCTCCTGCGCCACGTCCCACTCAGCCTGCCTTCGCCGCCACCCACCGGGGCCACCACCACAGCCGTGGATCTCATCTGGGAACACCCGCCCCACCACCTGCCCGCCGCCCGCTCCCACCGCGAGATCGCCGACGTCCCCGTCGATTTCGCCCCCACCCGCCGCTTCCACCACACCCGCCGCATCTGGATCACCACCGAAGACCTGCCCGCCGCCCTGTACACCCCGCCCCCCGCACGCACCGCACTGGCCATCTACCTCGGACAGGAGAGCGCCCCATGGCCACCGCCCCCGACGAAACCATCCCCTTCACCCTCACCCTGACCCGGATCCGCCTCAACCGCCGCAGCCAGAACGCCCGCCGCGACCTGACCGACCCCACCAGCCTCCACAAACGCGTCATGCTCCTGGCACCCGACCACCTCGGGGAGCAAGCCCGCAGAAAAGCCGGCCTGCTCTTCCGCCTGGAAGACGCCACCGCGCACACACCTCCCACCCTGTTCATCCAGTCCCACCAGCCCCCTGACCTCACCCGCCTGCCCTTGGCCTACGGCACCGTTGAAACCCGCGACCTCACCCCCGTGCTGAACGCCCTCGTCCCCGGCCGGCGCGTGCGCTACCGCATCACCGCCAACCCCAGCCGCCGCCGCACAATCCCCACCGGCGACCCCTTCTTCGCCGACCTGACCACACGCCACCACGACGAACCCCTCCACGGCCCCGACGCCCTCGCCTGGTGGCAGCGCAAGAGCACCCACGCAGGACTCACCCCCCACACCGCTGACCTCACCCCCCTCCACCACTCCCGGCGCCCCATCGTCAAAGAATCCGGCGCACCAGATAAACCGCACATCTTCCGGCACCAGCTGACCCGCTTCGACGGCCAGGCCACCATCACCGACCCCGACCGGCTGCGCCACGCACTCCTCGCCGGAATCGGCCGCGCCAAGGCCTACGGCGCCGGACTGCTCTCCCTCGCCCCCGCCTGACGCCACCCCGCCCCCGCCCTCCCCAACCCCACCGCAGAAAGAGCACCCGCCACCGTGCCGGCCCCACCCCCACCCGACAGGCCCTACGACCTCACCGCACTGCGCGCCGAAGCCGTCCGGCGCCTGCTGCGCCTACGCGAAAACCACCGCCTCACCCACCACGACATCCGCATGGTCGCCGCCGGCTTCTGCGTCCACTGGCGCACCGTGCACCGCTGGATGGACAACGCCGACGCCCACCACGGCACCTACACCCCCAACGAACGCCAACGCTTCACCCTCACCCCGACCATGCACAACGCCCTGGCCCAATGGCACGGCAACATCACCGCCGCCTACCGACAACTCAAAACCGACGGCCTCCTCGACACGAGCCTGGCCACCTTCCACCGGGCCGTGAACCGAGAACTCAGCCCCGGCCAGCGCGCCGCCCTGGAGGGGGGAGAAGCCGCCCGCAGCCACCACGACGTCCACCAGCTGCGCCCGCACGGGCACCGCAACGACGTCTGGGAGACCGATCACGTCGAGGCCAGCGTCTTCATCAACCTCGACGGCCACCGCAACAAACCCTGGATCACCTGGTTCATCGACCACGCCACCGCAGTCATCTGCGGCCTGGCCATCACCCCCCACCAGCCCAGCCAGGAAGCCATCCTCGCCGCCAGCCGCGACGCCATCCTGTGCGGCGACCACCACCGCCCCTTCGGAGGCATCCCCACAAAGGTCCGCGTCGACCGCGGCCGCGACTTCCTCAGCACCGCCGTCGACGAAGCCTTCAAAAAATTTCGCACCGAACTCATCGTCCTGCCGCCCAACAGCCCCCACCTCAAAGGCACCGTCGAAGCCCTCAACGCCGCCGTTAAACACACCCTCTTCAAAGGCCTGCCCGGCTACAGCCATACCCCCGCCAGCCGCCACGACAAACGCGGCCAGCCCCTATGGCACCTCGAGGAACTCCTCGACTTCGAAACCTTCGTCCGCCTCACGCTCGACTGGGTGCAATGGTGGAACAACGACCACACCATCGCCCGCCTCAACCGCCGCACCCCCGCCCAAGCCTGGACAGCCGACCTCACCCCCATCGACACCCTGAACCCCCAGGCCCTGCACACCTACACCCTCCTGCACCCCGGCCGCCCCCTGACCATCACCAGCAAAGGCGTGCGCTGGAAGGACGCCTACTACGTCGGCGACTGGATGCACGGTCACAGCAGCGCAGGCGAACGCGTCCGCCTGCGCCACGAGGCCAACCACTTCCACGAAGTCCACCTCTACGACGCCGACACCCTGAGCTACCGCGGCCCCGCCTACCGCAGCGACGAGATGACCCCCGAACAGTCCCGGCGCCTGCAACGGGCCCGCCAGCGCGAAGCCGACCGCTACGCCGCCAAAGCCCGCCGGGCCCGCAAGGACGCCCGCCTTCGCTACGCAGCCGCCACCACACCTGCCCCGCCCAAACCCCTGAACCGCCTCTCCGCCACCCAAGCAGCCGCTGAACTGCGCGAACTCCCCACCCGCACCCCGGACGCCCACACCGAAGCCCGGCCCGACCTCCTGCACCGGCCCGCCCCCACCTCCGCACGCTGGACCCCACCCCTGCCCACCCCCGCCGACGACCAGGACACCGTGTGACCACCACCCCCAACGACCCGGCCACCAACCGCAACTACCACTACCTCGGCCTGCCCGGAGCACGCGCCATCCTGACCCAAGCCAGCGAAGAGACCTACGCCAACCTCCTGACCACCCTGCGCGCCGACGGCGGCAACGGCGCCATCATGTGCGTCCACGGAGGCGTCGGCCTGGGCAAGACCTTCGCCGTCGGCAGCCACCTCGACGACCTCGCCCCCCACACCACCCTGCGCATCAAACTCAGCTCCTCCAAGATCCAGGCCCTGCGCGCCACCCTCTACAAGAAGCTCGAACTGCCAGGGCAGCCCCCAGCCGGCAGCACCCGCTGCGAAACCATGATCAAAGAAGCCCTTGCCGAAGCCCCCCGCGTCCTCGTCGTCGACGAAGCCCAGTGGCTCGACACCCGCGCCTTCGAATTCGTGCGCGAACTGTATGACGACGAAGACACCCGCCTCGCTATCGTCCTGATCGGCGCCGAGAACTGCTACCAGAAAATCAAGAACCGGCCCGCCCTCGACTCCCGCATCCTCATCTGGCAGCGCTACACCCCCCTGGCCCCCAGCGAAGTCCTCACCGTCATCCCCCAGTACCACGCCTTGTGGGCGGATGTCCCTACCGACGACCTCCTGTGGATCGACGACCTCGCCTGCCACGGCAACTTCCGCCAGTGGGCCAAAATCACCTATCTCCTGCACGAAGCCACCACCAACCCACCCCACCCGGCCTACAGCCGAGACCTGATCCGCGCGCTCTTGAGCCGCATCGACCCCACGCAACGCCACACGGGCTGAACGCATTCACGACAGCGCTAGAGCGCCACAGAAGCGACCGACGGAGCCGAACGTCGTTGGCTGCCCCGACCTTCTAGGCAAGGAAGGCAACCTGCTCTGGCTCTACCTCGGTGCTGCGGGCAACCGCCTCGACACCGACTGCGGCCCCATCCCTCATCGGCCCCGCTGGCTGGAAGAACCTGGACCTGTTCGCCCCAGGCGACACGAACGGCGACGGACTCGCCGACCAGGCGGCGTAGGTACGCGCCGGCCTCAACTTCGGCGCGGCTGCCACCCCTCTGATCACCTTCTCAGGAGACGCGGGCGGCAGCGGACAGGGCTTCGACCTCTGGTCCGCAGCGACCATGCCCTGTGACGCTTCCTGGACCTCGGCAGCGGAAGCGGTGGTATGGCCAAGATCAGCGACGGGTGGGGGATGCCAAGCCATCAGCTGACACAAACAGATACTTGAAGCGTGTGGCAGGCCTCAAGGCATGCCACACGCTCAGAAAGACGAGTGCCGCAACCACCAGCGGTCCGAAGCCAAGTAATGCGACTCGACACAGCCCTACACGGAGCAATTCCTCCACTGCTCAAGGCCGCACGTTTCTTTGAGTGTGGACGATGATTGGCGCTGGCATGTTGGGTGTCCGCGAAACGCCGATGCCCGCACGTGCCGACTGCGGTGGGTCAGGAGAGAGGGGGTTGGATGCTGGTTCAGCGGGGCGGTATCGGGAGGCGGGCCCAGATGGTTTTGCCCTGCCCGTCGGGGTCGGAGTAGCCCCAGCGGGTGGTGAGGGCGTCCACGAGGTTCAGGCCGCGACCGTGTTCGGTCAGGGAAGCCTGATGCTGGGGGACGGGGGGTGCGGGGCTGGGGTCCGCCACGACGCATATCAGGGCGCGTTCGGAGCGCATCAGGCCCAGCCAGGCCGTGTTGGAGGCGCTGTCGGCGTGTTCGAGTGCGTGATTCATTGCGTTGGTGGCCAGTTCACCGGCAACGATGACGGCGTTGTCGGCGAAATCAGCCAGTCCCCATTGGCCGACAACGCTGCGGGTGAACTGTCGAATTTGCCGGATGCCGGCGGGATCAGTGCCGAAGCGGCGGGCGGCGAAGCCGGCCGCGCTGATCCCCAGAGCCAGTCCCCAGTCGGGAATATCGGACTGTACGGGTGTGCCGATCTCCTGTGGTTTACGGTCCGCCGGACAGGGGGCGATCTCAACTCCAGCGCTCTCACACAGGGTGATCAATGCGGGTGCGCTCACGGTCGGTTCCCCCCGGAAGACGGCAGCCGCGGGCTCGACATACTGCCCCGGCCGGAACCAGTATCCTCGCCGCCCCGCCCCAGATGCAATTGCATGGCCGATTGCATCCGGACGAGAAAGGGCGGGAACGTATGTACCCATCCGTGCCGGGCAGCACGGAAAGCAAGGTCACCAAGGGGTCGACGAGCAGGGGGGACGACCAACATGAGTGATTACGCAAACGGCGTATGCGCGGATGCACTGCAAGGCGTCACCTGGGTCAAGAGCCGCCACAGCGGTGCGGAGGGCAACTGTGTGGAACTGGCCGCACTGCCCGACGGGGGAGTGGCGTTACGCCACTCCCGCGATCCGCACGGACCGGCTCTGATCTATACGTGCGGTGAGATCGCAGCGTTCCTCGCGGGCGCCAAGGAGGGGGAGTTCGACTCCCTGGCCGACTGAGGCCGGATAGCGAATCACCGGGCACCGCAACCCCGCTCCTGGGAAACTGACATTCGTCGTCAGTTTCCCTGCAGGAGTACACATGCCCGCCCTTGAGCCGCTGGATGAGGCTTCCTACGCACACTGCCTCGCCGTCGCAGACCGCAGCCCGACGGCCCTGCGCATGGTGATCGGCCAGATCCTGCGTGAGACGCGCAACGCCGCCGCCATCGGAACGGAGAGGGCCAGTCAGTACATCGGCGGTTCGCAGGCCAAGCTCAGCCGCCTGGAGCGGGGTCTGGTTCCCGCCAAGAAAGGCGATGTTCTCGCCCTGCTCCAGCTCTACAAGGTTACGGACACCGTGACGCTGACGCGCTTTTGCAACCTGGTGGACCGCTCCCATGAATCCGGCTGGTGGCACCGCTTCGACGAAGTTATGCCCGAATGGTTCCCCAAGTTCGTCGGGCTGCAAGAAGCCGCTGACATGATCCGCACCTACGAAGTCACGCTGGTGCCGGGCCTGCTGCAGACGGCGGATTATGCCCGGACCGTCATCCGCCAGGGCCGCCCCCTGGATACCGAGCGGGAGATCAGCGACCGGGTCGAGCTGCGGCGCGCCCGCCAGAACGTACTCACCCACGCCGAACCGCCCCGGCTGTGGGCGGTGATGGACGAAGCCATCCTGCACCGGCCGGTCGGCGGTGCCCAGGTCATGCGTGCCCAGCTCAGACACTTGGCGGCCATGGCCCGCAGTGACTTCGTCACCCTGCAGATCGCGCCATTCGCCCAGGCCTTCTGTGCCGCTCCGGGCTTTCCCATCACGCACCTGCGCTTCGACTACCCCGGCCTTCCCGACATCGTCTACCTCGAGCAACTGCGTAGCGCCACCTATCTGGACAAGCGGGAAGAGACCGAGCACTACCGCAGTGTTCTGGACACTCTCGCCGCGCAGGCCTTGGATCCCGACAGCAGTCTGCACCTGCTGGACGAGGCCGCGAACGCCTGAACGCCGCGGTCGCGCCACCACGGACCCCAGGGCCCACCCCGCCACCTTCACGTACCCAAGACTCACCCCAACCGCACTACTCCGGCCAACTCCTGCCACTCGTGGGATTGCTGCCGCGGAGCCAGCTCGTCCTGCCCCAGCCAGAGCGTCACGTCCGCCACACCGGGCGCCAGCACCGGCCACCCGGCGAACAGTGCCTCGACCTCCTGCGGCGTGCGCACGTGTTCCCAGCCATGCACCCGGAGCGCCCGCATCAGATGCGCGATATCTGCACGCAACTGGCCCTGGCGGCTGGCCGGCTGGCTAGCCACCCAGAAGCTGCCCGGCGCCAGATGCCGGGCCGTTTCAGCGAGCAATCGGGCGATCGCCGGATCCCGCAAGTGCTGCAGCACGGACACGAACAGCACCGCCACCGGATGGTCCCGGTCGATGAACTCATTGGCCGCCGTCCGGCGCAGCACCTCCGGCGCCTGCCAGCTGGCCGCCCGCACCATCTTGGTGCTGCGCCCGTTCTCCAGGACCGCCCGGCCGTGCGCGACCACCAAAGGGTCGTCATCGACATACACCACCCGCGCGTCCGGATGCACTTCCTGGGCCACCGCGTGCACAGTTACTGGCGTGGGCAGCCCCGCACCGAAGCACAGGTACTGCCGCACCCCGAACCGTTCAGACAAACGGTGGACCGTGTGCAGCAGGAACCGGTGGCTGAGTGTCGCCAGCACGCGTGCGCTGGGAGCGAGGGCCAGCAACTGCTCGCACGCTGCCCGATCGGCGGGGTAATGGTCCTTGCCGCCCCGCAGATAGTCGTTCATCCGGGCCACACTGGGCAGAGCGATATCAATGAGGTCAGCCGGTGGCACGCGTCTGGCAGTCATCCCGCCCTTTCACCCCGCTGCACCGTGTCGACATCACAAAGGTCGGTGCATGCACTCCATCGTAGGCAAGGGGGCCAAGGAGGAAACAGATTGCCTCACAATGGCCCCCCGAACGACTGAAGTGCGCTAGGAAACAGTGCACCAGAGCGAGTGCCACCGGCGTGCGCAGGCGACCGAAACGGAAGCCGTACTATCCCTTTGGTAAGCCACCTCCCTGCTGCAACGCGGGCAGGGCGCGTTCAGCCATCCGCAGATGGCTGGCCAGGGTCGGCTCCTCCACACCCATCAAGGCGGCAGCCTGCGTTTGAGACAGCCGTAGCCGGCAGTGCAAAATCACCGCATCGGCCTGAGCCGCGGGCAA
The DNA here is from genome assembly GCF_055572995.1 of Streptomyces sp. NPDC030245. NCBI lineage: Bacteria > Bacillati > Actinomycetota > Actinomycetes > Kitasatosporales > Streptomycetaceae > Streptomyces > Streptomyces sp. NPDC030245. The sequence goes on along the minus strand of NZ_JBVICF010000010.1, from coordinate 91,458 downwards.
CATCCGGTGCATTTCGTCGCCCGCCCCGCCATTCGCCTGCAGAGCCGTGGCGATGAGAGAGTCCAGAAGCCGCCAGGCCACCGCCGCCGGACGCGAGCTGCTCAAGACGTTGGCCCAGTCGGCCCGCAGGCGGCCGAACACGGCCTGAACGATCTGCCCGCCGGCCTGGCGGTCCCGCAGCCGCTCGCAGGCATACCGCAGATAGGGTTCCTGGTGCATCTGGCGAAACGCCATGAACTCCAGCCCCACCACGCCTGCCCGGCCCGGATCACACGGGCCGACCGCGGCCGAGCCGCTGGGCATCCGGCGCCGGGGCGCCGAGGTGAACGGGGCGCCCTGACGGCGTGAGAAGACAGTCATGACCTCACTCCCAACTCCGGCTAAGGCTTTTCCGGCGGCATGCGCCCACTGCGCTGCGCCACGTCGGTGCACGGTCCATCCGGCATCGGTGCAGGATGCACCGGCACCGGGTCCAGACAGACCAGGAAGGCGTAGTGAACGGCCTCCCACAGCGGCCGGATATCAGCCGGCCACCCTCCCATCGCGGTCACCAGGGCCGAGGTCGCCTCCCACTCCGGCACCATCTCCCCTTTAAGCATCTCCTCGATGGACTGCGTCGTCAGCACGCCGTGGGAAGCCCGGCCCAACCGCTCCAACTCAGGCCCTCCGGCCGCCAGGTACAGCCCCCGCAGCGCGGCCTGCAAACGCGTCACCGCATCGCCGAGCGCCGGGCGGGCCGGAGCGGTCATCCCGTGTGCGCTCTCCCACAGCACCAGCAGCTCCTGCGGATCACCTCCGCACAGCCGGGTCAGATCACACACCACCGGCCAGGCGGGCGTGCGTTCACCGGACAGGATCCGCGAGATGTAGGACGAGGAGAGCGAGGTCTGCTCCGCCACCTCTCGGATTGTCAGCTCGCTCGAGCGGTGCAGGTGCACCAGCGCTGCCGCCAGCTTCCTGCTTGCCCGCTCTGCTGCAGGGGTCAGCACCCTGCCCGTGTCACCCTCGCGTGCAGCCGCATCAGGGCGCGTCTCTGCACGCTGCAGAGCACGGCGCTCCATGCGGCGCTGCACCTCGCTCTCGGCCCACCGGTTGCGTGCGGTGGCGGCACTCACTCCGGCCGCCGAGGCCACGCGCACCCAGTCCGCCCCCTGATTGCGGGCATCATGCACAGCCGCAGCCGTGTAGTACTCCACCTCCTTGGCCAACTCCGCAGCGCGGCGAAGAAGGTCCTCCACCGGCCGGCCGTCGCATTCGGCCTCCAGCAGACGGGCTGACAGCACCTGCAGGTCTTCGGCGATGCGCCGTCCCAGCGGCAGCGCGCTGCGCGCCCGCTGCTCACGCACGCCGTCCCGCTTGCGCTGGGCCTTGCGGCGGCAGGCGGCATCACAGTACTCCCGCTTGCGCCCCGGGCCGACGGCCTGCGGCAGCGGACAGCGGCACTGGCGACAGACGCCGCGATCGGGGACGTGCCCCATGATTCCTCCCTAAGTGCAGGTCCTTTGCCCTTACTCCGCAGCGCTGCACCGCACCGCGAAGGAACCGCGCCCTCCGCTTTCGGGGGTGCAGAGGACTGGTGGCGCCGGGGGTGCAGGAGACCGGTGACGGCGTTCCGCACCCCCGGGCGCACAGGGGTCAGGACAGGCGAATCCGCTGGTAGCGGAAGCAGGAGTGACGCACCGCCCACGTAAGGGAAAGGGCCAGCGCGGTGCTCGCGGGCGTCACCCACGTCCCGTTGATCAGGACGATGGGAAGGACGAGGAGCGCCAGAAAGACGCTCGCCTGCAGCGTGACAGCCCAGGCACTGATGGTCCGCGTTTCGCTCCGCGCAAATCGCGGAATGTTAACGTCGGAGCCAGTTGCCGCCTCACTTGATTCGGCAAACAAAAGCCGGTCGAGCATGGGGATCAAGTCCCCTTTCTTGATTGGAAGCGAGTGGGGCCCCGGATTTGGAATGTCAGCCCGGGTCCGGGGCTCCTCGTACGAGAAGAGACGGTAGTCGCTCCCCGAGAAGCACGGGTATATAAAGCGGACATCGCACAAACTTGTGGCGTACAGCGGCGAAAAATACCGGAAGAGGTACGAGGCGTTCAGGTGTGCGAGTAACCTTCCGGAAAGCAGCGAAAGCAGCCGGTCAAAAACGTACACAGAACTGACGTCGTGGCATCCAGGCGCTCAGGCGCGCTGCCGTCCCGCTGCACACTCGCCGGCAGCCATGCCCGCCGGACTCCGTCAAGGCGTCTACCCGTGTCGCGGCGACGCCCATTGCGATCACACGACGCAACACCGGCCTTTCCTGCCCGGTAGCAGGGCACACGCCCTTCGCCGTCGGCTTGGCCCTCGCGTCGGTTACGGAATCTCCCGGCAGCCGGGACGGCTGCCGAGCGGCCTGCGCTCCTCACCTGCCTGTTGGTCGTGGACCCTGACCGCGCTGCGCACCGCCGAGACCCGGGGCGTCCACCGCATAGGCGGCAGCGTCAACTCGCCGCCTCGCCCGGGGAACAGAGGGCCTCTCCGATGCGCCTCACGGTCTCGTCTGGTCCTGGTTCTCACCGACAGGGCCTGCCGAGACGTTCGCTTTAGGAACGCTGTCTTCCTTTCCATGCAGTGATGTGAGGGTTGCGCAGTCCAGCGGCGAAGGTTCTCGGCCACCCGGTCACCCCGACGCCGGGGCGGGGAATCCCCTCGTGAAACCATCTGCACCGCAGGTAGCGTCAGCTACTCAGAAACCTCACACCTCCCAGGAGTTCAGACGTGACTCGCCGTTTCCTGTCCGTTGCGGTCGCCATCACCGCGAGTACCGCGCTGCTGCTGACCGGCTGCAGTTCGGGTGGCGGCGACGACGACACGCCCGACAAGATCAAGGGCGCCGGGGCAGACACAAACAGTTCGGCCTCTGCCGGCCCGTCGGCGAAGCCGGGCGGGGCCAGGCGACCGGACATCACGCTGCCCAAGTCCTTCCAAGTCTCCTTTGTCGGCTGGATGAACAGTGATCCGAAGCTGCAGGCCATCTTGGACGACGGCAAGGAGCGACTCCGTGCCTCCTACGCCGCGATCATCAACAAGGACCCGCGGGACGATGCCTTCACCTTTTACAGCGAGAGCGACGCGCTGCGGACCGGCACCGAGTGGATCAAGGGGTTCACGGACAAGAACCTCGTCCTGATCGGCAAGGGCCGGGTCTTCCAGCCGCAGCCCCGCATCAGCCCGGACGGTTCTGGCACGCTCTTCTACTGCGTGGACGAGGGCAAGGGATCCACCAAGGACACCAAGACCGGCAAGGTCACCGCCACCCCCGCCGACGACGCCCTCGTGCTCTACCGCACCAAGCTACGCAAGACCAAGGAAGGCGTCTGGAAGACCACGATGGTCCAGACGGAGCGCGGAGCCTGCAAGTGAGGAAGCCGTCCCCTCGCACAGTGACGCTCACCGCAGCGTCCCTGGTGATCACGCTGCTGACACCATCGGCTGCCTTCGCCTGGGGAACGGACCCGGGAGAGGGTGCCAAACCGCCCGCCGGGGACAGCGCCAAGGGCACGGCCAGCGGACCGGAACTGGGGGCCGAGGTCACCCGCACCCGCATCGTCGTCACACAGTCCGGCGGTGGCACGGCCAAGCCGTCGGCCGGCAGCCTGGCCGCTGCCGACCCGAACTGGAAACCGCCGGCCTGCTGGTACGAACCACTCGCCACACCGCAACAGCTCAAGGACGCGACGGAGAAGATGAACAAGGGCGACCTGTTCTCCGTCAACTTCGGTCGCCGCTGGGGCAAGGACCTCCTCGTCGACGCCTTCGACAAGGGCGATGCGACCTTCACCGACACCCCGACCAAGAACTACAACGTGGGCAAGAAGGGCATGTTCTGGCGTGCGGTGGCCCGCCAGGACCGCGCGAACGACCCCGAAATCCTGGACTGCTCAAAGAACTTGTTCTGGCAGAACGACGGCACCGTCCCCGACGACCCGAACGCCCCCACTCCCGAAGTACTCGCGGCCTACGCCTACGACAAGATCCGGGTCCCGGACACCAAAGTGGAGCTCAAGCCGCAAGGCAAGTCGACGGTGAACCTGCCCACCTGGGTGTGGCTGGACAAGGCCGTCTACAAAGACGTCACGGTACGCGCCTCCCTGCCCCACACCGACCTGTACGCGGTGACGACCGCGAAACCGGTGGCCCTGCACCTGGACCCGGGCACCGGCGACGCGAAGACCTTCCCTGCCTCCGGCGACTGCCCGGTCAACGCCGACGGCTCCATCGGCACTCCCTACACCAAGGGCGCCGCCCGGCAGGACCCGCCGTGCGGCATCGCCTACCTCCGCGCCACCGGCGGCGAGCCGTACCAGCTGAAGGCCTCCGTCACCTGGGAGATCTCCTGGAAGGGAACCGGAGAGGCCCAGGGGAAGCTGCCCAACGGCACCTTCGAGACCACCCAGGACATCAACGTCCAGGAAATCCAGTCCATCAACCGCTGAGTGACTACTCACCGCAGGCGCCCTGACCGTCAGGGGCCGATCCAACCGGGGGATTTGAATCGTGTCGCACCGTCCGTCGGACTGGCATGTCCTGGACCTGGACAAGGATCCGACACCGGGCGACCCGCACCGGGTGCGGTCCCTTGCCAAGAACCTGCACGACTTTGCCGACGACGTCGGCAAGGTGCTGCGGGACATCAAGGGGATGGCGGGCGAGGACGCGATCCTTCAGTGGGCGGGCAAGACGGCGGACGCGTTCACGGAGAAGTTCGAGCACGCGCCGGACAAGCTGAAGAAGCTCAAGAAGTCCTACGAGATGGCGGGCGACGCGCTGTCCGCGTACTGGCCGGAACTGGAGCGCGCCCAGACCCTCGCCGACAAGGCCCTGGTCAAGGGCCGCGAGGCGCAAGCGGATCTGTCCTCCGCCAAGTCCCGGCTCACTTCGGCCGATTCCTGGGTGGAGAAGGCGGGCAAGGAAGCCGACAAGTACAAGGACGACGGCGGCTCCAAGAGCAAAGACGTCCCCAAGCCGGATCCGGACAAGGTCCGCGCCGCCACCCGCAACGCCGCCTCCGCGGAGAAAGCGCAGAAGTCCGCCCAGGGCGATGTCGACTCCGCCAAGAGCGCGCTGGACGCGGCGAAGAAGATGGCCGAGGACGCCCGCAAGATGCGGGAAGAGGCGGCCGGGACCGCGAAGCGGAAGATCGACGAGGCGTCCGACGCGGGGATCCAGAACCGCAAGTGGTGGGAGGAGATCGGCGACTGGGTCACCGACAACTGGGACGCCATCGTCGCGGTCTGCAAGGTCGTCGTCGCCGTGGTCGGCGTCATCGCGATGATCATCGGTGGTCCGATCCTCGCCGCGATCGTCATCGTCGCCGGCGCGATCGTCCTGGCCGACACTCTCAGTAAATATGCGAAAGGCCAAGCAGGCCTATTGGATGTCGCGTTCGCCGCCCTGGACTGCATCCCCGGCATGAAGGGCATCACCACCGCCGCCAAACTCGGCAAGGGACTGAAGGGCCTCAAGGGCTTCAAGACGGCCCGGACCGCGCTGAAGGACGGCGCGAAGGGCGCATACAACCGGGTCAAGAGCAAGATCAAGGGCTGTGGTGACCCGGTTGATGTGGCCACCGGCCAGATGTATATGACCCAATGCGACGTCAGCCTGCCGGGCACCTTCCCGCTGGCCTTCACCCGCCGGGTCGCCTCGGGCTACCGCAGCGGCGGCTGGTTCGGCCCGAGCTGGACCTCCACGATCGACCAGCGTCTCGAAGTCGACGAAGACGGCGTCGTGTTCGTCACCGAGGACGGCATGCTACTGGCCTACCCCCACCCTGAAGGCCCGGACACACCGGTGCTGCCCGAGGCTGGGCCGCGCTGGCCGCTGGAGCGCCTGGACGACGGCGGCTACCGCATCACCGACCCTGTGAACTGTCACCATCGCCGCTTCGCGGCTCCCGCCGACGACGTGGCACTCCTGATACAGATATCCGACCGCAACCACAACACCATCGACTTCGTCTACGACGCCGAAGGAACACCGCAGGCGATCTGCCACAGCGGCGGATACCGCCTGAGCCTCACTGTCGAGGACGAACGGATCACCAAGCTCAGCCTGACGGCCCTGGACGAGGCCGGCGCCGACACCGTGATCAAGCGGTATAGCTACACCGGCGGCAACCTCACCGCCATCACCAACTCCTCGGGCCTGCCGCTGCGATTGACCTACGACGAACAGCTGCGCATCACGTCCTGGCAGGACACCAACCACAGCCGCTACGACTACCGTTACGACGACCAGGACCGCTGCATCGCTCAAGGCGGTGAGGCCGGCCATCTCGCCAACACCTTCACCTACGACGGCACCGATCCCGCCTGGCCCGGTTGCCGCATCACCGACGTCACCACGCCAGCCGGCTCCACCTTCCGCTACGTCGTCAACGACGCCTGCCTGATCGTCGCGGAAATCGACCCGCTGGGCGCCAGCGTCGTCACGGAATACGACACCCACCAGCACGTGATCGCTTCAACGGACCAGCTCGGGCGTACCACCAGACTCCAGAACAACGACCTCGGCCTGCCGGAGACGGTGATCCGCCCTGACGGCGGCACCACCCGCTTCACCTACAACGACCTGAACCTCACCACGGCCGTGGAGCTGCCCGACACCACCGTGTGGCAGTACACCTACGACGAGGTGGGAAACTGCACCGCCCTTACCGACCCCAACGGCGCGACGACGCGTTACGCCATCGGACCGCGCGGCGAGGTCACCGCCGTCACCAACCCGCTCGGCGAACAGGTGGAGGCAGTCTGCAACCAGGCCGGACTGCCGGTGACCGTCACCGACGCCTCCGGCACGGTGAGCCACCACCAGTACGACGCCTTCGGGCGGGTGGTGGCAATCACCGGCCCTACCGGCGAGGAGACCCGGCTGACGTGGTCGGTCGAGGGCCAACTCCTGTCCCGCACCAGCCCCGACGGTGCGACGGAGTCGTGGTCGTTCGACGGCGAGGGCAACTGCATCTCGTACACCGATCCGCTCGGCGCGACACTCCGCTCCGAATACGGCCACTTCGATCGACTGACGGCCCAGACCAACCCGGACGGCACACGCCACACATTCAGCTACGACGCCGAACTGAGGCTGACCGCCGTCACCAACCCGCAGGGCCTGAGCTGGGCCTACCACTACGACCCGGCCGGACAGCTCGTCGAGGAGACCGACTTCGACGGCCACACCAAGTCCTACGAGTACGACCCCGCCGGACAGCTCACCCGGAACACCAACGCCGCCGGGCAGACCATCACCTACCGCTACGACTCCATCGGCCAGATGGTCGAGAAGGACATCGACGGTCAGGTCATCGCCTTCGAGAACGACCTGTGCGGCCGCCTGGTCCGGGCCACCAGCCCCGATGCCACCCTGCACTTCCAGCACGACGCCGTCGGCCGTCTCATTGCCGAGACCATCGACGGCCGCACGCTCGCCACCTCCTGCGACGCCGCCGGCCGCCGCACCCACCGCACCACCCCCGCCGGCGTCACCACCGCCTACGCCTACGACAGGGTCGGCAACTACGAAGCCCTCACCGTGGCGGGGCGCGCCTTCTCCCTCCAGCACGATGCAGCGGGCCGGGAAATCCAGCGCAGCCTGGGCGACCGCTTCACTCTCGCCTTCGCCTGGGACGGGCAGAACCACCTGACCGGCCAGACCCTCACCGTGCCCGGCACCGCCCGCCCGCACATCCAGCGCACCTTCACCTACCGCGACGACGGACACCTGACCGCCGTCACCGACCAGGACACCGGCCGCCGCACCTTCACCCTCGACCAAGCCGGACGCGTCACCGCCGTCAATGCCGCCAATTGGAGCGAGACCTACGCCTACGACGACGCAGGCAACCAGACCTACGCCACGTGGCCCGACCACCACCCCGCAAACCAGTCCCGCGGCCCGCGCACCTACACCGGCACCCGCCTGACAAGTGCTGGCGACACCCGCTACGAATACGACGCGGCGGGACGCGCCATCCAACGGCGTAAACGGCGCCTGTCCCGCAAGCCGGACGTCTGGCGTTACACGTGGGATGCCGAGGACCGGCTCACCTCCGTCACCACCCCCGACGGCACCCAGTGGCGGTACATGTACGACCCGCTCGGCCGGCGCATCGCCAAACAACGGCTCACCGCCGACAGAAGCATCGCCGAGGAGACCCGCTTCACCTGGGACGGCAGCACGCTCACCGAGCAGTCCACCCACCTCGCCGGTTCCGCCGAACTGATCACCCTCACCTGGGATTACGACGGACTGGCACCCCTGTCGCAAACAGAGACGAAATCCCTCGCCCAGGCACCCCAGCAGGTCATCGACCAGCGGTTCTACGCCATCGTCACCGACCAGATCGGCACCCCCACCGAACTCATCGACGAAAACGGCCAGATCGCCTGGCGCGCCCGCACCACACTGTGGGGCACCACCGCCTGGAACCAGAACGCCACGGCCTACACCCCGCTCCGTTTCCCGGGCCAGTACTACGACGGCGAAACCGGCCTGCACCACAACTACTTCCGCCACTACGACCCGGAAACGGGCCGCTACCTCACGCTGGACCCTCTGGGCATCGACCCGGCGCCGAACCCGGCCGCCTACGTTGACAACCCGCACACCCAGGCCGACCCGCTCGGTCTCTCCCCCTGCGACGAAGCCGATGTCACCTGGGGCGGCCGCGTCCAGTACGGCGCACCCGGACCGGGCGGTCGCGCCACCGGCATGCGCGCCCGCCTCGAGTCCGACATGACGGGTGGGACGACGAAGCCCCCGGACAAGGTCCCCGGCTACGAGAAGTACAAGAAACTCAACAAGACCCACCTGCTCGGTGCCCAGATCGGCGGCTCCAACAAGGACCTGCGCAACTTCGTGACCATGCACCGGAACGCCAACTCGCCGGTCATGAAGAAGATCGAAGACCAGATCAGAACCGCAGTGGACGCGGATGAGATCATCGACTACAAGGTCACGCCCATCTACCGGACCAACGACCCCAGCGATGTCGTCCCCGTGGCGCTCACTTTGGAGGCGCACGGCAACCGCGGCTTCTCCTTCACCCCCTACGAAGGCGGCAGCAGCACCAACAGCATCACCATCTTGAATGTCCCCAAGCCCAAATAAGCACCCTCAAGGAAAGGAAGACGACCCCCGATGCACCCCGCCGTCGAACGCCTTGCCGCTCTCGTTCCTCCCCCCGGCCCCCGCCGCTCACGAGACTGGGCTGCCGCAGAGCAGCGGCTCGGCACCGCCCTGCCGCAGGACTACAAGGAACTCGTTGAGACCTACGGAGGCGGAGTCTTCGACGAGACCATCTGGCTCCTGGACCCCGCATGCCCGGACGAGGACTACAACCTCCTCGACCAGGCCACGGAGCGGGCAGAAGTCCTGGCCAACTTGTGGGAGACCGAAGCCAAGCCGGCACAACTGCAGGCCGGCAGTCAGGCCCAGGTCCTGCCCTGGGCCTACATCGAGGGAAGCGGCGCCTACCTGTACTGGCTGCGACGGCCGGAACAGAAGCCCGACGAGTGGGAAGTCATGTTCAACGAGGGCCGGGGGCCGGAATGGGAACACCACCCCCACCAGTGCACACCCTTCCTCCTGTCCGTCCTGACCGGAGAGGCGGACACGGTGTACTTCCCCGACTTCCCCCCTGCTGAGCATCAGTTCGACTCCAACGACGACATCCTCTAAAATCCCCGGGCCGCTCTGCCCCCAGTAGTCGCAGTGAGGGTTGCCTGCCGGGCTCACCGAGTGATGTCCGGCTGTCGGCTTCACAGTGAGTCTGCTGGCCAGAGCGATGGGTCCACAGGCGGTGACCGCCGCAAAGCCGCAAAGTGGCAGCGTTGCGCGAGCGCGCTCAGGTCTGTTCCGGCAGCTGCCAGCACGTTTCGCCTGCTTCGGGGTCACGGCGCCAGGACACCAGGGTGCGGATACGGGCGAGCTGGTCGAGGAGGTCCGTAAGAGGCCCGGGAGCGGTTGCGCACAACCAGGTGAGGTCGTCGGCGCAGGCGCGGCCGAGACTGGCCTCGGTATGGACCGCAAGGATCAGGGCGGCCAGCTGTACGGACGGCGGGGCCTCGCGGGGAACTGTCAGGGGGACGGGGTGCAAGGCCCAGTGAGCGGCCCGCGCCCGTTCCTCCCGGCCGGGCGCCTGGGCAAGCACCGCGGCGTCCAGTAGCTGAGCGTTGGTTCGCCCGCGCCGCCGGCGGGTGCAGCGCAGCCAGCCGGCGTGCTCGAGCTCGTGCCACGGGGCGGCGTGGGAGGCCAGGCGCATGCCGCGCAGGAATCCTTCCGGGAGTTCCACGCGTCCTTGGCGGTCGGCGCGCAGCGCGCACTGCAGGGCGAGGAGGCGGGCGGTGGGGGAGGAGAAGCGGGGCAGCGCCGCGGCCAGGTAGGTGAGTATCTCCTTCACCCGCACGCGTTCATCCGTCCCCGGCGGCCGTCCCGTTGGACGGCTTCGCCGCCGGCGGGAGACCTCAAGGGACGGGGCGGTGGAGAGCGTGGCGTCGGGGACCATCGCGGCGTGCGCGGTCGCGGCCGCGCAGGCCGCGCAGGTATCGGCCAGGCGCCACAGGCGCCCGCCCTGGGCTCGCGTGAGCACCAGCCGTACAGCGCCGGAGCAGCCGCGATGGCGTGGATGCCACCCACAGCCCCGCTCGTGGCACTGGCAGGTCCGCAGATGCGACGGCAGTACGTCACGCCGGGCGTGCCGCGCCAGATGAGCCAGCACTGCCGAGCGTGCCGAGTCGGCCGCAAGGGGCCGCGGGTCACGGGGGCAGTGCGGGCACACCAGTACCGGCCCACCTGCCCCGGGCCGCAGCTCCACGCTCCAGATGCGCCGCACCCTCGTGTGCGTCGTGCAGAGCCTCATCGGGTGCGCTCCTCCCGCCTGATCGCGCCGTCATCGGATGACGAGCGCACACGCTAGTGCAGACCTCTGCCCTGCCGCAGAGGTGCCGACCTGCGGAAATAGGGCAGAGGTCTGCACTGACAGGGCAGGGTGCTGCACCTTCGGATGGTGGGGTGACGATCTTCCCGCCCGACCCGAACCTCACCGCGCTGCGCCTGGAACTCGCACGCCTGAGGGCCGAGCGGGGATTCACCTACGACGAACTCGCCGAACGCAGTGGCCTGGCCCGCCGCACCCTCATCGAGATCGAGCAGGGCCGCACCATCGGCAGCCTCAAGACCTGGCACGCCCTCGCTCACGCCCTCGACGTCCCCGTCGACCGCCTACTGGGCACCCTCTGCGACGACCACACCCCACCCGGCGCCTGACCTCCCGGCTGGTCTCCCCGCTTTGGCTGGAGCCGTCAAGACGCCACCCAAACGAGCAATCGCAATAGAACAAACACTCCCTGTCTCGCACACCCGCCCCCATCCGCTGGGCCATTCGCTGGATATGCCGCCGCCGCCTCCATGTCCGCGGCGTGCCGCCTGGCACGTTTCCCTCCATGCACCCGCACCCCCCGAGCACGGCCCGCCACTGGGACGGCAGCCCCCTCGCCCCACGCCGCCACCGCTCCCTACGCGTGTCCGCAACCAGCCCCAGCCGCCTGCTGCGCACCGGGCAGCACAGCCGCTGCCACACATGCGGCAACCGCATCGAGTGGTACCAGCGCAACAACCACCGTCCCATCGCCCTGCACCCGGCCGAGTTCGCCAACACCGACGTACCCGACTCCTGCCGGTGGCACCTCAGCGGCGGCATCGCCTACCGCCACAGCGACAACAGCGCCTGGTGCCGCACCCCGCACGCCGTCCTGTGCCCACGGCGCACCATCACCACCCGGCTCACACCCCACCTGCAAGACGTCCGACGCCACCTCGCTGTCCGCACCCGTGCCCTGATCGACACCGGTCTGTTCACCCCGCCCGCACCGGCACCCGCACCGGCCCCGCGCGAAACGATCCCGGACAGCTGCATCCTCCGACCGGTCGTCCAGCTCCTATACACCCGCTACCTCGCCGACCACCCGCTCCACACCATCCGGTGCGTGGCCCAGACCCGCACGCGCCACCGCTGCCCCCACCTGATCCTGGACCCCACAGCCCCGGTCGGCGCCTGGGTCCTCCTGCCCGCCAGCTCTCACCCCGCCCGCCGCCAATTCGCCCTGCCCGACGGGCTCATGGCCATCTACGACCTCAGTCACCTGCCCTACGCCGAACAACTGCGCTGGCGCGCCCAACGCTGCCCCGCACATGCCGCCGCCCACAGCGCCGCCGACCTCGCCTTGACGGCATGGCAGGTCTTCGACCCTCTGCTGCACCACCACCACATCCACACGCGCCTGCCCGTGCCTGCGCCCAGCGGCCGTCACGCGGCGGGGAAGCGCCGCGAGCCCTCAAGAACCTCCTGGCCGGCCCGGTCCCGCTGACCCGGCGGAGACCGCACGCCCACCGCAGGCAGGACTGCCCAAACTCCGCCGTTCTCGACTGCGGGACGTACGACACGCCCCAGCGCTGCCAACAACCCTCAACTCCAGGCGGCCCGTCCGCCTCACCTCACCCCGGAGCACCGCCGTGCTGACCCTGACCGACGAGCAGACTGCTGCCGCTGATACCTTCCGCGCCGGGGACCACCTGGTCCTGCAAGCCGGCGCCGGAACCGGAAAGACCACCACCCTGGCCCTGCTCGCCCAGGGCACCCGGCGCCGCGGCCGCTACCTCGCCTACAACCGTGCCATCGCCCGTGACGCCACCACACGCTTTCCGCCCACCGTCACCTCCAAGACGGCCCACGCCCTGGCCTACGCCGCCCTCGGTCACCGCTACACCCGACGTCTGAACGCGCCCCGCCGCCCCGCCGGACAGGTCGGCCAAGCCCTCGGCATCGCCAAACCGGCCCGCCTGGGAGAGCGCGATGTGACACCACGGACCCTCTCCTACGCCACCTTGCGCACCGTGACCCGCTTCTGCCACTCCGCCGATCCGGCCATCACCCGCCACCACGTACCCCGCCTGCGCGGCCTGGAAGACCCCGACCACCATGCCCAACTCGCACGTTTGATCGTGCCGTTCGCCCGCAAGGCCTGGGCCGACTTGCAGCACCCCGACGACGGAGCGGTCCGCTTCGAGCACGACCACTACCTGAAGATCTGGGCCCTCCGCCAGCCCACCCTGAGCGCCGACTACCTTCTCCTGGACGAGGCCCAGGACACCAACCCCGTCGTCGAGCAGGTCTTCCTCAACCAGCGCAGTCACGCCCAGTTGGTGATGGTCGGTGACTCCGCGCAGGCCATCTACGGCTGGCGCGGCGCCAAAGACGTCATGACCGGCTTCGACGGCACCGCCCTGACCCTGTCGCAGTCCTTCCGCTTCGGCCCCCACCTCGCCGCCGAAGCCAACCGCTGGCTCCAGATCGTCGGCGCCCCCATCCGTCTGACCGGCACTGACACTGTTCCCACCGAACTCGGTCCCCTCGCGCGGCCCGACGCCGTGCTGTGCCGCACCAACGTCGGAGCCCTGGCCGAAGTGATGACCCTGTTGACCGCTGGACACCGCGTGGCACTCGTCGGCGGAGGAGAAGGCCTGCGTGCCCTGGCCCTGGCCGCCCGCGACCTGAAGGAAGGACGCCGCACCGCCCACCCCGAGCTAGTCCTGTTCAGCTGCTGGGGCGAACTGCAGGACTATGCCGCCTACGACCCGGCCGGAGGCGACCTGCAGCCACTGGTCGACCTCATCGACACCCACGGCCCCGAAGCCATCCTCACCGCCGTCGCCCAGCTCACCCCCGAGGAGCAGGCAGAAGTCACCGTCTCGACCGCTCACAAGGCCAAGGGCCGCGAATGGGCAGAGGTGAAAGTCGCAGACGACTTCACCCCGCCTAAGGACAGTCAGGAGCGCGACGGCCAAGGCCAGCCTCTGCCCGGCCCGATCGACGACGACGAAGCCCGCCTCGCCTATGTCGCCGTCACCCGCGCCCGGAGGCGCCTCGACCTGGGTGGCCTGTCCTGGATCCACGACCACCCAGACACACCTGCCACAGGTAACGGCGGGCTGCCTACACAGGCCTGATGAACCCTTCCCCCTGGTCGGTCACTTCACAGGAGCAGAGCAGCGTTGCCCCCTCCAGCAGGAGTCTGTGCGCGTGCTGCCGTCCGGACGATGGGATGCCACGGTAACTAGCCACTTGAGCCGCTGTCCTCGGCGAACTCGATCAGTTGGTTCACCAGCTTCGTGGCGAACGAGTATCAGACGTCAAAGGTCGTGGCCTTCGTCGAGGGGCGGGCTTCACGGGTGTAAGCGAGGTCGAGACGTAGCGTTCGCCCGCGGGGCACTGCGCGAGTAGTCACGGGTCTGCTCGAGATTCCAGGTCTCGGTGTCCTGGTCAAGATAGTCGGCTGCGGCCTGTAGACCGCTCCACCAGGCATGATCTTCATGGACACCAGGCTGCGGCAGAGTCATTTCGCCGACGGGTCCGAACTCGAGCTGGGTGACGACGAGGGACCCGGTTTCGGACTCAATGCTGACCGGGACGTGTCCTTCGGTATCGGCAGGCATTTCTAGGGCGCGGCCCAGATGGGATGATGACCTGGGCCTTGATGGCGGGCTGGAGGCTTAGGAGGTACAGGTGGTAGACGTTACCGGCCACCACGGTGGCCGTCGTCCTTCTGGCTATTGCACTCGTGATCGTCATCGCACTGCTGGCCTCCGCCGGCGCGGGCAAACTCGCCCGCCTGGAGGGCGCTGCGTACCCCGCCGCCCTCACCCGGGCCGCCACCGTCTTCGCTGTGCTTCTCACTCTCGCCGCGACGGTGACCGCGGCCTTTACAGCACTGTTCGCTTGAATCGCCGGACGGATGTAGTCACCTAGTCGTATGGAGCAGGCGGACTGCCCCAGCCGCGGACTGGCATGCCCGCTAGCGCCGTTGCCCTGGGAGCGCGTCAACTGGTACCCGGCCAGATGCCGGGCGTGGCAGCCGCGCTCTCGCGGGTTCTGGCACGCTGTGACCACGGCCGTCACGCTGCACGAGCAGACCTTGATCATGAACGACGCCGAGACCGTCGAGCTGGAGGTCGACCTCATTGCCGGCTGGACCGTGCGGCCGCCCGGTGCGACGACCGGGTGCTGCTCGACTCCGGCCGGACTGCCCGCCCTGCGCGGAGGGCGGGCCAACCGCGGTGCCCAGCGCAGCGCGGTCTCGGCCGCCGTGGACGCGGCGATACTCAAGGCCTCTGAGGCTGAGCGCAGCGTGGCCGCCGACCGGAAACTGCACGAGCGGGTGACCGCCCTGACCGCCCATCCGCGTGCCCGCGAGTACGAACGGGCGCAGGTCCGCGTCCGGCAAGCTACCGCCGAGGCCGAGGCCGAGGCCGAGGCCGCGGCCGCGCAGCTGGCCGACGTCACCGTGGACGAACCGGCGGCTCCGGTAGTGCTGTCCGTGCTGCGCCCGGCCGCCGTCGCCCTCGCTCCGGAGCTGAAGTCCGCGGACGTCGAGGTCGTCGGCGACCAAGAGCTGGTCCTCGAGGAGCTGACTTGGGAGCAGGTCCTGGACTGGCGCAACCGCGCTGCCGGCCACCAATGGTGTCCGACCGCATCCATCAGTACTGCGAGACGTCGGCGTAACGCCTGTTCACTCGGGCGTTCGTCGCCCAGGTACGACGCCTGGCCCGCCTTGAGTACCTGGATCTCGGCTGCTCGGCTGGGGTAGGCATGAGCGAGGGCGAGACGTTGAATGCGGCCTGGCCCACGTCCGACTGCGGAGCGGGGATGGGTGGAGCAGCCCGCTCTGCGGCGATGGCCATTGATGCCGATGCCCGAGCGACCTGCGGCCGCACCGGACGTCAGCTCGAACTGTTGGCGCCCGTTGGCGTAACGTCACTCACGCCTCGTTTTCCGCCGATCTGTCAGGGAGTTCACTCCTCTGCTTACGTCGAATGCCCTCTCCTCGTGACGCCTCCCCCTATGACATAGCAGCACAAAACCAACCATGTGTTACTGCTTTGGAAGGGCGTGACACTGCCTCTCCAATGCGACTTGCGGGAGGCGGTACAAGGGAAAACTTAAATGGCTGAAACACCGTTGTTTTGCAACCCTTTGGTCACCGGTGGTGTCCTGGCTAGGATCCGGCAGGTATCGATCACTCCAGACATCACACCCATAGGGGACCAGCAGGATGAAGCGCCTAAAGACCGCGGCCATCGGCCTGGCTGCCATGGTCACACTCGCGGCAGCCAGCCTTCCAGCGACCGCCTCAACCAATAGTGAGCCCGATACGCAGGCCGCCAATCCGGCCTACAGGATTTTGAAGCACCTTGACTATTACGGCCCGGGGAAGGCGTCTCTGAGGGTCGGTTACTACCAGTTAATGGTGGACCGGGGCTTCGGGTGGAACAAGATCAAAAAGAAGCACAACATCACGAAATATGCGGCCGTCGAGTTTGTCGCCAAGTCCCCAGTCAGGAAAAACATCGGGGGAGAGACCTACCGATCTACGGGTTACGCTCAGAAGTACAGATGCCGTAACCGTGTATGCCACATCGAAAGACAGAAAAAGGTGCAACTGACCATCAATCAAAAAGAGTTGCGTGACGGTCAGGATAAGGGCGTCATCACTATGTACTGCACGGGCGTTGTTTGGTGCCCGAACTGGGTCAGCAAGGCTCTGGCCAAAGCGAACAACCGCGTTGCCCCTGAAGAAGAGGGCGTAATCCCAGAGAATGAGGCACCGGACAACGAGGTGCCACCCTCGGACGGCTTCGACCCGGAGGACGAGAGCACTGTCGCGGAAGAAGACGACGTCGTGGAGGGAAATATTCCCGCGGACGAGGATGCCGAAGATGGCAGCGAGTATTACGTGCGCTCCTACGAACCGCTCAGCGCCACGATGTCCTTGGAACAGATTGAGGCCACCGACGGCATGATGTCCGTCGGAAGCCGTAGTCTCCCGGAGCCCGCCGCCTAAACGGCTGCCGCCCACGAGGACCGGTATCTCTACGCCAAAATCCAGGAAGCCTCACGTACCCTACTGTCCCTGGCCCCAACGGGTCGGGGACAGTGTCCTCGCGCTATCTGAAGGAGGCTTCGTGGCCAGCCCTGACAGCGAATTCCTCTCCCGCTCTTCCGAAGTTGCCTTCGACCTGGGACTGGATGGATTCCGCATTTCCGCCATCGAAATGCGATCCCGGCAGGTGACTTTCACTGCGATGGACGGCCCGGTGGCCCCTCCCTCGTATCTCGAGGGAGAACCTCCCGTGCCCGGGCGCGCGGGACGGCGAGAACACGACTGGCAGCCCGCAGTTGACGCACCCGCATGGATGGTCATGGCTTGGCTGCTGGAAGACATGTCGACTTGGATCACGCCTCTCGCCGAGGACCACACCCTGGTGCTCGGCTTCGAAGCCCCGAGTCAGGACTGGTGTGACGTACTGCTCCTGAACGGGGACGACCGCTATCGGGTACGCATCCGCCTTGCCCACCGGCACGAACTGTTGGATTTCCCCGGGATGTACTTGCGCGACATGTTCTCTGAAGGACGACAACGCGCCTACATCTCCCCTGAATCCGGGCCGAACGAACAAGTAGTGGATCTACGTGACGTCTGGTAAAGGCCTTGAGTTGCAGCTCGCTGAGCCGGACCAGGCCGGTCAAGCAGTGGTCGCGGGCCAGGCGTAGGCGCGGCACCAGCAGCGCGCGGTTGGGGTGGCGGCTGCGGTGGTGGACACTGCTCGCCGAGGGCGTCGTGCGGTCCTGCATCTGACCGTGGATCACCGGGTCATCAAGGGATGGCCATGCCGAGTGGGCTTCGGAGAAGTGGGACGCGCTCATCGACAAGGGCATGAGACTCACGCAGAAGGAGATCGAGAGTGATCCGGTGTTCTCCCCTGTTGCCGAGCTGGAAGGCCCACTTGGACTTGGTGGTGAAGACCAGGCCGTGGCGGCTGCCCTTCCAGGCGTCGCCTGCGGCCTTCCTGTCGGTGAGCTGATTCTCTGACCCGGACCGACGGATACCGTGAGGGGGATGCACAACGACCACCATGACCTCTCCTGGATCGGCGAGCACGCCTGCGCCGACGTGCCGTCTCGCGACACACCGGGTATGCGTGAGGGGATCTCGTTGACCGCGATACGTGGCATTGACACGCCCGCGTGGCTCGACCGCCTGGGCGCTGTCACGACCGGGATGCCGGTCGCGTATCGGGACTACACCATCCCGGACGACGTCGAAGGGTCGGTCGCCATGGTCGGAACCAGTGGTGACTGGTCCTTTGTCCTGGAGGACGGGGACGCGGCCACGGTGTTCCTGTCCCAGTTCGACAACGATGACGTTCTGTCCCGTGAAGGAGAGGAGATGGTGTGCGTGACGCTCAACCGCCACGATGCGCCTGCCGTGATCCTCTACTCCTCTCCGGCCGATGACCGGATGGCATGGTCGGCTGATTTCGGCACGGCGTTCCGGGACGGATACTCCGCGCTTCCCGAAGACACCGCGGCTCGCCTGTCCGTTCTTGACGACAGGCTCGCTGCTCACGGTGCCGTCCATGCCCGGCTCGCTCCTGCGGCCCGTCCGTGGTCGGAGACGGGCCTGTCGGACTGGGCGCCGGCCGTGTACCGGGCCGTCGGCAGCCTGAGCGGCATCCGGATCGACCGGGACGCAGTCGAACAGGGACAGCTGTCCGCGGTGGTACTGCCGGAGCCCGTGTAGACGCGACCAGGACACAAAGAGGGGAGGGGCGGCACCCCTGGCTGGTGTGCCCCCCTGTGCTGTTACAGGGTCAGCTCGTCTTCATGGTGCACTTGAAGACGCCGTTCTTGTCCTCGCAGTCGCCGCTCATGCCGGTCTCGAGCCAGTACGCATCACAGTCGTCGAGACGGAGCTTCTTCGCGAAGCCCGCGGAGAACGCGGACATGGACCCGGAGCAGTGCGGCCCGGTTTCTCGGGGCCCATAGGATGCGCTCGTGGCGCAGTTTGATGAGGTCAAGGCGACGTTCTGGGGCGAGGGCCGGTACGGGGTCCAACTGCCGTTGACCGACGCGGTCGTTCAGGATGCCGAGTGTCAGCTCGGTGTCCGTCTGCCAGCTTCGCTGCTGGAGATCCTGCGAATCCAGAACGGCGGTGCGGTGGCGGAGCTGTGGAATGCGTTCCCGACCGATGTGGCGACGTCGTGGAGCGAAAACCACGTTCCGCTCGACGACATGATGGGCATCGGCCGTCACAAGGGCCAGTCGTCTTTGCTGGACACGGCATATCTGGTCGAGGAATGCGGTCTGCCGTCCCCGCTGGTGCTGTTGTCCGGTGATGGTCACTGCTGGATCGCTCTCGACTACCGCAGGTGCGGAAAGCGCGGGGAGCCGTCGGTGACGTGGTTCGACGTGGAAGACGAAACGGAGCTCCCGCTGGCCGCGGACTTCAAGACGTTCGTCGAGCGTCTGGTTGCGGCCACGTCGCTCGATTCCGGCGCCTCGGAGGGTGACCGGCCGGCGTCATGATCCGGCTCTGCCGAGCCTGCCCGGTTCGGGGCGCTGGGGCTGACAAGGCGCCAGTAGATCTCGCGCTGGTCGTGTCCGGTATTGCCTGGCACGGTCCGCCGGTACGACCTTTGCCCTCGCCCGGGTGACACTCCACCCGAACCACCCTCGGCGCCCGACGGATCCCGGTATCAATAGGTGTTCTTCTTCCTCAACGCCGCAGGTCAGGACCAGTGTGGTGCCCGTGGGGCAGAAATAGCCGTTCCTCAGCCGCGTTTCTGCAACGGGGATACCGAACAGCACTAAGTCCAGGATGTGTGATTATGCCGGAAAGGCCGATGATCACGGGCGTCCCCGTCTTGGCCCAAGCGCCACCACCAACTACCAGTGCAGCCGTCCGTCGTGGGCTGCGGCAAGAGACCCGTATTCGTCCCGCTGGTTGAAAAGTGTCTAGTCAACCGCGCGTGGCGGCACCACAAAACCTGAGGCAGAACCACTACTGCTTGACCCGGTGGCCCGGTGAAACAGGGCCAGGAAGAGTGACCCGACCGTCGGCGCGAGGCCGGTGTCCCGGGGACAGTTTCAGGTTCATCTCACACGCCGCGGCACATGCTCCTCCCGCCGGCTGTCCCGGGTGCACCGATTGCAACGCTCCTGTCCTGAAAGAGCGTTGACATCGCTTTTGACTTAATGATCATGTGGGTTCGCCTCCGAACACGTTCGGTGACAGACCGACCACGACCTTGTGAGAACAGATGCAGACAGCAAGTCGCCCATTACCGTTCCGTAGACGTTGGGCCGCGGTTTCGATCGCTGCGGTCCTGATATCGGTGGCGCTTCCGGCTTCCTCCCAGGCACTCGACGAGCCTGCCCCTCAGATGGAGGTCGTCACCACTATCGGGCCGGCCGGTGCTCCACGGCCGACCCTTGAGGGCCTCGGGGAGGATGCCGCCGCGTCACGTGCCACTTCGGCGAACACGGCGGAGCTGACGCAGCCTCACGCCGCCCTGGAAACTCTCGGGCCCGCCGGGCGGTGGGCACCGAAGTCGAAAACTCCGTCCTCGACCGCACCGCTGCCTACGTCCAGCGGCCCGGCCCGGCAGGCAGCGGCACCCCCCTACCCGGACCCGCCGCGGACCATGACCAAGAAGGAATGCCTCAAGGGCCTGGAAACGCACGAGAAGTTCTACATCAAGTCCCGGTTCGCGGTGTGCTCGGGCTCCACCCTCAACTCGGTCTGGTCCATCAACGACCGGCCGTCCGGCGAGAGCCAGATAGCCTTCCTGTCGGTGGGCACCATCGCCGAGGGAAGCCGGACGGTGAACTTCCGCCACTACTACCGGTTCGAGGCCGTCGGGCAAACCGGGGCACCCGCAATGATCATCACACCGAAGGTATCGCTGCCTCAGACCTGGCCGGCCAGCGCCCAGATCAGTCAGGGCGGGGATTTCCCCTCCGCGCAGAGCTGGGCGACTCTCGCCGCACAGCCCGAACCAGGGTTCTCCCACAACCTCACGGGCAAGACCGGTACGGGCTCTGGGCGCGATGACGCCCTGTTCACCATCTTCCAGCCCGACCTCACGGTGAAGTACCCCGCCGGCTGGCAGGTGAAAGGGCCGACGCGCGCCACACCGTTCTTCCTGGCTCCGCGCTGGGACAAGGCAAGCTACTTGGCCGGATCCAGGGCCGACGGCGGAGCCTCGTTCAGTTACGCGGTAGCGATGCCCTTCAGCACCAAGCCCGGAGCCAAGGAGCGACTCGCGGCCCAGCACATCAAGGACGCCTACACCAAGCCGACGAAAACTGAGCCAGCAAACACCAAGAAGGACATCCCTGGCCGCACCGCCAGCCGCCCCCTCACCCGCCTGTTTCACGACAAAGAACGCCGCGAGGCCAACCGCAGGGAGGCGATCAAGGTGTGCAAGGCCGAGTGGGGGGCCGGATACGCGGAGGGCGGGAAGAAGCAGTGCGATGAGTTCCCCTTCTCCACCACCTACGAGGGTGCTGCCCAAGCACTCAAAAAGTACGATCCGCAAGGCAAAGCACCCAAGAAGAACTTCTCCGCCCGGCCCATTCCCAAGGAAGACAACGGAGCCGGCGGAAATATTATGAGCGGCTTCTACTCCAAGAACCGCATCATTGACGGGCCCGACGACGGATTCATGATCAAGGTGTCCTGATCAAGGTGTTCTGATGTGATGCCGCTGTGGACGGAGGCCATCCGCCCACAGCGGCATCACACTGGCCAGAACTGCAGCAGGAACCGCTCCACGCCCTTCGGTACGCCCTGCTCGGCGAGAGGAGCGACTGCTTCCTGCCCCACTACATGAGCCCTCAGCCGCCACCGCCGTCCCGCCACACCAAGGTTGATGTCATGCTCGTCCGGACCGCCTGCCGTGTGGAACTGCAGCTGCCCCGAGGAAGAGTCCAGCTCCGCTTCCCCCGTCGCCTCCCACAGCGCACTTTGATCCGGCGCAGGCGGTGAGTCCCAGACTTCGACCGTGAACGCGGCCCAATGGGTGTGACCGCCTGTTCTGATGTCCACCCGCCCGTGCTCTCCCACGACCAGCCCTCCCTCACCCTCAGGCCAGTCGTCGATGATGTCCTCGTCGGCATCCTGCAACCAGAGCAAGAACCGCTCAACCAGGACCGTGAACTCGTCGCGATGAACCAACGCCACGTGGACTCTCCCCTCACTCGCGTCACTGCCCCACGACGCTACCCGGGCCATGATCACTGTGGCAGTCGATGCCAAGACAATTCGCTCTCCGTCCTCATCGTTAAAGCGTGTTGCACAAGGCTGCGTTCGGGCAGGTCAGAGCCAATGAGGGCAGTTCTCTGATCATGATGCGAGGGCGAGGTTGTGCATGTGGGCGACGGCCTGGATGGCGTGGTGGAGGCCGTCGCCGTGTTGCCGGCAGCCGCGGAGGATCTTGTAGTTCTTCATGCGTCCGATCACATGCTCCACCCGCGCGCGGACCACTTGCGGTGGGCGGCATTGTCGTCTTCCTCACCCGCCAACAGTGCCCGGCGGGGGCGTTTGCGGTGCGGCACCGCACCATCCCGCAGTTGAGGTAGGCCCCGTCACCGAGCGGTGTCCATCCCGCCCGAAGGCCCGACGCTGCCGCCGTGTGCCCCACCCAATGAGGACCGAGGGCCAGGGTCAGAGCCGACTCGCTGACCGATCTGGTGCCCGTCCGCCACGTACCCGGTATACCCCCGGGCTCACTTCGTCGGACTGCTCGCGGACTACCAACTCCAACCCTAAAGGCCACAGGGTGGCCCGGTTCCAGGTTGCTCCTGGCGGCAGACGCACCCCCCTGGCGAGTAGCTTCGCGCCGGTCAGCTTCGCGTCGCGCAGGATCGCGTCGGTGAGGTCCGCGCCGCGCATATTCGCTTCGGTGAGGTTCACGCCGTGCAGGTTCACGCCGCGCTGGAACGCGCCGGGCAGCTTCGCGCCGGTCACGAAATCGACGTTGCATCCGATGTCTGCGTGGGTGTGATCGCACAGGCAGGTACATCGTTTGTGCGCGACTTCCCAGCCGATTCCGGTGGGGCCGTGGCCCAGGAGCTGGATGAGGTCGGGGCAGGGCGGGCCGTCGGTGGTCTCCAGCCGTACGGAGCCGCCTACAGCGTGCCAGGCATCCGTGCCGTTGATCGGGCCCGGCCCGGCGGTCGCCCGGATGCGGCGGAGCAGGGGCGAGTAGATCGAGGGCGGATCGCAGGGCGAGGCGGTGGCTGCGGCGTAGGCGGCGCGCTCCTCGGCTGTCCACTCCGGCTTGGGCTGCAGCAGGTCGTAGTCGGGGCGAAGCGGTTAACGACACGATCCCACCAGTGGGGGTTGAAGCCGGTAAGCAGGATGCTGGCCGGCATGCCGGGGCGGTACAGGCAGATGCCGTCCCTCTCCCTGCGGTACCGGAGGCCGGGCACGCCGATAATCCGGTCTTGGGGGCTTGAGAATTCGTCGTAGCCGTTCAGCCGGGGGAGGAGGAACTCGGCCCAGTAGTAGGCAACATACGGCTCATTGGCGAGCCGGAGGCCAAGCTGGTCCTCATCTGGCCGGACCTGGACGATGCCCAAAGGGTGCTCGCAGACACCGCCGATCTTGCAGCAGGCGAGGAAGACCGCGGCTCGACTGCCCCTGAGACCCCCGGCAGCCGGTTGCTCGACGAACTGGGGAGACCGGGGAATCCGAGCAGCAGGTGAATGGGATGCTGAGTGCGGTATCGCTCGCAGGTGGTTGCCGAGCCGGAGCGGATGCAGGCTCGCCTCGGTCCTCAGCTGTCGTCCATGCCTTCCTCGGTATGGAGTCGGGCCTCGAGGCCGCTCGACCAGGCCAGGGCCCAGGTACGCAGGGCGGTCACCTGTCCGGGGTTCAGGCCGTAGGTGGTGAAGGCCAATGTCCGAAGACGATCAGCCCCAGACGGTGCTTCATGGGGCACCCGGGCCCTTCGCGGCTTGCTCCTGCTCCGCCGTCGGCGGCATGAGGCGGACGCCGGTGATGGGCCACCGACGTGCTCCACGGAATCTGCCACGCCTGTCGACGTAGGAACGAGCCATCGTTTAAGAAGTTCACCCGATCAGGTGATCGGGTGAACTTCGCAGGGCGGTGCTGCTCCGAGTTGGGGCAACGGCTGCTGTGAAGCGGACGGGCAGGCCCGGCCGTCGGCGGCAGACGGCCGGGCCCTGGATGTCAGAAAACGGGGGCTTCGGCGCCACCTTCTACCGGAGCGAGGGCACCTGTCCTTGCCGAAGAAGGAGGAACACAGCGTCGTGGACAGCACAGTTGTCAGTGCGGCAGTGGCCGCCGTCGTGTGCGCGGCCGGGTGTGTCGCCCGGCTGCTCAGGGCCCGGATCGCCACCCGGGCCCTGTTGGGCAAGGCACGCATTGAGGAGGAAGGTCGCACGGCCCGGATCAGGGCACTGGGTCAGGGCGGTACCTTGCAGGAACGGGACCAGGCGGGGCGTCAACTGGCTGTGTACCAGGGAGTGGTGGCGAGGGGAGAAGGCCGTGGGCCGCATGGCGGATGACGCCGCAGCCGTGCCCGGTGCACTGGAGCAGCCAGCGTCGGCAGCCGATGTCGGCGGCTCCTATCAGGAGGACCGGGCCTACCTCATCCGGTTCCTGCTGCGCCATGGGGCCACCTTCCCGGAGGCCGAGGACGCGGTACAGAGCGCGTTCGTGGAACTGATGCGCTCACGGCGGCCGGTGCGCAGCCCCCGGGCCTGGCTGCGCACGGTCGCCCTGCGGGCCTTTTTGCGGCAGATGGTCCCCGAGCAGCCCGAACAAGACCTCACGGATGGTCTGGCGGCGACGTGCGTGGACTGGCGCACTCCCCTTCAGGCCGCGGAACTGGGCGAGCAGCAGCGCCGGGTCCTGCATGCGCTGGTCCAACTGCCTTTCAAGCAGCGCAGCGTGATGGCCTGGCACCTCGACGGGTTTGCCACCGGGGAGATCGCCGAGGCGATGGGCCTGGAGAAGGCCGCGGTCCTGCAGAATCTCTCGCGGGCCCGGCGCACTCTCAAGCAGCAGCTCGGCATCACCGACCGAAGGAGGCCGAAGTGAGTGACATCCGGCGTACTTCAGACGACGAACTGGGCCTGCTCCTTGACGAGATGGACACAGCCCTTCTGGCGGCCGTCCGCACACGGCTCACCGGCCCGGATGGTGGCGCCGAGCACGGCGCAGTGCCCGGAACGGAAACAGTGCACGAGGACATCATTCGGAATGCCGACGAGACACTCGACCATGCGCTCGGAACGACCGACGATGCCCTGTTGACGGCTATTGAGAACCGTGGCCGGCGCACCGCCCGGACAGGCAACCAGCCACGCCCAGCTGGCTCCGGCGTATCGGTGCCGGAACCGGATGGGGATTCTGAAAATTCCAGCAGGCAGGAGAACGGTCTCACGACCGGGACAGTCAAGTGGTTCAATGCCGAAAAGGGGTACGGCTTTATCGCCGTCGACAGTGACCCGCCCGTCGACGTCTTCGTCCATTACAGTGCGATCCAAATGGACGGATACCGAACCCTCGAGGAAGGGCAGCGCGTCGAATTCTCTATCTCGCAGGGGCAGAAAGGGCCTCAAGCAGCCGACGTGAGGTATGTGAACGGATAAGGAGTCACACCTCCACACGCTGATGTGCGCTGTGGTATGCGCTAGCCCTCGGCCGGGACGCGTGTAGACGAGCCTTATGGCAGCTCGGGAGGGGACGGGGCCTTTATGGGGTGCTGAGCGGGAGAGTTGTATGTCCCAGAGCGGGAGGAGGGGCGGTTTCCTGGGTGTTGTTGCGGACGTAGACGGTGAGGCGGGGGAGAGGGCGATGCCGTCCGCCGCGCGGTGGGCTCGTTTGCGGTCGCGGCGGGTGTCGGCACTCGGCGCGGGGGACTGCAGTGCCTTGCGGACGGGCCGCCAGTCTCCGGGCTTCACCTCCAGTGCAGCGATCGCCGTGTCGTGCCAGTCCTGTGGGCGGTCTTGTTGGGCGAGGTCGAGGGCGTGGAGGACCTCGGGCAGGATGCCGGAGGTCGGACGGGCGGGGGAGTCACGGATGTCGTCGGTGTGTGGTTTGACGGCGGTGCCTCAGACGGTGATCCGCTTGTCCATGAGAGTGCCGTCCAGCTGCTGGCGGGCGAGGTCGACTTGCCGACGCCCGCGGCCTGAAGGCATACGCAGGCTCCTCACCCATCACCAGAGCCTCTGGTAAGAAGTCGAGCGTCTCCCGGCGATGGGTGAAGAACGACCGGCTCGTCCACGCCGGCTACCTCTGGGCCTTCGCTGCCATCACTCGATCACCTGCGGCCAAGGTGCACTACCGGCGGCGCCGCGACCACGGGGATTGGCACTCTGCGGCTCAGAGGAACTCTTCAACCGCATGATCGGACAGCTCTACTGCTGCCTGCAGCACAACTGGGCCTATGACGAGGCCGTGGCCTTCTCAGAGGCCGGTGCCGCTGCACAGGCGGTTGCAGCCTGACCTGTCGAGCCTTCACCGGACAACGCGAATGTCTGGCAACACCGAGGCGTCCACGCCTTCCCGGGCGAGAACGGTCCGCGCCAGATCCCGGACAGCACTCCACCCGGGGTCGCTGGCAAGAGCCGCTGTCGTCCACTGGTTCGTGGCTTCGTCGCGTGTCATCCCATCGAAGATCGAGTCGATCACCCGCAGGTCGGGCAGCGAGTCACGGCCGATATGCCCGTCCTCCATCAAGCGCTCGGCCATACGGAAGGCGTGATCGAAGTCGAGTGCAATCTCGTCCGTCACGACACCGTGTTTCTCCAGCCACGTTGTCTGGTCCGATGCCGGTGCCGCCATCACCGTCAGCGACTCGATCAGGAGGCGCCGGCGAAACGAAGAACCGTGAGTATCCACAGCGGGATCATCCCACTCGTCCCAGAGAGAGATCCGCCTGTTCGACCGGCCCCCAGCAGCCGACTTGACCCGTTAACCGCCTGAGGTGTCTCCGCTGTCGTCACCGTCACGACCTCGATCCGGTGACCTGCCCGCCGGTATGCGCCAGACGGCGTCCGGAACTCCTCCGGGGCGGCGAGAGCGGACTCCACCACCGCATCGAACCCGTGCACCCGGACATGCTCCTCTACCTCGCCCTGCCACCGGCACGTGTCCGGACGCACCCCTCACGCCAGCAGTGCGGACGTCGGCGGCCTGGAACTCGGCCTACCGGGAGTGCACCGGCTTGTAGAGGTCGCTGCAGATCCGTACCGCACCGCCTCGTCGGCCCAGCGCCGCCTGTACAAGGTCAGCGATCAGGGTCTTCCCCGCGCCGAGCTGCCCGCGACCACAACGACGACGGGGTGGGGATGTGAGACAGCCGCGTTCGTGCACGCAGGAACGATCACCTGCTCCAGCACCTGGCGGCTCTCCGTCTCGGGCAATGCACCCAGCACCCTGCTCTCACCTACCCGTCCTCCCAGCGTCAGCCGTGCATCAGTTCAAGGTCAACATAGCGGTCGTACGCGAATCGTACGGCTTAAGATCGTCAAATGTACGCGGTATGAACGCTTTGGGGGTTAGGGTGTCCGCAGGAGGTGCTTCATGTCCGAACTGTTCGACGCGGTCGATGCGCTGCTCGCGTCCCGCGCGGTGCTCCCGCCGCCGGTGGAGCGCAAGCGGCTGCGAGCCGCGCACGGCCTGACGATCGACGAAGTGGCCACCGCGCTGAAGGTGCGCCGGGCCACGGTGTCCGGCTGGGAGGCCGGCAAGACCGAGCCCCGCCCGCCCGAGCGCGACGCATACGCCCGGCTGCTGGACAAGCTCGCGGAGCTCTACCCCGCAGCCCCGGCCGACACGGCCACGCCCGCCCCTGACGCCGCGGTGTCGGCCGCGTTCATCGCCGCGCCCGCCCCGGCCAAAGCGCAGACCCTGTCGACAGGAGAGGCGTCCGAGGCTGCGGCCGTGACTGCTACCGAAAACACCCAGAGCCCTGCTCCTGTCGCCGCTGCTCCCGCGGCCGCGCCGCGTCCGGCGTGCACCACCAGGCCGTCGTCGACGTCGAGCCGCCCGGGTGCAAAGAAGGCGGCCCCGGCCAGCACCCCCCCAGGCGGCGCCAATCCGCGATTCGAAAACGGGCCGCTGGCGGTCGTCGACGTCGAGGACGGGAAGGTGCTGGCGTACTGCACCGGCGGCCTGGTCCTGGACGTGCCTGCCAAGTCCCTGCCGTCCCTGGTGGACTGGACGCTCAAGGAGGCCAAGCTCGGGCAGCCGAAGCTGTCCGGCCCGGGAAGACCGGCCGACCCCCTGCTCGTACTCACCGCGGCCGCCCTGGAGCGCTACGGCCTGCCCGTCGCGCTCACCGAGGAGGAGAAGCACGCCGGGCGGATCCCGGAAAGCCACAAGGTCATTAAGCAGCTGACCCGCGCCGACTGGAAGCTGACCAAGCGCGGGTTCGGGCCGTGGGCCCGGATCTACCGTCCGGCCAAGGGATCGGACCGCCAGTGCGTGCAGCTGTGTATCCCGTCGTGGAACGCCCTGGACGCCCGGTTCTGGGGTGCCGCCGCGCAGCTGCCGCCAGCGGAGCTCGCCCGCGTCCTGGGTATGTACGCCTCGAGGGTGATGACGCCGCGTGGCTCCACCGCTGTCACCGGCCTGGAGCTGATGACCGCGCTGCACCCGCCGACCCACGCCGTGCGCGATGAGGAGACCGGCGTCCTGCGGCAGGCCGATACCAAGACACCCGGGTCGCTGGGCAGCGACCCGGTGGACTGCGCGCCGTGCGAGGCCCCGGACGGGCACCCGCTGCTCAAGAATCTGCCGCGCTTCCACGTGCGCGGCCCGGCGGACAAGCTGTTTGAGGAGGCGTACGACTGGGCGCGGCCGATGACCGATGCCGAGTGCACCCTGCGCTACCTGGTCGGCATCGACGTCAACATGGCCTTCGCCGCTGGCGCGAACGGGCTGAACGTCGGCCTGGGAGAGCCGACGCACGTCAAGGCCCCCGCGTTTGACCCGAAGCTGCCCGGCTCGTGGCTGGTCGACCTGTCCCACGTCGACCTGTCGAAGGTGAAGGTTGGCAAGGAGTGGGTGGAGCTGGACGGCTCGCTGTTGCCCTCCCCGTTCACGCCAAAGGGCGACCGGCCGACGGGCCCGGCCTGGTACGCGACGCCGACCGTCGCCTACGCCCAGGAGCTCGGCTACGAGGTGCGGCCGATCGAGGCGTGGGTCCGCTACGAGAACGGCCGTTACCTGGACGGCTGGTACCAGCGGCTGCGTGACGCCTACCTCGCCACGATGGCCGACCTCGGCGTCGACACCGACATGGAGTCGGCCGACTTCCTTGCCGCGATGGACGGCTACAAGGCCCGTGACCCGGAGCTGGCGATCGTCATCGCGGCGATCAAGGCGACGGTCAAGGGCGGTCTGGGCAAGCTGCGCGAACGGCCCCGGGGCGAGGGCTGGCGGCCGGGTGAGCGGTGGCGGGCGCTGGAGCGCCCGACGTGGCGGCCCGACATCCGGGCGGCGGTCATCTCCCGCACCCGGATCAACCTGCACCGCAAGATCGTCAAGCATGCGGCGTTCACCGGGCAGTACCCCATCGCGGTTCTGTCCGACTGCGTCGTCTATGCCGCAGGCGGCGAGAGCCCGCTGGACTTCCTGCCCTACCGGGACGGCAAGCCGCTGCCCGGCGGCTTCAAGCTCGGCGTCAACCCCGGCCTGGTCAAGCACGAGGGCACCCAGTCCGTGCTGTGGGGCGAGGAAGTCCGCGAGCGGTTCAACGCCCCGGACCTCAACCTCGCCCGGTACATCAAGGACGGCACCGTCACCGACGCCGACAACGGAGAGTAGGAGAAGGCCACCATGAGCCTGATCGGGGACGGCCTGGAGAAGGCGGTGCAAAAAGCGTTCACCCGCCCGGCACCGAAGTCGGCCGGCGCGCAGATGCGGTATCTGGTCAAGCAGCTGGGCGGCACCAAGGCGGTCGCCCAGTTGCTGCGGATCTCCCAGCGCACCGTCGAGCGGTACGTGAAGAACCAGATCAAAAGACCCCGCCCCGACCTCGCCGTGCGCCTGGAGGGCGAGGTGAAGAAGCGGTGGCAGCCGCAGATCCGGGCGAAGGCCAAGGCGAAGGCGGCGTCCACCGACGGCATCGTCATCGACACCCGCGCCCGCCTCGGCTACACCGCGCCGATCGGGTCGACGGATCAGGACCGCATCCGACACCTGACCGTCGCCCTGCCCCCGCAGTACGCCGCTCGCCTCTTCAACGCCCAAGAGGCTGGCGCCAGCGACGCCCAGCTGCAGGCAATCGCCGCCGAAGCGCTCAAGGAGGTGTACTTCCAGGACGGCGGCCGCCGCGCCGGCTCCCTGGAGGAGGTCCGCTTCACGGACATCGAGCACCTCGAGTTCGAGCTGTAGGCCGTCCGTACCCTGAACAGTCTGTGCGCCCGGACAAGTTGGTCCGGGCTCACGTGTGCGACGCCGGTGGCGGACGTACCTGCCGCGGCCTCGCAGGTGATGTTTATCCACCGGTGGATCGTGCGTGGGGGCAGGGCGGTCAGATATCCACGACGAGGAGCCGGGTGAACCGATCGTTCCGGATGGGTCATATGATCGACGTATGGGTGTTCACGTTGTCCGCTCGAAGGTTGCCTGGGTGCTGGCCGCTGTGGTGCTGGTGGGCTTCGGGGCCGTCGCCCTGTCTCCCGTGAAGACCCAGTGCACACTGTCATCCGAGCCCTACGGATCCCACTACGTTCCGTCCGATGCCCAGCGCTCCGGGCAGTCGGGTGGTTGTGGTGAGGAGCGCATGCGGTTCCAGACCTGGATCGGATGATCGCCGCGTGAGTACGGACGGGTCGGGTGATCCGGCGGAGCTCTGGGCACAGGTCACGGAATGGCTGGCGGACCATGCACCAGGTGATGCCGGGACATTGCGTGTGGGTCTGTCCGACCGGGAGATCGCACGGCTGGAGGAGGGTCTGGGCCTTCCGGTCCACCGTGACCTGCGGTCGTTGCTCACGCTGTGCGGGGGGTGCCGCTTCCCGGAGTCAAGTCTGGACCCGGGCGCCTTCTTCTTCGGGTACGTGCTCCTCGACGTCGACCTGATGCTCGCCGCTCACCGGGAGCTTGTCGAGATGGCAGAGGACGCGGCGGCAGAGGGCTCCGCCGACTCCGCGCCGGTCTGTATCGCGCACCCCTCCTGGATCCCCCTCGCGCGGGACGTCACCGGGGACATGATCTTCGTCGACCATCGTGCGGGGCTCGAAGGGTCTGTGGGCGGCATGTCCTTCGGCGACCCGGCGCCCACCGCCCTATGGCCCTCCGTGGGAGCGATGCTGCGGGACATGCTGGAGGCGCTGCGGTCGGGTTCGGCCGTGGCCGCGATGGACGGCCTGACGCCACGCGTGCACGAAGGGCACATGGTGCAGTGGGAGGTGCCGCGCGGCCGGCTCACCCCGTGAGCCGGCCGCGGGCAGTTCCTTCCTAGAAGTTGCAGACGGTGTTGACGTCGCAGGACTCGAAACCTGTCCTGACCCAGTACGCGTCGCTGTCGAGCAGTCTCACGTCCTGGGTGAACCGCCCGAGGTCACCCCCCGCGGCCGTGTTCTGCGCGGTCGTGACGGCCAGGCGGCCGCACACCTCCTTGTAGGTGGGGTAGGCGTAGTTCTCGTCCAGTTTGACGGTGTAGGTGCCGTCCCCGTTGGCGAGCGCGTACATCTGCACGCACTCCTTGCCAGAGGCGACCTGGGTGCCGCCGCTCTCCTTGGACTTGGCGAACGGGTACTCGTCGCAGCTCTTCCCGATCGCCTTGCTGTTCGGCTTCCATTCCGCAACGGCGAGCTTGCAGATGATGTTCCGGTTGTTCCTGGCGGTCTTCTCGTTGGCCTCGCGGTGGAGCGGCTTCTTGTGCCTCTCACTGCCCGGGTGCGAGGCGAGCTTCTCCTGCATGGCGTAGTAGTAAGCCGCAGCAGCCGGGTACTTGGCCGTGTTCAGCGGCAACGTGGGGGTGGTGTGGGGGAAGACGCAGCCGGTGTTCCCCGCGACCTGGTTGTCGCATCGGATGTCGAAGGCCTTGTCCCGCCAGCTGTTGTTCGCACTGCCCTTCATCCCGGGCCCGCTCCAGCTGGTGTCCCAGGTGAAGTGCAGGGTGCCCTGGCCGCCCGCAACCTTGTTCCAGCTGTACGTCTCCGTGCGAGAGACAGAGTGTGTGTCGTGCTGGGTGAACGTGGTACTGCCCGACCACGGCCCCAGCTTGTCCTTTGTGCACTCGCTCGTGGCCCAGCAGGTGTTGACATAGTTGTCCAGGGTCAGGCTGGCCGCTTCGCCCTGAAGGTCAGGCAGTGAGAAGTCCGACCACACCGTGAACATCTGCGACTTGGGATTCAGTTCGATCTGCTGGGTCACGTGGACCGTGCCTCCGCCGACCACCGCGCCGTCCTTGTTGGTGACGTTGACGGCGTAGGTGCCGCGAATGCAGCCCTCGGTCCGGGTCGACTTCGATGCCGTACCGGAGAGGGAGTTGCACCAGCCGACCGGGCCCGACGAAGCAGCCCGGACCGAGGTCTTGCCGAGCGACCGCCTGGCCTTGCCTGTGGAGACCTTGAAGGGGCCGGCGCAGATGCGCAGTCCCTGGTCCGTCGGATCGGAGCACCGGTCCGCCGCTCTTGTCGCGGGCGAGGTGCTCCTGCTACGGGCGCCGAGCGCGAGAGCCGAGGTGGGGGGCGCCACGTCCTGCGGCTTCTGGGCGGCGATGTTGTCGATGTCGGGCGCGGTGGGGTTCTCGGCCTTGAACTTGATCGTCGGGAAGTCGCCGAAGTCGCCCGGCTTGACGGCGATGGCGCCCCAGGCGATGTCGTCGTCGCCGGTGCCGTCGGAGGTGGTGTTGGTCAGAGTCACCTCGGGTGCCTGATCCTTGAAGTTGTAGGCTCCCAGCGACACCCACTTTCCCCGGTTCGCCTTCTGATCGACGGTCTTGTCGACCGTCCCGAACGGAGTGGTGACGTGATAGACGGCCTTGCCTGTCTGGGCCCCGGTGTCGGGTATGTGCGCGTAGAGCCTGGCTCCTCCGCCCTTGACGGCGCTCCCCAGCTTCCAGGTGCCCTTCACCGTCATGAGCCCGCCCTCACCGCCGAGGTGGTCGGTGTCCCGGGTGTGCGCGTACCAGAAGTGGCCGCCGTAGCCGCCGCCGATCTGGTGCAGGTCGGCCTTGGCCTCGTAATGGGTGCCCAGTGTGCTGGGGTTGAAGGTGAACCGGAAGCTGCCGGCCGAGTCGACCTTGCCGCAGTCGCTCCAGGTCTCGGTTCCCGCGGGCACGGAGGCGATGACCTGCGAGCCGGCCGGTGCTCCCGAGCAGACGGGGGTGCCGTCCTTGAGGCGCGTCCCGCGCCCGGGTTCCTTGATCAACGTCTGGTACTTGATCAGTTCGTGGCCGCAGTCGTTGTCACAGTTGGTCTTCCAGGTGGCGTTGGGCTTGTTCCACCAGTACTGCGCGTAGCACTCCTCCGTGCCGCAGTTGGGCGGCGACGTCGGGTCACAGTTGTTGTCGCTGTTGCAGAAGGTACTCAAGGGCGGCGAGACCTGGCTGCGCTGTCCGGTGCTGGTCCACCAGGCGGGGCGGAAGCCGGCCGAGGAGAACCCGGACTCGCCCGGCCAGTCCTGGCGGCCGTCGGTGCCGTAGGAGTATCCGGTGTCGATGGACCAGGCGGCCCAGCCCATCACCTTCTCCTCGTAGGGCCAGTCCTGGGGGTGGGCGGCGTCGTGGTTGGCCTCGGTGCCGTCCACGTCCGTGTCCATGAACGGGTGGTTCCAGCTCTTCTTGTACATGGGGTTGGCCGGGTTGTTGTACCAGCCCAGACCCCAGTGCCCGTCGTTCTTGGAGGCCTCCGACGGCGGGTTGAAGCCGAGGTTGTAGTTCCACACGGCGGTGAACCAGTTCTCCACGCGGGAGGGGTCGTCGTTGTTGACGGTGACCTTCTGGCCGTCCTTGTGGACCTCGTTCCACTTGTCGGCCAGGATCTTCATCGAGGCGGCGATGTTGGTCGCGTAGTCGACGGCGATGGCCTTCTGCCGGGCCGGGGAGAGGCTGGTCTCGTGCGGTTTCTCGTGCCCGGGCAGGCGCATGCCGTCGGTCACCTGGCCGACACCGTAGCCGCAGTCGGACTTGTCCCAGTTAATGTTCCAGTACGAAGCGGGCATGCCCGGGTCGATCTGATGGCCGTAGTAGCCGTCCACCGCGGCGAGCGGGCTGCCCCTGGGTGGCGTCGCCGGAATCTTGAGGGGCGCGAGGTCGTGGCAGCAGTTCGTAAGGGCGCAGCCGGGCCAGTTCAGCCGAGACAAGATCCGGCACCCAGTGGCCCGGAAGCATGTCGGAGCCCTCGTGGTGGCGACGGCACCGGGGGCTCCGACAGTTCCGGGCGCGGGCTTCAGTCGGTCATGGGGCGGCGGTGTACCGGACGGGGGTGTCCTTGCACTTGCCGGAGGCGTAGACGGCGATGGCGTCGAGCTCGGCCGGGTTCGCTGCGAGATCCCAGCGCAGCTTGGTGGACACCCATTCGGAGATGTAGCGGCAGTGCGCGGCGGGCAGAGGCGGCAGCCACTGGGCCGGGTCCTGGTCGGCCTTGGCTCGGTTGGTGCGGGCGGTGACTGCCACCAGCGAGGCCTCGGCGCCGAGGTCGTTGGCGTAGGCCTCGCGGCGCTCCTTGCTCCAGTGGGAAGCGCCGGAGTCCCAGGCTTCGGCAAGTGGCACCATGTGGTCGATGTCGAGCGCGCCGGCGTTTTCGACCTCTTGGGCGTCGTAGTACGAGACCCATTCTCCGCCGGAGATCTTGCAGCCCGACTTGACGGTGGGCGCCTCGCTGGCCTCGGCGATCAGTACCTCTGCCCGGGTGTTGCAGCCGTCGTCCTTCACCGCGCCGGCGTTCCAGTGCTTGAAGGCAGAGCGTTTGTATCCGCCGCGGTTTTCATCGGCGACCGGGATGCGGTGCACGGCATCGGCCAGGGTCGTGGTCTCGGTGGGAACGGCCTGCGCCTGTGCGGGTACGGGGGCGAGGAGCGGTGCCAGGGACAGGCTGAGCGCGGCGAGGCCGCGGCTGAGGTTCTTGATCACGACGGCAGGCTTACCGTCCGCAGGCCTGTCTACCGTGTGCTTGAGCCGGGTGGAGGAGGAGATTCACCGCAGAAACGTTGCGTCTGGATCCGCTGACGCTCTCCTGCGACTCGGGCGGCGCAGGCCAGGCTGCGGGCTGGATGTGTCCGCCGCACTCTGGACACATGGCCGCTGATTATCCCGTCGTCGTTGACCCGCCTGATAAGGACGGCGGCAGGCGTGTCCGGATCGACGGGACGATCTCCGGACGTGCCTTCTCGGCGCAGGATGTAGCCGCGTTTATGCAGGAGGCCGGTCTGCAGAGCTACGACGAGATGGACGTCGTGCGCTCGCCGCTGATCGAGTGGCAGGGCGGCGGGTCGGACGTCTGGACGGTGTGACCGACCGGAGCAGTCCGCCGCGCACGCCTTCGTGTGCGGCCGGACGCTGGCGGGGTGGAGTACCCCGTCGCTGTCGCGCTCGCCGAGAGCGTGCCCCGCCTGCCCCAGGGTGAGGGCTGGTGGTACTAGCCCAAGTTCGATGGTTTTCCAGACACTTGGCTGTGTCTCATACGGTGCGACGGGGCGCGAAAGGGGGGAGGCGCAAATGCAGGAACCTGATTGGGCTTGCGCGCCCACCTGCCTTGTGCGCGCGCTCGGGTCATCGAACCGGCCGAAGTGGGCGTAGACGACCGTTTCCGCCCCCGGCCCGGCTATGGATCTACGTCCGCTGAAACGGGTCCTCTCTCACCGCGTGCCCGTGTGCATGCGGGAGAGCTGCTTGCGGATACGGGGGTCGTCCTTCAGGGCGGATGGAAGCAGGGTGGTGTGATCCCATTGGGTTTCGAGGAGTTGGTCCGCGCTGATCTTGGCAGGCTGTTCGGAGGCCGGGGCTTCTGTGTCAGAGTCGCTTTTGCCGTTGCCGCTGGTCTTGCCTTCGATTCGCAACCAGGCGCCCCGCAGGTCTGCGCCCTTCAGGTCGGCGCCGAGGAGTTGCGCTCCGCGCAGGTCCGTGCCGCGCAGGTTGGCCCTTCGGAGATCGGCGCCTTCCAGTCGGGTGCCGACGAGATGGGTTCCCGAAAGACGTGCCCGGGGCAAATGTG
This sequence comes from Streptomyces sp. NPDC030245, assembly GCF_055572995.1. Lineage (NCBI taxonomy): Bacteria > Bacillati > Actinomycetota > Actinomycetes > Kitasatosporales > Streptomycetaceae > Streptomyces > Streptomyces sp. NPDC030245. The sequence continues at coordinate 55,376 of NZ_JBVICF010000010.1, read as the reverse complement.
CGTTGGCCAGGTCGGCACCGGAGAGGTTGGCGCGCTCCAGCCTCTGCCCGTTCGCCCCTGTCTCTTCAGCCCCGGCCGGGCCTGGCCGCACACCGATGTAACGCAGGTGCGTATCACGCAGATCGACCCGGGCTGACTTGTCATGGACCGGGTTCCGTTGGGTGAGCGTTTCGAACGCTGCCCGCACGTCGGGGGCGGGCCGGCCGCCAGCGTCCCGCTTCGTCCCGCCTCCGGCGGCCGGCGCACGCGTGCGGACATACCCCGAGAGAACGTCCACAACGGCTGGCTGATCGCGAGGCGAGTCTTCCATAATCCGCCGAAGTGCGAGGATTCCACCGAGGCGCACCTCGTCGGCCTGGTCTCCCAGGTTGCCCACCGCGGCGTTGAAGCGGTCGGTGATCTGCCCCTCTTTCGTCAACGCCCTCTCCTGCCGGGTCTGATCATTGGCCTGCTGCGTCTGGACACTCGAATACCAGAGGCCGGCCACCGCCACCAAAGACGCGATCAGGATCGATACCAACTCGATGCGCCGCGCCCAATCCAGACTCCCTGCACCATGCTGAGGGCCGGGTGCACTCCTCGGCGGACGAACGGGTCTGCCCCCCGAGCTGGGACGGGCAATAAGGCGATGAGGGCGAGGTAACCGCGTGCGGCGGGCTGGTGTGGAAGACATACCACCATCCGACTCCGGATGCCCGCCGCACTGCAGCGGGTTCCGCTTAGCGCGCAGCTCGCCCCCGGCGCGATCCGTCCTGCGCCCTGGTCCGTGCCGGGGTTCTCGCCGGAGGCGGAGACCTGTGGTTACTGCGCTTTCCGGTGGCAGAGACGAGCGACCGTTTCCGTCCCCCGTCTTCATGGGCGCTGTGCACCGTCAGTGCGAGAAAAACCCTCGGCGGCCCGAGCTGGTGCCCACGGCGGCCGCGGCCGCTGGCGCCTTCGACACGGCCCTCACCAACGGCCTGGCGGCGATCGTGGCCCACGAGCGGTCCACCCAGCTTGCCTACGACAACGGGCGCATCAAGTCTGCTTCGGCGCTGCTGAAGGTTGTCGAGGAAGCAGCCCTGGTGACGGGCCTGTCAGACCGCGATGAACAGCTGCGGCAGCTGCATGAGTTCGACAGCGATGGCCCGGTATCGCTCGGTCGGGATCATTGAGAGGAGCTCGGCCTGGATCTGCTCGGCCGGTTCGGTGGGAGAGATTCCAAGCATGCTTAGTGCCGTCGCGAAGGCTTGCCGGTCCTCGTCGGAGACGGACCGCGAAGACTGCCTCCATGCTTTCCGCAGGCGAACGGGCACGGCACCCTCGAAGTCCATGCCGTCGTGCCAAAACCGCCCCTTCGCGAGCATGCGCCACCCGGCGGGGATCCGTTCGCTCAGGTGCAGGCTGTCGCCGGCTTCGGGTGCGGCGTGCGGGCGGTGGATGGACCCGTCGATGATCCTGGCCTGGACGTACAGGTCCGCTAGTGGATGCCGGTGGTAGCCGACGCCGGGCATCTGGACTGCTGTGCGACGGAGTTCATCCTCGTGCTGCCAGACGACGTGCAGGTGCTCAGGGGCATCTGCGCATCTGTCTGGGTGGTAGTTGACGGCGCCCCACGGTTCGCCGAGGAGTGTGCCGTCGTCTTTGATCAGAGCTTCCTCCTTGAGTTGCCGAAAGACCGCGAGGGTGACCTGCTTGCCTCGGATGGTGAGGGCCTTCACCTCGACGGCGGCGGTGGTGATCGTCGCGTTCTGCGGAGTAAGCCGTTCGCCTGTCACGACGACTCCTTGCTGGTGGGGGTGAGGGCGAGGCGGTGATGACTCGTGTGGATGCTGCGGAGCAGGTCGCCCCAGTCGGTGTGGATGAGCCAGTCCTTCTCCATGAGGTGAGCTGTCCAGTCGAGGAGTCCAGCCCAGGTGTCGATCCGGTGCGCCTGGATGCTGTAGGCGTTGGCGTTATGGCTGGGGTCACAGTCGTGGTGGTGGGCCTGCCATGGCACTTCCTCCGGGTAGTCGAGCAGGTCTCCCGCGCTGACTATTTGTCCGCCGGCGAGAGGCTGGCCTTCGGGGATGGTGTGCTTGCGGGTCCATTCGGCTGCAGCTGCGAGTGCGGCATTGACCTGTTCGTTGTCGATCCAGAGATAGCCACTGTCATCTTCAATGGGCTTCTTGCAGGCATCACAGATGAGCTGGAGGTCTGCCATGTCGCTCCTAGGCGGTTGAGGCCGTCTGTGGTGTGAAGGTACGGCCATCGACTAGCAGATGTCCCAGAGTTGGAGCAGGTATGTTCCAGATGGTGGCCGGGCACTTCGAAGGCGCGTATATCGTCGGGGCGAGCCGGTCGCCGACTGAGTAGTCCATCACCTGGGGTTGTGCCGCATGGGGGGTGTCAGCTTGGTGGAGACGATCCTGTCGGCCACGACCGCGAGCACGCCGAAGAACAGTGTGCCGATGGTGATGTCTATTTCCACGCAGAGAACGGTTATGTGCATCCAGGCCCCTTGTGAGTCTGGGAGCCTGCTCGTCGCGACTCCGGCATCCAGCGAGCGGGCCCCGTCCGCCTGGGCCCGGGTCGTCCCTTCGCGGGAAACTCCGGGCCTAGACACAGAGAGGGCCCAGATCTCCTGCGGAGGAAACGGGGCCACGGGGGACCCTTCTACAGCCAAAAACGGGCCCGCGGTTCCATGTCCGCATGGTGAAACGGGTGGGGTGCCTTGTGAGGTTGTGAATCCCCTTTTCTGAGAGCTGGAACTTCCACTGCGACGGGGCCGGGCTCGACCGACCCCTGTAGGAGCCGGCTGCCGGGCTGCCGGGGCAAGACCGCACCGGGCCGCCGCTCCCCGCTCGCCGCCCTGCAGCCAAGTCCCGCCGGCGAGGACCGGGTACTGCCGGCGGAGGCCGGGCGGATCGCCGAGGTGGGCCGGGCGACTGCAGTGGACTGGCGCCACCGCCACGGCGACTTCCCCCAGCCCACCGACGGCACCGACGTCCACCCGAAGTTCGACCGCCGCGCCGTCGTCGCCCGGCTTCCCGCCCACGACAAGATCGCCCTCCCTGCCCAACCGCCACGGCAAGAACCGTTGCAGTACCGGGTACCGGCTTCAGCAGTACTACGTACCGGCATAGGCGAACATCACCGATGCCCAGGCAACCGGCCGCGTGGGAGCTTCGGTTCAGCGGCGGAAAGCGAGCGCCGCGACCGATACGGACATTGGAGCAACCCCCATGGCAGCCAACGGCATCACCTACACCGGCCTTGACGCCCTGCTCACTCCCGAGGAGTCGGTGCTGCTGCTGATCGACCACCAAGGCGCCCAGTTCGCGGGCATGGGCAGCGCGGACACCAACCTGGTGGTCAACAATGTCACCGCCCTGGCGAAGGGCGCCAAGCTGTTCGACGTGCCGACCATCCTGACCACCGTGGTGAAGGACCGCGGCGGCCGGATCATCCGTCAGTTGCAGGACGTCTTCCCCGACCAGGAACCGATCGACCGCACCGCGATCAACACCTGGGAAGACCAGCGCGTCGTGGACGCCGTCGCCGCGACCGGCCGCAAGGACCTCGTCATCGCCGGCCTGTGGACGGACATCTGCCTGGCCTGGCCCGCCATTCACGCCATCGCCGACGGCTACCGGGTCTTCGCCGTGACGGACGCCTCGGGCGCCACCACGACCGAGGCCCACGAACGCGGCGTTCAGCGCATGATCCAGGCCGGTGTCGTCCCCACCTGCGCCGGCACCGTCATATCGGAGTGGCAGCGGGACTGGGCCCGGGAAAAGACGGTCCCCGGCATCACCGACATCATGCTCCAGCACGGTGGCAGCTTCGGCACGAGCCTTGCCTGGGAACTCCAGCTCCTCGGACTCGACCAGGCGTGACGCCGGCCCGAATCCACGGGCTTCCCGCTCCTCCCGGGGCCACCGGCCGGGGCCACCGGCCGGTACCTCCTCCCGCCCCCGGATTTCCCGGCCCAACCGGGGACCGGCCTACCCGGCCTCCCGCTCTCCCGGCCGGCCCCGGCGTACCGGGGCCGGCCCTCCGCGGCCCGGGGTCGGCACCCCGGGGCCCAGAAGCCACACCCCTCACCCCCCTGATCGAGCAGGAGTCCGTCATGACCACCGACAGCAGCCCCGGACCACCGCCCCCCTTCGACCCCGAACTGGCCCAAGCACTCGGCCCCCTCTCCGCGATCATGCCGCCCACGGTCCTGCCCGGCATGATCCCGGCCGTACGACGATCCATGCGCGCCATCAGACCGTCCGACGAGGACCTGCGCCGAGGCGGCGCCATCGAGTACGAGGAGCGCACGGTGCCCGGCCCGGCCGGTGCGCCCGGTGTCCCGCTGCTGATCTGCCGCCCGGCCCGGGCACCGGCACTGCTGCCAGCGGTCTACTTCACCCACGGCGGCGGGCTGGTCCTCGGCGACAACCGCAGCCTCCTGGCCGAGATGCTGGACTGGGTGACAGACCTGCGCCTCGTACTCGTCTCGGTCGAATACCGGCTGGCACCCGAACACCGCTACCCCGCAGCACTGGAGGACGTCCACGCCGGCCTGCTGTGGACCACCGAGCACGCCCGCGCGCTGGGAATCGACCGCGATCGGCTCGTGGTCGCCGGTGCCAGCGCGGGCGGCGGCCTCACCGCCGCACTGTCCCTGCTCCTGCGCGACCGGGGCGGCCCGCAGCCCACGGGGCAACTGCTCGTCTGCCCCATGCTCGACGACCGCGACGACACTCCCTCCGGCCGCCAGATGGCCGGCAAGGGAGTGTGGGACCGCACATCGAACAACACCGGCTGGAGCGCCCTGCTCGGGGACCTGCGAGGCAGCCCCGACGTCCCCCCTTACGCGGCGCCGGCACGGGCAACAGACCTGTCCGGACTGCCACCCGCCTTCATCGACGCCGGCTCGGCCGAGACGTTCCGCGACGAGGCCGTCACCTACGCGACACGGATCTGGCAGGCCGGAGGCCAAGCCGAACTCCACATCTGGCCCGGCGCCTTCCACGGGTTCGACGCCCTCGTACCGCACGCCACGCTCTCCGGTGAGGCCAGGGCGGCCCGGGTGCGCTGGCTGCGTCGCACTCTGCCCCTGTGACCGGAGGCCGCTGCTGTGACCGGGGACCGCCGCCCCCCGGCACGCGCCGCCCCCGCGGCACGTCGCCGCACACGCACGCCACCGGCCGCTCCGGCCGACGCGGACAGACCGCACCACACCGCACGACCACCCCACCCACCCACCAACCCGCCCGCGCCCACAACGGGGCAACCGAGGAGAACACCGTGAAAGCGCTCGTCGCGCACACCTACGGACCGTTGGAAAGCCTGGACTTCACCGACCTGCCCACACCCGTACCAGGCCCAGGACAGCTCCTGGTACGGATGGAGGCCGCCGCACTCAACGCTATCGACCAAGTGCTGATCACCGGAAAGGCACGCGGAACACTGCCGGTACGCCACCCGTTCGTCCCGGGCGTCGACGTAAGCGGTGTGATCGAAGCCCTCGGCACCGGTGTCACCGGCTTCAGCACCGGTGAGTCCGTCATGGCCTGGAACGGCGTCCACTCCGGAGCACTGGCCGAGTACACGCTGGTAAACGCCACCGCCGCGGCGACCGTACGGCCCGCCGGTCTCACGGCGGCACAAGGAGCCGCACTCCCGACCGCGGCCCTGACCGCGGCGGCGCTCCTGGACCTCGCGGACGCCGCCGCCGGCGACACCGCACTCGTAGTGGGGGCCAGCGGGGGAGTGGGCTCCCACCTCGTGCAGCTCGCCGACCGGGCGGGCCTCGTCGTACTCGCCACCGGCCGCCACGACGACCAGGAGTTCCTGGACGGCCTGGGAGCCCGCCACCCCATCGACTACCAGCACGTGGACATCGCGCAGGAGGCACTGCGACTGGTACCGGGCGGAGTCGATGTCGTCTTCGACCTGGCGAACGCCGGGCCCACGCTGGAGAGGACCGCAGCGGCGGCACGAAGGGGCGGCCGCCTGGTCTCCCCGCTGGGCGGACCGGCCGCCTTCGAACGCGGCGTCACCGCCGTCTACGGCGGGACCACCACCCCGGAAGGCAGACTCGCCTCCTTGGCCGCGCTGGCGGCCACCGGTGAACTCCGCACCCCCATCGGCGCCGACTACCCCTTCACCGAAGCCCGCCGCGCGCTGACCGACTTCGCCACCAAGCACATCCGCGGCAAGGTGACCGTCACCTTCTGACCCGGATGACCCAGATGACGCGCACCAGCGGCGGGACCCGACGGTGTGCGCATCGACCGGCCCCGGCCCTCTTCCCGAGTCCCCGGCGGCGCGCCCGCCGCGACCCGCAGGACGCCACCGGGCCTCAGAAACCCCCTCGTTGACGGCCCATCAGCCATGTCATAGGCTCCTGACCAGGGGGTATCACCACTGTCCGAGACAGTGCCGTGTGGCTTCGCCGGCCGTCCCGGGCAGGCCCGACGCCCCCGTCCTCCCGGAGGCCGGACACCGAGGTGCCACGGTGGCGGAGGACCATCGATGCCCACCCCCCACCTGCCGCCGCAACGCCGGGTGCCCCTCGGCCGCTCCCGCGAGGCCCAGGTGCTCGACCGCCTCCTGCACCGGGCGCGCGCGGGGCAGGGCGAGGCCATCGTCGTACGCGGCGAAGCGGGCATCGGCAAGACGACGCTGCTGGACTACGCGAGGACCGCACCAGGAGTGCGGACCCTACGGGCGTCCGGGGCCGAGTTCGAAAGTGAGCTCGCGTTCGCGGCACTTCACCAGCTCTGCGGCCCCATGCTGAGCGTGCTGCGGCGGCTGCCGGACCCCCAACGCGGCGCACTGGAGGCGGCCTTCGGGCTGAGTACCGGCACACCGGACCGCTTCCACCTCGGCCTTGCGGTGCTCAACCTCCTCTCCGAGGCCGCGCAGAGACAACCCCTGCTCTGCCTGGTCGATGACGCCCAATGGCTCGACCGGGCCTCCGCGCAGGTCCTCGCCTTCGTCGCCCGCCGGATCCAGGACGAGCCGGTCACGGTCGTCTTCGCCGTCCGCGAGCCGGCAAGCGGTGACGAACTGGCGGGGCTGGCGGAACTCCGGCTGGGAGGACTGGCCGACACAGACGCCCGAGCACTGCTCGACTCCCGCTTCCGGGCACCACTCGACCCCCAGGTGCGCGAACGAATCGTCGCCGAGTCCGCGGGCAACCCACTGGCACTGCTCGAACTGCCGCAGACAGCGGACCTGGCAGGCGGTTTCGCACCGCCGGCGGCGGCGCCCGCACCGGGGAGCGTCGAGGCGAGCTACCGGACACGACTGGAGGCACTGCCCGCCCCGACCCGCCTCCTGATGCTGACGGCGGCAGCCGAACCCATCGGGGAACCCTCCCTCCTCCACCGCGCCACGCAACTCCTCGGCATCGCCCCCCAAGCGGCGACGCCGGCCGAGGACACCGGGCTGCTGACCATCACCCCATGGGTCAGGTTCCGCCACCCCCTGGTGCGCTCGGCCGTCTACCGCACCGCGCCCCCGGAAGACCGCCGCGCGGTACACCGGGCGCTCGCCGAGGTCACCGACGACGACCAGCCCGACCGGCAGGCGTGGCACCGCTCCATGGCGGCGGCCGGCCCCGACGAAGAGGTCGCCGCATCCCTCGAACGCTCCGCGGAACGCGCCCGGGCCCGCGGCGGCAGCGCAGCGGCCGCCGCGTTCCTCGAACGGGCGGCCACCCTGACGCCGGACCCCGACCGCCGTGCCACCCGGGCACTGGCCGCCGCGCGCGCCAAACGGGACACCGGAGCCGCCGACGCGGCCCTCGCCCTGGTGGCCATGGCGGAGACGGACCTGAGAGCCGACGACACACCCCGACGGGCCGAAGCGGCCGCCCTCCGCGCCCGCGTCTCCTTCGACAGGAAACGCGACGACGAAGCGGTGACAAAGCTGCTGCGCGCCGCGCAGGCGACGGCCCACACCGACCCGGCCGCCGCCCGCGAACTGGTCCTCGACGCCTTCGCGGCGGCCGTCTTCGCCGGCCGGTTCGCCAACGGGGCACGCCTCCTCGACGCGGCCGGCGCAGCACGGGCCCTACCACCCCTCGGCCGGCCAGCCCGCCCCCTCGACCTGCTCCTCGAAGGCCTGGCCACCCAGGTGAGCGAGGACTGCGCCCCCGCCGCCCCGCTGCTGCGCCGGGCCCTCGACGGCTACCGCCGCGCGGGCAACGGCGACGAATACGGGCTGGGCGAGGTGTGGATGGCCTGCAACGCCGCGATGGACCTCTGGGACGACACCGCCTGGCGGACGCTGGCCGACCGGCAGATCGCCCTCTCCCGGCGACGCGGCGCCCTGGCGGACCTGCCGGTCCTGCTGAGCTTCCGCGCCCTGGCTCACATCCACGCCGGGGAGTTCAGCCACGCGGCGGCACTGGTGGACGAGACACACACGATCGCGGTCGACGCCGGGGCACCCCCCGTGGTGTACGTCGATGTCTCCCTCGCCGCCTGGCGCGGGGACGAGACCGCGACCACCGCCTTCGCCGACGTCGCGACACGCGCCTCACACGAGCGGGCAGAGGGCCGACTGGCCAACGTCACCGAGTACGCCCGAGCCGTCCTGCACAACGGTCTGGGCCAGTACGAGGCCGCGATGCGGGCATCGCGCCCCGCCTGCGACCTCGACGAACCGGGCTTCCACTCATGGATACCCGTCGAGTTCGTGGAGGCCGCGGTACGAGCCGGCCGCCGCGACCTGGCCCTCCCGGTCCTCGAACGCCTCTCGGAACGCACCGCGGCCAGCGGCACCCACTGGGCGGCCGGGGTCGAGCTGCGCTCCAGAGCGCTGCTCACCGACGGGCCGGCCGCCGACGAGCTCTACCGTGAGGCCATCACCCGGCTCAGTCACAGCGAAGGAACGGTCCACCTCGCACGCGCGCGACTCCTCCACGGGGAGTGGCTGCGGCGCGCGGAACGCCTCACCGAGGCCCGCACCCAACTGCGCACCGCCCACGAGGAACTCACATCGATCGGCGCCGGGGCGTTCGCCGCACGAGCCGCCCGCGAACTGGAGGCGTCCGGCGAACGCGTACCGCAACGCCAGACCGGAACACCTAACCCGCTCACCCCCCAGGAGTTCCAGATCGCCCGACTCGTCGCCACCGGCGCCACCTCCAAAGAGGTGGCCACCCAGCTCTTCCTGAGCCCACGCACGATCGACGCCCACCTGCGAAACATCTTCAAAAAGCTCGACATCACCTCCCGCCGCCAACTCCGCGACCTCCCCCTGACGGTGGGACGGCCCGAGTAACCGAAACCGACCCGAACACCCCGCCACCCGGAGCGGTCACGCCGGGCCGGGCCGCAGGCCCTGGGCCCACCCGGACCGGTCACCCCGCTCAGTGCGAAGTGCTGCCAGCCCTGCCAGGTCGTCACCGTCCACACTGCGCCTGTCGGCCCGTGGCCGTCCGGGGCGCTCATACCGTGCCCTGTTCGGACGTCCGTTCCGTCTGCCGCGACAGGACTGCCTTTCGCTCCCGGGCGGGGGCCGGACACCACTTGAGAGCTTCTTCCTCGGCGTCGTAGAGCCCATAGCCGGTTACCGGCACCCCTGGGCCGTCCACGGTCTTGTCCATGGCGAGGCCTTCTGTGTCCTGGTCGTGGTCGAGGCCGTCGAGTCTGTCCCCTTCCGGGCCCATGGCTCCCGGGGGAAGAAAGCGAACGCGCAGACCGGGACGCGGGCTTCGACACGCGGTTCGGTTGTGCCCCCAACCCGATCACGCATTCCGGCCCGGGGGCGAGGGCCTCGGCAGATAGCGGTCCGACCATCTGCCGGGCGGGCCCTCTCTCGCGCTCGTGGACAGAGCGCTCTCTCCGGCGTGGTTCGCGGGATGGAGCGCTCGGACTGACGGTCAGTTCGACGACTTCAGCTGTTCTCGAGGTTGCGCATCGGGTTGTCCTTCTGCTGGCCTTCGGAGTAGGACCCCTTCTCGGATTTCATTGTCTCGTCCAGGTCATCCGAGTTCTGGTTCTGCTTGTCCTCGTCGTCGCCGGTGACGATCTTCTTTGCCTGGTCGGCGGCTTCACCGAGTCCGTCTTCGATGCCCAGGGGACGGTCCTCTCGCCGGGGAGCAGATACCACACCAGAGTGGTACAGGTGCCCCATACCCGCATGTGCCCGCCTGTGTACGGGAACCGTCGCCCACCCGCCTGCCTACGGTTGGCGACGGCACCTGTCATCGTCACTGTCCGGCCGAGCGGGGACGTCCCCGGCCGGTGCACGACACGGTGCGGGACCGGCCTGTGCACGGGCCCCGCACCGGCAGAAGCCAGCGGTCCCCCCGGGCGCCAGGGATGAGCCGCATGGTCACGGAGTGCGCAGGCGGGCGCCGGATCTGCTCCCACGGGGGTGGTTGCCCTTTACACGAAGCGGCAGGCGGTGGTCGAGGGTGTGGATGCGGTTACGTCGCTGACGACGACGCGGTGGTCCACATTGCGGGTGTTGCGCAGGTAACAGGCGCGGGAGTTGATGCCCTGGTGCAGCAAATAGTCGAACTTCTTGCCGGACTCTTCCTGGGTGCCATTGCACAACTTGTGCCATGTGCTGCCGCAGTAGGGGTCGACGTCCCGGTAGGCTGGGTTCTCCTGCCACACCGGTTTCATTTCGTTGTACCAGGGCTGGGTGTTGAAGTCACCGGCCAACAGGGTGCGCTGGTGGGGACGTGCCGCCGCGACCAGGGCCTGTATTTGCTTGGGGCGGCCCGCAGCGCCTTTGTGGCTGTTCAGGTGTGTGTTGAAGATTTGCACGGTGCGGCCGGCAAGCTCGGTGGAAAAGGTGCTGTAGCCTCGTTTCTCGTTGTCGTTGTATTCCTTGGCGTACGGGACGTTCGCGTAGCCGCTGACGCGTGTGCCCTTCGCGACGAGAACGGCCTGGCCGAGCTCTCCCCCGCAGAAAATATGGAAGTTGGACGTGCCGGCCATGAACTCGTAATCCAGACCGATAACTTTGAGCCGCTTGGCGGTGAATTTGACTTCATCGTGACAGGACTCTTGGAGCAGCACGATCTGGGGCTTGAACTTCTGAATTTGTGCACTCAGCAGGGCAACACCGCTCTGCAGGTCCTGTCCGTGGGAATTCCAGGTCATGACCCTGTCCTTGATGACGGCAGCCCTGGCGGTCGGCCCGGTGTCGGACCTTCTGCTTGTCTCGGCGTCTTGGGCATAGGCGGGGGCGGTCAGTCCCGCTGTCACCAGCAGTGCCAGTGCCGCCTTTGCGGCCAGAGTGCCGCCCTGTGGGATCTTCACTTTGTCTCCTTCTGCGTGGGGCGGGTGGTCGAGCTGCTCGCCGGCTTTCGGATTCGCATCTGCGGCGCAGCGGCTTGCGATGGAAGCTTGCTGCGACGGTTGTGAACGCCACAACATGTCCCCAGTCCGGGACATCGCGTCTCGTGTCCGTACTGGTCAGGAACCTGTCCGGGACCTGTCCGAAGGAGGGCGTGGCTGACGCTGGGCCGGCAGCGTCATCGCCACCCGACCCCGCGGGCAGTGGGCACGAGCTGAATCGGCGCGGGGGCGTGCCTGTTTCGGGGGCCGGGGGACGCGCGCTGCGTAGTCTTCGAGCCCGGACCCGCTGAGCCCGTCAGCGTGACCCAGGGACGGACAGATCCCCGGGCCGGTGGCCATGCACCTGCGGCAGCGACTGCAGCGGCCCGCACCGGGTAGCGGTGCACTGTCCCGGCGCCGGAGCAGCTGCTTGCGTCTGAGCGATGTTGTGGCCGCACTGGTCCGTGTGGAGTGAGTCTTCGCAGGCCACGCCGGAGGGAAGTAGGCGCGAATATGCAGCGCTGCGCCAGCGAGAACACGTTTACGCATGACCTCTCTTCCCTTCTCTGAGATGCGGGAGCACAGCGGATTCTGTGTACACACACCGTCGCCATCCGGCCTTGGAGAAACCTTGGGGAAACCATGAACCTCCAGGTCCGGGACCTGCGCCTGGCCGTGCTGCTCCCACAACGTCACCGCGCAGCGCCAAGATGACCAAGCAACGGCTGCGGACCCTGCAGGACCTGGACGCCGCGGCGACCCTGCTGCACGAGGCTGGATTGCGGTTTGCAGTACCGCCGCCGACCCCGAGGGCGACATCTGCGCGATGCTCGACACCATGGACGTCGGCCCGTTCCACGCCGCAGCGGACACGGTCAAACTCCTCGCGCAGGAGCCCGACGACGGCGCCGAGCAGATGCTGGCCGCCGCTACAACATCATCGCCCGCTGGCGCGAGGGAGACGCCCTCATCCCGGCCGACTGGCTTGCACGCTGCCCCTTCGCGACGGCCGAGTAGCCGCAACGTGAGCGTGACCTCGCGGACCGCAGGTGACGACCCTGCGGCTCGGCCCTGCGGATTTTCCTGGTACCGGATCAGGGCGGAAGCGGGTGCGGACCATACCAGCCCTTCCTCGGTGTTCGACGTGAGTTGGCAACCTTGCCAAGGTCGCTGCGCGTGTCGTGTTTCCTCTAGTCAGCCCGAGCGCAGCCGTGAGCCTGAATGCCGCGCACAACGGACGATGCGCCCCAGCCGGCCGTCCGCGCCCTGAAGGCCTGACCCGTGAGGAGAAGACACATGAAACGCCTGCTGAAACGGCCCTGCGCGATGCTGGCGAGCATGCTCTCCCTACCGCCAGTCATCCCCACAGCGCACTACCACCACCCTCGCCACCCGGGCGGGGCACCGGAGGTGATCGCATGACGCACCCCGCAGGCGCCGACGAGCCGGTGTCCCGTGTACTTGTCTCCGAAGACCGGGCTGCAGTGGCTCTTGAGGCCCTGGTCGCCGAGCACCGCCTGGAGATCGAGGAATGGGACTTCACGCAGCTCGACAGCACAATCGGCGACCGCATCGTGGCCATCCACCACTCCAGGGACGATAGGACGATCACGGTTGCCATGAATCAAGATCCCCGCCTGCGGCTTGAGGCCGTCAGCCGGATCCTCCTTGAGATGGGAGAGCAGCCATGACCACGGTCACGCGCCGCCAGCTCAGCCTCGTGCCCGTCCGGGTGCGCCGTGGCACCGCCTGGCCCGACAAACCCATCGTGCTTCGCCACTCCGCAGCCGGGACCATCGTTGAGTACGATCCCGAGCGGGCATCTCTGGACGCGGCCACGATGCTCACCCGCGTGGGCCTGCGCATGGAGGGATACACCCTTGGCGAGATCCTCCTCGAAGACCACGACCCCCAACTAACCGCTCTGTACCGAGACTGCTCCAGACTCCACCTGGACGTGGAGCATACCCAGGGGCCGCGGATCACCGAACCGACCGTCGTCGACCACGAAGGCGACTGGTCCTACCTGGTGCCCCAACGATGGGACTTGGCCGATGCGCTGCAGCGGCTGCCCGCCGCGTTCGCGACCGCCCGGCCGGAGATCGCACGCGAGTTGGAGCGGCTCGAGGAGGCCAAGCGCACCACCCAGGGTGTGATCGACCAGGCCATCGACCTAACGGCATCCCTCATTCTGCAGACGGGAGACGTGCAGGGCGTCTACGACGACGTGGTCCGCTTGCTCGACGGGGCAGGCCGAGGGGCAGCCCAGTCGACCTGCTGACCCCTCGCAGGGAGATTGGAGCATGCGCGCTTTCAACGTCAGTAATTGGGGTGCGGACGCAAGCAAGTTCTCCTCAGCGCGCCAAGCCAAAAGGAGCCGCTGGGCGGGAGGTGCGAGCCGGACGGCCAGAGGCTCGGCGTGCCCCCTGCACCAGCCCGAGGAACACCTCACTCTGCCGTGAACCGCTCCTGGCAAAACACCCCACGAAGCAGTCGGCACTCCCGCCCCTGCGGACAGCCCCCACCAGCCCCGGCCGCAGCGCCCGCTGCCGCCGCTGCGGCCACCGCATCGACCTCCACCAGCGCACCAGCCCGCGGCCCATCGCTCTGCACCCCGCCGAACCGGCCACCGCCCACGTCCGCATCCAGCCGCTGGCACCTGAACGGCGGCCTCGCCCACCCCTACTCTGACGCCAGCAAATGGTGCCGCATCCCGCACGTCCTCCTGTGCCCCGCCCGCCCCCACCTGCACGCTGACCCCCTTCCTCGTGACCGCCCGCCGTGAACTCGCCTCCTGATCGACGCCGACGCCTTCACGCGCCCACACCACGGCCTGCAGACACCTCCTCGCGCCCGCGATCCAGCACCCGCCGACAGGCGGGTCGTGCAGATCCTGCTCGTGCGTTACCTCGCCCTCAGCCCGCTCGACACCCTCCGCGTCGCTCCCACCCTCGTCCGCCACCGCTGCCCCACCCCGGACGTTCTCCTGCGCTATGCAGGACTCTTACGGGGCAATACTCATCGCCATGGATGCCGCTCTGGTTCAGACAGTCGGCGGCCTGCCGTCTGCTGTTCCTCTCGGCCCGCTGCCGAACACCACTGCTTGAGGCTTTGGCGGCGTGGATGCATGACTCGCCGGCCTGGTACCAGAACCAGGGGAAGAAGTTCCCCGACAGCGGAGACTGGACCTTCCTGGCGCGAGCACTGCAGGCCGCCACCGTTTATGAGTGAGCCTGTCTTGGACCCCGTATCGAGGGTTCCAAGACGGTTTACCGTCTTCGAACCTCACATGATCGCGTGCCCGTGACGGGACTGGCGGGCAGGCCCCTCTTCAGGCCCCAGCGGATCGGTCCTGGAACCGGGCCGGGACGAGGCCGTGGCGCCGATCAGCCGATTGTCACTGGTCGAAGGCACCGTTCTGCTCCAAGCCATCCATGAACTGCTCGTGCACCCTCAGCTCACGCCCTCTGCCCGGGCTCGTCAGAACGATGGTCTTCGCCTCCGCGAGCGACGTCGGACCCGCCCCCAACAGTTCACGCGTGATCACCACCGCATCAAGCACCTCGACCTGCCGCTCATACAGCAGCCGCTGCACGGCAACCATCCCGTCGTTCCCTGCCAACAGCGGTCGGCACTCGTCAGCGAGCGCTTCTAGGCGGGCCGTCCTCTCCGGGCTGAGCCCTCTGATCGTCATCGCGCTGTTCCTTCCCTCGCGGATCCGAACTCCTTCCCGATCATCCCGGACGCTCGAACATCAGACTGCCTTTATTTCTCGGTTTCTGGCACAGGTTCCGTGCAGCAGTGACTGAGCGTTGCGAGCCGGGAGGTGGCTGCCTCGCTGGTCAGTACTGGATTTGATCCAGTCCTACGAGGTTAGGGTGCTGATTCACGAACCGAGGGGAGCTGACGTGCTCGACAGACCGCTGAGAGCCCGTCTTGGAACCCTCAACGGAGGCTCCTAGACGGTTCTTAACCCAGCTCCAGGAGAGCAGCCGAGCGGCGGACCGACAAGCAACCACCGTGACCGACGACGTGTGTGACGCGGTGGTATGGGCCAGGATCAGCGTGCGGAGTGCACTTGGATGAAGGGAGCGATGCGCGGCCCGGCCGTCCCGCGCCACATGTCCTCATAATTCCTGTACGTCCGGCCGTCGACGGTCACAGGCCGCGGGGTGTCCCCCCGCATGTCGCGGTAGGTCAGGCTGGACAGCGCCGCCCACCGGGTTTGCAGGTCTACGCCGAAGTTTCCGAGGTGCGAGGGGTTGCTGCCGTCGCTCGAGTCGTACCCGTAGCGGAGGACGTTGGTGATGCGTCGCTCGATCCAGCCGAAGCGGGCTGCTTCCGATGTGGCGCCGATGATTACGGCAAGGTCTCTGCGGTAATCGCGCTGGTTACCGTCACGTACCTGCCGCAGACGCATGATGGAGTTCCAGAAATTCGTCGAGTGGTACTCGAAGTTGCCCCTGGTCTGGCCCGCGTCCAAGTAGCGGTACCCGCCTTCGTAGTTGAGGCTGTTGAAGAGCGGGGGCGTCGCCGCTCCGGTTGCACGCTGCATTTCCTCCGCGAGGTACCCGCCAGTGTCGCTGAACCGCCAGTGGACGCCGTCGACGGAGAACCCGATGAGGTAAAGGTCGCGCGCGCGGAAGTACAGAGCGACGTTGCACCGGAACCTGTCCCAGACGCGCATCTCGATAATGTTGTTATTTTGCTCCGTCTGGGCGAGCCACAGGTGTGGGCCGCGGACGTAACCGCTGGCGTGCGCGCCCAGATTCCGGAGCTCATCAACCATGAGTTCGTAGCCACGGGCATTGGCGCGCGACGCCCCAGTCTCCCCGCTCCCAGGGTAAGTCGTGTCATAGCCCGAGATGTTGAAATCGATGACGGACCAGCGCCGAGTGGTGTCCGCATGTGCTGGTGCTGCGGCTAGTCCCTGCACTGCCCCCAAGGCGGGGAGTGCGAGCACCGAAGCGCCGAACTTCGCGAACAATCTGCGAGACATTGCCTTTTCGGCCATGAACGTACCTCTCTGATGGGGGAGTTGGTAGCCAGTGGAAAGCGGTACGTGGCTCCGCCGCCCTCGACCCGGAGCAGCACTCTCCTTGATGCCGCTCACGCCCGGCTCACGGCTGGCTTACGTACCGCTGATGCGAATCGTCATCGAACCGATGCGCCGCCCTAGTCGCGTTCTTCCGGGCCCGACCCGCAAGAAGAAGGCGGCCAGGCGGGCAGGCGCCCTCCGGGTCCCGGCTACGGCGCAGTACCAGCCGCCGGTGCACCGCATGGCGACGGCGCGGAGGCGTCGACGGGACAGCAGCGGCGGCACTGAGCAGCCGAAGCGCGGCCCACTCCTCCGCAGCGGCGGCCTCGGGTGCCGCAAACCATCACGCCGACAGAGGCACTACACGTCAGGAGAAGCGCAAGTGCGGATGCTGGGCGCTGGCTCATCGCGAGCGCGGTCTTGGCCGGTATTCCGCCGCGGGTCTGCTGGTGTTCTTCTCCCTGCTCGGCGCTTGGATCATCACGCTGGCGCGGCTTGCTGGCTCCCCCCAGGCCGGTTTGAAGACGGGTTCTGAGCGTGAAGGGGCAGCGCCTGGACGGGAAATGGGGCTCGATCCACACCACGGCCCTGCACGAGAACACCGTGGCCGCCTCCGCGCTCTACAACGAGCTCGTTGCCGCGGAGGTCTGCGAGGCGCTCGGGCTGGCGACCGAGCCGCGCATCGTCACGCCGGGGCGCCGGCCGGTGATGGAGATTGCCGGGGTGCCGCACGAGCTGATCCGCTGGACTTCCCGGCACAGCGACCAGATCGCCGCCTGTCTGGCCGAGCTGGAGCACGAGTACGTCACCGCCGTCGACGACGACGGCGAGCCGCGGTTCCTGCCCGTGGTTTCCGAGCGGGCCCGCGCCAAGCTCAACGCCATAGCCGCCCGCAAGACCCGCCCGCCCAAACAGTCGGCCCGGCCGCTCGCGCAGCTGCGCGCGTGGTGGAAGGCGAGCGCGATCCTCACCTCCGGTGTCACCGCCGACGTCATCACCTCCCTCCTCGAGCACGCCCGCGCCGCAGCCGCGGCGATCCGGGCCCGGGTCGCCGCCGTGGTCGACATAGCGCTGGCGGCCGTCGACGTCACCGCAACCGTGTTCGTGATGAACAAGGGCGGCCGCTTCCACCGCCGGCATCTGCTCGCCGAAGCCCGCCGCCACCTCGCCCTGGTCCTGCGCGGCCACCGCCGCGACCCCGGCCTGGACGACCAGGTGGTGGCCGCCGCCATCTCCACCCACTGCCTGGACATCAGCGAGTCGAAGACGATCCGCGGCCTGGAGGCCGGCTACCGCCTAATCCCCATCTAAGGGCGGCCCGAGCCAGTGCAGGAAGCTCCGGGCTGTTCGAACAGCAGGGCCGTCATGCCCGAACCCATCCGGACATGCGGTGTCTCGCTATAGGCCGGCGGACGCCCTGCAAGTGGTGGTGGTCTCGTGGGCGCCGGGCGGATGCCTATACCGCCTCCGACCTCGATGTCTCGGTGTAGACCGAGCACCGCTCGGCGCCTTCGTCGCCGCCACCACGTTGTTCCTTCGAGGGATGTTCAGTGGGGAACGGCTGTTGGCGCCCGTCGGCGCTGGACGGACGCTTGACGTCCCTCCAGGCACACGATGCCTACCGAAAGATCGGCGTCGTCCAGCGTCGACGGACGTCAACACCCACCGCGAGTCCACTCGTTGGTGTTGGTGGTGCGAGCCCGCCGCACGGCGACCTCTCATAAGCCCCGAGCCGTATGAGCTCCCGGCTAGACCGAGGCCCGTGGGGTGCGCTGGTGTCACGAACGGCTACTGAGGTGGCGGACCGACCCTCGTGTCGAGTCCTGGGATTAGGGAGCTGCGTGGCACGCATGTGCTCGTGACCAGCACAAACCGCACTATGGGGAGGAACATTTTGATCTATTGCGGCATCGACTGGGCCGAGCGCACGCACGACGTTGCCTTGGTCGACGACAGCGGGCAGTTACTGGCAAAGCGGCACATCACCGATGACGCCGCAGGCTACAGAATCTTGCTGGATCTGCTCGCCGAATACGGAGACACCGCGGAGAACCCGATCCCAGTGGCGATCGAGACCTCCCGCGGCCTGCTCGTGGCCGTGCTGCGGACCGGCAAGCGGAAGGTCTTCGCCATCAACCCGCTGGCCGCCGCCCGCTACCGCGACCGGCACTCCGTCTCGCACCAGAAGTCTGACCCCGGAGACGCCCTGGTCCTGGCGCACATCCTGCGCACCGACATGCACGCCCACCGACCGCTGCCCGAAGATTCCGACCTTGGTCGCGCAATCGCCGTCCTGGCCCGTGCCCAACAGGACTCGCTCTGGAACCGGCAGCAGCTTGCCAACCAGCTGCGTTCCCTCCTGCGGGAGTACTACCCAGCCGCCTTGGCGGCCTTCGAACCCTGGCGCACCGGCTTATGCCGGCCAGAGGCCCGGGAGCTCCTCAGAGCCGCCCCGACGCCGACCCGCGCGGCGAAGTTGACGCGCACGCAGCTGACGGCCGCACTCCGAAGGGCCGACCGCAAGCGAGGCATTGAGGAGGAGGTCGGCCGACTCCAGGACGTTCTTCGTGCCAACTGGGCCCATCAGCCACCGCTGGTCGAGGAGGCGCTGGGCAAACAGATGCTCGCTCTCCTGGTCCAGTTGGAGGCCGCCTGCACCGCCGCCGACGACCTCGCCGAGGCGGTGGCAGAGGCTTTTCCTCAGCACCCGGATGCTGAAGTGATCTTGAGCTTTCCGGGGCTCGGCATCCAGCTCGGCGCCCGGATACTGGCCGAGATTGGCGACGACCGGAAACGGTTCGCCGACGCCCGCGGCCTGAAGGCGTATGCCGGCGCCTCGCCCATCACCCGGGCCTCGGGCAAGAAGTCCAGCATCACCCGCCGACGGATCAAGAACGACCGCCTCAATCATGCTGGCTACCTCTGGGCCTTCTCCTCGATCACCGCCTCACCCGGCGCCAATGCCCACTACCGGCACCGCCGCGACCATGGAGACTGGCACGCCGCTGCCCAGCGCAACCTCTTCAACCGCATGATCGGCCAGCTCTACCACTGCCTCCAACAAGGTCATCGATATGACGAGGCACTGGCCTTCCCGGCTCCGCCCGACGAGGTGGGCACAGCGGCCGCCTAACCAGAGGCCGCATCTCGTCGGCAGCGGTCAGGAGCATGCCTAGCGGGGCAGGCGGCCCAACACAGCACGAAACCTCGCCTGCCCTGCCGTGACGCTCGCGTCCCACAGGCCTGAGGCGTCACCACGCAGCGAGAGGGACTGGAGCCGTTGTTCCTCGGCGAGGAAGCCAGCACCTGCCACGTTCTGGTCGAGCATTCCCATCGCGGTGAGCGCCGCATGGCCGCAGGACACCGCGTCGTCAGCATTTCCCGAGCCGTGGGCCAGGAGGGCATACCGCAGGCAGAGGGCAGCGAAGAAGGCGTAGGTGTCGGCGACATCGGTGATCCCCTCCTCGTTGGGCTGAAGCTCTGGGAACCGCTCCAGCTGGCGCACGCCCTCGGCGGCGTTGGCGAGCGGCCGGTCGGCATGCCAGAGATCGCGTACGGACTCCGCATAGAAGTCCAGGTCGGCTTCCCGCCCCGGCGCGCCCGCCCGCAGGCCCACGAACAGTGGCGCCATACGTTCGGCGCAGGCGGCGGCATACAGGCGGATCGCCTCGTCACCCCCGTCACGAAGTGCCTCCGTAATGGCCCCTTCCACCAGCGTCTCCATGCCCCGCCCTCATCCCGTTCGAACAGGTCGACAGGCTACACAGCGGGCTGAGGACCGCCGCTTGACGAGTTAGGCGCCTGAGGTGTCTACACCGCACGGTGGGACCTGGCCGACCTCCCCGCCCGCCGCCGACCACCCACTGCCGGGCCCGACCCGGACCGGCAGCCCCCGGCCGATCCCGGCGAGCCGGCTGCGCCCCGGCCCCGGGCCAGGAGACGGGGGAGTGGGGGATTCCCCGCATCCCGCTCCAGTACGACCGTGCCGTCCTCGCCGGTGTGGTGGTGCGCGAGAAGCTGCGCACCACCACGACCGCCGCCGGGCGGGGCCGGGCGTACGACGTCGTCGCCCACCAGCAGGCGGCAATGCCCGAACAACTGCTCACGCCCGAGCCGGCCGACTCCGAGCGCGACGGACAGGAGCAGAAGCCCGGCAGCTGCGAGGCGATCGACATGACAGCGCTGCGGGCCCTGCGGGAATCCCGCACAGACGTGGAAGCCCTCGATCTCACCGCCGACCGGTTGCGCCGCCTCCAGGACGCGTTCGCCAAGGCGGGCGACGACGCCCGCGCCCGCTCGGACCGCCACACCCCACAGGCCGAAACCGACGCAACACGCCCGAGACGCCAGGACGACCAACACACGCACAACCCCCAGCAGCAGGACCCACACCAACAACCACAGGCTGGCCCCGGCCGCTGACCTCACCCACCGGGCGCACCAAGGAGAGCTGTCGGCGCCGTACCCGGACGAGTGAATGAGCCGCCGCAGCGGCCAGCCAGGTGCGGCGGCACGCCGTCCCCACGGCACACTGCTGTGCGGCCCCCATCGGTGGGCCAGCATCCGCAAGGTGCGCTCCGGCCAGACGCCCCGATGTCCTACAGCGGATGCGAAGGAGCCAGGCCCCGACCCCATTTGCCGCAGTACGCAACCTGTTCGCACTACCTGTGCGTACCGGGGCCGGACGGTTCGCAGTCAGGAACGCTCATGAGCCACGGAGACCTCCTCACGCAGAAGGCCCGCTACCGCTCCCGATGCACCGGCATCGGGCACCAGGCCGGCCTCCAGCACCTCCAAGCCCTCCAAGGGCAGGACCCGGTGCCGACCGCCAACCACGACCAGGCCCGCCTGGAGGCTGCCGTGTTCGAGCGGCTGGGCGGCACGATCGACTACTGCGCCCATCCCGCCGGCGTCGCGCGTGTTCATCCCGGCGCCGACCACCTGGTCGTGGAGGTCGATCCGAAGCTCGGTCCTGAGCACTCGCTGCCGGAGCACTGCCTTCAGGCTCTGCTGCCGACCCGGTACACCGGGCCGGACGAGGATGAAGGGCGCGAGCCCGGAGGCATCGCCGGGGTCAGGGTCCTCGGGGCTGACGCAGCCGGCCTCCACCTCGGACTGGCAGAAACCCACGCTCGCGTCACGATCGCCGGGCCGGCCCCCGAGCAGTGGGGGACCATCGTCACCCGGCACCGGGCCTCATGCTCCGACCACGACCTCATCCCCTTGTGGGACGAGCCCACGATGACCCCGTTCGAGTCTGCCTACCTGGCAGCCGACCCCACCTGGTGGGAGGAACAAGCAGACCAAGCGTGGGTAGCCAGCGGCCTGCTGCGCCGCGTCGCCCTGTTCCACACGGTGACCAAGCCGTACTCCCTCAAGTACTGGCCGCACGGACTGGGCTGGAAGTTCGAGCTGCGCTACGAACACGACGTCCCGATGGACCACGAGGCGCTCCTCGCGCACCTGACCCACCCGGTATGGGGAATGCCGCTCCAAGCCACTCGCGAGCACTGCGTGTGTAAGCCCTGCGACTGCGACAAGGGAGCGGAGCGCAACTGCTGGTACACCCTCGGCACGGGAGAAGGACGCCGCGGCGAGATCGGAATCCACTTCCGGCGGGCCCGCGCTGGCCGTGACGTCGACCATGAGTACGAGCGATTGGTCGCGGCAGGCGCTGACCCCAAGTGGCTCGCACAGGCACTCCCGTCCCTCCACCGACGTTCAGCCGCCTAGAACACCTTTCCGGCCCTCGGGCCCGTCCCGGAGCCTCCGGCCGATATCGGCGAGCCCCCCCGTGCACCGGCCCCCGCCCTCGGGCCAGGACGCGGGAGAATGGGAGGTCCCTCGCATCCCGCTCCAGTACGACCGCGCCGTCCTCGCCGGAGCGGTGGTCCGGGAGCGGCTGCTCCACTCGATGCGCTCCACCGGCCGGGAGTGGACGCCACCGGGTGGAGCCGCCGCTCCACCCGTGCGTCGGCTATCCGACTTCTGTCGTGGTGTCGGCTTCAGTCTCTTGCTTGAGGAGTAGAACTTCACCGCAGAGGATGTAGACGTTCAGGGCGCACATGTTGGCTGCGCGGAGCGCGACGTCGGCGTGCACACCCTTGCTGGTGAGCTTGTCGAACGCGGCGAATCTGGCGTGCAGGCCCTCGGCCATGGCGATCGTCGCCGCGGAGACGTTCTTGCTCTCGTTCGCGATCTTGATGAACTCGAATAGGCGGCTTCGGTAGGAGGCCTGGTCGAGCTTGTAGCCTGCGGCGGAGGGCTCTGCCTGAGCCGGGAGGACCTGGCCGACCACTGCCTCCAGGATTCGGCGGCAGGTGGTGAGTGCCTGCGACAGTTCCTCGCCGGCCGGGCGGGTGTGGTCCTGGTCGGCTGCCTCGTTCAGGCGGCGGTAGAGCGTGTTGAACCGTTCGATGAGGTCCGGCGCGTGCACGCTGAGCAGACGGTCTACCACGGCCTTGTAGTCGCCGAAGATCGAGTCGTTGATCGAGCTGTAGCCGAAGCGCCGCTCCCACTCGCACAGATAGGCGAACGTCCGATGTCGGGTCAGCTCCTGGACTTTCCTGAGCATTGCCGCGTTCTCCAAGGAGCTCGGCGACACATTGTCGGAGGGCTCGAGCATCCCGAGCAGGTAATCGATCTCGCTGAGGGAGTGCCCTGCGATGTGAGACTCGGGGTTTTTCCTGTCCAGGGTGCGGTCGCTGAGGTACTCGCGCATCGCGGCCTCTGCGGGACTGTCCGCGGATGCCCACAGGGCGGGGTCGGCCATCAGACGCCGTGTCGCCTCGCCGTTTGCTTGTGGGTCACCACCTGAAGAGTGCAACTCCATCCCCAGCCGTACCGCGACTTGGGAGTCGCCGGCCAGACTGGCGATGCGTATAGCTCGACGGACGGAGACAGTAAGTGGACGGTCGTCGAATTCGTCCAGAGCGATTCGCACCAGCGTCAGGATCTGGTCAGCCGAAGTCATCCACTGAATGTAGCCGCCTAGTCCGACACCTCGACCTGCATTTTCGATGGTTGGGCCGCCTGCTGCTCCGTCCATTCGCACGGCGACACCCGCCTCCCGACCCCTTGTCCGGGGTGGTCGGCCCGGCCACGAACCCGGCCCTGACCCCTTGTCCACCTCTGCTACCGCCCCGGCCACCGCCGCGTTTCTCCTTGGCCACGTCCGCTACCGGCCACGGTCAGACCGCGGACAAGGGGGTCGGTTGCACGCTGCTCCTTCGCAATGACCGCCCCGGCCGGGGCAGCGAAGGAGAGCAGACGATGACGACCACACACCCGAGGGCCGGGCAGCGGCACCGCTTGGGCCGATCACACCGGGAGGCCGGCCCGCGCCGGGCAAGCCGAAGGGGGCTCCCTGGGTGCCCACTTCGAAGGCCCCTTGGGACCCCCCTTTGGTGCCCGGCATCCCAGGCTGGAGAAAAACCCCTTGTCAGGGCCGCAATCGGCGCGAAAACTGCGCCGTCACAACCCTCTTCTCTCCTCTTGTTGTCCGTAGTGGAGGAGAGCATCGGGTTCCGGGGGGCCCGGACGCCCTCCCCGGCCGGGCGCGGCCAGCGGCAGCAGCGGCGGTCGGCTGGCGGCCGGTCGCGAGCGACGAGGGAGCAGAGCTGATGGCGGGGAAGCGGAAGAACAACCCGGCGGGGTCGACGAACAGCTACCGCGGCGACGTGCTGCGCGTGCTCGGGGTTCTGAAGGTGGCCACGGCTGATCAGATCCAGCGGATCGGCGCTCCGCACCTGACGTTCCGGCACGCCGACAAGCCGACCCCGTCGAAGCAGAAGCAGGCCCGCACCGCCTCACACACCGGCGCCCTCTCCGACATGCGCAAGCACGGCCTATCCGAGAACGGCGGCTCCACCGACACGGGAGACAGGCTGCGGAACCTGACCCTCAAGGGTCTGGAGGCCGCCTCCTACGAGCTGCGGCGCCCCGTGACGGAGATGGGCTCCACCGCCCGCGGCGCCGGTTCCAGCGGGGCCTCCCACCCGATGGCCGTCAACGAGACGGTGATCGCACTGCTGCGCCCGAAGCCGAACATGACCAAGCTCACCGACGACCCGCCGCACGTCCGGGCCGCCGTCGACGCACCCGAGGGGATCGGCACGATCACCTCGTACTGGACCGAGGTCCCGCTGCCCGCCACCGGCACCTGG
The DNA here is from genome assembly GCF_055572995.1 of Streptomyces sp. NPDC030245. NCBI lineage: Bacteria > Bacillati > Actinomycetota > Actinomycetes > Kitasatosporales > Streptomycetaceae > Streptomyces > Streptomyces sp. NPDC030245. The sequence goes on along the minus strand of NZ_JBVICF010000010.1, from coordinate 30,912 downwards.
AACACACCCGGCAAGGGCGGCGCCCAAGCCGACCTGCTTGTCACCGCTCCGCAGGACGGGGTGCCGCTGCTGTTCATCGAGGTCGACAACTGCCATGAGACCGCGGAGGAGCTCGCCGACAAGCTGGAGAAGTACGCCCGGTTCTTCCGCCGCCGGGTGAAGGACACCGATGGCACGGAGCGCCCGATGTGGCGCACCCGCTGGAGCGCTCCGGCCACCTGGACCGGCGACGCGGCGCATCCGCCCGTGCTGCTGGTGTTCAACCGGATCGGCGAGCGCAACCCCAACCGCACCGTCCCACGTCTGCAGGAGCTGACCCGGCACCTGTGGCAGGGGGAGCGGGAGAAAGGCTTCCACATCTACGACGGCAGCATCCCGATCATCGCGACCGGACTGAACCAACTACGCGAGCACGGCCCGGCCGCCCCGGTGTTCCTCCGCTTCGGCCGCGGTCACATGCAGTCCCTGCTCGAAGCGATCGGCAATCCCCGCCGCGAGGCGGCCGAGGCCCGCGCCCGCGCGGAGACCAGGGCCCGCCAGGAGGAGCACCAGGCGAAGCTGCGGCGGGCAACCCGGGAGCAGGCGGCGAAGAAGGCAGCCGAGCGTGAGGCCCGCCGCCCCGTCTGCGCCGGCTGCGGGGCGAAGTTCACCGACGAACGATGGGCAGCGGTACAGGCAACGGACTGGAACGGCCCAACGGACTCCCATCCGCACCTGTGCGACGCCTGCAAGCAGGCCAGCGCCGTCACCCAAGAAGCCGACCGTCCCGAGCGCCCGGAGCCACTTCCCGGCTGGGCCAAGCAGAAGCCCTTCCTGCGCTACGCCCGTCGTCCGAGGTGTACCGAGTGTGGGGCGGCTTTCACCGACGAGCGGTGGCAGGCGGTGGAGCGCGTTGGCTGGGGCAGCCGCCCCCCGGAGGCCAATCCGACTCTGTGCGGGGGCTGCGACCAGCAGAAGAAGGCAGGAATTGAGCAGTCCTGGATCGAGCAGGGCTGGACGGTCAGGTCTCGGCACCAGGATCAGGAGCAGGAGCGGGGCCAGTCCGTGCCCGAGCAGAAGACCGGGGGAACCTGGCTCTCCCGCTTCCGCAGGTGACGCATGACGCCCCGGGCTGATTCGCCCACCGAACAGGTCCGGGCACGCTGGAAGGCGTGAGCAGCGCGTCGATCGTCGTGCACCGGCCCTCCGACTCGGGCGGCCGGAGAGTCACCGTGCACCACAGCGGGCGCGACGAGATCCTGGGCACCGCCTACAACGACCACGATCTGATTGTGTTCCTCGAGGGCGCCGGCGTCGCCGAACCCGAGGACATCTGGGACGACCCGCAGTGGGTGGAGTGGCGTGGCGGCCCCGCCCACCAGTTCCACGCCGCCTGATGGAGGCGGTGGGGCCGGGTGCAGCATGTGTCCTCGGCCCCACCGCTGGTCAGCCGATCAGGTTGTGCAGCGCGGGCAGGCTCACTCCAGCGGCCCCCAGGCCCGTCGCGACGGCTGCGGGCACGGACTTGTCGTGGAGGAACATGAGACCGCCCATGACGAGGCCGATGATGACGGCGGCCAGGAACACCACGGCGGCGTGCACCGACAGCAGTGGGGTCTGCGATGGCGTCCCTGCGCTGGCAGGGCCGGGCGGTTCGGGTCGGTCGGGTATGGGGGAGCGTGGGTGCGGTTCCCGAGGCATCGGGAGTCTCCTACGAGGCGGAGGAACAGAGACGACGGACACCTGTGGTGGTGTCGTCCGCGTGGGGGTGGCGCGCGCCTCGCGGTCGGCGGTCCTGCTGCGGCTCTCTGAGGAGCGTCCCTGTGGGGCTTCGGCCCGGCCCAGGGTGGGTGTGTTCAGCGTAGTGGTGATTGGCGCGGGTGTTGCCCGGGGTGTCTGGCGGTTGGTCATCGGTACTGCCTCCGGCGAGAGTTCGAGATAGCGGGCGGGACAGTGACAGGGCTCATCTGCTTGTGTCTCCTCCTCGGGCACGGCTCCTGCACCCCGAAGGGCCGGAAGCCGGAACACGACGAAGGCCCGGACACCTGGTCCGGGCCTCGTGCTGTCGCAGTCCCCTAGTGAGTTGAACGTAAGAGCGCGCTGGAGGTCACGCTTGGCAGACGGCGGGAACGCCCGGCCCATGCGGCGCACACTGGGACCTCACCCGGCTGTTCCACGCCCGCAGCCCGCCTGGAGGCGCCAGTGCTTCCACTGCGACGGGGCCGGTTTCGCCCGGCCCTTGTGGGAGCCGGCTGCCGGGCATGCCTGAGCGGCCGAAAGAAGAACGCCCGCGCTGCACGCCGTGCTTACTGCGGGCGCGACGCGATGATGGTCCTCGATGGACACCTTCTTCACGCCCGAGAAGCTATGGCCAAGCGGCGGGCCCTACCCGCACTTCCTGGTCCTGCTCGACAAAATGCCCGCATACCGGTCCTACGCCCGGGCCCACGCGTCCTTCCTTGCCGGGTTTCCTCACCTGAGCGTGGTGCCGGAGGAGTGGCTGCACGCCACCGTCCAGGGCGTCCAATATCCGGTAACAGCCGTGCAGTTGAAGCAGCTGCGTGCCGCCGCCGCGGCTCGCCTGGAGACCATGCGGCCGTTCACCGTGCAACTCGGCCCGGTCTGGCCCGGCATCACCGCGGTCACCGCGGCCGTCTACCCCGAGGAGGGGATGACGGATCTCAACGACCGGGTCCGCGCCGCCTGCGAAACCGTCCCCGGGATTCGGCTCCGGCCGCGCGAGACCCGGTTCTGGCCCCATACGACGCTGGCCTACGCCCGGCACGACAGCTTCGATGACCGCCTCCTGAACCGGGAACTGCGGGCACTGCGCCCCGAGCGGGTCACGCTCATAGTCGATCGGGTCCATCTCGTTTCCCAGCGCCAGGATCCGCACCGCGGCTACACCTGGGACGTGATTGAGGAGTTCGTGCTCCCCGCCGGCGGAAGAATAGGCGCATGACGATGACGACGCTCACCGAGCGGTCCCATCAGTGGCAGGGCCAAGGCGGCCCCGCGCAGTGGGACCAGGCACGGGACCGTACCCGCGAACTGATCGGGAGCCGTCTCGAAAAGTTCAGCGATCACGACAGTGACGCGACAGGCGCGGACGGCATCTGCGGGCTCGCCACCGCCCTGTACGTCATCGCCGTCTCACGTGGCATCGAGGCCAGGGACGTCTCCCGGGACGACGTCGATGAGCTGATACGGCGGCGTCCAGGCGAGAAGGACCCGGACATCGTCCTTCGATGGGAGACCCACCTGCAGTTGGCGGGCCACTACCTTGAGCACCCCACCGACCCGGTCGCCGTCCGGTGGCGCGCCCTGCGCGTCATCCACGACCCCGACGACGAGTACGAGGACTCGCTGGTGCGCCACGGCCCGGCCCTCCTCGAGGGGCTGCGCTACGTCCTGTCCCCGCATGTCGCGCTGACGTTCTGAGAGACCGTCTTTGAACTCCTGTTGATCTCGTATACGCGCCACGGCGGAGGACTCCCTACGCACTAGGCACTTGGTTCGCAGTGGCCCGGCAGCGGGCTCTGCAGAGAGCTTTCGGGTGCTCTGCGTTCCGCTTCGTTACCCTTTGCAGGAGGGGGTGGCGGGCGGATTCTGCCGGTACCGGGCGAGTCGCACTTCCTCTTCACGGCCGCGGGCGCCGCGCTCCGGCCTGACAGAGGGTGGGTTGTGGTGTCCAATTCGGAGATGGTCGGCACCGTCAGCGTGGACCGGTACGAGCGGATCGTGGCACGGCTGCGGGATGCGGTCGAAAAGTTGTAGGCCCGCTCGTCGGTTCAGGCCGGAACGAGGGTTCCTGCGCATGGACAGTCCCTTCTGTCTGTGTCTCTACCCGCGCGACCTGAGCGCACTTGTGAGACGAGATGACCTATTCATTCGTTCGTGGCGATGGAGCGTGTCCAGTTGCGTGGGCGGGGACGCTGGGATTCGACCGACGAAAGGAACCCTGATGGCAAAGCGCATTTGGCGAACTCTCCGGCCCGCTCTGACTGCTGTCACGACGTCCCTTTTCCTGTCGCTGCTGGCTGTACCGAGCTCAGCGGACGACCTGCCCGAACAGGAAATCTTCAACCGGGCCAACGGGGCCCGTGTGCTGACGGACCAAGACAGCACCGACAACGGCACCAATCTCATTGCCGCCCGCCACGGAGACGCGGACTACGCCTCCAACAGGTGGAAGTTCATCGACGTTCCCGGACCGTACTGGGTGATCAGTAACTACAAGAGCGGAAAGTGCGTCCAGCCGGACAGCAGCAACCAAGGCGTGGCGGAGAGGGCCATGGTCCGACTCCAGCCCTGCGACACCGGCAACCCTCTTCAGCAGTGGCGGCTCACCCAGGACCCAGCGACCACCCCCGGTGAGTTGCTGAACTACCCCAGCCCCAGGTCGGACAATGCCGGAGCGATGATCCAGCCACGGGAGAACCGGAAGCTGGCCATCGCGCTCCAAGGACCGGGCTTCGCCCAGTGGACCAACCTCATGCTGCTGCGGGCCGAGCCCGCCGCCGACCGGCTCTGGCAGATCAAACCGCACACGTCCTGACCACTCCGCTCCGGCCCCAAGTCACAGACGGCCGCCGCGCACAGGAGGCTCGCTCCAGCCACCCGTCGCACCGGGCTCGCCCTGCGGGCGCTCTGCGCGACGGTGGACTGGATCTGCCTGCGAGGACGGCATCGTGCTGAACTTCCCCACGGTGCTGGTCCACCACAACACCTCGCTGGCCGAGGGGCTGGCGCTGACCCAGGGCATCTACCAGGAGGGTCTTCGTGGCTTCGCCCGCATGCGCGAAGGCCTCGCGGCCCGGGATGATCCAGGGCTGAACTGGTACCTCGAAGACGCCAACGCCCTGCTTGCCGGGTGGCGCCACTGGAACAGCAGCACGGCACGCCACCGAGGGCACTCGATCATGTGAACTCAGGTCAGGCGGGCCGCAGGGCGGACTGCGGGCGCGGCGGGGCGCCGTTCGGCCGCACGGCGGGGCGGGTATTGCTTTACCGTGTTGTAGGGGACGTCGATGTCCTCCGACAGCCGGTGCAGCCACGCCGACACCGCTCAGCAGGTCATCCCTTCGCCGCGCGGCCGCCGTGCTCCTGCATTGGGACCACCTCCAGCGCGCCGTCGCCGATGATGAATGAACTCTTCGACAACTCCTCGACCGCGGCACGCAGTGTCTCCACGATCTGCCCGTACCGCTCGGCGCTGACGTGGCCGACCTTCTGCGCGCTGGGCATCGCGCCGCCCCCTGCCAGACCGGAGCACGACCCCATGGCCGTGAACCGAACCCCGGCCCGCCCGGTACCGGCAAAATCCGCCCGCCAGCCGACGCCGCACCACCAGGGCGGCTGAAGCATCCGCAAGCTCTCCGCAGAACCCTCTGCCAGGTCACTGAGCCCGAAATGCCATGAGCGCCTCGTTCCCCCTGGCGAGAAGCGTGTTCAAGATCAACAGAGGTTCAGAGATGGGTTCTGAGTGGAGAAGCCCCCGGCGGCGCTCGATGGAGCGGCCGCCGGGGGCTTCGTTCGCCGCCCGGGCCCTCGGGGGGAGGCGCCGAGAGACGGCTCAGGGAGAGACGACGACCGTCGCCTCGTCGGTGGGCCCTGCGGCTTGTAGCCGGTCCAGGCGCTCGTACAGGGCGCGGACCAGCCGGGCTCGGTTCTGCACCCGGTGCAGTCTGGGACACGGCTGAGATAGGCGGCCTTCGGCCTCCCGCAGGATCAGCTCGGCGAACACGCGACGCCCGTCGTCCTGGGGGAGATGCTCGGCCAGCTCGCGTACATCGTCGGCGACCGCGCGCGCCGCCCCCGCGAGCAGGAGACCGACCTGTTCGTAGGCGTCGGGCTGCAGCGCCTGCGGGTCGGACCACGCCAGGACGGCCCTGAACAGCTGCTCGTGGGTGGTGCGATCCAGCGGCAGGTCCGCGTCGACTACGCCCGAGGGGGCGTACAGCGCACTGTGACGGTCACTCACGAGGCAGGAGCCTTTCGGGGGTGGTGGGCGCATCGGTGCTCCGCAGATGGGCGGCGAACCGCTCGGCGTCGATCAGGGCGGGCGGCTTGCTGTCGCGCGGGTGACTGATCCAGTCTGCCGAGATCGTGGCGTCCTCGTGCGTGCTCGGGATGAGCAGCTGGTGCCCCTGGGACAGCAGCCGCACCCCGCCGATGTCCTTGAAGGCGTCACCACAACCGGTCGGCACCGCGACGTACAGCCGGTCGCGCAGATGGTCGGCGATGGCCCAGTAGCCACAGCGGGTGCTCGCACCCATCGCGTCGAGTGCCTCCAGCCCGGCCGCCATCGGCTCGACGGACACCACATCCCAGCCGGTGCCGCAGGCCAGCCAGTGGGTGCGTGTTCCGCCGCGCTGCCACCGGATCTCCTTGCGGGCGGTGACCCGGGCCAGCTCGTGCCACGTCGGCGCCGGAGGCTTGGTCGGCTTGGTCGTGTTCTTCGCCGTCTGGCCGGCGGCGGGTGGGTTCGCCACGGCGCTCTCCCTGCTGATTGCCTGACACGTTCCGTCCAGACAACTCCCCTCCGTGCGGGTGGGATCAGGTCAAAAGGCGGGCAGTTACCGACTGAGAGGCGGACAGTTTTACCTACCGGAAGGGCGTGGCGGGACTACCGTCGCACCACGGACACACCCGCCGCGGGGGCACCCATGGACACCCAGCGCAACGCCATCTTCGCGAACCTGCTGCGTGAGTACGGGTACAGCCACCGGGGCTTGGCCAGGGATGTCAACCGCATCAGCGGGCACATCTTCGGGCGGCCCGGCGCATGCACCGACCGGGACGTGCGGCGCTGGGCCGCGGGCAAGGTGCGCTGGCCGACCGCGCGTTACCTTCTGCCTCTCGTGGAGATTTTCGACCGGCCTCCCGAGGCGATGGGGTTCGTGCCCCGTGGCGCGAGCAGCCGTTTGCCCACCCCTCCGCCCTGGGCTGCCGACCGGGATGAGGAGGCAGATGTGAAGCGCCGCACCTTCGTGGTCGGGTCCACCGCCGCGTCCGTCGCCCTGGTCCTGGGGCTGGAGGAGACACCGGTCAGCGGGCGGCTCACCTTCACCGACATCCAGCGCATCAACGGAGCGATCGGGCGCCTGGACGCGCACTTCAACGCGATCGGCGGCGGCCCGCTCCTCACGGTGGCCACCGCTTACATCGGCCGACTGCGCGACGCTGTTGACGGCTGCACCTACGGGCCCGGCGTCGAAAAGGCCCTTCACGCCTCCATCAGCGGCCTGTACTCCGCCGCCGGATGGGCCGCGCACGACGACGGCCAAGACGAGGCGGCCCGCCTGCACCACGCCGCCGCCCTGCAAAGCGCGATCCTCGCCGACGACAAGCGCGGCCAGGCCCGCGCCTGGTCCAACCTCTCCATGCAGGCCCGCACCGAAGGCCGCCACCGCGAGGCCCTCCAGATCAACCGCGCCGCACTCAACTCCCGCCAGGCCCGCCAGGACCCGCGCATCGCCGCCCTGCTCCACTCCCGCCTGGCCATCGGCCACGCCCGCGCCGGCGACTACCGCGCGGCCGCCCGCTCCGTCCTCGCCGCCGAGGCCGCCCACGACCGCTTCGACACCGCCGAGCCCCCGCCGCCCTGGCTGCGCTTCCTGGACGCCGCCGAGATCACCGGGCTGTCCGCCATCGCCCACAAGGCCATGGGACGCCTGCCCGACGCCGAAGTCGCCACCGCCCAGGCCCTGCAGCTCCTCTCCCCGAACATGCGCCGCAACAAGGCGTACTACGGCGTCCAGCTCGCCGAACTCCAAGTCGCCCAGGGCGACCTGCACCGTGCCCATGCCACCGCCGCGGCCGTGGACACCTCCGCCCTCAGCAGCCGGCACATCAGCGACCGGCTCGCTGCTGTCCACCGCACCCTTGCCACCGCCTAGGAGACCCGTGACCGAGATCGACATACGGCACTACGACCACCGCGACGCCGCCGAACTGCGCCCGCTGCTCTTGCAGGTGTACGCCGAGGTCTACGCGAAGGCCGCCGAGAACGATCCGTTCGCCTCCGTCGACCGCTTCGCCCAGGGCCTGGACGGATGGACGCAGCGGCCCGGCTGGAGCTGCGTCATCGGCTACACCGCCGACGACCAAGCGGTCGGCTACGCCTACGGGGCACCCCTGCCCAAGGACGCACGGTGGTGGCGCGGACTGCTCACCGAGGTGCCCGCCGACGTCGTCGCCGAGACCGGCACCCGCACCTACGCCCTCTCCGAGCTGATGGTCCGCGAACCCTGGCGCAAGACCGGCACCGCCCGCCGCCTGCACGACGCACTGCTCGAAACGCGCACCGAGGAACGCGCCACGCTCCTGGTCGACCAGACCCACCCCAAGGTCCACGCGCTGTACGAGAGCTGGGGATGGCAGACCCTCGGAGACCTCCGTCCCCACATCCCCGACGCACCGCTCTTCCACGCCATGCTGCTCCCGCTGCCCGGCCAGGGCGGCCCGCGATGACCGCACGCACCCTGTACCTCATCGCCTGCGCTGCCCCGCCCGCCCGACGCCTCCACATCCCCGTCCGCGCCGCCCAGGCCGCTGGCTGGGACGTGTGCGTCATCCTCACGCCGTCCGCGTACCGATGGCTCAGCGAGGACACCGAAGGCGAGAACGAAGCCCTGGAGGAGCTGACCGGCCACCCGGTGCGCTGGCAGTACAAGCTGCCCTCACAGCCGGACGTCCTGCCCGCCCCCGACGCGATCCTCGTGGCCCCGCTCACCAACAACACTCTCGCGAAATGGGCCACCGCGATCAGCGACACCCTCGCCCTCGGCCTGATCACCGAGGGCATCGGCCTCGGCCTGCCGATCACCGCCCTGCCCCACTTCAATGACGCCCAGGCCGCCCACCCGGCCGTGGCCGGTCACGTCGCCTTCCTGCGTGAAGCGGGCGTCGCCGTGCTGCTCGGGGAGGGCGGATTCGTGCCCCACAAGCCCAAGCATGGCGACCTTGACGCCTACCCGTGGCAGGCCGCCATGAACGCCCTCCCGGCCTGACCATCGGTCAGCAGATGTAGGACAGGGTCCCGGGGCCGGTGCCATGGGGCACGATCTCGCTGGTTCGGGGCACGCGGCCGAAGCGCCAGCCGTGAAGCCGCGCAGCCGGTTCGGCATCACACGCCGCCGGTAGCCGGGCATCTGTGCCCCCGGCCGGGCAGGTCACGCGGCGGGGGTGATTGCTGGCTGAAGGCCGCCTCGCCCGTCGTCACCGCCGGGCGGAAAGATCGACCCAGATCATGGATGTCATCACCGAGAGGGAGGAATACGCTGCTGCATCCGAACGGCTGGCTCATGCTGCATCCTGCCGTGGCCGGAGCAGACCCAGGACGGCTGGGGAGAGTGCGCTCTGGCTATCGCCCCGCAGATGATCCCCCGCAGCCTGGTCAGCAAGGAGGCGGGCATCGCGCTCCGGGCGGCGCTCGTCCGATGGTCTTCGCAGCGCTTCCCCTCCTTGTTGCACGGTCAGTAGGTGTTTCTCTTCCTCAACGCCGCAGTTCAGAGCCAGTGTGGTGCCCGTGGGGCAGAGGTAGCCGTTCCGCAACCGCGTTTCTGCAACGGAGTTACCGAACGGTGTTACGGCCAGAGTTGTGTGGCTATGCCGGAAAGGCCGATGATCACGGCCGTCCCCATCTTGGCCCAGGTGCCGCCAGCTACCAGTACATCCGTCTGGCCTGGGCTCCGGCAAGAGGCCCCTGATCATCACGATGGAGGTTGAAAAACACCTAGTCAGCTGAAGTGTGAGGTGTGCTGGTCGTTAAGGTGGACATGCGGTGCGAGGGGAGGCTGGGGTGAGGGTGATGCGCATGTTGGCGACACTTGACGAGGTCGGCGCCGGTGACCATGTCTGTCAGGTGCTGGATCCTGCGGACGACGTCATGGACCGCAGCCGTGCTTTCGTCGCGGACGGGGATCTCTTCGGCGACAAGGTGCTGATCGTCGGCCCGGCCTCCCAGCCCAGCACGGCCTTTGCCCCCATGGTGCTCGATCCCGCCCGGCTGGACGGTTCCCTGATCTCCGCGGTACGGCGCGAGGCCGCCAGCGCCGAGCGCGAGGGATACCGCTCACTGCGCGTACTGCACCACGTGACCTGCGACCGCTTTCCGGGCGGCGTAGAGCAGTTGCTGCGCAGCGAGCTGGACCTGGAGGAGTTCGCCGCCGACAGCGGTGCTCTGGTGCTGTGCGCATACCAGGGGGGCGACTGGGACGCTTCTACACTGGAACAGATCAGGTGCGTGCACCCCCACCACCTGGGCAGCCGTCCGGCGTCACCCGCATTCCAGGTGTACCGGACGGGAAAGGACGGCTGGAGTGTGAACGGGGTCATCGATGCCGACGGCGCGCCCGCCTTCGGCGCCATCCTCGGCACGCTGCTGCAGCAGACGGCAACGGTGCGCCTGCTCTGCCACGCCCTGGACTTCTTCGACGCCGCCGGGATGAGCACCCTCGCGGACACGGCCAGATCCCTGCCGGACCGCAAGGTCGTACTCGAGGGCACGAACGAAACCGTACGCCTGGCCTGGGAGCTGTCCGGCTTCGCAGACCCTTCGATCCCGGTGGTGATGGCGCCATGACCTCCTCCGACCCCCGCACCGCGCCTTCACGGCCCGGCCAGGGATACCGGCACGAGCTGTACCCCTACGCCGGCCGGGAGGAGTTCCTCGAAGGCACCGTGGGCTTCATCCGCGAGGCCCTCGACGGCGGTGAGGCCGTCGTCGTCGCGGTCCCCGAGGACAAGGCGTCCCTGCTGCGCGCCGAGATCCCCGGCGACGGCTCGGTGCGCTACGTCGACACCACCAACGTGGCGCACCGTCCGGGCCGGCTCATCGGAGCCTGGCAGGAATGGATCAACGAGCACGCCGCCCAGGGCCGCCCGGTGCGCGGGATCGGCGAGTCGCCGTGGGAGGAAGCCCGCTGCCGCGCCGAGGTGGAAGAGCTGCGCTATCACGAGTGGCTGCTCAACAAGGCCTTCGCCAACGGCCCGGCCTGGTGGCTGCTGTGCCCCTACGACACCACCGGCGAGAACGCGGCGCTGGAGCACATGGTTCGCTGCCACCCCGAGATCCGCAGCGACGGCCGCACCACACCCACCGGCTTCGACCCGCACGTCCCCTTCGACTTCGCCCCGCTCACCCACCCCTGCGATCCCTATGAGGAGCTCACCTACGCCAGCGGTGACCTGCCCGCCCTGCGGGAGAAGATCACCGCCTGCGCCGAACAGCACGGACTGGTCGGTCGGCGCCTGCGCGAGCTGCACCTGGCCGCCACCGAAGTGGCCACCAACAGCATCCGGCACGGCGGAGGCCAGGGCGTACTGCGCACCTGGAGCGAGGACCACCGCCTGGTGTGCGAGTTCCGCGACGCCGGCTACATCGACAACCTCCTCGCCGGCCGCTCCCGGCCCGAGCGTACGCAGATCGGCGGGCGGGGCCTGTGGCTGGTGCACCAGCTGTGCGACCTCGTCGAAATCCGCTCCACACCGGACGAGGGCACCACGATCCGCCTGCATACCGAACTGCCCGGCTGACCTGCCACGCCGTCCAGGTGACCTGCTTGCCCGGCGCGCGTTAACCCCGGCATGACCACGAAGACGGTGGCAGACGTGCTCCTGCCCGCCGGCGTCCAGCGCGGCGGAGGAACACAGCACCAGCCGGCGGCCACCGAACCGATTTTCACGGGCCTGACCCGGCGCTGGGAGGCCTTCGGGCGTACGGTTCCCGGCAGGCCGGATGCCGTGTGGGACCGCCTGGCCGGGCGGTCGCCGTGGCCGGGCGACAGCCATCGCGCACCAGGGTCGGCGTGAGCGACACATCTAGGATTGCGAGAGTGACGGCAAGAACCAGTGACATCGAGAAGGCGGCCGGTGTGCTGCGCGCCGGCGGCCTGGTGGCCCTCCCGACCGAGACCGTCTACGGTCTTGGCGCCAACGCAGAGGACCCCGCCGCCGTCTCGCGCATCTTCCAGGCCAAGGGACGTCCGCCCTCGCACCCGCTGATTGTCCACATCAGCGGCGCGGAACACCTGCACGACTGGGTCCAGGAGGTACCCCAGGCGGTCCGTCTGCTGGCCGAACGCTTCTGGCCGGGGCCGCTGACGCTGGTCCTGCGGCGCGGGCGCCGGGTGCCTTTGGAAGCAACAGGTGGCTTGGAGACGGTGGCCGTGCGCGTGCCCGACCACCCCGTCGCACTCGCGCTGCTGTCGGCCTTCGGCGGCGGTGTCACGGCCCCGTCCGCCAACCGCTTCGGCTCGGTCAGCCCCACGACCGCGGACGACGTCCGTGCCGAGCTCGGCGACGCCGTCGACTTCGTGCTGGACGGCGGCCCCTGCCAGGTCGGTGTCGAGTCGACCATCGTCGACGCCACCGGGGAGGCCCCGAGCATCCTGCGGCCCGGCGGGGTGACGCGCGAGGACCTCGAAGCGGTGCTGGGGTGCCCGCTTGCGGTCCCGGCAACCAGCCGCATTCGGGTGCCGGGCCAGCATCCGTCGCACTATGCGCCGCGTGCGCGGGTCGTCCTGGTCGAGCCGGAGAAGGTCGTCGCCGAGGCGAAGTTGGCGCAGGAGCTGGGGAACCGGGTCGGCGTCTTTCTTCCTGCCGCCTTTGCTGGCGCCCAGGTGACGGCACACGCGGTAGTGCAGGTTCCCGCTTCGGTGGCCGCCTACGCGCGGGGGCTGTACGGGTTCCTGCGCGAACTCGACCAGCAAGGGTGCGACCTCATCGTCGCGTCCCTGCCGACGGAGGAGGGGCTGGGACTGGCGATCGCCAACCGGCTCCGCCGCGCCGCGGGACCCCGGACCACCGTGTGACCAGCGCCGACGCCCTGCCCTTACTGCTCCCGGATGCGGGGGCCGGGGTGAGGTTCTCCCTCTACTCGAAGCCCGGGCCACCATCAGCAGCGACGCCCTGTACGGGCTCACGGGCGGCGCGCAGGCTTCACGCCGATATGCAGTGTTCCTGTTTTGCTCGCACCGTCGCCTGCCGTTCCGGCTCAGCCTGTTCCTGGACTGGGCCGTCACCGCAGGACTCATGCGCTACAGCGGACCGCCTACCAATACCGCCACCGTGAACTCCAGCACTGGCTACGCCAGCACCCCGAGCCTCCAACCGTGCCCTAACTATGCAGCCGCTACCGAGGCCCACACGACCAAACAGCCGAGACTGGGCATCCGCACGGGAAGGCGTCGCCACGACGCTTCTCCGAACGGAGCCCTCCGCGCTCCCACCTGACCTCGCTGCCCTGAACTGTGAAAAGAGGATGTGAAACAGTTCTAAGCAGCTGCCCATTCGAGTCCGAGGTCGGCGAGCGCGGCGGGTTTGTCGGTGGTCAGCTTGGCCCGGCGGCTCTTGTGTTAGACAGGAACGCCCCGAACTTCACCTCCGTCCCCTCGGGCAGCGTCTCTACGTGCCTGCGGGGGACGGTCAGGGAGCCGGTGCGGCTCTTGTATTGCGTCAGGGCTGCCGTGGCATGGTTACGGTCCGCTGCGCTCAGCGGACCGTAAGGTCCGCCAGCAGGCCGTAATGGTCGCTCGGCCAGACCCCGCCCACCGGCGTGTCGAAGACGCGCTCGCAGCCGATCACGGACAGGCCCGGCGTGCCGTCGCCCCCGCCGACCAGAATGTGGTCGATACGCTGGAACGGCCACCACGGGTCCCTCATAAGGTCGTTGTCCGGCGTATAGGTCACTGGGGCTGGCTGCCCGGGGTGGGCCTCGTTCCAGGCGTCGCGAAAGCATACGCTGATGCCCTCAAGGGACTGCTGCCCGCGCCAGAAGCGCATGCTGGCCGCGTCCGGGTCGGCGTCCATGTCGCCGGCCAGCACTATGTGCGGTTCCGGCCGCTCCGCCAGGAACCGGGCGGCGACCACGGCCTGCAGTTCCCGCTCGCGCTCATGGTCGATCTGGAAATCCGGAAAGTGATTGACCAGCAGCAGCGGCGCGAACGGCGACGGCGCCTCTACCCGGGCCACCAGCGCGGTACAAGCGAAATCGCCAGTGCGGGACGAGACGTTGTAATCCAGCTCGTGCACCTCGTTCAGCGGCCAGCGGGAGGCTACCGAGATGCCCTGCCCGTCAGCTTCCCGGGCGGCGGAGTGCACCACATGGTAGTTCTCGCCGAGCAGGTCCCGTACCTGGTCATAGTCATCGGTTACCACCGTTTCTTGCAGGGCGACCAGATCCGGCCTCAGTTGCGCAAACCCCTCGGCCAGCACCTTCCGGCGGGCCGACCAGTCACCTCGGACCCCCCACACGTTGAGCGTCACTACACGCATATCACCAGGGGTGCCCCAGGACTCGCACATGATGCGGTGCAAACCGCGATCGGTCATGCCAGAAGGGCTCGCGTTGGACGAGCGGGAAGCGGGCCCTGCCGAACATTTGACGCTCCATCCCGGCCCCGGCGCTGGGTGTACTCGTCCATGCACACCACCCAGCCGACATCGAGCCGGAGACCTGAGCGATCACCATTAACACTCGGAGGGGGGTTTGTTGGTGTGCCGGGTTGTTGGCGGCCTGGGGTGTTGTGGGTGTGTTGAGAGGCGGAGTTGGTGGTTCGACGGGGGTGGCCGGGGTGTGTGGGCTGGGGTTATGTGTTCTGTGCTGAGCGGGGCTGGGGCTGTTGTAGGTAGTTCTAGCGTGTAAAGGGCTGGCTGGTGTTTGTGCTGGTCAGGGGTGTTCTGCCTGTCTGGCAGGCGGGCCTATCGGCCTCGGCGGGGGCGGTGGTAGGTTTCGGCGAGGTGGTCGAGGCGGATGGCTTCGAGTGATCGTTTGGTGATGCGTTCGGTGCCGTCGTGGATGGCGGTGATGGCGTCCTCGCCTGGAAGGACCCGGACCTCGCTCCCTGCGGCTACGAGCAGATCGCCCTCCAGCTCACCGGGCACGCCCGCGCTCTCGCTGCCGACGTCCGGCGGCTCGCCGCCGCCCTGCCCAAGAGCGACGGCCGCGGCGCCCTCGCCGAAGTCATCCTCCGCGAAGCCGACGGACGCCTGTCCGCCCCGCTCCAGGGCACCGCGTGCTGCGTCCAGAACCGCGCCCGCCTCGTACAGGCCCTCTACGCCCGGCTGGACCGCCTCACAGAAGCCGTGACCGCCGCCAGGCAGTCGACAAGACCCCACCAGACCGGGAACAGGGGGAACACCGTCAGCGATCTCCGGTAGATCTGGTGGCATGAACCTCAAGGACCTCAGTTCGCTGATGGAGCGCCGTCAGAACGGCGGCCGCAGCTTCGAACGTTTCCGCACTGATCCGGCCTTGGCCAACCTGCGGTGGCCGGACGAAGTGCTGCGGGACTTCCTCTTCGAGCGCGGCGACCACGGCCCCTTTGTGGACGATTACGGCCACCTCGAGCTGAGTGCGATCACCTGGACGCTTCAGACGATCCCGACCGCGGACTTCCACACCATGCCGACCGGTGAGAGCGAAGCCGGACTGATCGAGCACGTCGCACAGCACCCGGTGCACTGGGTCAAGGTGCGACCCCCGGAAGTCGGCCGGCACTGGAAGACCACGGGACGTGGCTGCGCCCGCCGCTCCTCATCGACCGGCGCCTCCTGAATCCGGTGAACAGCGGATTGCAGGTCCTGGAGGGCCGGACCCGCGTCGGTGTCCTGCGTGGCCGTCTCCGAAAGCAGCTGCACGTCGCCCCCTAGCACCAGGCATGGGTGGGACGTCCGTGAGAACCTGCCGCGTCTCGCTGCGCACGCTGCGAGCATCGAGGTGTCTTCGAAGGAAGAGCTGCGGATGACTGAGAAGACGTCTGTTCCCGGGCCGCGCCGGGACCTGGCCATGCACAACGACTGGTGGGTGTTGGGTTGGGAGCACGTCCTGCCCGTCAGGGCTTCCTGCTGACCATGCTGATCCGGTCGGCGTGCCAGCCCGGTTTCACCGGCTCCCTCTACGGCTGTCGGGCGATCACGCGCTGAGGGCAGACGGAAAATGCGTCTCGCCTGTCGGACCTGATTGCCACACTGGGCGTATGAACGAGGGATCATCCAATCCGTGGCTGGTGGCGGCGCAGCAGATCGATGCCCGGATCGAGGAACTGCGGCCCGAGGCCAATCGCCACGTGGTCGGCCAGCACGTGATCTCCAAGGTGCTGCTCAAGCGCTTCGCCACTCCGTTCGGCAGCCATGGGTTCAAGCTCGTGCCCTTCGACCTTGACCACCCCGACCGTTTGCACAAGGTGGCGAGTCCGCGCGAGTGCGGCAAGGTCAAGTACTTCGCCCGCTTCGCTTCCGCCTCCCTGGAACAGGTGTGGGGCAAGCTTGAGACACGGATACCCGAGGCCGCGCGCGCGGTGGAACGGGGCGACGTCTTCCAGCACGAGCAGCATGTGCAGACCCTGAAGGACCTGATCGCCCTGCATCTGGTCCGCTCGCTGCACTTCCGCAACGTCCATGAACGTACCTTCGCCAAGGTCTACACCGAGCACCGCACCGCCCTGCTTACCGATCAGTCCGACCTGCTGCGCCTCGCGGTACTGCAACGTAGCGGACTTCACCTTCCCGGACCGCAGGGCCTGGCTGCGGCGGCGGACCAGATCTTGAGTCCGCACCTGACGAACTTCAAGAACGGCGCGGACTTCCGGGCGCGGATCGAGGTCACCTTCGACAAGGCGAAGGAGATGATCAGCAGCGCAGGGTTGGAGATCCTGGTGCCCGCGGCTGGGGAATTCCTCCTGGGCGACACCCCGGCCCTGGCTATTCAGCAGAGTGAAACCAGAACCACTTTCCCTGTTGCAATTGGTGACTCCACCGCGATCGTGTTGCCTTTCGGCCCCAAGCATCTCTTGGTCGGCAGGACGCCCCGCAACGGTATGAGTACTGCCACCGAGGAGACGGTCGGATTCCTCAACCGGCTTCAGATCGAGGCAGCGCAGCAGCGCGTCTACTTCCGGCCTCGCAGCGGCCAGGAGGCCATCGTCCGTGGTTATCTCAAACAGGGCGGCCGGAGTGCCAGGAGGTAGCGGCTTCACTTCTTGCCGTGGGCTGTCACGGTTGAGGCGGAAGGCTCCTCGTCACCCCGGAAGTGCTGAGGAGCTGAACGAGGAGCACCGCGATGTGGACGGCGGCCTTGGTGGCTTCCGGGGTGATGGGTGCGCTGGTCTGTCCTCCGGGGTGTCGGTCGCGGTGTCCGTGCCAGAGGAGTTTCATGAGGGAGAGGATCGTCTCGACCTTGGCGGGGACTGCATTGTTGTCGAGGATCACCATCAAGTAGGCCGTTGCGTTGCGATCCAGTTCACGGATGACGGAGCCGAGGGTTCGCCCGGGGATCGGCGCTCGCGTACAGGGGGATCGCGACATCTTCCACCGCCCGCACCGCATCGACGTAAGCGCCACTTGCGTCGGGGTGCAGGGCGTACGCCTTGGCCCAGGAACTGCGTAGATAGAAGCTAGCATCGTCGCGGCCGGAGGATTCGGCCTGCTGCATGGCCATGAGGGCGGAGTCGGCGACGGTGGCGTCGACAACCCGCTCCAGGCCGGCGTGCGAGGCATCGTCGGCCTCGCGAACTTGGTAGGCGGAGGCGGCATCACCGAGGAGCGCGTCCAGTGTGTTGACTGGATCCACGAACTTCGGGGGCCTAGAGAGTACTGCCGCCAAGGGAGAGGCTGAGTTCGGGTGCTTGACGAGGTACTCGTGATGGGCGACCTCACCGACATCGAGGTAGAGCAGACAGTCGACGACGTCGAGAAGCAGGTTGACGGGCACCCTGGACAGATCACGTGCGCTCGACGGGAGACGGCCGTCGAAGGCGTGGGTGTTGCTGCTCAATCTCAACGCGGCTACGACGCGGTGGACAAGGGATTCCGTCACCACCGACTCGCCCCGGTCGCCCCGTAGTTCGGCAGGGGAGCAACCTGGGATCCTGCGCGAAGAGGGCCAGCGCCGACCCCTTTTGGGATCGGTCCCCTCACTCACCGGAATGGGCTTTGCCTCGATGATTACCTGAGCTGCTTGTCGGTTAGAAGCAGGAAGTCGACGGCGCAGCCGTGCGTTTTGCGAGGTCGCTGAGGGCGCGTCGCCGGCGAGATACTTGGGCTCGCGCACAGCCTCGATGACGTCGCCGAGTCGCTGTTGACCGAATGGCGAGGTGGCGGCCCCAAGAGTGGGGACCGCCGCCGGGAGGTGAGCTCTCGCACGCCCTAAGCGTCGGCACCCCCGTCACCGAGGGTGAACGTCAGAACGGCCAGGTCGGCGCCGAGCGTCACAATGAACACCCTCTTGCGTCCGCGCCGTACGGCGCGGACGCAAGATAAAGAACAAGCTGAGTAGCTGGCGCGAGAACCTATGATTCGAAGGTGACTGGCGGCATTCCGTGCTCTGGGCTCCCGTGGCACCATCCGATGGTGTGGAGTGGTCGAGTCTGATCGGGACGGGGCTCGGGGCCGTGCTCGGGGTGGGTGCCACGTTGGTCGGCGAGCACGTGCGATGGCGGCGCACCGCCCAGGACAACAGGCTGCAGGACCGCCGGAACCTGTACGCGGACTGTCTCGTCTCCTTCCGCCAGGCACACGAGGCGATGCGCCTGGCCGCCGACGAGGAGTATCCGAGCCCACAGGCGAGGGCGGCCAGGATCCGGCAGGTATACCAGGCATCGGGCTGTGACGAGGCACGGGAACGGCTGCTTCTCACAGCGAGCGAAGAGGTGACGGCGGCGGTCGACGCGATGTACACCTCGCTCCGCAACATCCGCGAGGTACTCGCCTCCGGCGCCACCGTCCCGACGCCGGACTACCAAGCAGCCAGACAGGCACACAGGGACACGACATCAACGGTTCGCGATGTCCTTCGCCGCCATCTTCGCTCCCTCGACATCTGACCCGCTGTGGTCCTTAGCGCAGCCGTTGACCAGGCTGGAGGCGGCATCTCCTTGCATTCGCAGGTTGTTGGGCCGTTGCGGTCAATGGCCGCAGGTTCCCGCACAGCTACTGACCGGTGTCGGGTGCGGGCCTGCCGGCAGCGGCGGGCGGTGTGGGTGTCCCGGCAGGTTTTGTTACAGCGCTCCGGTAGGTCGAGGGGCCAGGGCTGCACGGCGCAGGCACCGCAAGCCGGTGGCCCGCGGTGCCCGGTGCGGCGCTTCTGGCCGGATCAGCAGGTGGAGCTGCGGACCTTGGCGAACGCGTTGTTGGCGACCTTGACGTAGATGGTCTTCTTGTTCTTGCGGTTGTACTTCTTCGAGAAGTCGGAGCCCGGGGTGAGCTGGAAGTCGACCTTGAAGCAGCGTCCCCTCTTCACCTGGAAGACGTCCCAGTCCTGAGTGCCCTTGGTCCGCTCTCCGGGGGAGAGCCAGTTCCTCTTCTGGTTGCCGCATGTCGGCTTTTTGGTGGTGTAACTGCCGGTGCTCCCGCTGCTCTCGCACCAGTTCTTCAGGGCGTAGAAGCCCTTCCCGCTGTCGTTCCAGGTCTGCGAGCACAGGGGCGGTCGGCACGAACCGCCCGCGCTCGCGGTGGGCGCCGGGCCCGCCAGGGTGGCGGCGGTCGCGAGCGCCGCCACGGTGGCTGCGGTCCTGACGTGCTTGAGTACGGGATTTGCGGACACGGTCACGTTCTTCCCCCTTGTACGGTGGCTGGCCCCGCTCGGGCGTTGACGGCTGCAGCGGAGCCGGCGGTTGCCGTCCGTTGTTCTCCGGCAGCCGGGCGTATCGCGTATTGCAGCTTTGCGGGCATTCACGACGATGCGGTTACTGGCACCGGTCGTCTTCTATGCTCCTTTTCCGGCTATTCCGGTAACCCCAGGCTAGGAGAACCCGCACTGGGCGACCACGGTGCACGGTGCTCAGAAACAGGCGTCAGTCGTGCACGGTGCTCACCGCGGTCTGGATCTCAAGGATGTGCAGCGCGTGGACGATGTCGTAGACGCCGGTGCCGTGGGTGAGCAGATCGACGCCCAGCACGGCCTCGGCTGTGCGTAGATGCGCCCGGATGGTGTTGCGGCTCACCCCCAGCCGATGCGCGGCCCGTTGGGCGTCGGTATTGGCGTCGAGCCACACCTGCAGAGTGCGCCGATGCCGGGCTTGAAGGGAACCGAGGAACGTCCCAGCCCAGGCGGCGGCGGGTACGGTGCGCAGCAAGTCATCCAACGTGGGCGGTGGCTGGTGGTGGTCGTCGGCCGCGGAGCCGGCGCAGGAACTGCTCAGTGCGAGGGCCAGGTGAACGGCGGCGCGGCAGCGGACGTCCTTGAGGTTCTGGCTGAGGGCCTGTTCCGCGTGTTTGAGATGCGCGGTGACGGTGTTGCGGCTCAGCCCGAGCAGGCGAGCCACGCCGGACCGGGGAGCGACCATCACCAGGCGGGTGATGTCGGCGCTCGTTTTTGGGACCGAGTCCAGCGGCCGCAGAAGCGCGCGGGCCCAGTGGGCGGCGGGCTGTTGGGGAAGGATGCTCACCAGTGGTGTCCGGCCGTGATAGAAGGCCACGCGGCCGGGAGTGGCACGGGCCGCAGCCAAGGCGTGGGCAGCCTGACCGTACGCCTCGGCGGTGGCCCCCAAAGGGTGCGCACCGCTGATACCCAGCATATAGCGCGGGTTGTCGCGTACCAGGCAGCGCAGCGTCTCACTCAGCGCGGGTGCCCGACCGCCCGAGTGGTCTTCTCCCGCGTCGTCTGCGACGAGGCAGATCAGATGTTCTTTGAAGACCGGGCAGTGAACCATCAGGTCCGGTCCGTGGTAGCCGGAAGGGTCCTCGTGGGCCTGGGTGATGCGGTCACGGTCGGCCGGCGGACAGCGCAGGAGATGGACGCGCAGCCGGTCGGCCTCCAGCAGTGGCGGCACGGCCCCGCTGGTCATCCGGCGGGCCAGCATCGGCCCTTCCGCCAACAGCCCGTGCAGTACGGCGAGCCGGAGCTGACGCGCTTTGCGTTGATAGTCACGCTGGAGACGGCCGCTGTCACCGGCTTGGCGCAGCAGGGTGAGGACGCTGCAAGTGTGGGAGATCAGAACAGCTGTGTCCGGAGGCAATTCCTCGGAACAGACGACTACCAGCACCGGGCGGGGCTCGGGCAGCGCGAGTGCCTCGCATCGGACATGCAGCCCTTCGGCCTGGGTCGCGGCCGTGGCCAGCCGCCCATCGCGCACCCGCGCGAGAAGTGGCGCCATCGGCCGCAGCGTCCTTGAGGGAAACGCCGCGGTGGACGACTCCACCGTGCGCACGTCGGGAGCGATCAGTGCGATGTGGGCGCCGGTCTGCCGGCGCAGCCACTCCAGCACCCTTCGCGCGTTCGGCTCGGCTCCGCATACGGCTTGGCGTTGCACCTCGTGCAGCAGCCCGCCCAGCCGCCGGTCCTGTTCCAGTGCCTGCGTGGTGCCGATGGCTCCGCCCCTCTTCGTGTGCTTCTCTCCATCCCGGGCAGCCTTCCCTCCCTGATGTTCGCCCGAACGGGCCACAGAGGGCCAACGTCACCGTGCGCCCCTCGTCTGAGCTTGTTCTTTATCTTGCGTCCGCGCCGTACGGTGCGGACGCAAGATAAAGAACTTCCCAATGACGATGTCGAGCCGCCGTCGTGACGGTTGGTAGTACCTGATAGCACTCTCCGTCGCGGATCATGGCCCACAAGACGTTGGCCCGTCGACGGGCCAACGCCAGCAGGGCCTGTTTGTGTCCCTTTCCCTCGTTCCGCTTGCGCCCGTAGTCAGCCTGGGAGGCGGAGCAGGTCCTCAGACTGGCCATCGCGGAGAGGTAGAAGGCCCGGAGTAGGCCGCGGTGGTAGCGGCGTGGTCGACGCATGTTGCCGCTGACGCGGCCGGAGTCCCGCGGCACAGGTGAGAGGCCGGCGAAGGATGCGAGTCGGCCGGCCGTGCCGAAACCAGTGCTGCTCACTTACGAGCAGGTCCGCGCCTACGAACTGCCCGCGACCGAAGGTAAGCACGGCGACCCGCGCTGGCCAGCCTTCGCCCGCCGCTACGGGCTTGACCCCCGCCGCCCAGTGCAGTGGGAGGTGGAGGCGCTGGATCCGGACGAACTCCAGCACCTGGTCCTCGCTGCCGTCGCCCCGTACGTCGACCGCGACGTCCTCACCCGGCAGATCGCCCGCGAAGAAGAGCAACGCCGCGCCCTGACCACCTTCCTGGAGGGCTGGGGCCCGGCGAGCGGGGGAGAACCCTCGTAGTCGCCGTTCTCGCTCTGGGAGACTGAGGGCCACCATTTCAGCGGCGAGGAGCGAGCGCATGGCGGCGAAGACGGATCCGGCGCAGTTGGTGCGTCAGGCCCGGGACATGATCGAAGAGTTCAACCGCGTGGTGCTGGACGACGCGAAGGAGCTGTCCGCGCCCGCGCTGTCGGAGACCACCCAGGCGCTGAAGTCATTGGTCGAGCGGCTCCCGCAGGCGTTCGAGCAGACCGCCGACGTCCTGGAACTCCTGGCCAAGAGCGATAAGGTCACGGTCGAGCGGGGCGACGTGAAGACCGAGGTGGCCACGACCGCCGCGGAACTCCGGACGGTCGCGGCCGAGGCCGACAGCGAGCAGCTGGGCAAGAGCCTCGCCAACCCGGCGTCGGCCCTGTTCCTCATGGGCGGCCGCTGACCATGACCGACCTGCCCTCACCCGAAGAGGTCGAAGCTGCCCGCACGTCCGCCGGCGGCTGGAAGCGCGACCAGCTCGCCGCTTGGGGCGTTCCGTGGCCCCCGCCGAAGGGCTGGAAGGACGAGCTGGCCGAACGCTGGAAGGCCGCCCGCCCGGCCGGACCGCCGGCGCCCCCGCCCACCCCGGCCCCGGCCGACTTCGCCCAGGACACGCTCGACTTCGGCTGACCCGCCAACAGCGGGGCCGGACAGGATCACCCTGCCCGGCCCCGCTGCTCGTTCCCGACTGCTCAGTGCCTGTGTTCGGAACCCCTCCGAGGTGGGCCGGGACGGCGCCAACGCCTGCAAATGTACGACTCCTTAGACCTTAGCCCAACCACCTCCGTGCGCTAGCCAGCGGGACGCAGTGACATGAAGTCGTAGCGCGGACGACAGGACTTGTCGAACGAAGCCAGGCTCGTGTAGTCGGCCGGTCATGTCTGCAACACCCTGCTTCATGCTGCCCATTCGAGTCCGAGGCGCGACATGCCTAGCGCTCGCTCGAAGGCGCTCCAGCGCGAGGGGCCACGCCGATTCCGGCATGGCCCCTCGCGCTCATTAGGCCGCTCCTTCCGCGGCCGTCCACTCCAGCTCGAAGCCGGGCTGCCCGACGATGTGGCGCCACGGCACAACGCGGGTAACCGGCCAGTAGCGGCTGCGGCTGACGAAGCCTGGCCCATGACCGACGGAAGAGGTCAGGCTGTGAATCACCTGTATCTGGCTGCAGACAACCCGACGCCGTTCTGGCCCACTGGCGCGATCATGCTCGTCGTCATCACGCTCATCTCCGGATCGATCGGCGTCTGGCGTACTCGCAGGATGAAGAAGGGCAAGAAGTACTAGGACGCCATGACCCCCAGCCGGGTCGCGGCGCCTAGCTCACGCCGCCCATTCGAGTCCGAGGGCGGCCAGCGCCCGCAGTTTGCCGGCTGTGATGGAGCAGTGGTCTTCAGAGGACTGGAGTGCTTTGGTCTGGTGTCCCGTCTTTGGAGTGGGATTCGGGATAGCTGAGGCCGTTGCGTTTAGGCGTGATGGGCGTGGGCTGGAGGCGTGTTCGGTTTGGTTGTTCGGGTGTTTGGCCTGCGGTCCGGTAGTTGCGTGGGATTGATCTTGGTTTTCTCGTAGGCGTGATGGGACGTCTATAGGAGGCTGCGCTCTCTGAGGGTGCGGGGTTGCGGATGATGCTGGCCAGTGGCGGGTGTGCGTGAGGAAGACCCGGAGCGGGTCGTTCGCGTTGAGAACCTGCTTGTGATGCCGACATGTCAAAGGGGGCTGAGTCGTGGGCGTGAGCGCTTCCCTGGCGTGCGGCAGCACCGTGAACGGGGTGGGGCTGAAAAGTGACGCGTGAGTAGCGGACGAGCAGAGCAGGCGTCGTTGCGTGATCTTTCGTACGCAACCGGACGGAGGCGGCATGACGACGCAGACACAGCAGGTGCAGGACGGCGCCGAGTCCGAGGTGCCGATCGAGGCGCCGGAGCCTGCCGGGGCGGGTGTGATCCGTCTGTGCGATCCGGCAGAGGACCGGGCGCGGGTGGGCTGGCACCGCATCGGCGGCTCCAACGCGGTGGGCCGCTGGCGCGCTGACGCACACCTGGTGGTCGACATCGACGAGCCGGACGGCGACGGCAAGCGCCGGGTGCGGGGCCAGGTGCGGGGCATGGCCCACCACCGCGTCAGCGAGAGCGGGGGCGCACCGTGGAAGCGCACCGGAACGTACCGGTCGCGGGGCTGGCTCAAGCTGCTGCGGCGGGACACCAACGGCCACTTCACCATCGTGGTCGACGAAGCGGAGAGCTTTCGGGACAATCCCGGCCTGGAGCCGGTGGTCCCGGTCACGCTGTCCGCGAGGGTGGATGCGGACCGGCTGGGCGACTACGCCTTCCAGTGGACGTTCGGCACCGACGAACACCACGGCACCGGAATCCTCACCGGCGCCCGCGTCCACGGCCGCCGGGTGCTCTTCGTCCCGCCGTCGATGCGGGGCATGGAGTTCGGCACGCTGCGCGACCCGCGCAGCGGACGCCACCACAGCACAGGTGACAGCCGCACCACCGCGCACCATGTGGAAGCCTTCGCGCAGATCACGACCCGTCGCGCCTCGGCCACCGAGACCGAGGTCAGCACCGAGGTCACCGCCTCCTGGAACCTAGGCCTCATATCGGACCCCAGCGCCACCGATATCCGCGTCACCAGCGCCCTGGAGCGCTACGACACCCGCACGGACCGCTGGCGGACAGCAGCCTCCCACCACCACACGGTCCACAAGCCCTTCGGCTCGCTCAACGCCATCGGCGGCCAGCTCACCCACACCGTGCCCACCAGCGAACTCAACCTCTACCGCTACGTCTGGGGCTGCGCCGACGCCAGCCAGCAGACCAAACTGCACAAGACGGTGCTCCCCATCTACCGGCGCGCCACCTGACGTCAACACCTCCGCGCACCGGCCCGCGGTCTCCCGCCGACCGACGTGCCCCGGAACTGTGGATCATGCGTCCGGCACCGTGTCGTGCGACGTGCTGTCTCGGCGCCCCGAGCAGGCGAAAGAGACCGCGGCTGCGCGAGGGTGCCAGGCCCGGGTGGCGCCTTGCAGGACCGCTTCCCGGACCTGGTGCGCGCGGCCGCCGTCCTGCCCGAGGGCCTGGTGCTCGACGGCGAGCTCGTCGACCAGGACTGTGGTCGAGGGGCGGGTGAGCACGGCCTCGGGGAACATCGGTACAGCGGCCATTGGTGAGAACGATCTTGTTCCGGGGCGGTCGCCTTTCACGGTCCAGCGGTTGCCTGGGGCGTTCCGAAACCCCATGCCGTCGGACATTGCGCCGTATCTGCGTGAGAGCTGGCAGGGCGCCAACGTCGACGGCCTGTAATTACCGTGAGCTGCCCCCGGACTGCCGGTGACAACAGCAAAGACCAAGCCGCTCAATCACACCGCTTAAGACCGACCTTGAATCTCGGGTTCAAAGATCCCCGCCCCACGCACACGTAGGTGCCCTCCCGAGGGCCTGGACCGCCACCCAGGAGGGCACCACAAACGAGGCGCCCCTACATTGCTTCCATCTGTTCAAGAACGGAGCCTTCAGAGCCAGGGCCCTGCGACTTCGCGTCTTGCTCCGGACGCTCGCCCTTGCTCTGCTCGCGCTTGGGCTCCTGGCGGGAACGCTTGCCCTGCGCCTTTGAGGCAGGGTCCTGTCGATCTTGCTTACCCACGACTACTCCTCTGGTTGGTCTGGGCTGGCCCCTCCCATGCTGGGACCTCCACCGCGGAGCTGCATCTGGAACTTTGCCCGGCTTCTTGAAGAGCCGTCGCCGCGGCTGTGACCTGACGGGCTCGTGCCTGAGAAGCCGCCTCGGAACCCCCAAGCAGGCTCCGAGACAGGTTCTGAGCACCAGGAGCACGACCAGGCCGTGCCCGAACAGAAGGCCGGTGGCACCTGGCTCTTCCGCTTCCGCGGCTGACGTCCGGACGGATACCACGGGCCGGGCAGGACGTCCTGCCCGGCCGTGTCGGCTACTCCCAGGGCTTCGGTAGCGCGTGCCACAGGGTTCTGAGCCAGTCGGGCGGGTTGGTGAGGAACTTGTCCACCAGCCGGGCCGTGATGGACCGGGCGGCGCCTTCGGCGGCGCCCTGGCCTATCGCAGCGGTCAGGCCAGCACCGGCAGCGGCTGCTGCGGGGCGGGCGCGGGGGCAGGCGGCTGGACGGGCGCGGGAACGTTGTCCCGGGTCATGATGCTGCTCCCTTGAGCAGAGGGATCGAGGACAGCGGACACCTGCGTGGTGTCGTCCGCGGGGGTGTGTGCCGCGCGGTCGGCGGTCCTGCTGCGGCTCTCTGCCTGAGAGCGTCCCTGTGAGGTCTCGGCCCTGGCCCAGGGTGGCGTGTTCAGCGTAGCGGCGATCGGTGCGGGTGTTGCCCCGGGTGTCTGGCGGCTGGTCATCGGTACTGCCTCCGGCGTGAGTTGGACAGGTCGGGCGGGACAGTGACAGGGCGCAGGTGCTTGCGTCTCGTCCTGGCGGGCACGGCTCTTTCACCCCGTGGGGCCGGAAGCCGGGATCCGGACAGCAGCGACTGGGAGAAGAGTTTCCGGGGCACGACGAAGGCCCGGACGCCTGGTCCGGGCCTTGCGCTCTCGAAAGGGGTCTAGTGAGTCGACTGCCAGTAAGGGAGTCGGAGACCTACCGTCTACTCGTGCTCTCCCCGGGAGCGGTTGGCGACCCAGTCCGGATCGCGTACGGGCACCGGCACCGGGGCGTCGGTGGCCGGGGCGCGCATGATGCACCAGCTGGTACGCGGCGCAGTGACGGCGTGGACCAGGACGACGACGGCTTGGCGGGCGGCACCGCCCCGTGCCCACGCCCCGGTGAAGCGGACCTGATCGGCCGCCCAATCGCCCAGCCGCTGCCACGGGCGCAGCCGCCCGAGCAGATAGCCGGCCGCGAGCGCGGCGCCCGCGGTGACGACGACGCCCACCATCAGGACCACCGCATCCCGATCGCGGACAGCTGCTCGATCCGCTCCGGTGTCAGCGTCGCGGCCCGGCTGCGCTGGTTGCTGATCCAGGCGCCCAGCTTGTGTTCTCGCTCCTCCTGGTCCTCGCCGACGATCCGCTCGATGTGCTTCCTGGGGACCTGAAGGTGCCCCTCACGCTGGTAGAACTGCTTGGCGGCCTCGTAGTTCATCGCCCACTTGTCGGCCTGTGTACGGCGCTTGGGCTTCTCGTTCTCGGCTGCGGGCTCGATCCCGAGGACCTGCTCGCACAGCCACTGCTGCACGGTCGTGAGCTGGTCCCAGCCGAGCCGGACCGACTGCACCCACCGGCCGAGGTCCTCGCCTTGGCGCACGACGTCGCCCGCCGTGGTGGGCAGCGCTTCGCCCGCGTCCAGGTGCATCCGTACGAGGTGGAAGCACCGCTGCCACGTCACCGGCCACGAGGGGCACCAGGAGGCGTCGATCTCCTCCAGCTGCTCGCGCCGCATCTCCGACAGCGCCCCGGCCGACGACTCCACCGGCAGCCCCTCCGCACGCCGCTGCTCGATCTCCTGCGCCTTGCGGGCGGCGGCCCGCGCGTTCTTCAAAAAGATGCCCACCCGGTACCCCTGGAAGGTGGCGTCCAGCGGGGCCAGGAGGTGCCCGTGTTCGGCCGCCCACCCGCGCGCGGCGGACAGACCCTCCTCCCACGCGACGTCGAAGTGCGACCAGATCATGCCGAGCTTCTCCAGCTGCGCGACGCGGTCCTCGTCCATGCCCCCGCGGGCGTAGAAGCGGCGAGCGTCGGCGGTCCACTGTCCCAGCGGGAACCCGGCGAGCGAGGCCGGCCACCCCGCGCCCTCCGCCTCCTGGTCGTCGGCGACGGGCACGCGGAACGTGAACGGCACGCGAAGGTCACCGTACTCGCGGGCATAGATGACGGCCGCCTCAACCCCGCGCCGCCAGTGCTCGTGCTCCGGGTTGAGGACCCGCAGGTTGATGAACGCGGCAAGGGCGGCCGGATCGCGCGGCGTGGAGAACTTCAGCAGGGCCTTGGCGGGGGCACTGACGTCCCCCGAGCCCTCGCCGCTCCCGCCCGTGCTCTTCCCGCTCTCGTCCTTGCTGACGGGCTTGTAGCGGCTCGGGGCCTGCTGCTCCGCGAGGCTCTCCACGATCCGCGCGTCGTGCGCCCGCAGAGCCTCCAGCAGCTTGGCCAGCCCGCCGAACGCCCGGCTCGTGAGCATGTTGTCCGCCGTCTCGCCCGGCCCGAGCAGGACCGGCACGACCAGGCTGGCCATCTTGCCCTCGCCCGGCTGCATCCGCAGCGCCCGGCCCACGGCCTGGACCAGGTCGGGCATCGAGCCACGTACGTCGGCCCAGTAGACGGAGTCGCAGTGCTTGGTGTCGACGCCCTCGCCCAGGACCTTCACCGAGCACAGGAAGCACTTCTCCACGACGGTGCCGTCCGTGGCGATCCCGGCCGCGAACTCGCCCAGCAGAAGCCGCCGGTGGAGCGGCTTGTGGTCCCCGCACAGCCAGTCCGCCCAGATCGTCTTCGGGTACAGCTCGGGGTCGGATGCGTGCAGCTGCGCGGCGACGTCCGGAAGGCCGGCGGCGAACGCTTCGGCCTCGCGGACCTGGTGGTGGAACACGAGCGTGCGGCGGAAGCCCTCGTCGGCCGACGCCTTCACCAGGGCGGTCTGCAGCGCGGCGAGCCGGGCCCCGCGGACCTCTGCCGAGCGGCCTTCGGCGCCCAGGAGCTGCGCGGCCTGGAGCGCGGTGTCGGTGACGTCCACGCATACGACCTGGTAGGGGGCACAGATTCCCCGGTCGATGGCCTCCGAGAGCGTCAACGTGAAACAGCGGCTGCCGAAGGGGCCCTCGGGATCGTCTTCCATGCTCGCGACCAACTCGCCCGGGGTGCCGGCCTCGTCCCCGAGCTGCCACAGCCGGGGCGTAGCCGTCATGTACAACCGGCGCAGGGACGGGATCTTCTGGTTGCTGTGGACGACCGCCCACGGCTTCCCGATCCGGCCCGAAACGCGATGGGCCTCGTCCACGACGATCAGGTCCCAAGCCGCGAGGCCCCCGGCGTGCGCCCGCTCCAGCGTGCCCAGACCGAGGCTGGCGTACGTGGCGTACACGGTCACCTTCTCCAGGCCCCGCGTCCACTCCACCAGCTCGTCCACGTCCGTGGTGTTGGGGAAGGACACCTCCTCACCACGCAGTGAGGACACCCCGATCATCGGCCCCCGGCGGCCCCCTTCGCGCCACGCGGCCTCGGTCTGGGCGAGCAGGTCCAACGAGGGCACGAGCACCAGCACACGGCCCGCGTGGAGCTCCTCCGCGCTATGGACCGCCACCCGGGTCTTCCCGGACCCGGTCGCCATGATCACCTGTGTCCGCAGACCCCGCTCCGGCACAAGCGATCTTGCAGGCAATTCGAGGGCACGGAGTACCGCGTCAATGGCTTCTCGCTGGACCGCCTCCCGCTGATCAGTGCGGCCTGTGCTCGCCATATGTGCTCGCCTTCTCCTGGGGTGTCGTCCGGTCAGTTGAGTGGCGGGATAGGTCCAACCTGCACCTAGAAGAGCCACAAGGGCGATGGTTGGACTGACGCGATCGGCTGGTTGCTCCTCCTCGCCGGAGCACCGACAAGGCCGGGTGATGGATATCGATAACCCTCTGGATCCGCCCGGAGGTGGTCCACTCTGACTCCAGAGTCTATCCGACTACATAAAATGAAGCACAGCGAATGATGCGACCTCTCACTCTTCTGTTCCTGCGCAGACCCTCGGCCTTCACGGCAATCTGCATGCCCCCTCCGGACACGGCATCAGCAGTCTGCTGACCCCGATGGCCACTACCCTCACAAGATGATTACTTGCGTGGTCGAGTACGTGATCGATCCAGCAGAGATCGAGGCGTTCGAGCGTTTCGGGCAACGCTGGATGGAGCTGGTCGACCGTCACGGCGGCACACACCACGGGTACTTCCTGCCCGCGGAAGGCGCCAGCGACAAGGCGCTCGCCCTGTTCAGCTTCCCCAGCCTTGCCGCGTACGAGGAGTACCGGACCCTGTTCGGCAAGGACCCCGACTTCATCGAAGCGGACAGCATCAGAGACGAGAGTGGTTGCGTACTGCGCTACGAGCGCACCTTCATGCGTCCACTGCTCCCCGGCACCTCGCCGCCAGCCTCCACCGCACCGTGATCCCTGCCCGGCCCTTTCCGGTCCGGGCATCATTCTCCTCTTTCTGCCGAGTGTTCGGTGAGGGGGGTGGATGGGGGTACATGGGCCGGCATGGCACCGAAGAGTGAACACCTCATGCCCCTGCGGGCCGTACGCCAGCTGCGCCGGACCCGCCCCTTTTACACAGGAGGCGCCCTACTGTGGGCGGCTACCGCCCTCTGGACGGGGTGGACGCACCCAGGGAGCCGGCAGACGTGGGTCTCCCTGCTCTTCCTGGCAGTCTTCACCGGCCTGCTCGCCGCTGTCTCCCTGTGGCTGCACCATCTCCAGGCGGCCCCTGGACGTAAACCGGCACATCACGCCGCACCCCAGCGGGCTATTGCCCCCGGCCACGTGAACGCCTGACCCCACCCCCTTGTAGCCAGCCCGGCCCGCGCCAGCGGGCCAAGGACTGAAGGCGCAGCCGGAAGTCCCGTGCCGGGGGAGCGCAGCGGACCCGGCACAGTCGGCCTGGAGCGAAGCGGAAGGCCGACCACGGGACGAAGTCCCGTCAGCTCCGAGAGCGCAGCGAACGGAGCATCAACCCCTTTGCTACGCAAAGGGGTTGATGTGGGTTGCGCAGCAACCCACTAGCGCTCGCGCGGAGCGGGAGCGCAACACCCGTGCGCAGCACGGGTGTTCGCTTGCACATCGCGCAGCGATGTGGTACCCGCTCCGCGGG
>NZ_JBVICF010000009.1:0-402838 GCF_055572995.1 Streptomyces sp. NPDC030245 | reverse complement strand
ATGTGCGCGGGGGCGCGGCCCGGTTCGAGGCGCACGTAGTTGGCCCTGCCCCAGTGGTAGGTCTCGCCGGTGAGCTCGTCGCGCACCGGCACGGAGCCGTCCATGTCGAGGCCGAGTTGCGGCATGTCCAGTGTGACCGTGGCCTCCTGGGTGTGGTGCGGGTCGAGGTTCACGACGACCAGAACCGTGTCATGACCTGCACGCTTGCTGTAGACGATCACCGCTTCGTTGTCGGCCTGGTGGAAACGCAGGTTCCTGAGCTGCCGCAGTGCGGGGTGGGCGCGCCTGATCCGGTTGAGCTCGGTGATCAGGGGTGCGATGGAGCGGCCCTCGCGGTCGGCGGCCTCCCAGTCGCGCGGGCGCAGTTCGTACTTCTCCGAGTGCAGGTAGTCCTCGCAGTCGGGGCGCGCCGGGGTGTTCTCGCACAGCTCGTACCCGGCGTACATGCCCCAGCTCGGCGCGAGGGTGGCGGCCAGCGCCGCCCGCACCTCGAAGGCGGGACGGCCGCCCTCCTGGAGGTATCCCGGCAGGATGTCCGGCGTGTTCACGAAGAAGTTCGGGCGCAGGAAGTGCCCGGTCCCGGTGGAGAGTTCGGTGAGGTAGTCGGTCAGCTCCTGTTTGGTGTTGCGCCAGGTGAAGTAGGTGTACGACTGCTGGAAGCCGATGGCCGCGAGGGTCCGCATCATCGCGGGCCGTGTGAACGCCTCGGCGAGGAAGACGACGTCCGGGTCGGTGGCGTTGACCTCGGCGAGCACCCGCTCCCAGAACTCGACGGGCTTGGTGTGCGGGTTGTCGACGCGGAAGACGCGGACGCCGTGGGCCATCCAGAACCGCAGCAGCCGTACGGTCTCCGCGATCAGCCCCGGCATGTCCTTGTCGAAGGCGATCGGGTAGATGTCCTGGTACTTCTTCGGCGGATTCTCGGCGTACGCGATGGAGCCGTCCGGGCGGTGTGCGAACCACTCGGGGTGCTTCTCCACCCACGGGTGGTCGGGGGAGCACTGCAACGCGAAGTCCAGGGCGACTTCGAGGCCGAGCTCACCGGCCCGGCGCACGAACGCGTCGAAGTCGTCGAGCGTGCCGAGGTCCGGGTGGACCGCGTCGTGCCCGCCCTCGGAGGAGCCGATCGCCCAGGGCACGCCGACGTCGTACGGTCCGGATGACAGGGAGTTGTCGGGGCCCTTGCGGAAGGTGGAGCCGATGGGGTGAATCGGCGGCAAGTAGACGACGTCGAAGCCCATCGCGGCGATGGCGGGCAGCCGTTCGGCCGCGGTGCGGAACGTCCCGGAGACGGGCGGGGCCCCTTCCTCGACGACGGCGCCCTCCGAGCGCGGGAAGAACTCGTACCAGGACCCGAAAAGAGCCCGCTCCCGCTCCACCAGCAGAGGGAGGTCGGGGGAGCGGGAGACCCGCTCACGCAGGGGGTGGCGTGCGAGGACCGCTTCCACCTCCGGGGTGAGTGCGGCCGCCAGACGGGCGGCCGGGGAACGCACGTCGTCCTGGAGCGCGTCGGCAGCGGCCAGCAGCGCCTGCCGCCCCCGCCCCGCCGGAACTCCGGCCGCCGCCCGCTCGTACAGCAGCGCGCCCTCTTCGAGCATCAGCCCGGCGTCGATACCGGCCGGGACCTTGATCTCGGCGGAGCGCCGCCAGTCCCGCACGGGATCCGCCCAGGCCTCCACGTGGTACGTCCAGTGCCCCTCGGCGTCCGCGGTGACGTCCGCGCCCCACCGGTCGCTGCCCGGGGCCAGTTCCCGCATCGGTGTCCAGGGCCCGCGGCGGCCGCCGGGTCCGAGCAGCACGACGTTGGCACCGACCGCCCCGTGGCCCTCGCCGAAGACGGTCGCCGTGACCTGGAAGGTCTCGCCGGGGACCGCCTTCGCGGGGCGCCGGCCGCAGTCGACGACCGGGTGGACGTCCAGGACGGGCACGCCGGGGGGCAGGGGCGGGGACCCGGGCACAGCGGTGGCAACAGGGGTCGTCCGTGGAGCTGACGTCATCGGTCCCTCCTCCGCCGGGCTTGCGTGCAGTCGGTCTGTCTCGCAGGTGCCGCGCGTCGTCACGAACCCCGGGGAACCGGGGGCGGCTTCACCCTGCGCGTGGTCCGCGGACGCAGGAAGAGCTCGGCGGCGTCGGCGGCCACCCGCGCCTTGGACTCACCCATCAGCACACACAGCGTGTACGCCGTGTCCTCGAAGCGCATGCGCACGGCGAGGTCGGCGGGGTGGGCGAGCAGTCTCCGCTCCCACGACCGGTACTGGCGCAGATGCCGTGCGACCTCGGCCCTGGCAGGCAGCAGCGTCACGCCGGTCACCTTCCTGTCGAACCTTCTGACCCATGGTGCACGTGTGAGCACGAAGCGTCCTGTTGGGTATTCAACGATCTGGTTCTCGTCTGCCTCGGGTTCCGCCTCGGGTTCTCCCTCGGGTTCCGTCTCGTGTTGCGCGGATGGAGTAGTGCTCTCACTCTGAGACTGACTCAGAAGCGATCAGTGCTCACGCTTCGTGTTCGGGGCTCGGTCAAACAGACCGGGGCGGGGCGAAAAAGCTTCGCCGAGAGGAGCCAAGAGCAATGAAATCCGCGATCCCCTGCTACTACCACCTCGATGTCGAGGTAAGCCCGGAGAGGATCGACCAGGTCAGACGCATCCTGACCGCGCATCTCCGGCACTGGGGGCTGGAAATCCTCGTCGAATCCGTCTGCCACTGCACCGGCGTGCTGCTCCGTGAGATCGATGAGTACGGAGCCGACAAGAGGACCGTCGTGGAGATGTGGTGGAGCGGGCAGCACCTCATCACCGCCGTGTCGGACAACAACCGCGACCTGCCCGAACGGCACTACGGGCCCCAGGGCTGCCTGACGCAGATCGCCGCCATGAGCGACGGCTGGGGCAGTTTCCCGGCGACCAACGGCAAGATCATCTGGTTCTCCCGCCGCGCCCGTGCGCCCGAACGGGCCCCGCTGGCCCCCGCGGCGCCCGCCCCCAGCCTGCGCGAGGCGCTGGAACTGCCGCGCGAGGTACGCCACGCCGTCCTCGCCAACCCGGACGAGGCCGACGCCCCGGTCCCCGCGGCCGCGGGCGTCCCGGCCGCCGTGGCCGCGCCGGCCGCCGCGAGCGCCCACGGACCGCGTCACGGAGCACGTCACCGGCCGCGTCACGGACTGCGGGCGGACGCATTCCGGACGAGGATGGCGGAGCAGGAACCCGCGGTGTGAGCGCCGGACACGCGTGAACGCCGTATCCGTGGAGAGCGACGACGCGACGCGCCGGCCGCGACCGCCCGAGTGAGCGGCCGCGGCCACGCGCGGCCCGCTCCCGTCCGACCCTGAGCCCCCCCCGTACGGAGGCAGTTGCGTGCGCACCTGGACCGGCGCCCCCTTTCCCCTCGGAGCCACCTACGACGGCGAAGGCACCAACTTCGCCCTCTTCAGCGAGATAGCCGACCGGGTCGACCTCGTACTGATCGACGACGACGGCACACACCGGAACATCACCCTCACCGAAGTCGACGGCTTCGTCTGGCACTGCTACCTGCCGGGTGTCGGCCCCGGCCGGCGTTACGGCTACCGGGTGCACGGCCCCTGGGATCCCGCCGCGGGACACCGCTGCAACCCCGCCAAGCTGCTCCTCGACCCGTACGCCAGGGCCATCGAGGGCCAGACGGACAACCACGCGGCCCTCTTCGAGCGCGCGCCGCAGGGCCCCGACCCCGCCGACAGCGCCGGGCACACCCCGCTCTCGGTGGTCACCGATCCGTCCTTCGCCTGGGAGGACGACAGGCCGCCACGCCGCCCGTACGCCGAGACGGTCGTCTATGAGACGCATGTGCGCGGCCTCACCCGCACCCACCCCGAGGTCCCCGCCGAACTGCGCGGCACCTACGCGGGCCTCGCCACCGAGCCGGTCATCGACCACCTCACGTCCCTGGGCGTGACCGCGGTCGAGCTCATGCCGGTCCACCAGTACGTCCAGGACGGCTTCCTGCGCGACCGCGGCCTGTCCAACTACTGGGGGTACACCTCCATCGGCTTCTTCGCCCCGCACAACGCCTACGCGGCGCACGGCTCGCGCGGCGAGCAGGTCACCGAGTTCAAGTCCATGGTCAAGGCGCTCCACCGGGCCGGGCTCGAAGTGATCCTGGACGTGGTCTACAACCACACCGCGGAGGGCAACGAGAACGGCCCCACACTCGCCTTCCGCGGCATCGACAACGCGTCGTACTACCGCCTCGCGGAGGACGATCCCGCGCACTACTTCGACACCACCGGCACCGGCAACAGCCTGCTGATGCGCCACCCCAACGTCCTGCAACTCATCATGGACTCGCTGCGGTACTGGGTCACCGAGATGCACGTCGACGGGTTCCGCTTCGACCTGGCGGCCACGCTCGCGCGGCAGTTCCACGACGTGGACCGGCTCTCGGCCTTCTTCGACCTGGTCCAGCAGGACCCCGTGGTCAGCCGCGTCAAACTCATCGCCGAACCCTGGGACGTCGGCGACGGCGGCTACCAGGTCGGCAACTTCCCGCCCCTGTGGTCGGAGTGGAACGGCAAGTACCGCGATTCCGTACGGGACTTCTGGCGCGGCGCCGACCACTCGCTCGCAGAGTTCGCCTCCCGGCTGACCGGCTCGTCCGACCTGTACCAGCACGACCGCCGCCGCCCGCGCGCCAGCGTCAACTTCGTCACCGCGCACGACGGCTTCACCCTCCGCGACCTGGTCTCGTACGACGAGAAGCACAACGAGGCCAACCAGGAGGACAACCGGGACGGCGAGAGCGTCAACCGCTCGTGGAACTGCGGCGTCGAGGGGCCCACCACCGACGAGGCGGTCCTCGAACTCCGCGCGCGCCAGCAGCGCAACTTCCTGGCCACGCTCATGCTCTCGCAGGGCATACCGATGCTCGCCCACGGCGACGAACTCGGCCGCACCCAGCAGGGCAACAACAACGCCTACTGCCAGGACAGCGAGATCTCCTGGATCGACTGGGACCTCACCGAGGCCCAGCGCGACCTGATCGGCTTCACCAGCCGCGCCATCCACCTCCGCCTCGCCCACCCCGTGCTGCGCAGACGCCGCTTCTTCCGGGGCGACACCGCGACACACGAGGACCAACCGCTGCCCGACCTGGTGTGGCTGCGGCCCGACGCGCGCGAGATGACGGACAAGGACTGGCAGTGGCCCGACGCGCACGCCGTCGGCGTCTTCCTCAACGGCGACGCCATCGCGGAGCCCGACGCCCAGGGACGCCCCGTCGTCGACGACTCCTTCCTCCTCCTGCTGAACAGCCACCGGGAGCCGATCCTCTTCCACCTGCCGGACGCCGCGTACGGCGAACGGTGGACGACCCGCATCGACACCACCGACGCCGAGGGGATCGCCGACGAGGTCGAGTACAAGGCGGGCGGGGAGGTCGCCATGGAACCCCACAGCCTGCTCCTGCTCTCCCGGCCCGCCCGACGGGCTGTCCCCGGCCGTGCGGTCACTCCTTGACACCGGCCCTCACCAGTCGATCCCGGCCGCCACCGGCAGATGGTCGCTGCCGGTGGCCGGCAGCACCCACGAGCTCTTCGGCTCCACGCCGCGGACCAGGATCTGGTCGATCCGCACCACCGGGAACCGCGCGGGCCAGCTGAAGCCGAAGCCGCTCCCGGCCGCGTCCTGGACCGAGCGCAGCCGTGCGGTGAGACCGTCGAACGCGCGGTCGTCCATGGTGCCGTTGAGGTCGCCGAGCAGCACCACCCGATCGTTCCGCTCGGCGGCGACGGCCTTGTCGAGCGCCCCCGCGCCCCGGTCCCGGTCGGCCGTCCCGAAGCCCGTCCGGGGACTTACCCGTACGGACCCCAGATGGGCGACGTACACAGCGAGGGGCCCGTGGTCCGTGGCCACCGTGGTGCGCAGCGCCCGGGTGCCGGCCGCGCGCGCCCAGGCCGGCTTGGTCTCCGCCAACGGCCCGGCATCCATCGCGGTGTCGACCGGCCGGGTGCCGGTCAGCGGCCGCTTGCTCCACAGGCCGACCGTGCCCCGCACCGCGTGGTGCGGGTACGCCTTCGCCAGCTCCTTCTCGTACGTGCCCCGCGCCTGCGGGGTCACTTCCAGCAGCGCCAGTATGTCCGCGCCGGAGGCGGCCAGGTCGCGCGCGGTGCCGGCCGGGTCGGGGTTGTCGGCGCCGACGTTGTGACTGACCACGGTGAGGTCGCCGGCCGGCCGGGACGCGCCGAACAGTCCGCCGACCACCCCGCCGAGCGGCCCGCCGAAGAGGCTGAGCCACACCGTGACCGGCAGCAGCAGCGCGACCGCGGCGGAGGCGGAGCGGCGCCACACCGCCCCGGCCAGCAGTGGCGGGACGCACAGGCCGGACCACGGCAGGAAGGTCTCCAGGAGGCTGCCGAGGTTCCCGACCCGGTTGGGGACCTGCGCGTGCAGCAGCATGAGCAGCCCGAGGAGGAGCGCGAGCGCAGCGAGGACCGGGCCGCGCCGCCACGGCCCCGGCCGGGGGGTGAGCGAGGCGTCCGCCGCTCCCTGCCCGGTCACCGCGGCATCGTCGGGTCCTGGACGAGGTGGGCGTACATCTGCGGGCACCAGGGGCGGGCTTGGCGAGGTTTGATTCATGCCGCCAGTCAAGGCGCTGCGGTGTTGCCGACGCGTATGCCGTTTTCGATACGCCGACGATATGCGTGGGCTCGTAGCCTCGAACCATGCGCGTATTGATCGTGGAGGACGAGCCCTACATGGCGGAGGCCATCCGCGACGGCCTGCGCCTCGAAGCGATCGCGGCCGACATCGCGGGTGACGGCGACACCGCCCTGGAGCTCCTGAGCGTCAACACCTACGACATCGCCGTCCTCGACCGGGACATCCCCGGACCCACCGGCGACGAGATCGCCACACGCGTCGTCGCCTCCGGCAGCGGCCTGCCGATCCTCATGCTCACCGCCGCCGACCGGCTCGACGACAAGGCCACCGGCTTCGGGCTCGGCGCCGACGACTACCTCACCAAACCCTTCGACATGCGGGAACTGGTGCTCAGACTCAGGGCACTCGACCGCAGACGCGCGCACTGCCGGCCGCCCGTGCGCGAGATCGCGGGCCTGCGCCTCGACCCGTTCCGCCGCGAGGTGTATCGGGACGGCCGCTATGTCGCGCTCACCCGCAAGCAGTTCGCCGTCCTCGAAGTCCTCGTCGCCGCCGAAGGCGGTGTCGTCAGCGCCGAAGCGCTTTTGGAGCGGGCCTGGGACGACAACGCCGACCCGTTCACCAACGCCGTACGCATCACCGTGTCGGCGCTGCGCAAGCGGCTCGGCGAACCCTGGGTCATCGCCACCGTGCCCGGCGTCGGCTACCGCATCGACGCGCGGCCGGAGGGGGAACCCCGTGGCTAGCGCGGCCAGGCAGCCCGGCATGAGCGTGCGCCTCAAACTCACCCTCAGCTACGTCGGGTTCACCATGCTCGCGGGAACTCTCTTGCTCGCCGCCGTCTGGGTGTACCTCCTGGAGTACGTGCCCGACGACTGGGACCGCCGCATGCTCCACGAGAACCCCAACCGGCAGCTCCTCCTGGGCATGTTCGCCCCGGCGGCGACCGCGGCGATGGTGTTCCTGCTGGTGTTCGGATTCCTGGGAGGCTGGGTCCTCGCCGGCCGCGTCCTCGCCCCACTGACCCGCATCACCCACGCCACACGCCTGGCCGCGAACGGGTCGCTCGCCCACCGCATCCGCCTCGAAGGCCGCGACGACGAGTTCCGCGAACTCTCCGACGCCTTCGACGGCATGCTGGAACGGCTCGAAGCGCACGTCGCCGAACAGCAGAGGTTCGCGGCCAACGCCTCGCACGAACTGCGCACCCCGCTGGCGATCTCGAAGGCGCTGCTCGACGTGGCCCGCACCGATCCGCACCACGACACCGGCGCGCTCGTCGACCGCCTCCAGGCCGTCAACACCCGGGCCATCGGCCTCACCGAGGCACTGCTCCTGCTCAGCCGCGCCAACCAGCGGTCCTTCACGCGGGAACACGTCGACCTGTCCCTCGTCGCGGAAGAGGCCACCGAGACACTGCTCCCGCTCGCGGAGAACCACGGCGTCACCGTCGAGACCTCCGGCGACATCGCGCCCACGGCCGGATCGCCGGAGCTCCTGTTGCAGCTGACCACGAACCTCGTGCAGAACGCGATCGTCCACAATCTGCCCGGCCGGGGCACCGTATGGGTCCACACCGGCGTCCAACCCACGACGGTGGTGCTCACCGTCGAGAACACCGGCGAGCACCTCACCCCGCAGCTGGTCTCCACCTTCACGGAGCCCTTCCAGCGCGGCACCGAGCGCACCCACGGCGACCAGGCGGGCGTCGGCCTCGGCCTGGCCATCGTCAGCACCATCACCCGGGCGCACGACGGAACCCTCACTCTCACCCCGCGCCCCGCGGGGGGCATCCGCATCACGGTGGAGCTGCCCAGGACGTCCCTGGCGTCACCCCCGGCGCCATCCCCGGCGCCATCCCCGACGGCACCCCTCGCGGAATGACCCGTTGGTCCGCCCCCGGCGCTACGGAGAGCGCGACCACTGGGCCAATGGCCCACTCAAGCGGGTTCCGGTTGAGCCGGACGGCGACTAGATGGTCTTATGGGGATGTCGATGGCGCTGCGGACTCCGTGGCGCCTTCTTTGTGTCCGTGTGCCGACTTCATATCTGTGTGCCGAGAGGGGCGGGAAGCTGTGCTGAAGAGGGTGTTCGTGGCTCCGGATCCGGGGCGGCTGCGCTTGCGCAGCGCCACACGCGCGGTCATCGGCATCTCCCTGGCCGTGGCCGTGTGCGGGCTGGTCGGGCACTCCCTCTCCGCGGCCATCGTCGGAGGACTCGCCGCGCTCCTCGCGCTCTTCACCGTGACCGACCCGACGGTGCGCGGTCAGGCGGTGACGACCGCCCTGCTGCCCGCGGTGGGTTTCCCCGTACTGGCCGTGGCCGCCGGACTGCACGACTACCCCCTGGCGAGGGACGCGGCCTTCCTCGCCGTGGTCGGAGCGGGCGTCTACGCGCGGCGCTGGGGCCCCCGCGGCCACGCTCTCGGGGTCTTCGCCTTCATGACCTTCTTCGCCGCCCAGTTCCTGCACACGGTCCCGGCCCAGCTTCCCGAGCTGTACGCGGCGGTGCTGCTCTCCCTGTGCGCCTCCTCGACGGTGCGGTTCGGCCTGTGGTGCTACGAGCGGGGCCGCCCGGCGGCAGCCGTGCCCGCGCTGTCGCAGGGGAGAGGCCTGGCCCGGGTGACCACGCGCCAGGCCGTGCAGGCGGTCGCCGGAGTGGCGTTCGCGCTCGGCGTCGGACAGGCGCTGTCCGACCAGCGGTGGTACTGGGCGGTCGGCGCCACATGGTGGGTGTTCGTGAACACCGTGTCGCGCGGCGAGACCCTGGTGCGGGGCTTCCGCCGGGTGCTCGGCACCGTCCTCGGCATCGTGGTCGGCTTCGCCGTCGCCCTCCCGGTACAGGGGGCCGCCGTGCCCACCGCCCTGGTCGTGGCGGTGAGCATCTTCGGGATCTTCTACACGGCGGCCGTCTCCTACAGCTGGATGATGTTCTTCGTGACGGCGATGGCCTCCATGCTGTACGGGCTGCTCGGCGTCCTGGACGCGTCGCTGCTGGTGCTGCGCGTCGCGGAGACCGCCGTCGGCGCGCTCGGAGCCGTGCTCGCCGTCCTGCTCGTGCTGCCGGTGACCACCCACGCGGTCACCGACGAGTGGATCCGCCGCGCTCTGCACTGCGTGCACGCCTGCGCGGCCGAGACCGCCGCCCGCCTCGCCGGAACCGAGGGAGCGGACCCCGCGCCGCGCGTGGCCGAGCTGGAGGTGCTGCTCGCCCGCGTGCGGCTGGCGGTCTCCCCGCTGGTGCATCCGCTGCACTACAGCCGGGAGAGGAAGGCGCGGGCTCGCGAGGTGCTGGCGCTGCTCGACACCTGCGCGCAGGAGGTGCGGTCGCTCGCCGCCGCGGCGTCGGACCCCGTCGCCTCCCACGACGACCGACTCGCGGCTGCCTGCTGGCGGGTGGAAGTGGCGGTGGAGGCGCTGACCTCCCCGACCGGCTCCCGCCGCGCGGGCGAGCCCCAGCCGCCCGTCCCGCAGACCGCCGGGCACCACCCCGCCCTCACCCACCTGCACGGCCTGGAGCGGGCGCTCGCGGCGATGGCCGTGCCTCTCCAGCGGCAGGAACCGGCGTAACGGACCGCTCCCCGGCTCGCCGGGCTTACTTGGATTCGACGCGTCCGACCGGGTCGGGGCGGGACGCCAACGCCTCGACCGCGGACTGCCAGGCGCCGCTGCCGGGGTGGAGCCGCGTGTGGAGGTAGGCCGCGGTGAGCCGGGCGAGGGCGGCCACCCGCTCGGGGTTCTCGTCGGTGGTCTCGGCGGCGTCGTAGCCGGCCACCCCGCCGAGTCCGTGTTCCGCGCCGAACAGGGTGAGCAGGGTCTTGGGGCCGGGGGAGAGGGCGTAGGGCTCGGCGTGCCAGTCCGGCCCCGCGTCCGTGAAGTGCCGGGGGTCGTCCTTGTCGCCGGCGACGACCAGCGCGGGCGTCGTCATGGTGGAGAAGTCGACGGCCCCGATGACCGGCCACTGCGCGGCCATGGGGCCGTTGAAGGCTTCGCCGCCCCCGCCGGGCGCCGCGAGCAGGACGCCCGCCTTGAACCGGGGCTCGGCGAGGTGCACCACTTTCCCCGTGTCGGGGTCGGTGAGTCCCGCGCCGAGCAGGAGCGCGGCGGTGAAGCCGCCGTACGAGTGCCCCGCGACGGCGGCCTTGCTGCGGTCGATCCGCCCGGCGAGCTGCGGCACGGCGCTCTCGATCACGTCGAGCCGGTCGAGGATGTGTGTCATGTCCTCGGCGCGGGAGCGCCAGAAGTCCGGTGCGCCCGGGGCGTCGGAGACCAGGTGGCTCAGTGTCCTGGAGGTGAGGTGGGTGGGCTGGATGACGACGAAACCGTGTGCCGCCCAGAAGTCGGCGAGCGGTGCGTAGCCGTTGAGGGAGGAGAGGTTGTGGGAAGGGCCATGGCCGTGGGAGAGGAGGATGACGGGGAGGCCGGTTCCGGTGCCCGCCCCGGTTCCTGCCCCGGTGATGGCGGGGGCGGAGACGCGCACCTGAAGGTCCACGGGGCGTCCGGGCACGGGCAGGGTGACGGGGCTGAAGGACAGGACCGGGGCGGGTGCTCCCAAGGCGTCGGTGGTGGCGGATATAGGTGTGGATGTGCTCACGGTGTGGGTTCCCCTTAGGCGTGAAGGAGCGGTGCGTTTCGACTACTCTGAAACGGAACTACGCTCCACTTACTATCCGGAGCGCTGATCCGCTTTGTCAAGCAGTGCCGAAACATCGGTGTCGAACCACCGGTGTGTCGAACCATCAGTCGAGCCATCGGTGTCGAAGGAGAACGTGATGCCCGCCGAGCGCAGCGCCGAGCACCCCGCAGGGCCCCCGCACCCCGCAGCGGAGCCCCCCTCCCGGAGCAAGCGGGCCGACGCCCAGCGCAACCGGCAGACGCTGCTCACCGCCGCCGCCGAGGTCTTCGCCATCTCCGGCGTCGACGCGCCGATCCGTCAGATCGCGGCGCGGGCGGGCGTCGGGATGGCCACGATCTACCGCCACTTCCCGACCCGCGCGGATCTCGTCACCGCCGTCTACCGCCACCAGATCGAGGCGTGCGCCGAGGCGGGCCCGGACCTGCTGGCCAGTGCCGACTCGCCGCTCGACGCGCTGCGCCGGTGGATCGACCTCTTCGTCGACTTCCTGGTCACCAAGCACGGACTCGCCGACGCCCTGCAATCCGACAGCGACCGATTCGCCGCGCTGCACGCGTACTTCCTCGACCGCCTGCTGCCCGTCTGCGCCCAACTGCTCGACGCCGCGGTCGAGGCCGGCGACATCAGGCCCGGTACGCAGCCCTACGAGTTGATGCGCGGCATCGGCAACCTCTGCATCGGACGCGACAACGACCCCCGCTACGACCCCCGACGCCTGATCGCCCTTCTCCTTCAGGGACTTGAGCAGGGGCATGGGCAGGGGGATGAGCAGGGGCGTGAGGTGCGGGCCCCGAAGTAGGGTGCAGACTGCACACGTTGTGCGTCCGCGTGATGAGGAGGCGATGGTGCTCGGAAAGGGCACGTGGTTGCTCGTGACCGTGATGAGCGTGGCCTGCCTGGTGTTCGTCGGTCCCAGTGCGCCGAAAGGTGTTCCCTTCGGCAGGCCACTGCCCGTTCACGCGGTCAAGGACATCGTGCCGAACCGGGTCATGACGTGGAACATCTGCAACCCCTGCGAGGAGAGCAACGTCGACCGGGCCGCGGAGATCGCCACGTACGCGCCCCAGGTCATCGGCTTGCAGGAAGCGTGCACGCGTGACGTCGAACAGATCAGGGACTACCTGAAGCGCTTCTACGGTCTGGCCTACCACGTCGAGTACGGGACGGTTCTCCGGGACTGGGGCCGCTGCGGGGGAGTGCCGTGGAACCCGGGCGCCTTCGGGCAGGCGCTGCTCTCGGCGGCACCGATGGCGGATCCCGTCAGCGTGGAGTACCCGGACGGCGGGTCGGAGGACCGCGGGTACATGGCCGTCACGACGATGGTGGGCGGCCGGCCCGTCCGGGTCTTCAACACCCACCTCGCCCAGCGGCGGCAGGAGGCCGTCAGGGCGCAACAGGTCCGCGTGCTCGCCGAGGCCGTCGCCCGGCACGACCGCGCCATCGCGCTCGGCGACTTCAACGCCGTGCCGGACGCGCCCGAGCTCACCCGGATGTGGGCACTGACCGAGAACACGGGCTCCCGGTGCCGTCCCTCGACCGCCGCCACCTGCGAGCCGACCACCGACTGGCTCAGCAAGTTCGACTACGTCTTCCTGCGCGGCGTCGCCCCGCTCGACCACGCCGTGCGACCCACCCCGTACTCGGACCACAACCTGCTGTACGCCGACGTGGACCCCGCTCAGTCCTGAGAGCCTGTCCGCGCACCTTCGC
Source organism: Streptomyces sp. NPDC030245 (assembly GCF_055572995.1). Classification (NCBI taxonomy): domain Bacteria; kingdom Bacillati; phylum Actinomycetota; class Actinomycetes; order Kitasatosporales; family Streptomycetaceae; genus Streptomyces; species Streptomyces sp. NPDC030245. Next base: position 389,859 of record NZ_JBVICF010000009.1, on the reverse strand, counting down.
CGGCGCCGTCCTGATCGTTCTTCGAGGCGCGCCGCCCCCGGGTGACCGCGAGGACGCTGCCGGCGACGGCGATGACGGCGATGGCCAGGGCGATGCTGACGCCGCCCTCCGTGTCCCAGTACACGTCTTCCAGACTGATCAGGAGCGCCGCCTCGTCGACCACGAGGGCCAGCCCCACGCCGTAGGCCAGCCCCATCCACGCGCGTGCCCGCGCCGAGCGTTCGGCCAGGCCCGCCGCGCCCACCACCGCGAGCAGCACGATCCCCCACACGTAGTGGTGGATGTGGACGCCGCCGGCCTGCATGTCGCCGATGCCGGCCACGTCGATGTGGATGAGCCAGGTGAGCAGCCGCATGCCGCCGAAGGTGAGGGCGAAGCCCCACCAGGCAAGGACGAAGCCCCGGCGTTTCGGGGAGATGCCGGGCAGCAGGCGCAGCCAGGGCGAGGGCCGTTCCCCTTGGGAGGGGTCCTGCGAGGGGTCCTGCGTGGATGTCATCCGGGCTCTCCCACCTCTCCCGCCTCTGCCGCTTCTCCTGCTGTGAACTTCTCGATCAGTGCGGCCATGGCGTCCGGCGCGCTGTAGTGGGCCGCGTGCGCCGCGCCGGGAAGGTCCGCCGCGCGCCCGTCGGCGACGAGACCCGCCACCCGCCGGGTCCATGTGCCGGAGGCGATGGTGTCACCCGCTCCCCGTACGACGAGCGTGGGCGCGCGGACCCGGGACAGGTTCACCTCGAATGCATCCGCCGCGTCCCGCAGCGCGTGCCGGAAGGACGCGGCGCAGCGCAGCGGACCGGTCACCAGGTAGTCGAACGCGGCCAGCGACAGCAGGCCCAGCGGTTCTGCGGGGGCGTCCGCGACGAGCCGTCCGAACTGGCGTACGCCGGAGACCCCCGGTTCGAGCGCCGGACCGATCAGCACCAGGTGGCTCACCAGGTGGGGGTGGCGGGCGGCCAGGGCGGCGGCGACCTGGCAGCCGACCGAGTTGGCCACGACCGGGCCCGGGACCGCAGACAGCCGCCGGACCCGGCGGGCCAGCGCGTCGGCCTGTTCTCCGACCTCGGGCGCGCGGCGCACGGCGGCTCGCGAACGCGCGTTGCCCGGCAGGTCCGGCACCAGTACGGTCGCCCCGCCGGCGGCCAGCCGCCGCGCGAGCGGCACGAAGTACCGGCCCGAGAGTCCGAGCCCGTGCACGAGCACTGTGGGCGGCCGGTCCTCGCGCGGTGGAGGCCCGTAGCCGCGGACGTAGAAGCCGAGGTCGTTCATGTGATCCACTTGCCCACCATCGCCTTCCGCATGACTCGCGGCCAGCCCGGTGGGAGCGCCGGACCGGCCGGGGCGTGACGCGACGCGCCACACCCGGAGCGAGCATGTGCATCGGGCACATACGCGGTGGATCAGCCCGCCGGGGGGTACCCGCGCGGTGAACGGGCGCGGGCCGTGCGGGAGCGGACCGCGCCCCGAAACCGACCTTGCCCAGGAGCCGACCGCCCTCACCACGGCCCCCGCCGAAGGCTCCGGAGAGGCCCCGGCAAGACCTCCGGTCACCGCTTGGTCCAGACCGGCTGCTAGCGTCGGCCGCACGAGCGGCGCCTCGGATGCGGCGCCCCGGCGAGAGGGGAACTGGCAGTGGTCGTCGGCAGGCAGGCGGAGCGGGCGTACATCGGATCCTTCACCGCGGCCGGGGGGCCAGGTGTCGTCACCGCGGCCGTCGCCCCGGACACCGGCGCCCTGACCGTCCTCGGCGCCACGGACGCGGTCGCCGACCCGTCCTATCTGGCGCTCTCCCCTTCCGGTGACACGCTCTACGCGGTCAGCGAGACCCCGGACGGCGCCCTCGCCGCCTTCCGGACCGGGAAAGAGACGGCGGAGCTCGTGGGGCCGCCCGTGCCGGTCGGTTCGGCGCCCACCCACCTGGCCCTGTACGACGGGCACGTACTCGCCGCCAACTACAGCTCCGGCAGCGTCACCGCCGTGCCGCTGAGCGCCGACGGAACCCTCGCCCCCGCGGCGGCGAGCGAACTCCCGCACACCGGCTCCGGACCGCACCCGGAGCGTCAGCAGGGCCCGCACGCCCACCAGGTCCTCGCGGACCCGAGCGGCCGCTGGGCGGTCAGTGTCGACCTCGGCACGGACTCCGTGCGCGTCTGCGCGTTCGGGCACGAAGGTCTCACCCTGCACCGCGAGGTCGCGCTGCGGCCGGGCTCCGGCCCGCGGCACCTCGTCTTCCATCCGCGGGGCGACCGCGCGTACGTCCTGAACGAGCTGAGCCCCACTCTCACCGTCTGCACGTGGGACGCCGCCGACGGTACGCTCGGGCCGCTCGGTGAGCTGCCCGTCCTCGCGGAGACCCCGGAGGGGGACGCTTACCCCTCGGAGGTCGTCGTCGCGCCCGACGGGCGGTTCCTGTGGACCGCCACGCGCGGCACCGACGTCATCTCGGTCATCGCACTGGACGAGGAGGGCGACGCGCCGCGGCTGACGGCGACCGTGCCGTGCGGCGGACACTGGCCGCGCGACCTCGACGTCGACCCGACGGGACGGCACCTGTACGCGGCGAACGAGCGCTCCGGGGACGTCACCTGGTTCACGATCGACCAGGAGACGGGCATCCCGAGCCGGGCAGGCTCCGTCGAGGTGCCGGCCGCCTCCTGCGTGATCTTCGACTGAGACGGTCCGTACACGCCCAGGTGCGTCGAGGTGCGTCGGGGTACGCCGAGGTGCGTCGGGGTACGCCGATGGGCCCGCCCCCACATCGGGGCGGGCCCATCGGCGTACAGGTGGAACGGCTCAGTGCACGGGCGCGCCCGAAGGCTGCGGCGTGATGCCGAGCGTCGTCGTGTACTTGGCGAGCGCCAGCTTGCCGATCGCCGGGTACGCGCCGACCGGCTCGGCGACGGAGCAGCCCGCTTCCTTCGCGGCCGCGTCGAGCAGCGCGCCGTCGAGCTCGGGGCCGATCAGATACGGCGCGAGCGCCAGCTGGGCGGAGCCCGAGCCGCGCAGCTGCTCGGCGGTGGCCGCGATGGCACCCTCCTCGTCGAGCGCGGCGGCCATCACCGGCACCGCGAGGCGCGCGGCGAGCAGCATGCCGGTGATCCCGGCGGCCTGCACGGCCTCCTCGCCGCCGACCGTGGCCAGCACGATGCCGTCCGCGGCGGTCGCCACGGTGAACAGACGGGCACGGTCGGCGCGGGCGAGGCCGGCCTCCGACAGCCGCACGTGCAGCGCCTCGGCGAGCAGCGGGTGCGGGCCGAGCACATCCGTCAGCTCGACGGCGGCACGGCTGTCCATGACGGCCTGCCGGATACGGCGCATCAGCGCGCTGTCGGGACCCGCGAGCAGCGGGACGACGACCGCGACGGGCCCATCCGCCTCAGCGGTCTCCGCCACCTCGGCGCCGGCCTCGCGCGCGCGCTCCAGGCGGGCGGCGCGCTCGGCCGCCGCGCGCGCGAGCACGGACTGTAGCGAGGGGAACTCGGGGAAGGACGTGACGGTGGCGTCCTCCTCACCGTCGACGTAACCGATTCTGGCGTCGAGACCGGGCAGCTCGGAGCGGGCGATGCTCACGACTTCCTCGGCGAGGCCGCGCGTGGACGTGCTGGGGGTGCCCGGCACGGCGAGAACAAGCGCGGGTGCGCCCTCAGGAGCCGCGACGGGCTCCGGACGGCGGTGCCGGCCCGGCTGACGGGGGCGCGGCATTCGTACAGGCAGGCCGGATGCGGGCCCAGTGGGGGAGCTCATGCGCCCGCATGCTACTGGCTTGCGGGCCATCCCTGTTCGGGGAGGGTGCAGGTGGGCGGTATAAGTCCGTTTTTGTCTGATGAATTACGTAGAGGTCAACTGTCGTCTTCGCTGTGGACGGAGAGCATGCGCGCGTCGTGCGGCAGCCGCAGCCGGTCCGCGGCGATATCGGCCGCTATGCGCAGCGCCCCGTCCAGCGGGTCGCCGGCCGCGGGAACGGGCCGCGCGTGCGGCAGTTGGTCCGCGAGCTCGGCGCGCAGCGGTACGAGCAGGGGCGCGCCCAGTTTGAACAGGCCGCCGGTAAGGGCGACTTCGCACGCGTCGGCGGGAGGGCAGACGGCGGCCGCCGCCTCGGCGATGTGACGGGCCGCCGCCCGCAGGATGTCACTCGCCACCGGGTCGTCCGCCGCGCCGCCGGCCACCTCGGGCGCGAAGGAGGCGAGCATCGCGGGCCTGTCGGTACGGGGATAGAGCCGGGCCGGCAACTCCGCGGCCGGGCCGAACATCTCCTCGGCCCGCGCGAGCAGGGCCTTCGAACCGCCGCGTCTGCCGTCGTGCGCCCGCAGCGCCGCGTCGAGTCCGGCGCGGCCGATCCAGGCGCCGCCGCCGCAGTCGCCGAGCAGGTGCCCCCAGCCGTCGGCGCGGCGCCAGGCGGTCAGGTCCGTGCCGATCGCGATCAGGCCGGTGCCCGCCGCGACCACCGCGCCGGGGCGGTCGCCGAGCGCGCCCGCGTACGCGGTGACGGCGTCCGCGGCGAGCGCCGTGCGGCGCGCCCCCAGCGTCCGGCCGAGCGCCGACGGCAGTTCGGCGCGGAGGTCGTCACCGAGGCTCGCCATACCTGCCGCGCCGATGGCGACAGCCGTGATCCGCCCACCACCGGCCCGCTCCAGCAAGCCGCGCGCCATGGGCAGGAGTTGCTCCAGCAGGTGCCCGGCGTCGATGCCACGCGGCCCGGTGCGCACGGGTTCCGTGGTGCGCACGGGTTCCGTGGTGCGCCCGGGTTCCGTAACGGACACGGGTTCCGTAACGGACACGGGTTCCGTAACGAACACGTGGCCGGGGCGGTGCGTGCCGTGTGACGCGCGCAGCGCCGCCCGCAGCCCGGAGCCGCCGGAATCGACGCCCAGCACCCACTCGGCGGGAGTCACGGCAGCCGCCAGTCCACCGGCTGCGCCCCCTGCTGGACCAGCAGGTCGTTGGCCCGGCTGAAGGGGCGCGAGCCGAAGAAGCCGCGGTCCGCCGACATGGGGGACGGGTGCGCGGACTCCACCGAGGGCAACTGCCCGAGCAGCGGCCGCAGATTGCGCGCGTCCCGCCCCCACAGGATCGACACCAGCGGCTTGCCGCGCGCGGCCAGTGCCCTTATCGCCTGCTCGGTGACCTCTTCCCAGCCCTTGCCGCGGTGGGCCGCGGGCTTGCGCGGGGCGGTGGTGAGTGCCCTGTTGAGCAGCAGGACGCCCTGCTGGGTCCATGGCGTGAGGTCACCGTTGGACGGCGGGGGCAGGCCCAGGTCGCTGTTCATCTCGCGGTAGATGTTGATGAGACTGCCCGGCAGCGGCCGCACGTCGGGGGCGACCGAGAACGACAGGCCCACCGCGTGACCGGGCGTGGGATAGGGGTCCTGGCCGACGATCAGGACGCGGACGTCGTCGAAGGGCTGCTGGAAGGCGCGCAGGACGTTCGCCCCCGAAGGGAGATAGGTGCGTCCCGCGGCGATCTCCGCGCGCAGGAAGTCCCCCATGGAGGCGATCCGTTCGGCCACCGGCTCCAGGGCCTTGGCCCAGCCGGACTCGACGATTTCATGCAAGGGTCGTGGTGCCACGGCGTCACCCTACTGCCGTAACGACGGGGGCGATCAACCGATGGCCGCCGCCCGCACGCAGAGCACGTCCGGCAGGTGGGAGGCGAGCTGCCGCCAACTGTCGCCGTCGTCCGCCGACGCGTACACCTCTCCGTTGCGATTGCCGAAGTAGATGCCGGCCGGGTCGCAGTCGTCGCTGGACATGGCGTCGCGCAGCACCGTGCCGTAGTGGTCGTCCTCGGGGAGGCCCGCGCTCAGCGCCTCCCAGCTGCTGCCCGCGTCCGCCGTGCGGTAGACGCGACATCGGTGGTCGGCCGGGACGCGGTCGCTGTCCGCGGTGATCGGGAAGAAGTACGCCGTGCCGCCGCGGTGCGGGTGGGCGACGGCCGCGAAGCCGAAGGTGGACGGCAGGCCCTCGCCGATGTCCGTCCAGTGCGCGCCCGCGTCGTCGCTGCGGTACACACCCCAGTGGTTCTGCAAGTACAGCCGGTCCGGGTCGGCCGCGTCCCGCGCGACCTTGTGCACGCACTGGCCGAACTCCGGGTTCGGCTCGGGCAGGAACACCGCGGACACGCCGTTGTTCGACGGGGCCCAGCTGGCGCCGCCGTCCAGGGTGCGGAACACCCCTGCGGTGGAGACCGCGACGGTCACCGCGCCGGCGTCGCGGGCGTCGGTCAGCACGGTGTGCAGGCCCTCTCCGCCGCCGCCCGGCACCCACTTGGAGCGGGTGGGGTGCTCCCACAAAGGGCGGACGAGCGAGAAGGACTCGCCGCGGTCCTCCGAGCGGTACAGCGCGGCGGGCTCCGTGCCGGCGAAGACCACGTCCGGCTCGGCGGCCGACGGGTGCAGCTGCCACACCCGCTCTAGCGAGGCCCCGGTGTCCTTGGGGAACTTCACGGCCGGCTTCGTCGGCTCCGTCCAGGTGCGTCCGAGGTCGTCGGAGTGGAAGACGGAGGGCCCCCAGTGCGCGCTGTCGCCGCCGACGAGGAGCCGGGGTGTGGAGCCGCGGGTGTCGATGGCGACCGAGTACACCGCCTGCGCGTTGAAGTACGGAGTGTCGTCGAACTCCCAGACGCCCCCTCGCCTGCGGCCGATGAAGAGGCCCTTGCGCGTGCCTACGGTCAGAAGTACATCGGCCATCGTGGCCACCTCCGCGACGTCGTTGTCTCAGGTATGCGTCAGTCTGCACCCGACCACTGACAGTCACCCTCCGACGGCACTTTCCCGCAGGTCAAGGCCGTGTCCTCAGTCCTTCGGCCCTGGCCCCGCGAGCTCCCTCGCCACCTCCGCGACCGCCGCGGGGCCCACCCGGCAGCACCCGCCGACCAGCCGCGCCCCCGCCGCCCGCCACCCCGCGACCTGCCCGGCCGCGAACCGCGTGGGACCCCGCCAGGCCCTGGCCTGCGCGTCCCACGTCTCGCCGCTGTTCGGATAGACGACCACGGGCTTCCCCGTGACCCGCGCGGCGAGCGCCACCGCGGCGTCGGCGTCCCGCGGATCGCAGCAGTTCACGCCGACCGCGATCACCTCGTCCACGTCGGCGGCGAGGGCGAAGGCCTCCTCCAAAGGCTGGCCCGCGCGCGTGTGCGTACCCGCGACGCTGTACGACAGCCAGGCCGGTACCCCGAGGCCGCGGACCGCCCGCAGCAGGGCCCGCGCCTCGTCGGCGTCCGGGACCGTCTCCAGGGCGAGGACGTCGGGCCCCGCTTCGGCGAGGGTTTCCAGGCGCGGCCGGTGGAAGCGCTCCAGTGCGGCCACGGAGAGGCCGTACCGACCCCGGTACTCGGAGCCGTCGGCGAGCATCGCCCCATAGGGCCCCACCGACGCGGCCACCCACACCGCACGCCCGAGACCGTTCCCGGCGCGGCGCGCCAACTCCACGCTCAGATGCAACAGTTCGCGCGTGCGGCCCGCGTCGATGCCGTGTCGCGCGAACCCCTCGTACGTCGCCTGATAGCTCGCGGTGATCGCGACCTCCGCGCCCGCCTCGTAGTACGCGCGGTGGGCGGCCTCGACGGCGTCCGGCTCGTCGGCGAGGAGCCGCGCGGACCACAGGGCGTCGCTCAGGTCGTGCCCCGCGGCCTCCAGCTGGTTGGAGAGGCCCCCGTCGAGCACGACCGGGCGTTGAGCGAGGGTGTCGGCGAGTCTCATGCCGGCGACGCTAGCCGAGGCGCGGTCGCCGGGAAGTGGCAGGCCACCTCGTGTCCGGTCCCGTTCGGCGTGCTGACCCGCGGTTCCGTCGTGGCGCACACCTCCTGGGCGACGGGACAGCGGGTGCGGAAGCGGCAGCCGGAGGGCGGCTGCGCCGCGGAGGGGGTCTCGCCCTCCAGAGGTGTGCGACGCGCGCCGGACGCGGCCTCGGGGTCGGGCAGGTTGACCGTGTCCAGGAGGCCGCGCGTGTAGGGGTGCAGCGGATGCGCGTACACCTGCTCGGCCGGGCCCGACTCCACGAGCTTGCCGAGATACATCACGCCGACGGTGTCCGCCAGATGGCGTACGACGGCCAGGTCGTGGGAGATGAACAGATAGGTGAGACCGCGCTCGCGCTGGAGCTCCCGCATCAGGTTGAGGATCTGCGCCTGCACGGACACGTCGAGCGCGGACACCGGTTCGTCGGCGACCACCAGGTCGGGGGAGAGCGTCAACGCCCGTGCCAGACCGAGGCGTTGGCGCTGGCCGCCGGAGAACTCGTGCGGGTAGCGGTGCACGGCGCCGCGCGGCAGGCCGACGGCGTCGAGGAGTCCGGCGACCAGCTCCTCCTGCTCGGCGCGGTTGCCGACGCGCTGGATGACGAGTGGTTCGCGCAGGATGTCGCCGACCCGCATGCGCGGGTCCATCGCCGCGGTGGAGTCCTGGAACATCAGCTGGACGCGGCGCCGGTGCGTGCGCCGCTCCGCCCGCGACATCCGTGACGGGTCGGCGCCCTCGAAGCGCACCGCGCCGCCCGTCGGCTCCTCCAGGCCCGCGACGATGCGCCCGAGCGTCGTCTTCCCGCAGCCCGACTCGCCGACCATGCCGTACGTCTCGCCCTTGCGGATCGACAGGGACACCCCGCCGACCGCGCTGACCGTCCCCCGGCTGCGCGAGAACGCGCCGCCCTTCAGCGGGAACTCCTTGACCAGCGAGTCGAGTTCGACGAGGACGGCGCCCGGGGCGGCGGTGGCGGGCGCGGTCGCCGGGACCACGACGTCATCCTCGGTGACGCCCTCCTCCGGCACCGGGTGGAAGCACGCGAAGCGGTGCGCCGCGCCGCGCACGTCGTCGTCCGCGAGCGGGGGTTCCCCGGCACGGCACTCGTCCGTGGCGAAGGCGCAGCGCGGCGCGAAACGGCAGCCCGTGGGGCGCACCGCCAGGTTCGGGGGCAGGCCGGGGATCGTGTGCAGTTCGGTGCCGCTCCCGGCGACCCGCTCGGGCAGCGCCGCGAACAGCGCCTCGGTGTAGCGGTGGCGCGGATGCCCGAACAGGTGGCGTACGGCGGCCTGTTCGACGACGCGGCCCGCGTACATCACCGCCACCCGGTCCACCCGGTGGGCGATCACGCCCAGGTCGTGCGTGACCAGGATCATCGCCATGCCGAGCCGGGCGCGCAGGTCGTCGACGAGCTCCAGGATCTGGTGCTGCGTCGTCACGTCGAGGGCGGTCGTCGGCTCGTCGGCGATCAGCAGCTTCGGCTCGCAGACCAGCGCCATGGCGATCGCCACACGCTGCCGCATGCCGCCCGACAGTTGGTGCGGATAGGCCTTCATGCGCTCGGCGGGCTGCGGCATGCCGACGAGGCGCAGCATTTCCCGGGCGCGCGCCCAGGCCTCCTTCCTGCCGATGCCGGGGCGGTGCAGGAGCAGGGGCTCCGCCACCTGCGCCCCGATGGGCATCGTCGGGTTGAGGGAGGTGAGCGGGTCCTGGAAGACCATTCCTATGGTGTTGCCGCGGACGTCCTGGAGGACGGGTGCGGGAGCGGTGGCCAGGTCCTGCCCGTCGAACAGGACGCGGCCGCCGGTGATCCCGCCGCCCGGCGGCAGCAGCCCGAGGACGCTCAGCGCGGTCATCGTCTTGCCGCAGCCGGACTCGCCGACGATGCCCAGGGCCTCGCCGGGGGCGAGGGTCAGACAGACGCCGTCGAGGGCGTGGACGGTGCGTTCGCGTGAGGTGATGTCGACGCTCAGGTCGTCGATGGTGAGCAGCGGCTCGGTCATCTTCCCGGTTCTCCCTTTGGTTCCGCAGCCGTACTCATTTCCGCAGCCGTACTTCGAAGGCGTCCCGCAGGCCGTCGCCGATGAAGTTGAACGCGGCGACGACCAGCACGATCGCGATGCCCGGCGGGAAGATCAGCCACCAGTAGCCGTTCTGCGTGTAGGTGATGCCGGCCGACAGCATCGATCCCCAGTCCGCCGACGGCGGCGGGATGCTCAGGCCGAGGAACGCGAGGTAGCTGACGTACAGGATCGCGTCGGCGATCTGGAACGTGCAGTTGACGATGACCGTGCCGATCGCGTTCGGCACGATGTGCCTGAAGACGGCCCGCGTGCCGCCGCCGCCCATCATCCGCATGGCCTGCACGTACTCGCGGTCGCGCAGCGCCAGGGCCTCGCCGCGCACCAGGCGGGCGGGGGACAGCCATGCCACCGCGGCGATGATCACCACGAGGACGCCCTTGCTGGGGGTGACGATGGCGGCGACCACGACGAGCAGGAACATCGCCGGGATGGCGAGCGCCGCGTCCGTGACGCGCATCATCGTGGCGTCGACCCAGCCGCCGAAGTAGCCGGAGACCGCGCCGTAGACGGTGCCGAAGAGCGTGGCGAGGAGACCCGCCGCCAGGCCGATCTCCAGTGAGGTCCGCCCCGCGACCATCAGGCGGCCGAGCAGGTCGTAGCCGAGGTCGGTGGTGCCGAGGAGGTGGCCGGGGCTGCCGGGCGGGAGGTTCGCCTGCGACAGGTCGGTGTGCACCTGCTCGGTCTCGTACACCCATGGGCCGAGATAGCTGAACGCCAGCAGCAGGACCAGCACCACCACGCCCGTCAGGGCGAGCTTGTTGCCGGTGAAGACGCGCAGGGTACGGCGGGCGAGCGAGGGTGTGGCCCGCTCGGCGTCCTCGTGGCCCGGCGCGGTGGCGGGGGCAGCGGTGGTGGTCATGCCACGCTCCGTATCCGGGGGTCGAGGGCGGCGTACAGGACGTCGGTGAGCAGCGAGCCGACGACGGTGGCGACGCCGACGACGAGCGTCACGCCGAGCAGGACGGGGAAGTCCGAGCCCTGCGCGCTGTTCCAGAACAGCAGGCCCATGCCGGGGTAGTTGAACATCGACTCGACGACGAGGGCGCCGCTGAACAGCGTCGGCAGATAGAGGCCGAGGAGTGTCGCGAGGGGGATCAGGGCGTTGCGCAGGACGTGCCTGACCATGATCCGGCGGCTCGACTGCCCCTTGGCCATCGCCGTGCGGACGTAGTCCTCGCTGAGGTTGTCGAGCACCGCCGAGCGCATGTAGCGGCTGAACATCGCGACGATGCCGAACGCCATGGTGACCACCGGGAGGATCAACCCGGTGAAGTCGCCGAGGAGTTCACCGATCGTCTCGCCCTGCGGGGCCTCCGCCGGGAGGATCGGCATGACCTGCGCGAACAGGATGATCATGATGAGGCCGAGGAAGAACACGGGCGTCGCGTACAGCAGGAAGGCGAGGCCGGTCAGGGCGTAGTCCGATGCCTTGCCGCGCCGTACGGCCTGGAGCAGGCCGAGCGGGACCGCGATGAGCACGGCGAGCGCGGTGGAAAGCACGGTCAGGAGCAGCGTCTTGGGCAGGCGCTGCTTCAGCAGGTCGAAGACGGGCGAGTTGAGTTTGAAGGAATCGCCGAGATCACCTGTGAGCAGCCGCTTCAGGTACATCGCGTACTGCATGGGCAGCGAACGGTCGTACCCCTGCTGGTGGTTGAAGTGCTCGATCTGCTGTGGCGTGCCCTTCGGGCCGAGGATGGCGCGGGCGGGCCCGCCCGGCAGCAGGTGCAGCAGGACGAAGACGATGACCGACACCAGGAAGAGGACGACGACCGCCTGGAGGAGGCGCTTGAGCAGGAACCCGGTGAAGCCGGTCACTTCTCGGCTCCCTTCTTCTCGACGTAGTACCAGTGCTGGGGTGCGAAGGTGACGGTCGGGTTCTGCTCGATCCCCCGCAGGTCGTTGCGGATCACCGACACCTGGTACGCGGGGTTCGGCAGCCACATCACGGGCAGCTGCTCGGCGAGGTACTCGCCGTACTCGTGCACGGGCTCCATGTCGGGGGAGTACTGCATGCCCCGCAGGATGCGGTCCGCCTTCTTGTCGCTGTAATTGCCGAAGTTGGCGGACGCACCCGTCGAGAAGAGCTGCTCGCCGCTGGGGTTGAGCGGGTAGTACCAGCTGCCGGCCGTCCCGAAGAACGACATGTCCCAGTCGCAGCCGGGGTCCTTCGCCGTGCACGGGACGGAGTTGCCGAGCACGGAGTTCAGCGGCTGCTGACGCACGGTCAGGTCGATGCCGGCCTTGGACAGGGACGACTTCAGCTCCTGCATCATGTTCGTCGTCTCGGTCGACCCCGACTGGGAGAGCAGGGTCAGTTCGAGCGGGGCGTTCTTCCCGATGCCCTTGCCGCACCGGCCCTCGCCCGTTCCGGGGCGTACGCAGCGTGCCGTGCCGTCCTCCGTACGCCAGCCGTGGGCTTCGAGCAGCCGCCGGGCCCTGTCGACGGAGAACGGATACTTGTTCCGCTCCATCTCCGGGGACAGGTACTGGCTCTTCGGCGTCACCGGCACCGGGCCGAGCGTCGGAGTCGCGCTGCCCTGCCAGATGACGTCACTCATCGCCTTCTGGTCGACGAGGTGCTGCATGGCCTGCCGGATGTAGAGCTGGTCCATGAGCGGGCCGCCGCGCGTGGAGTTGAAGTTGTAGACGATGTACGTCACCGCCCAGCCCTCCCACGGATCGACCCGGTACCCCTTCTCCTGGAACTTCTCCTTCTGCGCGAGGACCGACGGCGGGATGTAGCCGTAGTCGACGCCGCCCGAACGCAGCACGTTGTACTCGGAGTCGGCCGTCGTGAACGGTTTGAAGACCACCTTGTCCAGGCGCGGGCGCTCGGACTCCGGGCCGGTGTACTTCTCGTTCGGCACGATGGTGACCTGCCCGCTGTCCCGCCAGCCGGCCAGCTTCCACGGCCCGTTGACCGTCTTCCAGAGCGGGTCGGAGCCGTACGAGCCGAGACTCTTGGCGTGCTTCGTCAGGCGCGCGAAGACCGCCTTGGCGCCGGCGGGCGTGCGGTCCCAGTCGCCGATGCGCCCGCCGTCGGTCTTCGCGCCCCAGGCGTGCTGCGGGAGCGCGCGCAACAGGGTGAGCTGGTTGGCCGTGAACCAGTCCGGGTTGTACGCGCGCGTCAGGTGCAGCCGCACAGTGTGGGCGTCGAGCGTCTCGAACCGCTTGACGTTGTCCGGCATCGTGCCGACCGAATAGCTGCCCCACTCCGCCTTGTTGGCCTTGACCAGGTTGAACCAGAACTCCAGGTCGCGGGCGGTGACCGGCTTCCCGTCGGACCACTCGACGCCCTCGCGCAGCGGCACCGTCACGGTCCTGTTGCCGTCGCCGTACTTCGGCGCGAGGCCCAGCGTCCCGGGCCCGTGCGTGGTCAGCTCGCCCTTGGCCTCGTCCTGCACGGCGTCGTACACCGGAGTGAACAGCAGCGAATTGATCCCGTGGTTGTACGAGGCACCATAGCCCGGCGCGCCGATCGGGAAGATCCAGTTGGGCGTCGCCGCGGGCGGCAGCGCCATCGTCGCCGTGCCGCCCTCCACGGGCGTGCCACCGGTCGGACCCATGTCGATGCGGCCGCCCTCGCGGGTGCATCCGGTGAGGGACGCCGCGAGGACGAGCAGCGCGGCCGCCGCGGACCCGGCGGACCTGAATGAGCGCATGGCGATGGGCCTCCAAGGGGTACGGGGCCGGCCCGTGCCGGAGAACGACGGGGCGGCGCCCGAACGCTAGGCCGGGCCCGAAAACCAAGTCAATAGCTTCCTTCGGCAAGAAGTGGAAAACCCGGCCGTGCTGGCCAACTTGGTTCAGCCGCACCTAGAGTTCATGCCGATCTCGAACGAAGACTCCGAAACAACTGGGGGCGGCATGACCGAAAGACCACGCGGCGAGCCCGGCTCGGCGCAGCACATCGTGCACCTGGTCTCCTCGGGAGCGGCCACGTCCCGCGCCGACCTCGTACGCGAGCTGGGCCTCGCCCCCTCGACGGTCTCCCTGCGCGTGCAGGAACTCGTCGACGCCGGACTGCTCACCGAGTCCGGCGAGGGTGCCTCGCGCGGCGGCCGCAGGCCCCGGCTGCTGCGCGTCGCCGCGCACGGGGACGTCGCCATCGCCGCGGACCTCGGCAGCCACCACGCGCGGCTCGGCGCCGTCGGCCTCGGCGGCACCGTCACCGACGCCGTCGACCTGCCGCACGACATCACCGCGGGCCCGAAGTCCGCGGTGGACTGGCTCTGCGGCCAGGCCGAGACGCTGATCGCCCGCCAACGCGAGCAGGGCCGCACGGTACGCGCGCTCGGCGTCGCCTTCCCCGGCCCCGTGCAGCCCGCCACCGGCCTCGTCCTCAGCCCGTCCCGCATGCCCGGCTGGCACCGCCACCCGCTGCGCGACGTCCTCGCCGAGCGGCTCGGCATCCCCGTCACCGTGGAGAACGACGCCACGATGATGGCCGTCGGCGAGCACCGCGTAGCCCGCCCCGACCTCGACCACCTCGTCGTCGTCAAGGCCGGACGCGGCATCGGCAGCGGCGTCATCTCCGCGGGCCGCCCGCACGACGGCGCCAACGGCAGCGCGGGCGACATCAGCCACGTCCGCGTCGACGCGGCGGGCGACCGCCCGTGCAGCTGCGGCAACATCGGCTGCCTGGAGACCGTCGCCAGCGGCGCCGCGCTGATCCGCGAACTGGGCGCGCAGGGCGTGGAAGTGAGCGACACCGCGGGCCTGCTGCGGCTCGTCGCCGACGGCGACCCGCAGGCCACCACCCTCGTCCGCACCGCGGGACGGCACATCGGCACGGTCCTGTCCGTCGTCGTCAACTTCTTCAACCCGCAGGCCGTGGCGCTCGGCGGCGTCCTCGCCACCGCCGAACCCCTGGTCGCCGCCGTGCGCGGGGTGCTCTACGAACGCTGCCTGCCCCTCGCCACGGCCGACCTGGAGATCACCACCACCGCCACGGGGCCCGACGCGGGACTGCTCGGCGCGGGCCTCACCGCGCTGGGCCGCCACCTCCCCACCTCCACCCCGCCGGCCGCCCCCGCCCCCGCACCCCAGGAAGAGAGCGCACCCGCATGACCCCCTCCTCCGCGAACCGTCGCCGCCTGCGCATCGGCATCGGCGGCATCGGCATCGAGTCGTCCACGTTCTGCCCGCACCGCTCCACCACCGACGACTTCCGCCAGACCCGCGGCCAGGAGCTCCTCGACCGCTACACATGGACGCGGACGGACTCCGACCTCGCGGACACCGTCGAATGGGTGCCCCTGCTCCACGCCACCGCACTGCCCGGCGGACCCGTGGAAGCGGAGTCGTACCTGACGCTGAAGGACGAACTGGTCACCCGCATACGGGCGGCGGGCCCGCTCGACGGCCTGGTCTACGACATCCACGGCGCGATGAGCGTCATCGGTCTCACCGACGCCGAGGCCGACCTCACCGAGGCGGTCCGCGCGGCCCTCGACTCCGCCGGCACCCCGGACGGCACGGGACGCCCGATGATCTCCGCCGCCATGGACCTGCACGGGAACGTCTCACGCCGCTTCGCCGAGCCGGTCGACCTGCTCACCGCCCACCGCCTCGCCCCGCACGAGGACGCCTGGGAGACCCGCGAACGCGCGGCCCGCAACCTCGTGCGCCGCCTCCTCGACGGCACCCGGCCGCACCGCGCCTGGGTGCGGGTCCCGGTCCTCCTGCCCGGCGAGAAGACCAGCACCCGCCTGGAGCCCGCCAGGTCCCTCTACGCCTCGCTCGCCGAGATCGAGCGGCTGCCCGGCATCCTCGACGCCGCACTGTGGGTCGGCTACGCCTGGGCCGACGAACCGCGCTGCCGGGCCGCCGTCGTCGTCACCGGCGACGACGCCGAACTCGCCGCCGCCGAGGCCGAGAAGCTGGCCCGCCGCTACTGGGACGCACGCCGCGACTTCGTCTTCGTCGGCCCGACGGGCACCGCCGAGGAGTGCGTCGAGCGGGCGGTGAAGTCGTCCGCGCGGCCCTTCCTCATCAGCGACTCGGGCGACAACCCGACGGCGGGCGGCGCGGGCGACCTCGCGTACATGCTCGGCAAGCTGCTGGAGAACGACGCGATCCGCGACGGCCGGGTCACCGCGGTCCACCCCGGCATCACCGACCCGGCAGCCGTCGCCCACTGCTTCGACGCGGGCGTGGGCGCGGAGGTCACCCTGAGCGTCGGCGGCAAGGTCGACAGGAACCATGGCGGACCGTACGAACTGACCGGCACCGTCGTCGCGTTGCAGCAGGCGGCCGACCGGAAGGACGGCGCGGAGGGCGGCGCGTACGACCGGGGCGTCGACATGGCGGCCGTGCGCAGCGGCGGCCTCACCGTCATCCTCGTCGCGCGCCGCAAGGCCTTCCACACGCTCGCCGACTTCATGGGCCCGGCGGAGGGCGGCCTCGGCATCGACCCCCGTACGTACGACCTCGTGGTCGTGAAGATCGGCTACCTGGAGCCCGAACTCCACGCCATGGCGGCCGACTGGCTCCTCGCCCTCACCCCGGGCGGCGTCGACCAAAACCTGCGGCGCCTCGGCCACCACCGGGTGGAGCGGCCGCTGTACCCGTTCGACGAGGACGCGTACGACGGCGGGACGCCCGACCTGACCCCGGCACGGCTCACCCCGCTCGCTCCCTGAGAAGGGGCTTCACCCGCGCGAACGGGTCTGCGAAGGTGATCCCGCCGAGCCGCCGTCGTCCGTCCGTAGCGCAGAGGAGCTCCCTGTGAAGCGTGCTGCCACCCTGTCCGCACTGGTCTGCCTGCTGGCCGTCACGGCCGCCGCGCCCGCCTCTCCCGACGCGGTCCGCCGCCCGGACGGCCACCACGCGCGCAGCCTCCTGGACACCGTGCCGAGAAACGGTGTCCTGAAGGTCTGCACGACCGGCGACTACGCCCCCTTCACGAAGCTGGACCCCGCCGACGGAACGTACAGCGGCGTCGACATCAAGATGGCGCGGGACCTCGCGAAGAGCCTGGCGGCCAAGCCGAAGTTCACCGCCACGACCTGGGCGAACCTCACCAAGGACGTGGCGGCGGGGCGCTGCGACATCGGCGTCGGCGGCGTCTCCATCACCCTGCCGCGCGCCCGCCAGGTCTACTTCAGCGAGCCCACGCGCGAGGACGGCAAGACGCCCATCGTGCGCTGCGCCGACAAGGACGCGTTCGGGGCGGGCGCACTCGCGGACATCGACAAGCCGGGCACGACCGTGGTCGTCAACCCCGGCGGCACGAACGAGCAGTTCGCCCGGGCGAACATCAAGCGGGCCACGATCAAGCTGCACCCGGAGAACACCACGATCTTCCAGGAGATCATCGACGGCCGGGCGGACGTGATGATGACGGACGCGAGCGAGACGCTCTACCAGTCGAAGATCCACCCGGAACTGTGCTCGCTCCATCCCGACAAGCCCTTCACCTTCGCCGAGAAGGCGTACGCGATGCCGCGCGGCGACGACGAGTTCAAGGCGTACGTCGACCAGTTCGTGCACCTCGCGACGCACGACGGGACGTACGCGCAGTACGAGGCCGAGTGGCTGGGGTGAGCGCGGTGGATGAGGCGGGCGCGGCCCGCCACGAGCGGGTCCTGCCGGGGCGCGCGGGCTTTTCCTGACGGACGGCGGGGGTACCCGGCGCCCATGACGTATCTCAGCGTGGAACATCTGGCAGCCGTGCCCGGCGGCGGGCTCGCACCGTTCCTGACCGGTCTGGGGATCGCCGTCCTGCTGATCTGGGCCGTCTGGTTCGGAATCCGGGTCCGCGGCAGGGAGCAGCGTCCGCCGAAACCGCAGGAGCAGCCCCGGCTGCCCGCCGAAGGGCCCGCCGGGGCGGTCGTGGAGCACCGCGAACCCGACGAAGTCCCGCGGGACGGCGGCAGGCTGACCCCTCATCAGCTGAAGGGTTCGGGCAACGTCGCCTCCAAGCGGAGCGACGACCAGCGGCGCCGGCGCTGGAACCGGGGGAGCAGCGGAGCCTTCGGCAGCGGTGGCCCCGGCACGCGCGGGTGAGACCTCCGAGGGCCCTGTAACCAAGCCCCCGTCAGCGCGCGGTCCGTTGCGGCGTCACGTCGCCACGGACCGCGCGGACCGCCCCGACCGCGCGGGCCTGGTGGACCGCTCCGCCCGCGTGGACCGCTCCGACCGGGCGGCGCGCGCCGACCGGGCCGAGTGCGCCCACTGTGCCTTTCTCCGCAGGTCCGCCCGCTCCTCCGTGCACGTCCCGCCCCACACGCCGGTCTCCCCGGCCTTGAGCGCCCAGGCCAGGCACTGCACCCGCACCTCGCAGTGGGCGCAGACCTCCTTGGCGGCAGCGGTCTCCCGTGCGGCGGGTCCCGTCGTGCCGACGGGGAAGAACAGGTCGGGATCCTCTTCGGTACAGGCGGCTTTCTCCAGCCACTCCATGCTCAACAACTCCATGCCCGCGCGGGTTCCCAGGGTCAAAGCCCGGAAACCGGCAGCCGTTTGGGGGGAGCGGGGAGGGGGACCCGGCCACCATGACCGTCCAAAAGAACACCGTGCTCGTACTGGACTGTTCGGAGCCCGAAGCCCTCGCCGAGTTCTACGCCGGACTGCTGGGCGCCGAGGTGCAGTTGAGCAAGGACCCCGACTACGTAGAGGTCACCAACGAGAACGGGGTCTGCCTGGCCGTACACAGGGAGCGCGACTACATCCCGCCGAGCTGGCCCCGCCCCGAGGACTCGCAGCAGGCGCACCTCAGGATCATGGTGGCCCGGCACGACATGGACGAGGCCGAGCGCGAGGCGGTCGGTCTCGGCGCGCGGCCCGTGGACACGAAGAACAACAACGGGCCACGGGACAGCCGCACTTACTCCGACCCCGCCGGGCACTCCTTCACGCTGGCCGCCATCCCCGAGTGAGCGCCCCGTTCCGAGTGAGCGCCGGGCCGGCCGTGGCGTGAGCCCGTGCCGGACCGGATTGCGCGAGCTCTCCCCGGGCACTCGGTGGTTCCGAACACAGTGACGAATTCACCGACGAAGGGGCAGTGATGGAGATTTCGGGACTCATCAGCGCGATTCTGATCGGCGCCCTCATCGGCATTCTGGGCAGGCTCGTCCTCCCCGGGCGCCAGCGCATCGGCCTGCTGTGGACGATCGTCGTCGGCATCGTGGCGGCGCTCATCGGCACGGCCGTGGCGGCGGGCCTGGGCGTGGCCGACACCGACGGCGTGGACTGGGTCGAGTGGCTCATCCAGATCGCTCTGGCAGCTCTCGGCGTCGCGGCCCTCGACCGGGTGAAGCTGCGCCGTTGAACCTGCGCCGCTGACCCCCGCGAGCCCGTCTCACGGCTCCGTCCACCGGCACAGCAGCCGCAGGGCCCCGATCAGCGTGAGCGGCCACAGGAAGGCGAAGGCCCAGATCACACCGGGGGCCGACGTGCGGATGCCGATGACGAGGAGCGTGCAGGACACGGTCGCGAAGAAGGCCACGGTGAGCGGGCGCGGCGTATGCATGAGCACCGCGCGTACGCGGCGCCCGGCCCGCAGGAACCACATGCGGGTCTTGAGCCGGCGGTCGCTCCGCAGAGCGGCTTCCAGCTCGTCGAGGATGCGCTGCTCGTGCTCCGGAAGCCGGTCTGTCGACATCGTCGCCCCTCTTGCGCGGGTGGAGGTGGTCTGGCCACCCGGGTGCCCAGGGCCGGAAGCGACTAACAGGGCGGACCGGACAGGCGCTTCCGCCCGCCGGTCCGCCCGTGCCCTCAGACGGAGCGGTGGTACTGGTCCGGCACGTGCACCTCGGCGTCGAGTTCACGCCCCGCGCGCCGCGCCCACGAGGGGTCGCGCAGCAGCTCACGGCCCAGCAGGACGGCGTCCGCCTCGCCGTTGGCCAGGATCTTCTCGGCCTGCTCGACCTCGGTGATCAGACCGACCGCGGCGACCGGCAGCTCCGTCTCGGCCTTCACCCGTGCGGCGAACGGGACTTGGTAGCCGGGCTCGACGGGGATCCGGACGCCCGCGGCGTTGCCGCCCGTGGAGACGTCGAGCAGGTCGATGCCGTGCTCCTTGAGCTCGGTGGCGAAGCGGACCGTGTCGTCCGCCGTCCAGCCCGCCTCCTCCAGCCAGTCGGTGGCGGAGATGCGGAAGAACAGCGGCTTGTCCTCGGGCCACACGGCCCGCACGGCGTCGACGACCTCCAGCGCGAAGCGCGTGCGGTTCTCGTACGAGCCGCCGTACTCGTCGGTCCGCCTGTTGCTGTGCGGGGAGAGGAACTCGCCGATCAGATAGCCGTGGGCGCCGTGGATCTCGGCGACGTCGAAGCCCGCGGCGAGCGAGCGGCGCGCGGCGTCGGCGAACTGCTCCACGATCTCGCGGATCTGCTCGGTGGTGAGCTCCGTCGGCACGGGGTGCCGCTCGTCGAAGGCGACCGCGCTGGGTGCGACCGGCTGCCAGCCGTACTGGTCGGCGCCGACCGGGGCGCCGCCCTTCCACGGCCGGTCGGTGGACGCCTTGCGGCCCGCGTGGGCGAGCTGGATCGCCGGGACGGTGCCCTGGGTCCGCAGGAAGTCCGTGATCCGGCGGAACGCCTCGGCCTGGGTGTCGTTCCAGATGCCCAGGTCGTACGGGCTGATGCGGCCCTCGGCGCTCACCGCGGTGGCCTCGACGACGATCAGGCCGGTGCCGCCGGTGGCGCGCGCCGCGTAGTGCGCGAAGTGCCAGTCCTGCGGGACGCCCGCCGCGGGCCCGTCCGGCGCCGCCGAGTACTGGCACATCGGGGGCATCCAGACCCGGTTGGGGATGGTCAGCGATCGCAGGGTGTAGGGCTCGAACAGCGCGCTCACGGCGGGCTCCCATTCGTCGGGGCTGATGTGCTCCTCGTACGATAGACCTCGTAGTACGGCAGATGTCAAACTACGACGGTTCTCGTACAATGGCGCGCAGGGATCGCCCGGGGACCAAGCGCCCGGGGCGCACAGGACGAAGTGGAGCCGCCATGACGACCGCCGCCGCGACCGGCAGCGCGAGCAGCAGGACGCTCGCCCACCCCGAGCCCGAGGAGATCCGCCTCGAAGCCGTGCTGCACGCCCTCGCCGACCCGATGCGGATGCGGGTGGTCAGGGAGCTGGCCCGGGAGGAGGGCGCGGCCGGACTCTCCTGTTCCTACTTCGAGCTGCCCGTCACCAAGTCCACGTGCACGCACCACTTCAGGGTGCTGCGCGAGAGCGGCGTCATCCGGCAGCTCTACCGCGGCACGGCCAAGCTGAACGTGCTGCGCCGCGACGACCTCGACGCGCTCTTCCCCGGCCTGCTCGACAGCGTCCTGGCCGCGGCGGCCCGCCAGGCCGACCGGCTCGGCGACGCGGGCTGAGCCGGGCCGTCAGCCGCCCTGACCGCGAAGGACTCCTCGGTGACCGGCGGCGTCCGGGCCCGCAGCGCGGCCTGGAACGGCCGCAGCTCCCTCTCGAACCAACCGGTCGCACTGACCGACCACGCCCTGCGCGGCCTCCGCGACGACAGGAGTGCCGGGGAACGACACGGGCGCCGGCGTGCGACTCCGCGGCCGCGACGGACGCCCCGAGCCGCGTCCCTTCCGTCGCCGCCCGCCCCTCGCCCACCCGCTAGCCCGGCACCTCCTCCGCCGCCGCCCGCAGCCCCTCCCAGTCCGGGATCTTCACCACGCCCCGGCCGAGGGAGTGGCCGAGGCGGGCCTCCGCGCGCTCGATGGCCAGCCAGCCAGGCCACTCGACCGGACGCAGGCCCGCGGCCCGCAGCGCCGTCAGCGGGTCCTGCGGGAGCTGCCTCCGGGCGAGGGCGGGGGCGTCGTCCAGCAGGGACTGGACCGTCTCCTTGGAGCAGGGGCGGTTCGTGCCGATCACGCCGGTCGGGCCGCGTTTGATCCACCCCGCCACGTACTCACCGGGCGACGGCACGCCGTCACGCAGCACCCTGCCGGCCGCGTGCGGCACCGTGCCCCGCTCGGCGTCGAACGGCAGCCCTTCCAGGGGCACTCCGCGGTAGCCGACCGAGCGGAGCACCAACTGTGCGGGGATGTCCTCGTACCGCCCGGAGCCCGTCACCCCGCCCCGGCCGTCCGGCAGGGTGCGCTCGAACCGGGTCAGGGCGACGCGGCCCGCCGCCCCCGCCGTCAGGGAGACCGGCCGCAGGAAGAAGCGCAGTCTGATCCGCCGGGCCAGGCCCCGCGCCGGGCGCTCGGCCCAGCCGCGCAGCACCTCCACGTTGCGGCGGCTCGCGGCGGGCAGCCCCGAAGGGTCGGTGTACGCGGGGTCCAGCGCCAACTCCGCCGGGTCCACCACGACTTCGGTGTCCGGCAGCGAGCCGAGCTCCCGCAGCTCCTTGGTGGTGAAGCGCGCCTGCGAGGGCCCGCGCCGCCCCACCATGGACACCTCACGCACCCCGCTGCCCGCGAGCACGCCGAGCGGCGCGTCCGGCATGTCGGTGGGGAGCAGTTCGGCGGCGCCGCGCACCAGCATGCGCGCCACGTCCACCGCGACGTTGCCGACGCCGATGACGACGGCGGACTCCACGTCCCGTACGAACCCGTCCTGCGCGTAACCGTCGGTCAGCGCGTCCGGGTGCGCGCTGTACCAGGAGACGAACTCGGTCGCCGAGTAGCTGCCCGGGAGGTCCTCGCCGGGCACCCCGAGCCTGCGGTCCGCCGCCGCGCCGACGCAGTAGACCACCGCGTGGTAGAGGCCGAGCAGCCGCGCCGGGGTGAGGGCGCCGGAGCCGATCTCCAGGGAGCCGAGGAAGCGCACGCGCTCGTGTTCCAGGACCGTGCGCAGGTTGTTCTGTAGGGACTTGATCTTCTCGTGGTCCGGCGCGACCCCGTAGCGCACCAGGCCGTACGGGCAGGGGAGCCGGTCGAGCACGTCGACCCGCACGTCCGGCACGCGGTCCTGCTGGACGAGGGACTGTGCGGCGTACACCCCGCTGGGGCCCGAACCGACGACGGCGACCTGCAGCACTGTGGTGCTCCTTCCGCGAGGCGCGCCCGGGACGGTTTCAGGATCGCACCGGGAGCCGCGCGATGTCAGGGGTGTGCGACCGTCCGTGCGCGCGCCGTCGAGGTCACACGCATTGCCCCGATAAATGTCCAATAACCTGTGTGGACGGGTTGTGTCACTCGCGGAAATATGGAACTCCGGGTTATCGAGGGGTGCAAAAGAAAGGGGAGTTGCGTGAGTGACAAACTTTCCGAAATCCTTTCCGGGCTGACGCCGTCCGATGTGGTGGTCGACGCCTTCGGGCGCATCGTGATCACGGATCCGGAGCTGGCGAAGCAGCTCCGTGAGCTGTCGGACGGCACGGCCATGCTCGTGCCCAACCAGTCCTGCAACCACGGCTGCGGCGGCTGACCGGGCGACGACGGCGGAGGTGTCCTCGATGGGGGCAGGGTCGGAGAAGAACGACGGAGGCTCGGTCCTCCAGCGGGAGCGCATCCACTCCCTGCGAAATGACGTCTTCCATCTCATCCTGCTCCCTACGGAGCAGTGCAATTTCCGCTGCACGTATTGCTACGAGGATTTCTCGGTGGGCCGGATGCGTCCGGAGATCGTGCAGGGCGTGAAGAAGCTGATCGAAAACCGGCTCACCGATCTCAGGGTTCTCAACATCTCCTGGTTCGGTGGCGAACCGCTGCTCGCGGTGGACATCATCGAGGACGTCTCCCGCCTGGCCGCGGGCGGCGGTGCTGCCGCGGGCGCGGACCGGAGCGGCGGGCCGCGATTCTCCGGTGATGTGACGACCAACGGCTATCTGCTCAACACGGCCATGGCGGAACGGCTGGCCGCGGTGGGGGTGACCTCCTACCAGATCTCGCTGGACGGTCCGGAGCGGCTGCACGACACGACACGCGTGAGGGCGGACGGCCGGGGCTCGTTCCGCAGGGTGTGGCAGAACTTGCTGGCCATCCGGCGGGGGGACCTGCCCGTCACGGTGACGTTGCGGGTGCACCTGACGCCGGCCAACCTGCCGGCGATGCCCGAGTTCCTGGTGTTGCTCAGGGACACCTTCCTGGGCGACCCCCGCTTCTCCGTGCACCTCAAGACCGTCGAGCGGCTGGGGGGCCCGGGCGACGACCGGATGGACGTGGTCGACAAAGCCACCCGCCCCCGTACGATCGCGGACCTCACCGCCCTGCTGCGGACGGGCGGACGCACTCCGACCGTGCCGGACGCGCCCGTCTGCTACGCGGCCCGCCCGAACTCCCTCGTGATCAGGGCCGACGGCCGACTCGGCAAATGCACGGTGTCGCTCAACGATCCCGCCAACGACCTGGGAGAGCTGCGCCCCGACGGCACTCTGCGGTTCCGTGACGGACTCCTCGCCCCGTGGCTGCGCGGCTGGCAGACCGGCGACCGGCAGGCCCTCGCCTGTCCCGCCGACGGATTCACCCTGCGGGACGCCGCCGACGCGCCCGCCCAGCGCGAGCCCGTACTCCTGCACATCACCCCGGCGCCGCACCGGGAGCGCCGATGACGCGGCCGCCCGGCACGGACACCGCCGTTTCGGCGCTGCCCGCCAGGGAGTTCCTGCGCCACCACGAAAGGCTGCTGAGGCCACCGCTGGACCTCTGGGCCACCGAGCTGTACGAGCGACTGACCGCGCTCGACGCGGCGACCGCCGAAGAGCCGGGCGTCATGGACACCGTCTCGTCCCTCATGAACAAGGCGAGCTTCGTGCTGGCCGCCGCGGGAGACACGTACTGCGCGCAGTACGCGTGCGAGTGCCAGCTCCGCTGGGTGGCGCAGCGCCACAGCGACTGCGGTGACACCGCAATGCTCGGGCACGCGTTCCAGCCGTGGATCAACACGGGGCGCCTGCACGGCCTGCGAGGCGACCTGGAGCGGGCGCTGCCGCACTTCACCGTCGCGGAAGAGGCGGCGGCGCGGCGCCCCGTCTTCCTGGGACCCTGCCACGTACCGGAGGACGCCTGGCCGGACGTCTTCGACGCCGCACCGGCACTGCACGACGTGCTCTGGAACGCGCAAACGCTGGAAACGGCCAGGTGCTACCTCGGACGGCGGGACTTCCCTGGCATGGCAGCCGCCCTCGCCCGGCTACGGAGCACCGTGCCGAGCGCCTGGCACTCCTTCCTCACCGAGGGGGAGATCCTGTGCCTCCTGCACCAGGGCAGAGCGGAGGAGGCCGTGGCACGGGCCGGCTCGGGAGACCCCGCCTCCGCCTACGACGAGGCCGCCTTCCGGCTGCACGCGGCGACAGGTCTCGTCCTGCGCGGGGACGTCCACGAGGCACGCCGACAGACGGTGGAACTGGCCGCCTTCCTCACGCAGGTCCTGCCGAGCCGTCCCAAGGACGCGCCCACGCTGTTACGCCAACTCCGGCAGCTGGCCGTCCTATTGGAGCGCGTGGAGGAACCCCGTTACGCACTGGCCGTCAGCATCCATGGCCTCGACGTGTGTGACACCCACGAGGACGAGCCGCTCCGTCTCCACTTCCTGGAGAGTGCTCTGCGCCTGGCGCCGGGGCACCCCCGAGCGGGTGCCTGGGAGCGCGGCCGACGTCACCTCATCGGCCACAGCCTCTACCGGGAGGTCCGCAGCGGCTCGGGCCGCCCGGTGGACGTCCGGAACACTCCGGTGTTCTCCCGTCTCGTCCGGGCCATGGAACAAGCCGCCGCGGGCCGCTCCGGCCTGCTCCACCTCGACTGACCCCTTCACGTCCCACGTCACCCCATCTCCCGCATCCTGCCGATCTCGCTCGACTGCTGTGCCACGACGTCGTTCGCCATCTCCTCGACCTGGATGTTGTTGCCCTCGGAGAGCACATCCGTGGCCATCGTGACCGCCCCGCTGTGATGCGTGATCATCAGCTTCAGGAAGAGCTGGTCGAACGCCGTGCCCTTCGCGGCGCGCAACTGCTTGAGCTGTGCCTCGGAGGCCATGCCGGGCATCGTCGCGTGGTCGTGCCCCGCGTGCCCGCGCGGGCCGCCGTGCTTCTTGAGCCAGCCCTTCATCGCGTCGATCTCCGGGCGCTGCGCCGCGCCGATGCGCGACGCCAGCCGCTCGACCCGGCTCGACCCGGCCCGCTTCGGGGCCAGCTCGGCCATCCGCAGCGCCTGGCCGTGGTGCACGATCATCATCTGCGCGTAGGTGAAGTCGGCCGAGTTGGGGGAGTCGTCCTCGGCTCTCTGCCGTGCGGCGTCCTTCGCGGAAAGGGTCGCCGCGGTCTCGCCCGGCTTGCCCGGCGCGATCACCGAGGGCCCCGGTGACGCCGCGCGCCCGGAACCGGACCGGCCCCCGCCGCCCGTGTCGGAGTCACACCCCGCGAGTACGAGGGCCGCGGCGGCCATGAGCGCGGTGACGGCGGGCGTACGACGGTTGAGCACGGCGACCTCCTGTGGCACACGGGCGACTTGCACAAGTCCGGTCACGAGTCCGCGTTCAGAAGCCCGCGGCCCCTATTGATATGTGCATGATGAGCACGATACTGCGGGTGTCCGTGACCCGTTCCCCTGCGAACGGCGACAAGGGAGGACGCAGTGACCCTGTTGAGCAACCCCCGAACGCGACGCAGACGGCTGGCGGTCGGCACGGCGGCAGCCGGACTGCTGGCCGCGCTGCTGACCGCGGCACCCGCGGGAGCAGTCCCCGACCCCGGCGACACCCCAGCCGCACCCAAGAGCGTCTCCAAGAGCGACGCCGCCCAGACCAGGGAGGCCATCGAGCGCGGGGAGATACCCGCGCCCGACGAGATCTCCCGCTCGGCCAACATCGAGCACCTCGCCAACATCCCCAAGGACGCGCTGCCCGGCAACAACACGGACCTCGCGTTCCAGGGCAAGTACGCCTTCGCCGGCAACTACGACGGCTTCCGGATCTTCGACATCAGCAACCCGAAGGCCCCGAGGACGGTGTCACAGGTCCTCTGCCCGGGTTCGCAGAACGACGTCTCCGTCTCCGGTGACCTCCTCTTCCTGTCCACCGACTCCTCGCGCAGCGACAACTCCTGCAACAGCACCACGCAGCCCGCGACGGAGAAGTCCTCCTGGGAGGGCATGAAGATCTTCGACATCAGCGACAAGGCGAACCCCAAGTACGTCTCCGCCGTCGAGACCGCCTGCGGCTCGCACACGCACACGCTGGTGCCGGAGCGCAGGAACGTCTACGTGTACGTCTCCTCGTACTCCCCGGACGCCGCGTTCCCCGACTGCCAGCCGCCGCACGACGGCATCTCCGTCATCAAGGTGCCGCGCAGGGCCCCGGAGCGGGCCGCGGTCGTGAACTTCCCCGTCCTCTTCCCCGGTGAGGGACCCGACGGCGGCGGCAACCCGGGCGGACCCACCAACCCGGGCGTCCGCAAGACCAGCGGCTGCCACGACATCACCGTGCTGCCCTCCGAGGACCTCGCGGCCGGCGCCTGCATGGGCGACGGCATCCTCTTCTCCATCGAGGACCCGGAGAACCCGAAGATCATCGACCAGGTCCAGGACAACACCAACTTCGCGTTCTGGCACTCGGCGACCTTCAACCAGAAGGCGGACAAGATCGTCTTCACCGATGAGCTCGGCGGCGGCTCCGGCGCCACCTGCAACGCGGCCATCGGCCCCCAGCGCGGTGCCAACGGCATCTACGAGATCAAGGGCAAGGGCGACAAGCGCAAACTGGTCTTCAAGAGCTACTTCAAGATCCCCCGCCACCAGGCGGACACCGAGAACTGTGTGGCCCACAACGGCTCGCTGATCCCGGTCAGGGGCAAGGACCTCATGGTGCAGGCCTGGTACCAGGGAGGCGTCTCCGTCTGGGACTTCACCGACTCCACCAAGCCCAAGGAGATCGGCTACTTCGAGCGCGGCCCGCTCAGCACCGACAAGATCACGACCGGTGGCTCCTGGTCGGCGTACTACTACAACGGCCGCGTCTACTCCAACGACATGGCCAAGGGCCTCGACGTCCTGAAGATCAACGACAAGCGGACGGAACCCGCGCAGCGGGTCCGCCTGCACGAGCTCAACGTCCAGACGCAGCCGGACTACTTCGACTGACCAACGGGGTCCCGTCGGGCGGTGCGCCGCCCGGCGGGACGCCGAGCTCCCAGTCGAGCCCGTACCGCTGGAACAGCTCGGCCCGCAGCGTCGCCGGCGGCATCGGCGCCCCGGGGATGAGCAGCGCGAAGACCGCGCCCATCAGGAGCGCCCGCAGCAGCGGATAGTCCCGGTCCACGTCGTGCGATCCGTACCGCACGACGGTGTCGCGCAGCAGCTCCGCGAGCCGCTGCTGCTCCGGGCACTGCACGAAGCCCTCGGCCTGGAGGATGCCCGCCATGTGCGTCCGCATCAGCAGCGGCTCGTCGCGGGCCAGACCCAGGATCGCGTCGACGGCCCGCGCCAACCGCTCGCGCCCGTCCTCGGTGCGCGGCTCCCGCTCCAGCGCCGCCTCCAGCGTGCGGTGCATCAGCCGGTGCACCGCGGACTGAAGCAGCTGGCGCTTGCCGGGGAAGTAGTACGACACCAGTCCGCGGGCGGCGCCCGCCCGGTCCGCGATGTGGCCGAGCGTCGTGGCCTCGTACCCCCGCTCGCCCACGAGCTCCACCGTCGCCTGAAGCAGACGCTCCCGGGAACGTCTGCGCAATTCTTCATTGACCGATGGGCTACGCGGGGACATTCTGTAACTCCTGCGTTGACTGGCTCCGAGCCAATATACTCAGTGCGTCCCGAGGCGGCGTCTCGACAGAGACCGCGCGCGGGTCGCTGGAGCCTGGGGCAGGCAGCACCGCGGGGGAGTGTTGCCTGCCCACAGGCGTGCGCCCGTGCGGCCGTCCGTCATCGGGCCGTCCGTCATCCGACGAGGTCCAGCACGGGGCGCAGGGCGCCGGGGCGCCGGTCCACCGGCAGATGGTCGACGAAGTGCACCGCGCACCCCAGGCCGGCCGCGCCCCCGTCGGCTCCCCGGTCGTCACCGACCATGAGGGCGTCCTCCGGGGCGACCCCGAGCGCGTCGCAGGCCAGCGCGAAGAGACGCGGGTCGGGCTTCTGGATCTCGTGTTCGTACGACAGGACGTACGCGTCGACGTACGGGTCGAGTTCATGGGCGTGGAAGACGGGCCGCGGGTCCCAGCCGATGTTGCTGACCACCGCGACACCGATGCCCCGCTCCCGCAGCCCGGTCAGCACCTCCGCGGCGTCGGCGTAGGGCCGCCACGCGGGAGGCGTCATGTGCCGGTCGTACAGCGCGTCGTACAGCCGCGGATCGGGCAGCGGCACCTCGCGGGCCAGGCCCGTGAACGCGGCGCGGTGCAGCTCCGCGCTCCGGTCGCGGGCGGCCCACGCGGCGGCGAGGTGCCGGGGCACGGCCACGGGGTGGGCCCCGCCGGGCAGCGCGCCCACTCTCTCCAGCGCCGCGGCGGCCGGCCCCGACTCCTCGTCGGGCCAGGCCACTTCGAGCTCGCCGAGCGCGGCCCGCAACCAGGAATCGGCCGACTCGACCCGGAACAGCGTCCCGGAGAAGTCGAAGAGCACGCCCTTGATGGTCATGTGCGGAGCCTCCAAAGGGTCGGGGGGCGGAAAGGGGCGAGGGGGAAGGGGCGAGGGGAAGCGCGGTCAGTCCGTGTCGTGCGTGCCGTTCGTGTCGCGTGTCTCGCGCGTGCCGTGCGTGCCGTTCGTGTCGCGTGTCTCGCGCGTGCCGTGCGTCTCGCGCATGCCGCGCGTGCCGTGCGTGGTGTGCAGGCCGTCCGTGGTGTCCCTGCCGGGGCCGTACGCGTACGTCGCCACGGTCAGCGCCACCGTCAGCGCTCCGAGCAGCCAACCGCCCACGACGTCCGTGGGCCAGTGCACACCGAGCCAGATGCGGGTCAGGCCGACGCCGACGACGGAGACCGCGGCCAGGCCGAGGCCGGTGCGCCACAGGGCGGGGCCCGCGCCGTGCACGCGCAGCAGCCACAGGAGCAGCCCGCAGACGAGCGCCGCCGTCATCGCGTGCCCCGATGGGAACGCCGCGTAGTGCGCGGAGTCCACCGGGTCCGGCCACACCGGGCGCGGCCGGTCGACCGCCGCCTTGAGCCCCTGCTGCACCACCGACCCGATCAGACAGGCGCAGGCGACCCAGAGCGCGAGCCACCGCGCCCCGCGCACCGCGAGCCAGATCACCACCACCGCGATCAGCGCGCGCATCGTCCACGGGTCCCACACCCAGTCGGTGAGGACGCGGCTGACCCGCGTGGTGCCGGGGTCGTCCACCGCCCAGCGGTGCGTGGTGCGCGCGATGTCCTCGTCGAGCGAGAGCAGGGGCCGCCACTCCAGGCCGACGAGGAGGAGCAGCAGGAGCGACGGCACGCCGAGGGCCGCCGCGGTGACGGCGGCGCGGGAGCCGGGGGGCCGGGTCGGGGAGTCGGGAGGCGCGGGGTACATGTATTGATCCTCGCCGACGGGGCGGTGCGGAGGCCATCCCGGGGGCGGGCCGGGCGCGCGCCGGCCCACGGGAAGCCGCTAGCCCAGTGCGCGCAGGCCCGGCACGAACGTGACCAGGACGGGGATCACCGGCACGAGCGCCGCCGTCGCCGTCAGGCGCAGCCTGCGCCCAGCGGTGAGGCGCGGGCGGGCCGCGAGCAGCCGGTGCACGCGCTGCGGGACGTGCGCGTGCTGGGCCGGGCAGGGGCCGAAGACACCGCGGTCCTCGTTCAGTTCGACCAGGGCGAGGGCGATCGTCAGCCGGCCGAAGCGGCGCGACGCCACGTCGTCGGCGGCGAGCTCCACCAGGCGGTGCATCTCGGCGCGGAACGCCGCGAACACCCGCACCTGCGGGAACCCGACGGCCAACGCGTCCGAGCAGTGCAGCAGCCAGTCGTGCCTGGCCTGCGCGTGCCCCTGCTCGTGCGCGAGGACGGCGTCGAGCTGACGGCCCTTCAGGCGCCGCAACGCGGCGGTGGTGATGACCAGTTGGGGCGCCTGGCCCGGCAGCCACCAGGCGTCGGGGCGCTCACCCTCCAGGACCACGAGACGGTTGCTCCCCGGCTCCTCGCCGGGCAACAGCGGAGAGCGTACGAGCAGTTCGGACCGCCGGCCGGACCGCCGGGCCCGCGCCCGGGCGACCTCGCGGGTCAGCATGACCGCCGTCCACACGCCTCCGCAGGCCAGCGCCACGGCGGTGGCCGCGGCCCAAGGGCCGGGCGCCTGAAGGGCGTACGCCTCGACCACCGCGTGCGGGGCGGGGGCGAAGACGTGGCCGCGCACGGCCTGCCACGCGGCGGCGGCGCTCAGCGTCATCGAGAGCGCGCAGCAGAGGAGGACACCCGCCACGACGCACTGCCAAGCCCACAGCGCGACCACGGGTTCGCGCTCCGGCCAGTCGGCCCGCGCGAGCATCCGGGGGGCGACGACAGCGGTCAGGGCGCCCAGCAGCAACAGCGCGACGGGGACCATCATGCCGCCCAGCCTATGAGGGTTGGCTACCCGAGGGTATGGGCTGCCATCCCAAGTGACGCACGCCACGGCCGACACGGGCGTAACCCACGTACGGGCACCACCCGCGGGTCAGGCCGCTCTCCCTCGCACCTTCGGCGTGCCCGCCCCCCGACGTCGTCACGTCGGGCACCCGGGACGTGGCCGAGCCGGCCGTTCCCCGCCGGGCGGGCGGGGTTGCTCGCGACCCGCGTCCGGTGCGCCACGCCCGGGGGTGGGGCACGGCTGGGCGCGGGCGAACGGCCCGCCCGTCGCCGACGCGGTGGACCGACGCATCGACGGCGTCACCGTGCCGGTGGGGTCGATCGGCCACTGCACCGCACCGGCGCGCCGGCGGCCGTCTACAGCGTGAGCAGCATCGCCACCATGCCCATCCCCATCGACAGCCGGCATGCCAATGCCACCTCGGGGCGGTCCGCCCAGGCCGCCACCGCGGTGCCGCCAGCCGTCGAGGCGATCGCCCGGGGTGCCAGGCGTGCGCCCGACCACAGGACGTACCCGGCGAAGTAGAGCAGGAGCGCGCCGGTGAGGAGTGGGACGCCGGTGGATCCGTGGCCCGTGTGCGCGCCGGGTGCCGTGGCCATCGCCACCGACATGTAGACCATGGCGGACGCGCCGACCAGGTGGTGGAGGTGGTGGCGGCCCGCGCGGGCGGCCCACACGGTGTGCAGCGCGGCCGCGCCGAACACCGCCGCGTACACCAGCCAGGCCCAGCGCGGCGGTGCGACCACCGCCGCGGGCACGGCCATCACCGCCATCCCGAACCCCATGAGCGCCTCGCCGCCGGCCGTGCGGCGCTGTTCCTCGATCCGGCTGCGCATCCGCAGCAGGCAGTAACCCCCGGTCGCCGCGCACAGCGCGACGAGCAGCCAGGCGGCCTGTGCCGGTCCGTGCACCGCACCCTCCCCCTGTAGACGGTGTCGTCGGGTCGATGCCCGGGTCCACGGGGCCGTACGCGAGCGCACAGGGGTGCAAGGGGAGCACGCGGGGAGCGGCCGCACGGGCGCACGCCTCTCCATGCGCCTCTCCGGCACGCCCCTCCGGCATCCTCTCGGCACAGCTGCCTCGCGCACCCGGATCCGCCCCACCGACCCAGGTCGTTTGCGAGTAAAACACTTGTTAATCTTTTGAATATGAGCAGTACGCCGCCGTCCCCGCACCCGTCCCCCCGCCACCGGCTCCCGCTCGCCGGTGTGCTGCGCCCGGGCAAGCCGTCCGACATCTGGTTCAAACCCGCGACCAGCGTGGTCGTGGCCAACGCGGCACCGAACCTGACGCTGCTCGCCCTCGGGCGGCTCGACCTGGTGATGTACACGATGGCCGGGTCCTTCTGCGCCCTGTACGCCCACAACCTCCCCTACGCCGCCCGCGCCCGCGTCCTGGCCGGCGTCGTCGCGGGGATGACCGCGAGCGTCGCCGTCGCCCTCGTCACCGCCTCGCTGACCGGCTCCGCCGCGATCCTCGTCGCGGTCGGCGCACTGCTCGCCGCCGCGCAGAAGACGCTCTGCGACGCCACCCGCGTCGGGCCGCCCGGCCACCTGATCTTCACCTTCATCAGCTCAGCGAGCCTCTTCGCGCCGCAAACCATGGGCCAGGTCCCCGGCCACCTCGCGCTGACCCTCACCGGCGGCGCCCTGGCCTGGCTCGTCGGCATGGCCCCCGCCCTGCTCCGCCCGCACGGCCCCGAGCGCCGTGCCACCGCACGCGCCCTGCACGCCACCGCCGCGTACGCGCAGGCCGCGCGCGCCGACGCCGACGCGCCCGGCACCGAGCGGGCCCGCGCCGCCGCGGCCGGCGCCGTGCACGCCGCCTGGCAGTCACTGCTCGCGACCGGCGCCCGCACCACGGCGGCCCGGCGCGCCCTGTCCCGGCTCGTCGTCCGCGCCGAGGAAGCCCTCGCCGCACCCGCCGACGCGGACCCCGCCGCGCTGCGTTCCTGGGCGGCAGGACTGCGCGGCACGGGCGCCGTCCCGCGCCCCGGCGGCATGCACCCGGGGGAGGAGGCCGAACTCCTCGGCCTCGACGCCGAGCTCGCCGCCCCGAAGGTTCCGCTGTGGCGGCGGCTCGGCCCCGGCTCCCCGCTGCTGCCTATCGCGCTGCGTACCGCCGTCGGCTGCGCCCTCGCCGGCTACGCCTCGCTCGCGCTCGGCATCGGCCGCCCCTACTGGGCCCTGGTCACCGCGGCCTCCCTCTACCAGGCCAACCTCGCCCTCACCTGGAACCGGGGCGTGCAGCGCGTGGTCGGCAACCTCGTCGGCGTGTGCGCCTTCGCCGCCATCGCGCCCTTCGCCCATCTGGGCCACGCCGAACTCATCGTCAGCTGTCTGGTCCTCGCCTTCGGGGCGGAGGCGCTCATCACCCGCAACTACTGGCTCGGCAGCGTGTGCGTGACGCCGATGGCGCTGCTCGTCACCGAGTTCGCACGCCTCCAGCAGCCCGGCGAACTCATCCTCGACCGCGTCGTCGACACCCTCGTCGGCGCCGTGCTCGGCGTCGCGGCCGCGGTCCTCGTCACCAACCGGCGCGCCGCCGACCACATGGAGCGGGCCATCGAGGCCACCGACCGGGCCAGGGAGCGGGCCGAGGCCGCACTCGCAGGGGCGGGCGCGGTCGAACCCGCGCGGCGCCGCCTCACCGCCGCCCTCGTCGAACTGCGCGCCGCCGCCGACGCGGCGGCCGGCGAATGGTGGCAGCGCGCCCTGCCCGAACAGCGGGTGCTCGACGCCGAGCGCACCGGACACCGTACGCTCGCGGCGATGGTCCGCCGACCCACTGGTCAGCGCGGTGAGAACGGTCAGGGGACGCGGGCCCGCGCGGGAGCCGCCGACGCCTGGGAGGGCACACGAGCATGACGACGGAGAACGGCCCGGTGGCCGGCCCCGGTGGCGACACCGTGGCCGCGGTGGTGCGGCAGTGGCAGGCGGTGCGGCCCGACATCGACACCGGACCCATGGAGGTCATCGGCCGCATCAACCGCTGCGCGGCGCTCCTCCAGCAGGCCGAGGACGCCCCGCTGCGCCGCGCGGGCCTGACCCGCGCCGAGTTCGACCTGCTCGGGGCGTTGCGCCGCACCGGGCACGAGCTGACGCCCGGCGAGCTGGCCCGTGAGACCTTCTCCTCCGGCGCCGCCGTCACCAAGCGCCTCAAGCTGCTCCAGGAGAGGGAGCTGGTCGGCCGGCGCGCCGACGCGCGGGACCGCCGGGTCGCCCACGTCGGCCTGACCGACGCCGGACGCGACCTCGTCGACGCGATCCTGCCCGAACAGCTCGCGTACGAGACCGTCGTGCTGTCCGTCCTCGACGGAGCCGGGCAGGGACAGCTGAGCGGGCTCCTCGGGGAGCTGCTCGCCCAGCTGGAGGGCCGCCTCGGGGTGCGCCGGGGCTGAGACGGCGGCCGACGCGGGCGGGCTCAGGCCACCCGCTCGCTGATCTCCTCCGGCGTCAGATACGCGTCGGTCATCTCGAAGTCCTTGAGCGTGGCGGGGCGCTGGGCCTGGAAGCCGGTGCGGACGTAGTCGTCGCCGGCGAGCGCGTTGAGCCCCCAGTTGGCGGCCGTGCGGAAGCGGGCGGTCACGGTGCGCAGGGCGCCCAGGTGGTAGCCGCGCGCCACGACCTGGGCCGGGAGCCCCGTCAGCTGCACGCCCAGCGGCTTCGACACCGCCTGGATGCCGCCGAGGTCGACGACCAGACCCATGTCCTTGTGCCGATAGTCGGTGAGCGGGAAGCCGCGCAGCGCCGCGAGGACGTTCTTCGCCGCGGCCCAGCCCTGGCGCATGGCGTGCTGCGCGGTCGGCGGGCAGATCGCGTCGCCGCCCTTGACCACGTCCGGCACGGCCGCCGCGTCGCCGAGCGCGAAGACGCCGTCGAGCCCGGGGACCGTCAGATCGGGCCTGACGACGAGACGGCCCTTGTTGGTGTCCGCGCCGAGCGTCGCGATGAGGGGGCTCGGCGCCACTCCCGCGGTCCAGATCAGCGTGCGGCACGGCAGGACCCGGTCGTCGGTGAGCGTGACGGTGTCCTCGGTCGCCTTCGCCACGGACACGCCGAGCGAGACGTTCAGGCCCCGGCGCTGGAGGATCTCCATCGCCTTGTCGCCGAGCCGCTCGCCCAGCTCGGGCATCAGCTTCGGCGCGACGTCCACCACGTGCCAGTTGATCTGCGACACGTCGAGGCCCGGATAGCGCTTGACGGCGGCACACGTCAGACGCTGGAGGTACGCGGCCGTCTCCACGCCCGCGTACCCGCCGCCGACCACCACGAACTGGAGCCGCTGCTCGCGCTCCTCGCGGCTCGTGCTCGCCGCCGCCAGGTCCAGCTGGGAGATGACGTGGTCGCGGATCCAGGCGGCCTCCGCGAGCGTCTTGACGCCCACGGCGTGCTTGTCGACACCGGGGATGTCGAACTGCCGCGTGACGCTGCCGGGGGTCAGGACCAGGTAGTCGTAGCGCTCCACGACCTCCTCGCCGTTGATCTTCCGTACGACCACGGACTTCGTCTTGGGGTCGACGCCGATGGCGCCGCCGGGCACGATCCTGGTGCGGCGCAGCATCCGGCGCAGGGGCACCGCGACCGACTGCGGAGTGAGGACTCCGGAGGCGACGTGCGGCAGCAGGGGCAGATACAGCTGGTGGTCCATTGGGCTGATCAGCCGCAGCTCCGCCTCGTGGGGCGAGAGCTTCTTCTCCAGCTTGTGTGCGCACTCCATGCCGGCGAAACCGCCGCCGACGATGAGGATCCGGGGAGCTGCCATGTGATGTCTCTCCTGGGCTGTTGGAGATCGACTTCAGGGCTGTCGGGCCTGTCGGGTGCTGGGCCGTCGGGCCTGCCAGGGCTGTGGAAGATCTTCTGCGGACCGTACCCGTGGCCAGGTACCCCTGCATCCCGGATGGATTGCGCGTGTGACGTGCTTCACACCCGTGGGCGTCCTGTCCGCTGGTCTCGCCTGCCCGCGTGCGCTCTGCCCGGCCCCGCCTCAGATCCCGGGGCGGTAGCGCAGCGGGTGGTCGCGCGGGATCTCGACGAGGACGATCCGCACGCCGTCCGGGTCCGCGATCCACATCTCGATCAGCCCCCACGGCTCCTGGACCGGCGGGCGCAGCACCTCGACGCCGCGCTCCACCAGCTCCGCCTGCGCCGCCCGGACGTCCGCCACCTGGAGCCACAGCCGCATCCCGGGCGCGGGCGGGGTCTCGGAGCGGCCGGAGAGCTCGAGGAAGCCGCCGCCGAGGAAGTAGACGGTGCCGCGCTCGGGGCCCGTGCCGAACTCCCGGTGGACGGCGAGTCCCAACGCCTCGCCGTAGAAGGCGCGGGAGCGCTCCGGATCCGTGGGGCTCAGCAGCGTCCTGCCGCTCAGTACGTGCACCATGCGGCCGCACCCTAGCCGCACCCGCCGGGCGTTAGGCTCGACGGCGCCCCATATCGCGCCAAGAATCTCGGAGAGCCAGCCCGATGGACACCGCCCCGCGCCCCGCTTCCGGCGAACTCACCTACCGCGACGCCGGCACCCCCGACGTCGACGCCCTCGTCGCGCTGATCGAGTCGGCGTACCGCGGGGACGCCAGCAGGGCCGGCTGGACCACCGAGGCGGACCTCCTGGAGGGGCAGCGCACCGACCCGCAGGGCGTCGTCGAGGTCATCGAGTCGCCCACGAGCCGGCTGCTCGCCGTCGAGCGGGACGGCGCGCTCGTCGCCTGCTGCCAGCTCGCCCACCGCGGCGACCACGCCTACTTCGGGATGTTCGCGGTGAGCCCGGCCCTTCAGGGCGCTGGCCTCGGCAAGGAGATCATCGCCGAGGCCGAGCGGGCGGCGCGCGAGACGTGGGGCGTCCGCGAGATGCACATGACCGTGATATCCGCCCGCGAGGACCTCATCGCCTGGTACGAGCGGCGCGGCTACCGCCGTACGGGAAAGATGACCCCCTTCCCGTACGGCGACGAGCGCTTCGGCATCCCGCAGCGCGACGACCTCGAGTTCGAACTGCTGGTCAAGGAGCTGAGCTGAGGCCGCGCCGGGGGACGCGCCGGATGCCTAGGCGGTGAAGCGGCCCGTCCGCTTGATCTCGGGGTAGTCGGTGGTCGCCCCGTCCAGTTGCAGCGCCCGTACGAGGCGCAGATCGTCCTGCGTGTTCACGACCCAGCCGATGATCCGCAGGTCGGCCTTCCTGGCGTGCTCGACGATCTCCAGGGTCAGGCGCCGGATGTTGAGGACGAGCGTGGTGGCGCCGACGGCGGTGGCGCGCTGTACGACGTCGGTGCCGTAGCGGCTGGCGACGAGCGCGGTGCGCACCCCGGGGACAAGCCGCGCGATCTCGGCGATCGCCTCGTCGTGGAAGGAGATCACCTCCACCCGGGAGACCAGGTCGCGGCGGTGCATGACCTCGGCGAGGGCGCGCGCGGCGGCGACGTCCTTGATCTCGGCCTGCAACGGTGCCTTCACCGCGTCGAGGACCTCTTCGAAGACGGGGACGCGCTCGCCGCGGCCGGCGTCGAGCTCGCGCAGTTCGGCGAGGGTCTTCTCGGCGATGGGCCCCTTGCCGTCGGTCGTACGGGCCACGTCGGCGTCGTGCATG
Source organism: Streptomyces sp. NPDC030245 (assembly GCF_055572995.1). Lineage (NCBI taxonomy): Bacteria > Bacillati > Actinomycetota > Actinomycetes > Kitasatosporales > Streptomycetaceae > Streptomyces > Streptomyces sp. NPDC030245. Next base: position 352,087 of record NZ_JBVICF010000009.1, on the reverse strand, counting down.
ACGACGAGGGCGCCGTCCTTGCTCAGATGCAGATCGAGCTCGATGAGATCGAGGCCCGCCGCCTGCGCGGCGACGAACGAACGGAGGGTGTTCTCGGGTTCGACACCCATGACCCCGCGATGACCGATGGTGAGGAAGTTCAAGATCCACTCGCTTCCGTCGACGGAGGCTCGGCGACCGCGCGGCGAGGACGGATGAAGCCGTGCGGCAATGTCGCAGCCTAATGGCCCGCCTCGGCGTGGGAACCGGGTGGACGCGAGTGAGTGGAGCCGTCCGCTCTGGTTCCCGAGATGCCGAGCAGGAGCCCGGTGATCAGGGCGGCGACAAGAACGGCGCGGGTGCTCACGGTGACGCGGCTCCGAACGGCGGGGGTCGGGCGGGCCCGTCCGTCCTACCGTCGGGAGCGCCGCCGGGGCGAGCGGCTTCACCCGGGCGTGGGCGAGTCCTTTCCGCGTTGACCGTTGACCGGACGCGCTTCCGCGGTCAGCCCGTCGAGGTCGTCCCCACGTCCAACTCACCCGGTTCATCCCGCTCGTCGAGGTCGTCGAGGTCGTCGAGCATCGCCCGCGCCAGCTCGACCTCCGACTCCAGGCGCCGCTCGCTCCACCGCAGCGCGACCTGCGGATGCGACCACGCGGGCGCGCCGTCCGCCCGCGCGAGCGCGGCCCTGACCTCCCCCAACTCCTCCTCGGTCCGCGCGATGTGCCCGGCGACCAGCGCCCGCAGCCGCTCCGGCGCGGTGAGGTGCCCGAGCCAGACCCGCAGCAGCAGCGGGTGCTTGAGGACGGGCGGGCCCACGTCCTGGCCGCCGCCCGCCCAGGCGGCCAGTGCGGCACGGCCCTCGTCGGTGATGGCGTACGCGCGTTTGGTGCGGGGCGCCTCGGGCCCCGAGCGCCGTGACGTGGCGTATCCGAGCGCTTCGAGGCGGCGCAGCTCGGCGTAGATCTGGCTGATGGCGGGCGACCAGTAGAAGAAGCGGAGCGAGGCGTCGGCCCACTTCTTGAGCTCGTACCCGGTGCGCTCGCCGGGGAAGGAGAGCAGCCCGAGCACGGCCCACGCGGTCGGCGGCAGCCCGCCGTCAGGGGGTGCGGTGGAGTCGGCGGCCACCTGCTGCTGCGAGGTCGTTCGACGGGCTGCCATACGCCGCATTGAAGTGAACGGCACGCTCCCGGCGCAAGGGCGTGCCCGCCCGGCGCCTACCTGTCGTAACGCGCGGCGGCCTCCCGCACCGTCTCCGGCTTGACGTCGCCGCGGCGCGCGAGGGCGGCCAGGGCGGCGACCACGATCGAGTGGGCGTCCACGCCGAAGTGGCGGCGGGCGTTCTCGCGGCTGTCGGAGAGGCCGTACCCGTCCGTCCCGATGGACGTCCAGTCCTGCTCGACCCACGGCCGGATCTGGTCGGGGACGGCCCGCATCCAGTCGCTCACCGCCACCACCGGGCCGGGGGCGCCCGCGAGGGCCCGCGTGACGTACGGGACGCGGCCGCCCGCCCCCGCGCCGTGGGACGCGGCCGCGAGGTTCGCGGCGTCGCAGGCCAGCGCGTCGCGGCGCAGCTCGGTCCAGGACGGCGCCGACCACACGTCGGCCGCGACGCCCCAGTCCTCGTGGAGCAGCCGCTGGGCCTCCAGGGCCCAGTGGATGGCCGTGCCGGACGCCAGGAGTTGCAGGCGCGGGGCGTCGGGGGCCGAGGGTCCGGCCTCCTGGTAGCGGTACAGGCCGCGCAGGATGCCTTCCTCGACGCCGTCGCCGGGCGGCATCGGCGGCTGGACCTTCGTCTCGTTGTAGACGGTGAGGTAGTAGAAGACGTCCTCGGCGTCGGGGCCGAACATGCGGCGCAGGCCGTCCTCGACGATCACCGCGACCTCGTACGCGAACGCGGGGTCGTAGCTGATCGCGGCCGGATTGGTCGAGGCGATCAGATGCGAGTGCCCGTCGGCGTGCTGGAGGCCCTCACCGGTCATCGTGGTCCGCCCGGCGGTCGCGCCGATGACGAAGCCCCGCCCCAACTGGTCCCCGAGCGCCCAGAACTGATCGGCCGTCCGCTGCCAGCCGAACATCGAGTAGAAGATGTAGAACGGGATCATCGGCTCGGCGTGCGTGGCGTACGAGGTGGCCGCGGCGGTCAGCGACGCCAGCGAACCGGCCTCGGTGATGCCCTCGTTGAGGATCTGGCCGTCGCGCGCCTCCTTGTAGTAGAGGAGCTGGTCGCGGTCGACCGGGTCGTACGTCTGGCCGAGCGGCGAGTAGATCCCGGCGGACGGGAACAGCGACTCCATGCCGAACGTACGGGCCTCGTCCGGCACGATCGGCACCCAGCGCCTGCCCGTCTCCTTGTCCCGCATCAGCTCCTTGACCAGCCGTACGAACGCCATGGTGGTGGCGATCTCCTGCGTGCCCGAGCCCTTCTTCAGCGCGGCGAAGGCCTTGTCGGCCACCGTGGAGCCCGTGACCGGCAGCGGCTTGGCGACGACCCTGCGGGCGGGGGCGGGGCCGCCGAGCGCGGCACGCCGCTCACGCAGGTAGGCGAGCTCGGGGGAGTTCTCGCCCGGATGCGCGTACGGCACGAGCTCGTCGGTCAACGCGCTGTCGGGGATCGGGAGTTCGAGCAGATCATCCGTGCTCACACGGTACTCGCCGAGGGCCGGGAGCAACGGGGATCAGGCCGGGTCTTGGCGCGGACGGCGGCCGGCCGCCCGCGTCATGGTGCGGGCCCGCTGTGCGATCTCGTCGAGGCGCGCGGCCGGACTGTAGACCGTCAGCGCGGCGTGCCGCTTGTCGAGGAGCAGGGAGTCCGGCGCGGGGGCGGTCTCACCGTCGTACGCGAGGGTGGCCACGTCCTCCAGGCCGCTGAGCCTCAGCTGTTCGGCGCGCTCGGCGTGGAAGACCCGGGAGCGCCGCAGCGCGCCGCCCAGGGCGGAGAGAGCCACGCGCGTACGGGCCAGTGGCGCCCCGGCGTCGACGGTACGGATGTCGAGCAGGCCGTCGTCCATGCGGGGCCGGTGCGTGGGCGCGAGACCGTCCGGCACGTACTGGCCGTTGCCCGCGAAGAGCAGCCACAGCGCGCGGTCGCGGCCGTCGAGCCGGATCCGCAGGGGCGTCGCCGTCCGCAGCACCTCCAGGACCGACCACGCCGCCGCGGGCCACTTGCCGATGCGGCCCTCCAACTTCTCGCGCCTGCGTACCAGTTCCGGGTAGAGGCCGATGCTGAAGGTGTTGACGAAACCGGTCACCTCCGCGCCGTCGCCGTCGCGCACCCGTGCCAGGTCGACGCGGACGGCCTCGCCCCGCAGCACGGCGTGCGCGGTGTCCTCGAAGGTGGGCACCCCCACGTCCAGGGCGAAGTGGTTGAGGGTGCCCCCGGGGAACACCGCCAGCGGGAGCCCGGCGTCCGCGGCCCGCCGGGCGACGGCGTTCACCGTGCCGTCGCCGCCGCAGACACCGAGCACACCGGCCGACCCGGCCGCCCGCGCCACCGCCTTGTCGAGGACCTCGTGGAGGTCGTCCGCCGGGTCGCACGCCACGATCTCGGCCTTCGGCAGCAGCAGCTCCAGGTGTTCGCGCGCGGGCAGCCGCCCCGGCACGCCCTTCCCGGCACCGGAGTTGAGGACCACGACGAGGCCCTCGCCCTCCGGCAGGGCGGGCACCCGCACCCGCGTCCGCCGCTGCCGCGCGGGCGAGGGACGCGGCGGCCACCAGTAGCAGGTGACCGCGGCGGCGGCCGCCCCCAGCGCACACCCCGCGAGCACGTCGCCGGGATAGTGGACCCCCACGTACACCCTGGAGAAGGCGACGGCCGCCGCGACCGGCGCGATCAGCGCGCCGTACCGGGGCGCCTCCAGGGCCACCCCCACGGCGAACGCCGCCGCCGACGCGGAGTGCCCGGACGGGAACGACGACGTCCACGGTGCCTTCGACAGCTGCCGCACCACGGGCACCGCGTCGAGGCCGGGCCGGCGCCTGCGCACCGCGTACTTGGCCGCCACGTTCGTCGTCAGCGAGGCCAGCGCGAGGGAACCCACCCCGCGCCGCGCGGCACGCCGGGCCGCGGGGCCGCCGGCCGCCGCGAGGGCCGCCGCCGTACCGAACCACAGCCGCCCGTGGTCGGCCGCCGAGCTGAGCGGCGGCAGGACCTGCTCCGCGCCGGGCAGCCGCGCCGCCGCCACCCGTTCGAACCACCGCCGGTCGATGCTGTCGATCCGTCGCCTCATGGCCTCACTGGAACAGGGCGCGGGGGCCGCGGCCCGCACTGCTCGCCCGAACGGGTCACGCGCGCGGTCCGCGCCCGGCCGCAGCACAATGTCGACATGATGACGAGCCGCCCTCTCGACGTGCAGGTCAAGCGGATCCACGACGCCGTGGAGCGGGACGACGGGACGCGTGTCCTCGTCGACCGGCTCTGGCCCCGGGGCGTCTCCAAGGAGCGGGCCGCTCTCGACACGTGGGGCAAGGAGCTGGCGCCCTCCACCGAACTGCGCCGCTGGTACGACCACGACCCCGCGCGGTTCGACGCGTTCGCCGAGCGTTACCGGCAGGAGCTGGCGGACGACGGCCGGGCGGCGGAGCTGGAGCGGCTGCGCGCCGTCGCACGCGCGGGACGGCTGACCCTGCTCACGGCGACCAAGGACCTGCCGCACGGACACGTGCGGGTCCTGGTCGACGTACTGAAGTCGCCGTGAGGGCCCGGCGCGCGGACGTCAGCCGCGTGGCGCGTCCCCGTCGAGCAGGCGCCGCGCGGTCTCCACGCGGCGCGGCTCCATGCGGATGCGTACGCCGTGGAAGTCCGCGCCCCGCGTCGCGTCCAGCGCCATGCGGGACGTCGTGCCGTCCGTGGTCGACGACGGGTCGAGGGGGCTGCCGGGCAGGCCGTCGACGACGAACAGGTCGCGATGCGGCTGAAGATGGGCCGCCATCGCCCACAGCACGTCCGCGTCACGGGTGACGTCCACGTCGTCGTCGACCGCGACGACGGTCTTCAGATACGGGTCCCAGCCGAGCAGCGCGAGCATGATCTGCCGCGCCTGGCCGGGGCGGGCCTGGCGCAGGGCGACGTACGCGTGGAAGTGCGTCCCGGACGTGGGGTAGTGCAGGGCGGTGACCTCGGGGAAGCGGCGGCACAGCTGGTCGGCCATCTCCGCCTCGCGGGGCAGCCGCGCGAGGTTCAGGTGCTCGGCCGTGTTGCCGCCGACGACGTCGAGGAGGAGGGCGTCGCGGCGGCGCAGGACCGTCTCCACGGTGAGGACGTTGTTGGTGGAACGGTCGGAGGAGTAGCCGGAGAACTCCCCGAACGGCCCCTCGTCCGCCCGCCGCCCCGGATCGATGAACCCCTCAAGGACGATCTCGGCCCCGGCCGGCACCCGGATGCCGCGGCGCGGGGTCCGCACGACGTCGAGAGGGGCCCCGAACAGGCCGCCGGCGATGGTGCGTTCGTCGACGTCGGGGCCGACACGGGCCGACGCGGCGAGCAGGAAGAGGGGGTGCGCGCCGATCACCATCGCCACCGGCAGGACCTCGCCCCGCTCCTCGGTCAGCCGAAGCAGCTGCCACAGATGGCCGCGCGAGTGCAGGCTCGTGGCGAGCTCGGTGCGGGAGTGGACCATGGAGCGGTGGTAGCTGAGGTTGCCCGCGCGGCCGGGCGCGTCGGGCGGCGCCTCCGCCGTGATGATGCCGTTGGTGATGTACGGGGCGCGGTCGGAGGCGAAGTGCCGGATGAGCGGCAGCGTGCCGAGGTCCACCGCTTCGCCCTCCTCGACCACCTCCAGGACAGGGCCGTCGGCGACCACGCGCGGCTCTCTGCGGCGCGCGGCGGCCGCCTGGTAGGCGCGGTGCAGCCCCGCGCGGTCGGTGCCGAGCAGCCGGGCGACGCGGTCCCGCGAGGCGAAGACGTTGGTGATCAGCGTCGTGCCGAGCCCCGCGACCCGCGGGCACACCAGGAGATCGGCACGGCCCCGCCCGGCGAGCTCCATCACCAGCGCGGCCACGTCCTCACCCTCGATCTCCTGCGCCACGGTCAGTACGTCGTCGGCCTGCCCGGGTCCGTGGGCGCGCAGGAACGCGCGCAGATCCTGCGTATCCGTGTACGTGGCCGCTGCGGCGGACGTCCCATCAGTGCGTGTCACAGCAGACTCCCGCGCGGTCGCCGGAGGCGAACAGCCGACCCCAGCCGGGGGAGTTGACGTGCAGGCCCAGGAGATCGAGCCCCGTGTGCACCGCGACCCGCGCCCCGTCGAACACCGGCTTGCCGAGCTCCCGCTCCACGAGCGCCGCCACCGGTGCGACCGGCAGCTCCGTGCCCGCCACCACCACGCAGTGCGCGTCGCCGGAGCCCGCGTCGAGCAGCAGCCGCCGCAGCCGCGCCACCGGCAGCTCCGCCGCCTCCCGGGGCGTCCCCAGGCCGAGCGCGGTCACCGAGGTGACGCGCAGCCCCGCGGCGACGTACGTGTCGGCGACGCGCCCGGCGCTCTCCCGCGAGCCCGCGGTGACCAGGGCGAGGGAGGGCAGGGCGTGGCGGGCCAGGAGGTCGAGCTGGCCGAGCGTGACCGTGGAGGCGGGCACACCCGCCGTGGCCTCGATCGTGCGGGCGACGGACCGGGCGTGCGCCGGGCCGTGCAGTCCGCACGAGCCGCCGCTCCACACGACGGCGTCCGCACCCGCCTGCGCCAACTGTTCGGCGCCGCGCGTCAGTTCGGCCTCCTGCGTGCCGGAGACCGCGGGGCCGCACAACTGCTCGGGCAGCGCGGCCCGCGCCGTGGGGTGCACGGCCTCCACCGGGAGGGGCGCGCAGATCTGCGCCGCCCAGCGTTCGGCGCCGAGGGAGGTGGAGGGGAGGAGGTGACCGATGCGCCGCATGGGGGAAGTCCGTTTCTCGTCGCCGTGGGGCACGGGCAGAGGACAGGGCGGGCCGCCCCCGGGGTGCGGGGGGCGGCCCCGAGGGCACGGCTACGGCCCCGACACCGTGGCCGACGAGGCGTACGTGTCCTTCAGCCGCAGCTGCGCCTCCGCCTGGTCGCGCGGCGGGGGAGTGGGCTTCAGGCCGAGCAGCCTGGCCATGTTGTTCCCGAGGTAGCCCTCCAGATCGTCCTCGGACAGGTGCATGCCCTGCGGCGGCGGACCGCACAGCACCTCCAGCTCCCGCGCCCACATGCCCGGCTCGTTCGGCGGCGAGTCCGTGCCGAACACCAGCTGGTGGCGCTCCATCTGCTGGGCGAACTCCACGATCCGCGACTGGAGCAGCCACCCCGACTCCCCGTACACATTGGGCGAGTCGAGGATCATGTACAGCGCCTCGAAGCAGTACACCCCGCCGGTCTGCACCCCGAAGTGCGCCAGGATGAAGTTGACGTCCTTGAACTCCCGGATGATCGGGTAGAACTGCGTCGGAATGGAGTAGGGCCCGTCCCCGGTGTGGATCAGGACGACGAGCCCCAGTTCGTCACAGACCCGCAGCACGGGACGGAGCCAGTCCAGGGCCCGGTCCGGACGGTAGGCGTGCATGTTGGCATGCAGCTTCACCATCTTGTAGCCGTACTCCTTGACGTGGAACTCCAGCTCCTTCGCGCCGTTCTCGGGCCCGAAGCGCGGGTTGTACATGAAGTTCCCGATGAACCGGTCGGGGTACCGCTGGACCAGTTCCGTGATGTACGCCATGTAGTCCCGGATGCCTTCGCGGCCGGTGCGCATCCCGTCCTGCCAGACGCTGTTGCCGGGCGGCGGCATGATGCAGCCGTAGTCGATCCGGCGCGGCTTGCCGTTGATCATGTACGGGCCGTCCATCATCTCGATGGTGCGCTCGCCCGTGAACGGGGAACCGTCGTGCCGCCACGCCTGGTCGACGATGTTCGTGGGATGCATATGGGTGTCGATGATCAAGGTGCTCGTTCCTTCCCGGCTGGTACCGACCGTGTCTCTGCTGGTGGACCGTTTGGGGACCCCGGGCAGGGCCCGCCTCACCTCCCTTCCGTGTCGCGGGAACGCTCGGTGCCGCAGATGTCCTCGGGGCGCACCGGCACCCTGGGCAGCTCCAGGCCCGTCGCGTCGCGCAGCGCGTTGACGATCGCCGGTGTCGACGACAGCGTCGGCGGCTCGCCCACGCCGTTCAGGCCGTACGGCGCGTCCGGGTGGGGGAGTTCGAGCAGGTCGATGGGGACGGGCGGCATGTCCGCGATGGTGGGGATCAGGTAGTCGGTGAAGGACGGGTTGCGCACCCGCCCGTCGGAGACCCGCAGCTCCTCCATGAGGGCGAGGCCCAGACCCTGCGCGCTGCCGCCCTCGATCTGCCCCTCCACCGCCAGGGGGTTCATCGCTCTGCCGACGTCCTGCGCGGTGGCCAGCTCCACCACCTTCACCAGGCCGAGTTCGGTGTCCACATCGACGACCGCCCGGTGTGCCGCGAACGCGAAGGCGATGTGCGCGTCGCCCTGCCCGCGCTCGGGGTCGACGGGGTACGTACGGCGGTGCGCGAACTCGTACTTCGCCTCCAACGGACCGCTGTCCGCCAGGAGTTCCGCGAGGGGCCGGTCACCGAGACCGGCGAGCCGTGCCCGCAGCTCCTTGCACGCGCCCTGGACCGCGCCCCCGCTCATCCAGGTGATCCGCGACGCGGACGCCGAGCCCGCGTCGCCGACCCGGGTGTCCGCGGGAAGGACCACGACCCGGTCCACGCCCAGCTCGGTGCGGGCGATCTGGGCCTGGACGGTGACGATGCCCTGCCCGCACTCGGCCGCCGCCGTGTGGATCTCGGCAACGGGCTCGCCGTTCACCAGGGAGAGCCGCACGCGGGCCACCGAGCGATCGTCGACACCACCGGAGAAGCCGATCGCCTTGACCCCGATCGCGTATCCGACGCCCCGCTTGACGCCCTCGCCGTGTGAGGTGTTGTTGAGGCCTCCGGGGAGGCTGAAGGGGCCGTCGGCGGTGGCCGGCAGTGGGCGGGCGCGGAGCCTCTCCAGGAGCTCCGCGGCGGGCGCGGGACCGTCCACCGCCTGCCCGGTCGGCAGTACGGTCCCGGTCCGCATGGCGTTCCGGACGCGTAACTCCACCGGGTCGAGGCGCAGTTCGCGGGCCAGCCTGTCGAGGTTGGACTCCACCCCGTAGCAGGACTGGACGGCCCCGAAGCCGCGCATCGCGCCGCAGGGAGGGTTGTGGGTGAAGACGGAGTAGCCGTCGATCTCGACGTGCGGCACGTCGTAGGCGCCCGCGGCGAAGTACGAGCCGTTCGCGATGACGACCTGCGACGTGGAGGTGTACGCCCCGCCGTCGAAGAGCAGCCGCGCCCTGACGAAGACGAGCCTGCCCTCACGGGTGGCACCGTGCTCGAACCGCATCCGCGCCGGATGGCGGTGCACATGCCCGAAGAAGGACTCCTCGCGGTGGTAGCTCATCTTCACCGGTCGGCCCGTGTGCAGCGCAAGGAGCGCCGCGTGGATCTGCACCGACACGTCCTCCCGGCCGCCGAACGCGCCGCCCACACCGGACAGCGTCAGGCGCACCTTCTCGGGCGGCAGACCCAGCGCCCCGCACATCTGGTGCCGGTCGTCATGGAGCCACTGCGTGGACACGTACACGTCCACGCCGCCGTCCTCGCCCGGTATCGCCAGCCCCGCCTCCGGGCCGAGGAACGCCTGGTCCTGCATCCCGACCTCGTACGTCCCCGAGACCACGACGTCCGCCGATCCCCGCGCGGCGGCCAGGTCCCCGTGCCGGATGCGGACGTGACGTACGACGTTGCCCCGCCCGCCGTCCACACGCCGCTCGTGGACCAGCGGTCCGGTGCCGGCGAGCGCCTGCTCGGGATCGGTGAGCGCGGGCAGCTCCGCGTACTCCACCTCGATGAGGCGCAGCGCCCTGCGGGCCGTCTCGGGGTGGTCGGCGGCCACCAGGGCGACCGGCTCGCCCTGGTGGCGCACGCGGTCCGCGGCGAGCACCGGCTGGTCGGCGACCTTCATCCCGTACAGCGGCCGCCCCGGCACGTCCTCGTGGGTGAGCACCGCCACCACGCCCGGCAGCCGCCTCGCCCGGGTGGTGTCCAGGCGCAGGATGCGGGCGTGGGGGTGCGGGCTGCGCAGGGTCGCGCCCCACACCATGCCGTCCCAGCGCAGGTCGGACGCGTAGGCGAAGTCGCCACGGACCTTCAGCCTGCCGTCGGGGCGCCGGACGCTCTCGCCGACGCCGCGACGCACACCGGTGACGGTGTCCACGGGCGGTCACATCCCTTCCTGGGTTGCGGGTGATGGGCCGCGCGGTTACGCGGTGGGGCGTACCGCCCGGCGGTCCGTGCCCTGCGCCGGGTCCGCCGTCACGGCCTGCGAGAGGCGGGTCCGCAGGCGCCTGATGTGATCTCGGGCGGCCTGCTCGGCGGCGTCCGGGTCGCCCGCCGTCATCGCCTCGAAGATGCGCCGGTGCTCGTCGACCGCGAGCCGCGGCGCCTGCGGGCTGCGCCACAGCGAATGGAGGGCCAGGTGTGCCTTGCCCTGAATGGTGTCGAGGGCGGCGGTCAGATGGTCGTTGCCCGCGGCCTCGCGGATCAGCCGGTGGTACGCCATGTCCATCTCGATGTGCGCCTGCTCGTCGAACTCCGCGGCGACGACGGCCTCGTGGCGCTCGAGGAGGCGGCGCAGCTCGTCGACCGCGGCGGCGTCCAGACGCTCCGTCGCCAGGCGGGCCGCCAGGCCCTCCATCACCTCACGCACGACGTAGAGCTGGCGCACGTCCTCGATGTCGACCGTGGCGACGACGGCGCCCCGGTGGGCGGCGTGCGTGGCGAGACCGTCGTGGATGAGCCGCTGGACGGCCTCGCGGACGGGGCTGCGGCTGATGCCCATCTGCACGGCGAGCGCGGGCACCGACAGGGCGTCGCCGGGGCGCAGCCGGCCCGCGAGCACGGCGCTCTTCAGCTCCTCGTACGCGCGCTCCGCCAGCAGGCTCCCCGCCGCCACCGGGTTCACCGCCCTCTGCGTGGACATCCCCAACCCCCTTGTCACGGTGTCTCCTTGGCCGGTGTACCGGACCCGGCCACCTGCTCTTCATGTTGCATGTAATGTTCTGACCGGTCAATGGAGCGGGCGGCCTTCTCCTTGTGCCCCGGCGGTCTCTCCAGGCCCGGCAGCCTCAGATGGTGGAAGAAGAGGTTGAGCAGCACCGCCGTGAGGGTGCCGAGGATGATGCCGCTCTCGAAGAGCGCATGCAGTTGCCGCCCCGGCATCTGCTCGGCGAACTGCGGGAACGCGGTCGGCAGGAAGCCGACGCCGACACTGGCGGCGACAAGGATGGTGTTGCGCTGGTCTGTCAGGTCCGCCTGACCAAGTATCTGCACACCGACCACCGCGATCGTGGAGAACAGCACGATCGTCGCCCCGCCGAGGACGGACGTCGGCATCGACGCCACCACGGCCCCCACCTTCGGCACCAGACCGAGCAGCATCATGATCACGCCGCTCGCCGCCACGATCCACCGTGACTTCACGCGGGTCAGCTGGATCAGCCCGATGTTCTGCGAATAGACCGTGCTGGGGAAGGAGTTGAGAGCGCCGGCCGCGGCCGTGGCCAGGCCGTCGGCCCGCAGGGCGCGGGTGACGTGCCGGCCCGACACCTCCCGGCCCACGATCCGCCCGACGGCGAAGAACTGCCCGATGGACTCCACCGCGATGATGACCATGACGAGGAAGACGGAGAGCACGGCGACCGCGTCGAGCCGCGGCGCGCCGTAGTGCAGGGGCGCCGCCACACCCAGCCAGGCGGAGTCCCCGATCCGGGAGAAGTCCGTACGGCCCGCGAGCGCGGCGACCCCCGTACCGATGGCGAGCCCCGCGAGGACGGCGACGGTGGCGAGGAACCTCCGCGAGACTTTGTTGAAGAACAGGATCGCTGCCAACGTGACGGCCGCCAGGCCCAGTTGGGAGGGCGAGCCGAAGGAGCTGGACGACGGATCGCCGCCGCCGACCTGCCGCGCGGCCACCGCGAGCAGGGTGATGCCCACGATCGTGACAATCGTGCCGGTGACCAGCGGCGGGAAGAACCGCACCAGTCTGCTGAAGACGGGCGCGATCACGAACAGCGCGAGCCCGGCAGCGATCACCGCGCCGAACACCGTCGGCAGCCCCGCCCGCGCGCCGCCCGCCGCGAGACCGACGGAGACGAGCGAGGGGACGGCGGTCGTCGACGTGCCCTGGACGACCGGCAGCCGGATGCCGATCCCCGGCAGCCCCACGGACTGCAACAGGGTGGCGATGCCGCAGGTCAGGAGCGAGGCGTTGACGAGCAGGCCGATGTCGTCGCCCGACAGGCCGATGCCCTCGGCGACGAGCAGCGGCATGACCACGGCGCCGGCGTAGAAGGCGAGGACGTGCTGAAGGCCGTAGACGCCGAGCCGCCAGACGGACGGTACGGCCTCGACGGGATCCGTCGCTTCTCTCTGGTGCGCTGCGCTGTTCCGATTCCGCTCGAACTTCCGCGTTCGGTTCCGGGTTCGATTCCGGTGCGGCATGTGCGTTCCCCCTCCGTTGAGGGCCCCTCAGCGCAGCCACGGTGTGCGCAGGCCGCCGAAGGACGCCCGCTCCACCAGGTGTTCGGCCCGCTCCTGGACCTCGGTGAGCAGCGCTTCCTCGTCGACCAGCGGGCAGCGGCCGTCCTCGAAGACGACCCGCCCGTCGACGATGGTCATGTCGACGTCCGCGCCGCGCGCCGCGTGGACGAGCGTCGCCACGACGCGGTGCAGCGGGCGCAGGTGCGGCCGGTCGAGGCCGACCACGACGAGATCCGCGGGCGCGCCGACGCACAGCGACCCCGCGCCGATGTGCGTGGGCCCTGTGCTGCCACGCCTGGGCCCCGCGCCGACCGCCGCGTACCTGCCGCCCTCGCGCGTGGCCAGCTCCAGGGCCTCCTCGGCCCGCAGCACGCCCGGGTCCAAGGTGTGCTGACGCTGGCCGAACAGGGCCTGCTTCATCACCTCGAACATGTCCTGCCGGTGGCCCGCGGCGGGTCCGTCCGTGCCGAGCGACACCACCGCCCCGGCCTCCCGCAGCGCCCGCAGCCGCATGGTTCCCGAGGCGAGGTAGGCGTTGGACGCCGGGTTGTGGGCGACCCCCGCCCCGCGCTCACCCAGCCAGGAGATCTCGTCGTCGTCCAGCCACACGGCGTGGGCGAGCGTGGCCCGCTCGTCGAGCAGCCCCGCGCGTTCGAGCCACTCCACAGGACGCACTCCGTACGCCTCCCGGTAGCTCACCGGGTCCTTCGCGCCCTCGCAACAGTGCGTGTGCCAGCGCGTGGTGAACTCCTCGGCCAGCGCCACCGAACCGGTGACCAGCTTCTGGTCCACATAGCTGAGGTTCAGCGGGGCGGGCCACACACTCACCCGCGACCCCGGCGGACGCCTCGTCAGACACTCGCGGGTCAGCTCCAGTTCCTCGGCGGTGGAGAAGCGGAACAGCTCCTCGGGCAGGCGCCGCGCCGCCGCCACGGCCGTCCGGTCGCCCAGCATGCCGCGGGCGATCGCGCCGCGCAGACCCGCCGACTCGACCGCGTCGGCCACGGCGAGGACCGTCTCGGCGTCCGTGGGCGCGTAATGGTTGTCGACGACCGTCGTGATGCCCGAGCGCAGCGCCTCCACCGCGCCGAGCGTCGCCGCCACCCGGGCGTCGTCCGGGCGCATGGCGATGGAGTACGGCCACATGAACTCGCACAGCCACGGCCAGATGGGCAGTCCCTCGCCCAGGCCGCGGGCGAGCGACTGGAATAGATGGGTGTGCCCGTCGGTGAAGCCCGGCAGCACCGCACGGCCCCGGCAGTCCACGGTCCTGGCCGCCCGCCAGGCCGCGTCGACCTCGGCGGCGGGCCCCACAGCCGCGATACGGCCGCCCACGACGGCGACCGACCCCGGCTCGTACACCGCTCGGCGCTCGTCGACGGTGACCACATGGGCGTACGACAGCAGAAGGTCGCACGGTCGTGGTCGTTGATCACTGGTGTGTAGCACGAAGCCCCCGGTTGTTCGACGGCATGTTCCATATTGCATGTAACATATTCAGGCCACCGGGCGTGTCAACCCCCGGCGCAAGGTGGGGACTTGGCGTATGACTGGGGCAGGGGTGGGGGAGCGGGGTGAAGCGCCCCGTCCGGTAAACCGTTCCAGGAGGTACGCACCGTGCTCGTCGATCTCTCCGGCAAGACCGCGCTCGTCACCGGCTCCACCCAGGGAATCGGCGCCGCGATCGCCGTGGGCCTGGCCCGCGCCGGCGCCCGCGTCGCGGTCAACGGCCGCTCCCGCGGCTCCGTCGACGCCGCCGTCGACCGGCTGAAGGGGGAGTGCGGCGGCGCCGAGTTCATTCCCGCGCCGGGTGACATCTCCACCGACGACGGCGCCCGGCAGGTCTTCGAAGCGGTGCCGCACACCGACGTCCTCGTCAACAACCTCGGCGTCTTCGGCGCAGAGCCCGCCCTGGACATCACCGACGCCGAGTGGCGCCGCTACTTCGAGGTCAACGTCCTGACGGCGGTGCGGATGATCCGCCATTACCTGCCGGGCATGAAGGACCGTTCCTGGGGGCGGATCCAGAACATCGCCAGCGACTCGGCGCTCGTCACGCCCGCGGAGATGATCCACTACGGCACGTCGAAGACCGCGCTGCTCGCGGTCTCCCGGGGCTTCGCGAAGGAGGCGGCGGGCTCCGGTGTCACCGTCAACTCCGTGATCGCGGGGCCGACGCACACGGGCGGCGTCGAGGACTTCGTCTACGAACTGGTGGACCGGTCCCTGCCGTGGGACGAGGCGCAGCGGAAGTTCATGACCGAGCACCGCCCCCAGTCGCTGATCCAGCGGCTCATCGAGCCGGAGGAGATCGCGCACATGGTCGTCTACCTCAGCTCGCCTCTGGCGTCGGCGACGACGGGGGGCGCGGTGCGGGTCGACGGCGGATACGTGGACTCGATCGTTCCGTAGCCGGTAGCCGGTAGCCGGTAGCCGGTAGCCGGTAGCCGGTAGCCGGTAGCCGGTAGCCGGTAGCCGGTAGCCGGTAGCCGGTAGCCGGTGGTCGATGGTCGGTGGTCGGTAGGCGGGGGCGGTAGTGGGGGGGGCTCGCCGTTTTGCCGGAACGGCAACGAACGTCGTCTCGCGCGCGGACCGCGTCGCATCCTCATGGCCAGAGCCGTCGCCGAAGCCCGCAAGGGCCCATGCCGCCAGGAGGACTTGATGACCCTGACCGAGCCACCGACCGCCACCGACCGCACCCATCTCACCGACCTCACCGACCTCACCGACCGCACCCACCGGCTGGTCCCCTCGCCGGCGGGCCGGATCCACCTGGTGGAACAGGGCACGGGGCCCCTCGTCCTGCTGGTGCACGGCTTCCCCGAGTCCTGGTACTCCTGGCGCCACCAGCTGCCGGCCCTCGCCGCGGCCGGGTACCGCGCGGTCGCCGTCGACGTGCGCGGCTACGGCCGCTCGTCGCGGCCCGCGGAGGTCTCCGCGTACCGCATGCTCGACCTCGTCGAGGACAGCGTCTCCGTGGTGCGCGCGCTCGGCGAGGAGACCGCGGTGATCGTCGGGCACGACTGGGGCGCGACCGTGGCCGCGCACGCCGCGCTCGTCAGGCCGGACGTCTTCCACGCGGTCGGTCTGCTCAGCGTCCCGTACACGCCGCCGGGCGGCCCGCGCCCCAACGAGGTGTTCGCGGGAATGGGCGGCGACGAGGAGTTCTACGTCGCGTACTTCCAGGAGCCCGGCCGCGCCGAGGCCGAGATCGAACCCGACGTCCGGGGCTGGCTCGCGGGTTTCTACGCCGCGTTCTCCGGCGACACCATGCCGGGACCCGACGCGCCGGACCCGCACTTCGCGAGCCGCGGCGGACGGCTGCGGGACCGGTTCCCCGCCGGGCGCCTGCCCGGCTGGCTCACCGGACCCGACCTCGACGTCTACGCCGGGGAGTTCGAGCGGACCGGCCTGACCGGCGCGCTCAACCGCTACCGGAACATGGACCGCGACTGGGAGGACCTCACCCCCGGCTTCGCGGGCGCCCCGCTCACCCAGCCCTCCCTCTTCATCGGCGGCGCCCTCGACGCCTCGACCACCTGGCTGGCAGACGCGATCGCGGCGTTCCCCGAGACGCTGCCCGGCCTGCGCTCCTCGCACATCCTCGACGGCTGCGGCCACTGGCTCCAGCAGGAACGCCCCGAGGAGGTCAACCGGCTGCTGGTCGACTGGCTCGCCGACCTGCCCCGATGACCGCCGTATCGTGACACCCGGACGGGGGCGACGGGTGGACACGGGGCGGGAGACAGGGTGTGAGTGCTGATCGGCGTGCGCGGGGGAGCCGCAGCGGGATCCGCCGGGCGGCGGCGGTGCTGGTGTGGGCGGCCGTCCTGGCGGCCTTCGCCGTACCGCTGCGCCACGCGCTCGTCGCCACCGACACCTACCTCTCCGGGTACTGGGCGACGGTCACCGAAGGGGATGAATTGGACCACTTCGCGTGGCGGGACCCGCAGGGCCGCACGGTGCGCGGCGCCGTCCGGGGCGTCCCGGAGGACGGCGTGTGGGACGAGGAGGGGGAGGGGACGAGCAGTATCACCGGCGACCGCGTCTGGGTGTCGGCGCAGGGCGTCGCCCACATCAGCGAGTCCCCCGCCCAGCAGGACATGGTCGTCGGCTACGCCGGGGCGGGGGTGGTCCTCGGCGGCGTCCTGTTGGTGACGCGGGCCCGCCGCCGGACGCGCCGTCAGGGAAACGTGACCGCCGGATCCACCGGGGTGAGGACCAGCCAGCGCAGCGACGTGTCGCCGAACCGGCCGTAGGCCGCGACGCGCACGTCGACCGGGTCGGGCGCCACCAGCGGGAAGTACATGGGAAGCGCCGCGTCGGCCGCCTCATCGGAAGGACCTCGGACGTCGGCCGTACGCTCCCACAGCTCGGCGACGCCCGGTTCGCGCCGTACGGTCCGCACCACCTCGTCCAGGCGCTCGTTGTCCGGCCAGCGCTGCCAGGCCAGGCGCAGCCGCCCGAGCAGCGGGGCGGCCCACTTCGTCTCCCAGTCGCGCAGCTGATACCGCGCCTCGGGAGAGAACGCCCAGGTCATGGCGTTGGCATCGGCACGGGCCAGCCAGGGGCAGTGACGCGCCGCCACGGCGTTGGCGGCGACCACGTCCCACGCCTGGTCACAGATCCAGCTCACCCGGCGCTGCTGGTGCAGCAGGTCGAGGAGCGCGGCGTCCGGCCGCGCGCCCTCGGCCCGGTGGCGCGGCGGCTGGTGGCCGGTGCCGCGGTACAGAGCGGTCGCCTGCCGTGGGGAGAGGTCCAGGATGCGCGCGACACCGGCGATCATCTCGCGTGCGTACTTGCGGTCCTCGCCGCGCTCCAAGGCGCGGTACCAGCGTTCGGAGACGCCGAGCAGCAGGGCCATGTCGAGCTGCGTGAGGTACCTCCGGTGGCCGCGGAAGGGCACGGGGCCGGGCAGCAGCGCGGGGTCCCGCGCCATCCGCCAGGCACGCAGCATCCGTCCGAGGTCCTCGCGCCGCGCGTCCAGCAACTGTAAAGACCTCGCAAAGGTGGGGCTGTCGTACGAAGAGTGCCGCGCGCCCGTCGCGGATCGCCGCCCGCGCCGACGCACGGTGTCAGCCTCGCACAAGGGCTGGCGTCGGCCCGGCCCAGGGGCCCGGCGACCGGAACGCGAGAGTGCCGGTATCGATCAGTGCCGACCTTCGGGCGCGGCGGAGGGCCATGGTGAGCGCCGCGCCACCCGGCGCGGCCGGAACTCCGCAGTGCCGGGTGGCGGGAGCAGTCGTACGTTGTACGTCTCACGCCCCTCGTACGCATGCCGGCCCCGCCCGCGTACGCCACGCACACAACACACCACCGCACACCGCCGCACACCTACGGAGACGCCCCGATGAGCCACTTCCTGCCGGAGACCGACGCCGTGCTGACCGCCGCCCGCGGGCTGGCCCTGGCGCATTCCGGGTTGATCGAGGTGAACAGCAGCCCGCTCTATCTGCGGGCGCGCGACGCCGACCCGGCCCGCACGGTCGGACTGGTCTCCGGCGGCGGATCCGGGCACGAGCCGCTGCACACCGGGCTCCTGGGGCGGGGCGGCCTGGACGCCGTCTGTCCCGGCGAGGTCTTCGCCTCCCCGCACAACCGGCAGATCTACGAGGCGAGCGCGGCGGCCGCCAAGAGCGGCGGCGTCCTGCACATCGTCAAGAACTACACCGGCGACGTGATCAACTTCCAGATCGCGGCGGAGCGCCTGCGGCACGACGGGATCCCCGTCGCCACCGTGCTGGTCGACGACGACCTGGCCACCGACAGCGCGGACAGCGCGACCGGCCGCCGGGGCACCGCCGCCACGGTCGTCGTCGAGAAGCTCCTGGGTGCGGCGGCCGACCGGGGAGCGACGCTGGAAGAGCTCGCCGACCTGGGCAGGCGGGTCGTGGCCCGGTCCCGCAGCATCGCCGTCGCGGCCCGCGCCCAGACGTCGCCCACCACGGTGAGCCCCGCGTTCACGCTGGAGCAGGGAACCCTCGACTACGGAGTCGGCATCCACGGCGAGCGCGGCACCCGCACCATCGCCCGTCCCGCGACCGGCGACCTCGTCCGGCGCATGACGGACGACCTGCTGGACGCGCTGCCCGACGGCCCCGATGAGGTGCTCGCCCTCGTCAACGGCCTCGGCGCCACCACCGAGCTGGAGCTCAACGCCATCGCCGTGCTGCTGAGCGACGAACTCACCGCCCGCGGCCTGCGGCCCGTCCTCGTCGTGCCCGGCACCTTCACCGCCGCCCTGGACATGGCCGGCTTCTCCCTCACCCTCACGCGCCTCGAGGACGGGTGGGCCGAGCTGTGGACCGCCCCCACCCGTACCCCGCTCGTCCTGCCGCGCCCCTCGCTCACTCCGGGCGAGGCCGCGTCCGCGGCGCCGGTGCCGACGTCCGTGAGCGCCCCGGCTCCCGCGCCGCGCGCGGGCGGCGACCGCGCCCTGCTCGACCGTTACGCGCTCACCGTCACGCAGGTGCGCGACAACCTCACCAAGCTCGACCAGCTCGTCGGCGACGGCGACTTCGGCGACAACCTCGCGGGCGGCGTACGCCGTGCGGTGAAGCTGGCCGACGAGACCGGCGTGGACGGCACGACGGCGCTGGCCGAGGCCTTCCTCAACGACGTCGGCGGCACAAGTGGGCCCCTCTTCGGGCTCCTTTTCCAGCACCTGGCCGCCGCGTCTCCGGCGGACGGCGGGGCGCCGACCGTCGCCGCGCTCGCGGAGGCCGCCGCGGCCGGCCACGCCGCCATCCACCGGGTGGGCGGCGCGGTCCCCGGCGACTGCACGCTGGTCGACGCACTCGCGGCCGGCGCGGAATCCCTGGCGGCGGCACGGGAGAAGGCGACACAGGAAGACGCAACCGCTCCGCCCACCGACGCCGCGCAGGAGCAAGCCGACGCCCCCCTCACCGACGCCGCCCAAGCCGCCATCCGCGGCGCCCTGTCCACGGCGTCCCTGCGCCCCCGGCGCGGCCGCGCCAGCTATGTGGGCGACCACGCCCTCGGCGTCCCGGACCCCGGCGCCCTCGCCGTCGCCCTGCTCTTCATGGCCCTCGCGGACATCCACGAACCCGCCACCGCGCCGCGCCTGCCCGCCCCCGGCCACATCACGGTGCCCTGATCCGATCCGGAGAAGAAGCGAATCCCCTGGTCTCACCATCCATTCTCTGACTAAGGTCAGAGAATGGATGGTGAGCAGACCCAGATCGATCAGGTGCGCCGGTTCAACCGCGCCGTCACCCAGCGCGTGGGCGTGCTCCACGACAACTACCTCGGCCGCGACCGGCCCATCGGCGAGGCCCGGCTGCTCTGGGAAGTCGGGGACCAGGGACAGGACGTACGCCGGCTGCGCGAGCGCCTCGGCCTCGACTCCGGCTACGTAAGCCGCCTGCTGCGCGCCCTGGAGGCCGACGGTCTGGTGTCGGTGGAGCCGCACCCCGGCGACCGCAGGGTCCGCACGGTCCGTCTGACCGACGCCGGCCGTGCCGAGCGCGCCCTCCTCGACGAGCGCAGCGACGAACTCGCGGACTCCCTCCTGCGACCACTCAACACCGCACAGCGCGCCCGGCTGGTCGCCGCCATGGCCGAGGTCGACCGGCTGCTCACCGCGGGGACGGTCACCGTGGACGCCGTCGACCCGGACCACCCGGACGCCCAGTACTGCCTGCGGTCCTACTTCACCGAATTGCAGGAGCGCTTCGACACCGGCTTCGACCCCGCGCGGAGCCTGCTGCCCGACGCGGGCGGGCTGCGGCCGCCGCACGGTCTCTTCCTGGTCGCCAGGGCGCACGGCGAGCCCGTCGGCTGCGCCGGGCTCAAGCTGCCCGCCGACTCCCCGGCCGAGATCAAACGGATGTGGGTCGCGCCCGGGGCGCGGGGGCTCGGCCTGGGCCGCCGGTTCCTCGCCGAACTGGAGGCACTGGCCGCCCGCCACGGCCGCGACGTCCTGCGGCTCGACACCAACAAGGCGCTGGACGCGGCGATCGGCCTCTACCACTCCTGCGGCTTCCAGGAGGTCCCGGCGTTCAACGACGAGCCGTACGCCCACCACTGGTTCGAGAAGCGGATCCAGAGCACATAGCCGCCTGACGCAGACGACGCACTCCCTAATCTAATTGCGAGTTTGCCTAAAGGTTTTAGGCAACTGCATAATCGGTTGTGCCGAGAGAGGGGAACGTCATGGTGCGCGTAGGGCTGACCACGGAACGGCTGGTCCGGGCGGGGGCCGAGCTGGCCGACGAGGTCGGCTTCGACCAGGTGACCGTCTCGGCGCTCGCCCGCCGCTTCGACGTCAAGGTCGCGAGCCTGTACTCGCACGTGAAGAACTCCCAGGACCTCAAGACCGGGATCGCCCTCCTCGCCCTGGCCGAGCTCGCCGACCGGGGCGCGGAGGCGCTGGCCGGGCGGGCGGGCAAGGACGCGCTGGCCGCCCTGGCGAACGTCTACCGCGACTACGCCAGGGAGCACCCCGGTCGCTACGCCGCCGCCCAGCTGCGGCTCACTCCCGAGGCGGCGGCCGCGAGCGCGGGCAGCAGGCACGCGGAGATGACGCGGGCCATCCTGCGCGGGTACGACCTGACGGAACCGGACCAGACGCACGCGGTCCGCCTCCTCGGCAGCGTCTTCCACGGCTACGTGAGCCTGGAGCTGGGAGGCGGGTTCAGCCACAGCGCGCCCGACTCGCAGGAGACGTGGACGCGCGTCATCGACGCCCTCGACGCCCTGTTGCGCAACTGGCCCGCGCCGTCCGTCTGAACACCCCAGCCCACATATTCGTCCCACTTCACCGGCAGGTTGAGGCCATGCACACCGACCACCACTGGACCACCACGCCCGTCACCGCCGAGCTGCTGCGCGGCGCGCTCGACGTGGAGCGGACCGAGCACGGCGTGCTGCCGCACCGGCTCCCCGCCCGGGCCCGTGCCCAGAACACCGACGCGCAGCTCGCCATGGCCGAGTCCCAGCCCTCCGGCGTACGCCTGGCGTTCCGTACCCGGGCCACCGCCGTCGAGCTCGACACGTTGCCCACGAAGCGGTGCTACGTGGGCGCGCCGCCCCGCCCCGACGGCATCTACGAACTGCTCGTCGACGGCCGTCCGGCCGGCTCCGGGAGCGTGACGGGCGGCAACGTCCTGACCGTCGACCTGGCCGCCGGAACCGCCGAGCGCACCGCCGGGGAGCCCGCCACCCTGCGCTTCACCGCGCTGCCCGACGGGATGAAGGACGTCGAGATCTGGCTGCCGCACAACGAGACCACCGAGCTCATCGCCCTGCGCACCGACGCCCCCGTCGAGCCCGCACGCGACCCGGGCCGCAAGGTGTGGCTGCACCACGGCAGTTCGATCAGCCACGGTTCCGACGCCGCGAGCCCCACCACCACGTGGCCCGCGCTCGCCGCGTCGCTGGGAGGTGTGGAGCTGATCAACCTCGGTCTGTCCGGCAGTGCCGTGCTGGACCCGTTCACCGCGCGGGCCATACGGGACACCCCCGCCGACGTGATCAGCGTCAAGGCAGGCATCAACGTGGTCAACGCCGACGTGATGCGGCTGCGCGCGTTCGGCCCCACCGTGCACGGCTTTTTGGACACCATCCGCGAGGGCCACCCCGAGGCGCCCCTGCTGGTCGTCTCCCCGATCCTGTGCCCCATCCACGAGGACACCCCCGGGCCCAGCGCGCCCGACTTCAGCGACTTCGGCGAGGGGCGCCTGCGCTTCAAGGCCATGGGCGACCCCGCGGAACTGCCGATGGGCAAGCTCACTCTCAACGTCATCCGCGACGAGCTGGCCCGCATCGTGAAGCAGCGCTCCGCCGAGGACCCGAACCTCCACTACCTCGACGGCCGCGAACTGTACGGCCCCGACGACGCCACGGAACTCCCCCTCCCCGACGACCTCCACCCGGACGCCGCCACCCACCGCCGCATGGGCGAACGCTTCGCTGCCCGAGCCTTCACCCCGGGCGGCCCGTTCGCGGACACCACGGCCGGACCGCCGCGGATTTCCGACGCCCATCCCTTGCGACTTCACGACCTGACGGCTAGTCATATGACTAATCGAAACACCAAGGGCCATGCCTGACCGGCACAACTCCCTGGAGGGCACGTGAAGTTCTCCGTCATCTTCGAGGCACAGCTCGCCGATCCGACCGTCGAGCGTGAGCATCAGGTCATCCACGACAGCGTCGAACAGGCCGTGCTCGCGGAGGAGATGGGGTTCGACCGCGTCTGGGCGGTCGAGCACCACTCCCTCAAGTGGTACGCGCACATGAGCGCGCCGGAAATCTTCCTGACCTGGGTCGCCGCGCGCACCAGCACCATCCGGATCGGCCACGGCGTCGTCTGCATGCCGTTCAACTTCAACCATCCGGCGAGGGTCGCCGAGCGCGCCGCCATGCTGGACCTGCTCTCCGGCGGGCGGCTCGACCTGGGCGCGGGGCGCGGCGGCACGGAGCAGGAGACGTCGCTCTGCGGGGTCGACAGGGAACGTACGACCCAAGAGGTCGAGGAAGCGCTGCGGATCATCGGAAAGGCGTGGGAGAAGGAGGAGTTGGAGCATCACGGCGAGCTCCTCGACATCGGTCCGCACCCGATCCTGCCGCGCCCGAAGCAGACCCCGCACCCGCCCCTCTTCCTCGCGTGCAGCAGGACGGAGACGCTGACCCAGGCGGCCGAACTCGGCGTCGGCGCCCTCGTGATGGGCTTCGCGGGGCCCGAGTCGATCGCCGGGATGCGGCAGGCGTACGACGCCGCCGTCGCGGCCCGCACCGACGCCCGCCTCGTGTCGAGCGTGGTCAACGACCACTTCTCCGTGCTCTGCCCGACGATCGTGCTCGACGACGGGGAGGCGGCGCGGCGCGTCGGCATCCGCGGGCAGCGGTTCTTCGCGCAGTCCATCGGGCACTGGTACGGCGGCGCCGGCATACCCGACGAGGCGGTCGTCGAGGGCAGCGACGAGGCCGCCGAGATGCGCAGGGCCGCCGAGCAGGTCGTGGCACGCCTGCACGAGCACAACATCCCGGTGCGGCCCACCTCGACCGCCACGTTCAACGCCGACCACGCGTACGGCACCGCGGACGACGCCATCGCCTATGTGGAGCGGCTCCGCGACGCCGGGGCCGACGAGATCATGTGCCTCGTCCAGATGGGCACCGTCCCGCAGGATGCCTGCCTGGAAACCCTGCGGCAGTGGGGCGAGAAGGTCATCCCGCACTTCCGCGCCCAGGAACGGGAAGCGGCGGCGGCCGGCACGGAACCGACCTGATGCCGCCCGAGCCCGCCGGGGCCCCGGACCGCCTCGACCCCCGCGCCCGCCCCCTCGTGGACGCCCTGACCGCCGCCTTTCCCGACCTCGGCGGCACGGTCACCGACGCCGTCGAGGCCCGCCGCGTCCTGGCCGCCGCGCCCGCCTCGGCAAAGACGCCGCCCGCCGTCGGAACGGTCACCGACAGAACGATCCCCGGACCGCCGGACGCACCCGACATCCCCGTACGTGTCTATCTCCCGCACCCGGAGACACATCAGCACCCACACCCCCGCCCCACCGTCGTCTTCTTCCACGGCGGCGGCTACGCCCTCTGCGGCCTCGACTCCCACGACGCCACGGTCCGCGGCCTGGTCGCCCGGTCCGGTGCCGTGGCCGTCTCCGTCGGCTACCGCCTCGCCCCGGAACACCGGTTCCCGGCCGCCGTCGACGACGCGTACGCGGCGCTGTGCTGGGCCGCCGAGGAGAGCACCGCCCTCGGCGGCGACCCGCGTGCCCTCGCCACCGCGGGGGACAGCAGCGGGGGCGGGCTCGCCACCGCCGTGACCCTCAGGGCGAGGGACGCGGGTGGCCCCGCCGTCGCGCTGCAAATCCTGCTCTATCCCGTCCTGGACGCCGCCCAGGACACCGTCTCCTACCGCGAGAACGCGGACGGGTACTTCCTGACCGCCGCGCACATGCGCTGGTTCTGGGAGCAGTACCTCGGCCCCGACGGCGACGGTACGCACCCCCTCGCCCACCTCGCCTCGCCGCTGCGGGCCGCCGACCTCACCGGACTGCCGCCCGCGCACCTCGTCACGGCGGGCTGCGACCCGCTGCGCGACGAGGGGCTGGCCTACGCCGAGCGCCTGCGGGCAGCGGGAGTGGAGGTCGCCGCGCACCACTACCCGCGCATGTTCCACGGCTTCCTCGGCTTCCCCGACGTACTCCCGGATGCGGCACGGGCACTCCAGGAAGCGGCAGAAGCGATCGAGTCCACCGCAGGCGACAGGAAAAACAGCGGTGACGGTGGGGGTGGCGCAGGATAATTTACGGAGCCCCTCTTGTCGCGGAGAACCTCACATGCATACGGTGTCCTGACGTGAGGTTCTCCCGTGGAGGATGGGGCATGACGGAAATTCTTGTGCAGTCGGGTACGGAGGGTGCGGTTCTTTCCGCCGGTGAGCCCGGTGAGCGGGTGGTGGACCACCCGGCGTGGCCGGTGCTCAAGGGTGCCGTGGAGGAGATCCGCCCCTGGCAGTCGTCCGACGGCTCCATCGACTTCGAGGCGGCCGGCGCCCCGGCGAGGAGCATCGCCGAGCTCGCCGTGGACCGCGTGATATCCGCGGTCGAGGAGCTCTCCCCGCTCCTGCCGCACGACGCCGCGTACCACCGCGCGCTCGTCGCGGACCTGCGCCGCTGGTCCGACGGCGGCTTCGGCGTGCCGGACTTCCTCGACTCGCTGCTCGCCTTCCAGCCCGCGGCGGACCGCCGCGACGGCCTCCAGCACCTGGTCGTCTTCCCGATGTACACGCAGAACGGCAACCCCGACCGCAACTTCGAAGCGGTCGTGCTGCGCATGGTCTGGCCCGACTGGCTGGCCGAGCTGGAGCGCACGCGCTACGACAACCCGCTGTTCTGCGGCATCACCTTCGAGGACTTCACCGCCGGGTACGACACCCACTCCGCCGTCCTCTTCCCCGAGACCATCGCCGTGCGCGAGGCTCCCGAGCGGTTCTCCTGGGGCGGCATCTTCTGCGACCGTGAGGCGGCCCGCTTCCGCCGCGTCACCGAGGCGGCCGTGGACCTCCTCGGGCTCGAACTGCCCGACGACATCCGCGAGATGGTCGGCGACCAGGACCGCTGCCAGCAGGCGTTCGTCCTGTGGGACATGGTCCACGACCGCACCCACAGCCACGGCGACCTGCCGTTCGACCCCTTCATGATCAAGCAGCGCCAGCCGTTCTGGATGTACGGCCTGGAGGAGCTGCGCTGCGACCTCACCGCCTTCAAGGAGGCCGTGAAGCTGGAGGCCGAGGGCGTCCCGCAGGCACGCGACGTGCAGTACGCCGTCCTCTTCGACCGGATGTTCCGCTTCCCGGTCACCGGCGACCGCGTGAAGAACTACGACGGCCTCGGCGGCCAGCTCCTCTTCGCCTACCTCCACAAGCACGACGTGGTCCGCTGGACCGACAACCAGCTCAGGATCGACTGGCAGCGCGCCCCGGAGATCACCAACCAGCTCTGCGGCGAGATCGAGGACCTCTACCGCGCGGGCATCGACCGCCCCAAGCTGGTCCACTGGTTCGCCGCCTACGACCTGGTGTCCACCTACCTCGCCCCGCACCCCGGCTCGCGCTGGGCCAAGGGCCCGGACGCACTTGACACGTCGCTGCCGCCGCGCAAACTCGTCGACGAGGTGCTTCCCGACGAATTTCCGCTCAGCATGTTCTATGAGGCGCTCTCCAAGAAGCTGAAGCACGTGATCGCCTCCGCCAAGGGGATCACCGCTTCCACGGGCGCCGAGAAGGCCGCCGCGTGAGCGGCCGCCAGGAGGAGGCGAGGAAGATGTCCGCACTCGATGGAGCCGTGGTCGCGGTGGCGGGGGCCGCCGGCCCCGCGGGGCGCGCCACCCTGCTGAGGCTCGCGGAGGCCGGCGCCACGGTCGTGGCCTCCGACGCCGACCCCGCCCGCCTCGCCGAAGCCGTCGACGCCGCGCGGTACGCGCACGGCGGGGCGACCGTCGTCGGTGACACGGTCGACCTCCTGGACCTGGACGCCGCCCGCGAGTGGGCGACGCGCACGGAGAAGGAGTTCGGCCGCATCGACGGCCTGGTCCACCTCGTCGGCGGCTGGCGCGGCAGCAAGAGCTTCGCCGAGACCGACCTCGCCGACTGGGACCTCCTCGAAAAGCTCCTGATCCGCACCGTGCAGCACACCTCCCTCGCCTTCGAGGCGGGGCTGCGGCGCAGCGACCGCGGCCGCTACCTGCTGATCAGCGCGGCCGGCGCGACCAGGCCGACCGCGGGCAACGCGGCGTACTCCGCCTCCAAGGCGGCGGCCGAGGCCTGGACGCTCGCCCTCGCCGACGCCTTCCGCAAGGCGGGGGGCGAGGAGGGACCGCGCGCGGCGGCTGCCATCCTGGTCGTCAAGGCGCTGGTGCACGACGCGATGCGCGCGGAGCGGCCCAACGCGAAGTTCGCGGGCTTCACGGACGTCAAGGAGCTGGCCGAGGCCATCGCCGGCGTCTGGGAGAAGCCCGCCGGGGAAGTGAACGGAAACCGCCTGTGGCTGACCGAGAAGCCGTGACCGCTGCCGCCCGAGAAGCCGTGAACCCGCCGAGGACGGACGCCCGGCGCCACCACGACCCGGACGTGCGCGGCTTCGCCAGCGACAACTACGCGGGCGCGCACCCGGAGGTCATGGCCGCCCTCGCCCTCGCCAACGGCGGTCACCAGATCGCGTACGGCGAGGACGACTACACGGCCAACCTCCAGCAGGTGATCCGCGGCCACTTCGGGCCGACCGCCGAGGCGTTCCCGGTCTTCAACGGCACGGGCGCCAACGTCGTCGCGCTCCAGGCGGTCGCCGACCGCTGGGGCGCGGTGATCTGCGCCGAGTCCGCGCACATCAACGTGGACGAGGGCGGCGCCCCCGAGCGCATGGCCGGCCTCAAACTGCTCACCGTGCCCACGCCGGACGGCAAGCTCACCCCGGAGCTGATCGACAAGCAGGCGTTCGGCTGGGACGACGAGCACCGGGCGATGCCGCAGGTCGTCTCGATCGCGCAGAACACCGAACTGGGCACGCTCTACACGCCCGACGAGATCCGCGCGATCTGCGACCACGCGCACCGGCTCGGCATGAAGGTGCACCTCGACGGCTCCCGGATAGCCAACGCCGCCGCCGCGCTCGACGTTCCCATGCGGACGTTCACGAACGCGGTCGGCGTCGACATCCTGTCGCTCGGCGGCACCAAGAACGGCGCGCTGTTCGGCGAGGCCGTCGTGGTCATCAACCAGGACGCCGTGCGCCACATGAAGCACCTGCGCAAGATGTCCATGCAGCTCGCGTCGAAGATGCGCTTCGTGTCGGTGCAGTTGGAGGCCCTGCTCGCCAAGGACCTGTGGCTGCGCAACGCCCGGCACGCCAACGAGATGGCGCAGCGCCTCGCCGAGGGAGTGCGCGCCGTGCACGGCGTGGAGATCCTCTACCCCGTGCAGGCCAACGCCGTCTTCGCCCGTCTGCCGCACGAGGTGAGCGAGCGCCTCCAGAAGAAGTACCGCTTCTACTTCTGGGACGAGGCGGCGGGCGACGTCCGCTGGATGTGCGCGTTCGACACCCGCGAGGAGGACGTCGACGGGTTCCTGATGGCGCTCAAGGAGGAGATGGCGCGCTGACCGCCCTTTCACCACCCGCATAGAACTGCATAGGTATACGGTCGACCGTAAAGTCATTGACGTATGGGCGGCCGTATTCCTATGCTCCCGTGCCATGCAGCTGATCCAGGAAAACCCCGACCTGTCTGCGTACTTGGCCGCGGACGAGGTCGTCGACCACCAGCACCCGCTGGTCCGCGAGACGGCGGCCGGTCTCGCAAAAACATCCACCGATACGTACGCCTACGCGCGCGCCGCCTTCGAGTTCGTGCGCGACGCCATCCCGCACACGCAGGACTCGGGCCGCATGGAGGTCATCTGGCGCGCCTCCGACGTGCTGCGCGAACGCACCGGCATCTGCACCGCCAAGTCGCACGCGCTGGCCGCCCTGCTGCGCGCCGAGGACATCCCCACGGGGTTCTGCTACCAGCGCCTGCGGGACGACAACACCAGCGGCTACTCCCTGCACGGCCTGGTCGCCGTGCGGCTCGACGGCGCCTGGCACCGGCAGGACCCGCGCGGCAACATCCCGGCCGGCGTCGACGCGCAGTTCCGCCTCGGCGAGGAGCAGCTGGCCTGGCCGGTCGATCCGGAGTCCGGTGAAGCGGACTACCCCGGCGTCTACGCCGAGCCGAGCCCCGTGGCGCTCCGTGTGCTCAAGGAGGCCAGGGACAGGCTCCACCTCTGGCGGATCTACCCCGCAGAGCTGTGAGGCCGTCTCAGCCGGCCTCGGCGGCCTTCACCTCGGCCGGGGTCGGCGCGGTACCGCCCAGGTGCGCCGGCATCCACCAGGTGTCGTCCGGACCCTTCGGGCGCACCGGGTAGGCGCGCTGCGCGGCCTCCAGGAGCTCCTGGCAGCGCTCGCGCAGCCGCCGGGTGATCGCTCCCGCGTACTGGTCCTTCGGGGCCTCCACCGGCTCACCGACACGGATCGTGATCGGCAGGTGGCTGCGCCTGAAGTTGCGGGGGTGGCCCTTGGTCCACAGCCGCTGCGTCCCCCACAGGGCCATCGGGATCAGCGGCACCCCGGCCTCCTGGGCCAGCCGCGCGGCACCGGACTTGAACGTCTTCAGCGTGAACGACTGCGAGATCGTCGCCTCGGGGAAGACGCCGATGATCTCCCCGGAGCGCAGCGAGTCCAGCGCGTGCGCGTAGGCCGTCTCGCCCTTGTCGCGGTCGACGGGGATGTGCTTCATCCCGCGCATCAGCGGCCCGGAGATCCTGTGCCGGAACACCGACTCCTTCGCCATGAACCGCACCACGCGCTTCTGCGGCAGCGCGGCGAGACCGTCGAAGATGAAGTCGAGATAACTGATGTGATTGCTGACCAGAACGGCGCCGCCGGAGCGCGGGATGTTCTCCGACCCCTTGCAGTCGATCTTCAGGTCCCATGCCTTGAACAGGGTTTTCGCGGCACCGATGACCGGACGGTAGACAAGCTCTGCCATGGGTGGGGAGGGCCCTTCGTTTCTGCCTGGGGAGGGGGCTCCCGGCGGGAGGTTACGCAGCCGTAGGTTTTTCGGCGTTGCGCAGATCGTGCCCCAAGAACGGACGAGTGACCAGCCTTGGTGCCTTCAATCCGGGAGATTCTCGTCACGTAGGAATCATCCGGGGGCGGCGGACGCTGTACCCCAGAACGATTCGGAACAGGTGTGCGGCACAGCGCGCCGGGGTGGAGGCAGACGTGCGGACAGGCGGGACCGGGCGAGCGCTCGGCACGGCGGACATCGGCGAGCGGCTGGGGGAGCGGGCCACGCTCGTGCAGTTCTCCAGCGCCTTCTGCCAGCCCTGCCGGGCGACCCGCAGGGTCCTCGCGGACGTGGCGGAGCTGGTCCCCGGCGTGGCCCACGTGGAGATCGACGCCGAGGCGCGGCTCGATCTCGTACGGGAGCTGCACGTCCTCAGGACCCCCACCGTGCTCGTCCTGGACGCGGCGGGACAGGTGGTGCGCCGGGCCGCCGGGCAGCCCCGCAAGGCCGATGTGATCGCCGCTCTGGGTGAGGCCGTGTGACCGGCTGCGCCGCAGGTCGCGAGGGGCGGCCCGGGAGCGTGACGCTTCTTTCACATCGCGGAACGGACTTGACTGCACGCGGCATCTATCGCGAGCCTGCCTACATGCTCCGGGATCTCCTTCTGTACGGGCGCGTCCACGTGGACCTCGGCCGCCACGCCAGCGCGCGCTGTCCGCAGTGCTGAGCAACGACGCCTCCGCTCGCACCTCCGGCAACCCCCGGCAGAAGGACAACTCCATGACGGCATCGTCAGCCCTCACCACTCCCCGGCTCGCCACGCCCGAGCTGCTGCGCTCGGTCTTCCGGCAGCACGCCGCGGGCGTCGCCGTGATCACCGCCACGCACGGCTCAAGCCCCGTCGGCTTCACCGCCACCTCGCTCGCCTCGGTCTCCGTGGCGCCCCCGATGCTCTCGTTCGGCATCGGCACCGGCTCCTCCTGCTGGCCCGCGCTCTCCGAAGCCACGCACGTCGGCGTCCACATACTCGCCGAGCGGCAGCAGGAGCTCGCCGCCACGTTCGCGCGGAGCGGCGCCGACCGCTTCGGCGAGCCCACCGTTTGGCGCGAGGGGCCGGAGGGCGTGCCCCTGCTCGACGGCGTGCTCGCCTGGCTGGTGTGCCGGATCGCCGCGCGCGTGCCCGCGGGCGACCACCGGATCGTCCTCGCGGAGGCCGTCGTCGGCGACCGCGAGGACGAGGGGCGCCCGCTCCTGTACCACCAGGGGCGCTTCAACGCTCTGCGCGACTGAGAGTTCCCGCCGGGCGGGTGCTCCGGATGATTACGGAGCGTTGGGAAGGTCACAGTTCAAAGCGCTTGCTCAGTGGGAATGAACTGGGTGTACTCATGAGTAATATTTCGTTCGGAGCGCGGGCCGCCCCGACCGGGATCCGCCGCTTCAGGCGCCTATGCTGCCTGCAAGAAGGCAGTAGCCATAAGCCGAGGCAGCAGCCCAATAAAGACGATGCAGTAGGAGAGCCGGCGTGAGCTTGAGGATCGTTGTCTGTGTGAAGTACGTGCCCGACGCCACCGGCGACCGGCACTTCGCCGATGACCTGACCGTCGACCGCGACGACGTCGACGGCCTGCTGTCGGAGCTCGACGAGTACGCGGTCGAGCAGGCGCTCCAGATCGCCGACGAGGCGGACGACGCGGAGATCACCGTGCTGACCGTCGGCCCCGAGGACGCCAAGGACGCGCTCCGCAAGGCGCTCTCCATGGGCGCCGACAAGGCCGTCCACGTCGAGGACGACGACCTGCACGGCACCGACGTGATGGGCACCTCGCTGGTGCTCGCCAAGGCCATCGAGAAGACCGGCTACGACCTGGTCATCTGCGGCATGGCGTCGACCGACGGCGTCATGGGCGTGCTCCCGGCGATCCTCGCCGAGCGCCTGGGCGTCCCGCAGGTCACGCTGCTCTCCGAGGTCTCCGTCGAGGACGGCACCGTCAAGGGCCGCCGTGACGGCGACGCCGCCTCGGAGCAGCTGGAGGCGTCCCTGCCGGCCGTCGTGTCCGTGACGGACCAGTCGGGTGAGGCCCGCTACCCGTCCTTCAAGGGCATCATGGCCGCCAAGAAGAAGCCCGTGGAGTCGCTCGACCTGGACGACCTGGACATCGACGCCGAAGAGGTCGGCCTCGAGGGTGCCTGGACCAAGGTCGACTCCGCCGCCGAGCGTCCGGCCCGCACGGCCGGCACGATCGTCAAGGACGAGGGCGAGGGCGGCAAGCAGCTGGCCGAGTTCCTCGCCGGCCAGAAGTTCATCTGAGCTTCAGTCATCCCCTCAACCGCCCCAACTTCTTCGTAACCGCAGGAGATTGAAGTCCCATGGCTGAAGTTCTCGTCTACGTCGACCACGTGGACGGCGCCGTCCGCAAGCCCACCCTCGAGCTGCTGACCCTGGCCCGCCGCGTCGGCGAGCCCGTCGCCGTCGCGCTGGGCGCCGGCGCCGAGGCCACCGCCGCCACGCTCGCCGAGCACGGCGCGGTGAAGGTCCTCACCGCCGACGCCCCCGAGTTCGCCGACTACCTCGTCGTACCGAAGGTGGACGCGCTCCAGGCCGCGTACGAGGCCGTGTCCCCGGCCGCCGTGCTCTTCCCGTCGTCCGCCGAGGCCAAGGAGATCGCGGGCCGCCTCGCGGTCCGCATCAAGTCCGGCATCATCACGGACGCCGTCGACCTGGAGGCCGGCGACGAGGGCCCGGTGGCCACGCAGTCCGTGTTCGCCGCCTCGTACACCACGAAGTCCCGGGTCTCGCAGGGCACCCCGGTCATCACGGTCAAGCCGAACTCGGCCGCCGTGGAGGCCGCCCCGGCCGCGGGCGCCGTCGAGGCCCTCACGGTCTCCTTCTCCGAGAAGGCCACCGGCACCAAGGTCGTCGCGCGCACGCCGCGCGAGTCGACGGGCCGCCCCGAGCTGACCGAGGCCGCGATCGTGGTCTCCGGCGGCCGCGGCGTCAACGGCGCCGAGAACTTCTCGATCATCGAGGACCTGGCCGACTCGCTCGGTGCCGCCGTGGGCGCCTCGCGCGCCGCGGTCGACGCAGGCTGGTACCCGCACTCCAACCAGGTCGGCCAGACCGGCAAGTCGGTCTCCCCGCAGCTGTACATCGCGTCCGGCATCTCCGGCGCGATCCAGCACCGCGCCGGCATGCAGACCTCGAAGACCATCGTGGCCATCAACAAGGACGCCGAGGCCCCGATCTTCGACCTCGTCGACTACGGTGTGGTCGGCGACCTCTTCGAGGTCGTCCCGCAGCTCACCGAAGAGGTCAAGTCCCGCAAGGGCTGAGCCCGCTGTCGGTACGAGGCCCCCGCCCCGCGCACAGCGGAGCGGGGGCCTCGCCGCGTCACAGCGTCATCGTGGCCTGGACGGCCCAGTGGTCGCTCGGGTACCGCCCGCCGCGCGAGAAGGTGTTCACCCACGCCGCGTGCACCTTCGCCGTCGGCCTCGTCAGGATCCAGTCGATGCGGCCGCCGCCCACGACGGGCGGCTTGTAACCGCCGAACGTGCCGTACGCGGGACCGCGTCGCTTGGCGACGTCCCAGGTGTCGACGAGACCGGCGCCCAGCATCGTCGTGTAGACGGAGCTGTTGTGCGCCGTCGCGTTGAAGTCGCCCATCACGATGAGGGGCGTGGCCGCCTTCATCAGGGCGATGCGCTCGACCAACAGCTTCGCCGAACGCTCGCGTGCGTTCTGGCTGACGTGGTCGAAGTGCGTGTTGAGGACGTACAGCTCGGTGTCCGTGACCAGGTCGAGGAAGCGTACCCACGAGGCCATGCGGGGCGAGTTGGCCCCCCAGGTGTTCGAAGCGATCGTGTAAGGGGTGTCCGAGAGCCAGAAGTGTTCGTATTCGAGCGGGAACAGCCGGCGGTTGTCGTAGAAGACGGCCATGAACTCGTCGCGGCTGCCGCCCCCGACCCCCGTACCGACCCAGTCGTAGCGCGCGCCGAGATCCGTCTCGATGTCCTGCAACTGGTAGTACAGGCCCTCCTGGGTGCCGATGACGTGCGGCTGGGCGCGCCGAAGCATCTCCCGCATGACCGGGCGGCGCTCGACCCAGGTGTGCGGTGGTCGTCTGCTCGCGAAGCGGACGTTGTACGACATGACCCTCAGGCGCGCTTGGGGTGCTTCGCGGGCGTGGGCCGGGCCGCCGGACAGTGCCGTGCCGGAGAGCGGGACCGCCACGGCGGCGGCGAGCGCGGTCCGCAGGACGGAACGGCGCGTGAAGGGGGAGTCGATGGCCACGCAGGCTCCTTGCGTTCGGCCCGCGCGGTCGGCGGGCCGCGCGGGAGGATGTGGGCCACAGACTGGCCGCGTCGGCGCCCGGAAGGGCCCGGGACACGCGTCAACGGGCCCGGTCCGCTACGGATGCAGGACACGGGAAGGTGTTGACCAGCACGAAGGTCACGGATAACTTCGCT
Source organism: Streptomyces sp. NPDC030245 (assembly GCF_055572995.1). Classification (NCBI taxonomy): domain Bacteria; kingdom Bacillati; phylum Actinomycetota; class Actinomycetes; order Kitasatosporales; family Streptomycetaceae; genus Streptomyces; species Streptomyces sp. NPDC030245. The sequence goes on along the minus strand of NZ_JBVICF010000009.1, from coordinate 318,024 downwards.
ATACGGATTGTTGATTCCGTGAAGCGGAAATGTCGGGCGCGGCACCGAGCGTGTGGAGGATGCAGGAATGGGTCAGCAAGAGAAGGTGGCGACGAGCCTCGCCGGCGCGGTCAGCGAAGGCATCAGCGCTTCCCTCGCCCCGGTGGACGCGGAGCTCGACCGCCGCTACCCCGGCGACCCCGGCACCCGCCAGCCCGTCCACACCGTGTACGTCCCCGGTCAGCAGTTCGCCGCCGACACCATCCGCACCTGGGGCGACAAGGCCCTGGAGATGCTGGACAAGCACGCCCCGGACGCCGCGTCCTTCGCCGCCGTCCTCGGCCTCGGCGACGACCTGGCCGACGCGGTCTACACGCGCGTACGCACCAAACTGGAGCGCGAGCCGATTGAAGACCTCCGCGTCGACTTCGAGGACGGCTACAAGGGCGCCGACGAGGACCAGGACGCCGCCCGCGCCGCCCGCCTGATCGCCGACGCGTACAAGAACGGCACCGCCGCCCCGTACATGGGCATCCGCATGAAGTGCATGGAGGAGGCGGTACGCGACCGCGGCATCCGCACCCTCGACGTCTTCCTCTCCGGCCTCATGGAGGCGGGCGGCCTGCCCGACGGCCTCGTCCTCACCCTGCCCAAGGTGACCTACCCCGAGCAGGTCACCGCGATGGTGCGCCTCCTGGAGGAGTTCGAGAAGGCGCGCGGCCTGGAGCGGGGCCGCATCGGCTTCGAGATCCAGATCGAGACCAGCCAGTCCATCCTCGCCACCGACGGCACCGCCGCCGTCGCCCGCATGATCCAGGCCGCCGAGGGCCGCGCGACGGGGCTGCACTACGGCACCTTCGACTACAGCGCCTGCCTCGGCGTGAGCGCCGCCTACCAGGCGAGCGACCACCCGGCGGCCGACCACGCCAAGGCCGTCATGCAGGTCGCCGCCGCGGGCACCGGGGTCCGGGTCTCCGACGGCTCGACCAACGTCCTGCCCGTCGGCTCCACCGAGAAGGTCCACGACGCCTGGCGGCTGCACTACGGCCTCACCCGGCGCGCCCTGGCCCGTGCCTACTACCAGGGCTGGGACATGCACCCCGGCCACATCCCCACGCGCTACGCCGCGGTGTTCGCGTTCTACCGCGAGGGCTTCGAGTCGGCCGCCGCGCGCCTCGCTGCCTACGCCGGTCACCACGAGGGCGGCGGCGTGGCCGACGAGCCCGCCACCGCCAAGGCCCTCGCCGGCTACCTGCTGCGCGGCCTCGACTGCGGCGCCCTCGACGCGGGCGAGGTCACCCGGCTCACCGGCCTCACCCTGGCCCGCCTCCAGGGCTTCGCGGGCCCGCGCCGCGGCGACCTGACGGGGTCCGGCAAATAAGTAGGATCGGCCGATGAACGAAACCTCCGGCCCGGGTGGCGGCGGAGCGCTGTACGCCCGCGTGGAAGCCGCCATCGCAGCCGCAGCCGGCACCCCGTACCGGCTGCGGCGGACGCAGCGCGGGTTCGACCTGATCGTCGACGTCCCGCAGGTGAGCCGACGCGTCACACAGGTGCACACCTACCGCGTCGAACTGCGTCCGCGCGAGCAGACCTTCACCATCACGGACATCGTCCGCACCGACGAGCGCGGCCCGTTCGGAGTGCCGCAGAGCAAAGTGGAGATCGGCCGGAGCCGCTGTCGGACGTGGAGCCGCTCACTGGACGGCAGTGAGCGGACGTCGTTCTCGTCCGCCGACGGCCACCGTCTGATCCGCGGCGCGGCCGGGGAGCTCGGCTGGACGGAGCTCCGGCCCGCGGGTCAGCGGGGCGCCCTCGTCCTCGGAGCCGTCGGCGGAGTGCTGGCCCTCGGCACGCTGATCGCTCTCGCCGTCGCCTTCTGGCCGTGAGTCCCGGCCGCGGCCGCCCCGCCGTCAGAGCCGCTCTCCGGGCCAGGCGGCGCAGGGCACGACCTCGAATCCCCGGCTGGGGAAGACGGAGTCCATGAAGAAGTCGTGCACCGCCACATCGCCGTCGGCGCACCCGTCCCGCAGTACGGTCACGCGGTAGTCGCGGTCCGCCGCGTCGTAGCACGTCGCGGCCACCATCGCGCTGGTCGCGACGCCGGCGACCGCGAGCGTGCTGACGCCGCGCGCGCGGAGCACGAGTTCGAGGTCCGTGCCGGCGAACGCGCTGGCGCGGCGTTTGAGTACGACGACGTCCTCGTCCTCGACCGGCAGGGCGATCCCGGTCCCGGCCGACCCCTCGTGGAAGGTGTCCCCGGCCTCGTGGAACGTCCTGAAGAGTTCGTTGTCCGGCGGCAGGTCGGAGCCGTTGTCCCGGACGGCGAAGTGCACGAACACGACGAGGACGCCGGCCGCGCGGGCGCGGGGTATCAGCTCGGTGAGCGGTGGCACGACACGTCTGGCGAACGGATAGCCGTTCACGATGCCATGCTGGATGTCGCCGACAAGCAATGCGGTGGTCATGACAGGCTCCCTTCCCCGAGTCGGCCGACTCAGTCGAGCCCACCCGCCCGGCCGAGCTGGTTCGAGCCGCTGGAGCCGATGGGGGCGGTGGGGCCGACGGACCTGGTGGAACTGATGAAGCCGCCCGAGCCGCTGGAGCAGGTCGAGTCAGCCGGCGGGCGGCAGCTCACCCGATCCGCGCGTGATGAGACGCGTCGGCAGCTCGATCCGCTCCGGCGCCTGAGACACGCCGTCGAGCTGCCGGAACAGCCGCTCCGCCGCCGTCCTGCCCAGCTGGGCCGCGTCCTGCGCCACGACCGTCACCCCCGGGCTCAGCAGATCCGCGAGCTCGATGTCGTCGAAACCGACCAGGGCCACGGGCCGGTCGAGGGCGGCCAGGACGCGGACGACGGTCACCGTCACCCGGTTGTTGCCCGCGAAGACCGCCGTGACCGGCTCGGGGCCGCTGAGCATCGTCTCGGCGGCCGTCCTGACCCGCTCCGGATCGGTGACGCCCAGCGACACCCACGCCTCGTCGACGGGGATGTCCGCGTCCTCCATCGCCGCGCGGTAGCCGCGCAGCCGCTCTATCGCGGTGTGGATGCGCGGCTGGTCACCGATGAAGCCGATACGGCGGTGACCATGGGCGATGAGGTGCGCGACGCCGTCGCGCGCGCCGCCGAAGCTGTCGGAGAGCACCACGTCGGCGTCGATCCTCCCGGCGGGCCGGTCGACGAAGACGGTGGCCACCCCCGCGGCGATCTCCGGCTCCAGATAGCGGTGGTCGTCACCGGCCGGGATCACCACGAGCCCGTCGACCCGCCGCGCGCACAGGGCGAGCACCAGCTCCTGCTCGCGGTCCGGGTCCTCGGCGCTCGACCCGTTGATCAGCAGCGCGCCGTGCGCCCGCGCGACCTCCTCGACGGCGCGGCTCAGCGGGCCGTAGAAGGGGTCGGCGAGGTCCTCCAGGACGAGGCCGATGCTGGCGGTGCGGCCCTTGCGCAGCACGCGCGCGCTGTCGTTGCGCCGGAAGCCCAGGGCCTCGATGGCCTCCTGGACGCGCCGCTCGGTGTCGGGCGTGACGCCCGGCTCGCCGTTGACCACGCGCGAGACCGTCTTCAGGCCGACTCCCGCGCGCGCCGCCACGTCTTTCATGGTCGGCCGGTTGCCGTAACGGTTCTCGGGTCGTCGAGCGGCGGTCTCGGCCACGGTGCGCAGTCCTGTCCTGTCGTCCACGGAGTCGTCGAGCATGGGGCGATTGAGCGTACGGCGACGAGCATAGGGCCTGGACAACGTTGTCAGATCCGGGGGAGACTGACCTTCGCACTCTCCGGCCTGCCGATACACCAGGAGACCCGACACAGATGCACATGGACCTCGTCGCCGCACTCGACATCGGCGGCACCAAGATCGCCGGAGCCCTGGTGGACGGGCGCGGCCGGATTCTCCTGCGCGCGCAGCGGCCGACGCCCGCGCGTGAGGACGGCGAGACGGTGATGCGGGCGGTCGAGGCGGTCCTCGCCGAGCTGACCGGCGGGGAGCTGTGGGGCCGGGCGGCGGCCGTCGGCATCGGCAGCGCGGGCCCCGTCGACGCGTCGGCGGGCACGGTCAGCCCCGTCAACGTCCCGGGCTGGCGCGGCTATCCGCTGGTCGACCGCGTCCGCGCGCTCACCGGTGGCCTTCCCGTCGTCCTGGTCGGCGACGGGGTGGCGATGACCGCGGCCGAGCACTGGCAGGGCGCCGCCCGAGGCCACGACAACGCGCTGTGCATGGTGGTGTCCACGGGCGTCGGCGGCGGCCTCGTCCTCGGCGGCAAGCTGCACCCGGGCCCCACCGGGAACGCGGGCCACATCGGCCACATCAGCGTCGACCTCGACGGCGACCCCTGCCCGTGCGGGGCGCGCGGCTGCGTCGAGCGCATAGCGAGCGGCCCGAACATCGCGCGCCGTGCCGTGGCGAACGGCTGGCGCCCGGGCGCCGACGGCGACGCCTCGGCGGCCGCGGTGGCGGCGGCCGCCCGCGCCGGGGACCCGGTCGCACTCGCCTCCTTCGAACGGGCCGCCCAGGCGCTGGCCGCCGGGATCGCCGCCACGGCCACGCTCGTCGAGATCGACATCGCGGTGATCGGCGGGGGAGTGGCGAAGGCGGGCGACGTCCTCTTCACACCGCTGCGCCGCGCCCTGCGGGAGTACGCCACGCTCTCCTTCGTACGCCGCCTGACCGTCGCCCCCGCCCTGACGGGCACGGACGCGGGCCTGGTCGGAGCGGCGGCGGCCGCGCTCGACGGGGCACCGAGCGCGGCTGTGGACCTGCGGTCCGCGGTGGGGGGCTGACGGGAGCCGGTACCCGGGGCGTCACTGTTAGGGCCTGTCACTGTCGCGCTCGCTGAAGCGGTCGGCATGGGCGCCGCTCAGCCCACGGGAGCGGTCCCGCCCCCGACCCCGGCCCCCGCACCGCCACCAGTAATGTCCCCCCGTATGGAAAACGTTGAACTGAGCGACGCCATAGCGGACTTGGCGGGCCTCGTCGGTCGTGTCGAGGAGACCGGCGAGAGGGTGTGTGTCGTCGACGGCGGCGAGCCGACGAGTGTGCTCCTGCCGGCGGCGGAACTCGCCGAGCTGGAACACTTTTCCCAACGGGCCGGCGAGGGAGGGCGATTCCGGCCCAGGTCCGGGTCGGGATCGGGGCAGGGGCAGCCCTTCGGCCCGGACCCGCAGGGCCCCTACATCCGCTACGTGCATGCCGACGGAGGGCGGATGACCTTCGTCCGGGACCGGGTGGTCGTAGCCGAACTGAGGTCCGTGGCGGAGCTCGACTGGCTGGAGGGCAGGGCGGCCACGGCCCGCCAGGGCTACATGCCCCCGAAGCAGGTGGCCGCGTTCGAGGATTTCCTCGCCCGCCAGGGCACGGCGGGTGACGGCGTGGCGTGGATCGCCGACAGTTGGCGCGACCAACAGCCCTTCACGGTGCTCGAGTTCATCAGGGAAGTGACCGCCGAGGACGTCGCCCTGGCCTACGGGGCCGACGCGCAGGACATCGCCGACGGGCTGCTGCTCCACCAGGTCGAGGAGCAAGACGCACGGGAGGGCACCGACGACCTCACCCGCGTGCTGGCCTTCGGTGAGGAGAACGGCTGGACGTGGCTGGGCTACCACGACTTCGACGATGCCTTCTCGCGCTCCCTCGACCCGCCACCCGAGCAGCAGATCACCGTTCGCGCCACCATGGCCAAGGGCATCTACTCCTTCGATTACTTCGAGGACGGGGTGTACCAGAACCCGTTCCCCGTCGAAGACGACGCCGAAGGCCAGCGGGACATGTACGAACTCATCTGGTACACCCCGGGGGAGGCGCCGTTCGCCCCGGAAGCGCCGCTGTCCTTCCTCAACCTGCACCTCCGCATCGCGGAGAAGGCAGGCAACTGGACGGACAAGATCGCGCTCTTCTTCGAAGGCCTGGAACGGGCCTTCGGCCTCGTCCTGCCCCGGGACGCGATCACTTCCGGGAACGTGCGCTGCGCCCGCCCGGCCCGCCGCTGAACCAGGGGCGGGCCGGACAGTTCGTCGTTGTCGGTGGTGGAGTCGGCGATGGACGACCACACGTGCGTCGCCGCCCCGGAGCCGCCGCCGCTCCCCACACCTCAGTCCCTCAGCAACTCAGCACCTCACCACCTCAGCAACTCAACGTCGCGTCCCCCCAGTCCCCATGGTCCGAATCGATCCCGTCCCCGCCGTCCGTGACGACGAGGCGGACCACCTGGGCGCCGCTCACATCCGCGGACAGTTCCTGTGCGGGCATGGCGTTGGTGAGTACTCCGGTCGACGCGGCCTTCTCGCCGTCCGCCCAGATCTCGAAGGCGATCGTGCCCTTCACCATCGTCTCGTCGTCGACGCCGACCTGCGCGGTGACCTTCTCGCAGGCGCCTCCGGCGTAGTACTCGACGGCGCTCTCCGCGTGCACGCCGAGGCCCTTCGCGTACACCTTCCCGCCGATGGTGATCGGCCTGCCGTCTCCGAGGCCCCTGTCGCCGTTGCTGGTGTTGCGCTCCACGGGCCCCCAGCCGTTGGTCGCCGACAGCCACGGCAGATCGCCCAGCAGGGAGGCGCCCGCCGGGGGCGCGACGACGACCTGGGCCGTGAGCGGCAGCACCTTCTCGGCCCGCGCGCCGTGCGGCGAGCGGTAGGTGGCCTTGAGGGCCACGTCGTACGAGCCCGGCTTCGTGCCCGCGGGCGCGGTGACCGTCCAGGTCGTGGCGAGTGTCTTCTCCGTCCGCAGCGAGCGTGCCGTGCTCGGTGAGGTCGCCCGCACGGTCCAGCCGGAGGCCGCGTCGAGCGTCACGGCGACCCGCCGGGCGGGCGTGCGGCCCAGGTTGGTGACCTTGGAGGTGACCGTGGCGGGCTTGCCGGCCTCCACGAACAGGCCGCCTTCGAGGCCGAGTTCGGCGGCCGGTGGGTGGTGCGCCCACTTTCCGTCGGCGGACACGCGCAGCAGCACGGTGCCGTGCGCCGGGACGGTCGCCGCGATGCGGCCCGCGGTGTTGTAGCTCTTGTGCTCCCACAGATCGCGCAGCTTGTACGCCTTCGCAGCGGGGAGCCCGACCGCCTTCGCCGTCGTGGAGACGGACTGCGCGGTGCCGGTCTCGTTGAAGAGGGCGACGGCGCGGCTGCCGTCCTCCATCTCCTTGGCGACCACCCAGCGTCCGCCCTCGGACGAGACGACCTCGCCCTGCTTGCCGAGCGGGTCCTGGTCGACGGCGATGACCTCTTCGTTGCCGAGGATCTCGAATGTCTCGGGGGACACCTTGCGCAGGTCGGAGCCGATGAGCAGCGGCGCGGCCATGATCGACCACATCGAGAAGTGCGTGCGGTACTCGGTGTCCGTCATGCCGCCGTTGCCGACCTCCAGCATGTCGGGGTCGTTCCAGTGGCCCGGGCCGGCGTACTTCGCGAGCGGCAGGTTCCGCTTCATGATCGACACCATGGAGCCCCAGTTGTCACTGATGTCACCCGTGGTGCGCCACAGATGGCCGACGTCCGCCGCCCACTCCCACGGTTTGTTCTCGCCCCATTCGCAGATGCTGTAGACGATGGGCCTGCCGGTGGTCTCGGAGGCGGCCTTCAGCGCGTCGCGCATCGCGATGTACCGCTTCTTGGCATCCACGCCCTGGTTGTTGCAGTTGTCGTACTTGAGATAGTCGACGCCCCAGTCGGCGAACTGCTGGGCATCACTGCGCTCATGGCCGAGCGCGCCGGGAAAGCCCGCGGAGTTGCAGGTCTTGGTGCCCGCGCTGGTGTAGATGCCGAGCTTGAGCCCCTTGGAGTGCACATACTCGGCGACCGCCTTGATCCCGTTCGGGAAACGCACCGGGTCGGGGACCAGCTTGCCGTTCGCGTCACGCTGCGGAAGGGCCCAGCAGTCGTCGAGATTGACGTACTCGTATCCGGCGTCCTTCAAGCCCTTCTCGACGAATATGTCGGCGATCCCTTTGATCATCGACTCGTTGAACTCGGCTCTGCAATGTGTGGAGTTCCAGTTGTTGAAGCCCATGGGCGGGGTCGACGCCAGCCCGTCGGGGAGTTTTACGCGGGGTGCGTCGGCGGTCTGACCGGTGGAGGTCTGCCCGGTGGCGGTGTCACCCGCCGCGGCGGGCGCTGCGAGCCCGGCGGCGCACAGCAGGGCGGCGGTCAGCGATCCGACCACTCTTCGGCGGGTGGTGCGGGTGGTGCGGGTCGGGAGATGACGCATCGTTACGTTCCTCCTTACTCGCGGAAGATGAGGAAGACAGGAGGGGAAGGTAGGAGAGGTTGCATGCACGTGTCCCGCGCGCGCTTACGGTAGGGCCTGTTGGACTCTGTTGGAAGGGGAGCGTTACCGGTTCACATACCCGGCGCCGGACCCCTTGACGGCGGTGCCTCTTGGGAGTGAGATCCCCCTCGCGCGTGCGGTTGTGTTCGGTTGCACCCCGAGGAGGGGCCCATGGCACAGTCATCATTCAGCGGTCGTGGCGCACCGGGCATGACAGGACCCGCACCGGGCATGACAGGACATCGGATGTCCCGGCGCAATCTCCTGCGGGGCACCGCCGCCGGAGCCGGGGCGGTCACGCTCCCCGCGCTGCTCAGCGCCTGTGGCGAGAAACCGGGCGGCGACAAGAACGAAGTCACCATGGGCTCCAACTCCTCGGACGCGGTACCGAAGAAGGCGTTCCAGGACGCCTTCGACGCGTACGAGAAGAAGACCGGGAAGAAGGTCGAGGTCCACACCACAGAGCACAACGAATTCCAGCAGAACATCACGCGCTATCTCCGCGCCACACCCGACGACGTCTTCATGTGGTTCGCCGGGTACCGCATGCAGTACTTCGCGGAGAAGGACCTGCTGGTCGACATCAGCGATGTGTGGAAGGACTTCAGCGGATTTTCCGAGGCGCTCAAGGACCAGTCCACGCACGAGGGCAAGCAGTACTTCGTGCCGTACTACTACTATCCGTGGGCCGTCTTCCACCGCAAGAGCCTCTTCGAGAAGCAGGGGTACGAACAGGCCAAGAACTGGGACGACTTCATCGCCCTGGCCAAGAAGATGCACGGGGACGGCATTCCGGTCGCCTTCTGCGACAAGGACGGCTGGCCCGCGATGGGCACCTTCGACTACATCGACCTCCGCCTCAACGGCTACGACTTCCACAAAGCCCTGATGGCGGGGGAAGAGGCCTGGACCAACACCAAGGTCAAGAAGGTCTTCGACCTGTGGCGCGAACTCATGCCGTACTACCAGAAGGGCGCACTCGGCCGCACCTGGGAGGAGGCCGGACAGGGACTCCAGCGGCGCAAGACCGGCATGGCCGTCTTCGGAATGCCGCACCCCGGCCAGCAGTTCCCCGCCGACGAGCGCGACGACATCGACTTCTTCGCCTTTCCCGAGATCGACCCCGCGCACGGCCAGGACGCGGTCGAGGCGCCGATCGACGGATTCCTCATGGCCGAGAAGGCCAAGAACAAGGACGCCGGCAAAGACCTCCTCAGGTGGCTGGGAACCCCCGAGGCCGAGGACGTCTATCTGGCCGGCGACCCGAACAACGTCGCCGTCAACGACGGCGCCGACACCTCCAAGTACAGCGCCCTCCAGAAGAAATCCGCCGAACTGGTCTCGGGCGCCGAGCACATCTCACAGTTCCTGGACCGCGACACACGCCCCGACTTCGCGCAGACCGTCATGATCAAAGCGCTCCAGGACTTCATCGACGACCCGAACGACGTCGACGGCCTGGTCAACAGCATCGAACGGCAGAAGAAGGACATCTTCTCGCAGGACGTCGGCTGACGATGGCCCGGCCGCACCGGTTCACCCGCCGCGACACGGTCGTCCTCGGCGTGCTCCTGGGCGTTCCCGTCCTGATCGAAGCCGTCATCATCTGGGGCCCCACCCTCGCCTCCATCGGCCTGTCCTTCACTTCCTGGGACGGAATCGGCGACGTCGAGTGGGTGGGCGGAAAGAACTACGAAAGCCTCGTCGACAACTATCCGGCCTTCTGGCCCGCCGTGCGCCACAACCTTCTCTGGATCGCCTTCCTCGGCCTCGTGGCCACGCCGTTCGGACTTCTCCTCGCGGTCCTCATCGACCGCGGCGTCCGCTTCAGCCGCTTCTACCAGTCCGTGCTCTACATGCCGGTGGTGCTCTCGCTCGCGGTCGTCGGATTCATGGCGCAACTGCTCCTCGGCACCGACCAGGGAGTGGTCAACACGGCCCTCGGCAACGAAAAGGACCCGATCGACTGGCTCGGTGACTCCGACCTCAACCTCTGGATGATGATGCTCGCCGCGAGCTGGCGGCACACGGGATACGTCATGATCCTCTATCTGGCCGGGCTCAAAGCGGTCGATCCGGCCCTCAAGGAAGCCGCCCAGATAGACGGGGCGAACACGCGCCAGACCTTCTTCCGCGTCGTTCTCCCGACGCTGCGCCCGGTCAATGTCGTCGTCGGCGTGATCACGGTCATCGAAGCGCTGCGCGCCTTCGACATCGTGTACGCGGTGAACAAGGGCCGCAACGGCCTCGAACTGCTCTCCGTGCTCATCACCGACAACATCATCGGCGAGGCGAGCCGCATCGGATTCGGCTCGGCCATCGCGGTCGTCCTGCTCACCGTCTCCCTGGGATTCATCGTGACGTTCCTGGTCCAAGAGTTGCGAGGTGCGCGCGACCGATGACCGCAGAGCCACGCACCGCGCCCCTTCGCGTGCCCTCCCGCCAGGAGCGGAAGGCCTCACGCCGCCGCGGCGCTTTCGGGGTCCCCCTCTTTCTGGCCGCCGTCTCCCTCGCCTTCCTGGCCCCACTTCTGCTGGCCGTCTACGCGTCGCTGCGCCCGTACGAAGAGACGGCAGAACACGGCTACTTCTCCTGGCCCGACCGGCTGTCCCTCGATTACTACCGCGAGGCCTACACCGAATCCGGTATGGGCAAGTACTTCACCAATACGCTTCTGATCGCCGTCCCCGCGGTGCTCGTGACGCTCTTCCTCGCGTCCTTCGTCGCCTTCGCGGTGGCGCGCCTGCGGATCCGCGGAGGCATGTTCCTCCTGATGCTGTTCACGGCGGGCAACCTGCTGCCGCCGCAGGTCATCGTCACCCCGCTCTACGCGCTCTTCCTGAAGATCCCGCTGCCCTGGTGGATGTCCGACTCACTCACCCTCTACGACTCCTTCTGGGCGCTCATCGTCGTCAACATCGGCTTCCAGATCGGCTTCTGCGTGTTCGTCCTCTCGAATTTCATGCGGACGCTGCCGAAAGAGATCCTGGAAGCGGCGGTCGTCGACGGCGCGGGGGTCTGGACCCAGTTCTGGCGCATCACGCTGCCGCTGTGCCGCCCGGCGCTCGCGGCCCTCGCCACCCTGGAATTCACCTGGATCTACAACGACTTCCTCTGGGCCCTGATCTTCATCTCCAACCCCGACAAACTCCCGATCACCTCTTCCCTGAACAACCTGCGCGGCCAGTTCTTCACGGACTACAACCTGCTGGCCGCGGGGTCGGTCCTGGTGGCGCTCCCCACGGTCCTCGTCTTCCTCCTCCTGCAACGCCACTTCATCGCCGGGCTGACGCTGGGGACGGGCAAGGGCTGAAGCCACGTGTTCGGCAGGGAGGCCGTCACTGTCAGTGGTGGATGCCACGATGGCGTGCATGGAGATCTTCGAGTGGGGGCCGCTGCTCAAGCGGTGGAGCGAGGAATGGCTGGACGCGCTGGCCGCGAGCGAGCCGGAGGAGTTCGAGGAGCTGGACGAGGAGCTCGTGCGGGGGCGCTGGCTCGGGTTCGGGCCGGCCGATCCGGCCCGTATCGCGGATTTGGAGGAGCGGGTCCGGGGCCTCGGCATCGAGGTGCCGCTGCCGCCGTCCCTCCGCTCCTTCCTGGAGACGACGGACGGTTGGCGCTTCGCGGGCGGCTTCGTCTATCTGCTGGCGGGCGCGGACGACATCACCGCGTACGGAGATCCGTACGACCTGCGGAAGATGTACGAGAAGCACCAGGACGAGAACGCCACCGCGCAAGAGGTGCTCGAGGCCGGCATGTGGGGGCGGGCCCTGCAACTGGCGGTCGACTCGGACATGACGGACGTCCTGCTCGACCCCGGCGACGTGAACCCCGACGGGGAGTGGGCGGTCTACGTACGCCATGGGTGGAGCGGCGAACCACCCGACCGGTATGGATCGTTCCGCGCGTTCATGGAGGAGATGTACAAGGAGTTCTACCGCCTGGGCGGAGGCGACGCCGCCTTCGGGAACGGAGTGACGCAGGAGCTCGACGACAAGGTGGAGCAGGCCCGACTCGCCTGCTTGCGCGGGGAGTTGGAGGCGGCGCTCGCCGTCTTCGACGAGGTGGGGGAGTTCGGCAGACCGCGCGCGGGCCTGCTGGCCGCACAGCTCCGGGTGCTGCTCCACGGCCGGGGCTGGGTGCCGGTGGACCCCCGCATGGACGATCCGCTGTACGCGGGGGAGGTCCTGCCCCTGAAGGTCCGCGACCACCTGAGCCAACACCGCTGGGACGACGCTTTCGTGCTCGGCCCGATCGCCGACGACTACGCCACGGACAGGGAGCGGGCCAAGGTCGTCCTGGACCGGATCAGACGGCGCACGTACGAGTACGCCGCACCGGGCCCCTTCGGGCGCGCGGTCGAGGAGGCCAGGGAACTGGCGCGCTGGGGCGACACGGACGGCGCCTGGCGGACGATAGCGGCGGCAATCCCGCAGTGGGAGCCGTACGGCGAGGACCATGTGGCACCGTTCGGGCTGCTCGGCGATCCCTTACTCGGTCCGGTCCTGACGCCCGAGCGGGGCAGACAGCTGCTGCTCACCCCTCGGGCGGGTGCCGCGGGAGCAGCGTCCCCAGCCGCGCCCATACCCGCGCCCGCGGCTGACACGGAGACGGCGCGGGACGGGCTCGGGTGGCTGACCCGGGACGCGGGCGGCGGACCGCGCCGGGACGCGTTCCGGTTCCTCCTGGTGGAGGGGCTGCCTCCCGAGGAGTTGGCGGAGCGGTTCGGCACCGGGCCGCTGGAGCCGGTGGCGAACGAGGCCGAGATCTGGGAGCTCCAGTTCTCCCCGCAGCAGGGGCCCCGCGGACCTGTGGCCCGGATCGGCGCCCGGGACGGCTGGAGCTTCGCTTTCGAGTCGGCCCGGAGGCTCACCTTCGACCCCGACCGCGTGACCCACCCGGGCACCGAGCTGTCGCGCGGCACCCGTGCCCTCACGGTCTGGTGGCGGCAGGACCTCTTCCTCTTCGCCTGCGCCGAGGACGGCGCTGAGCGGTACGGCTTTACGGTGAACGGGTCCGAGCGGCACGAGTGGGGCGACCTCCCCGCCGTACTCTCCCCCGGCCGGCTGTTCCCGGACCCGGCCGGGCCCGCCGCCGACCGCTCGGACGACAGCCGTGCCCTGGACGCGATAGCGGCGACGTTCGGCGTCTCGCTGCCCCGGTTCGCCCTGGACCACGGCAGACTGCCGACAGTCCGGACCGAGCGGTGGACCGGGTCGGCGGGACCGGGGGAGCAGTATGTGACGATCACGGTCACGCCCAGGTAGGCGCCCACGCAGGGAGGTCAGACCGCGTCGTTTCCCTGCGGTTCACGCAGCGCCGCTTCCAGCGTCGGCGCCGGTGACAGGACCGACGTGAGCTTCGTGACGCGCAACATGCGCAGCGTCATCCGCTGCTCGCAGACCAGACGGAGACGGCCGCCCCGGTGCGTCACTCGTCGGTGGGCCCGCATCAGCAGGGAGAGCCCGGAACAGTCGACGAAGGTGACCGGGGTCAGGTCGGCGATCACGACGGGCTCGGGCCCCGAGGTCACGGAGTCCAGCAGCGGAGCCAACCGTTGGTAGGCCACGACGTCCAGCTCTCCGTGCAACTCGATCACGATGGCGTGGTCGAGTCCGTACACCCTCGGAGCCTGGTCGCCGTCTTCGCTTGCGTACTCGAGCAGTTCGTGTTGGAGCATCCATCCCCCCAGCGCCGGCGCCTGGGCGCTCTCGGGGGAGCGTGGCGCAACCGGTGTGCCAGTCGTGAGGACACCGGGGGCCGGGGTGCCTGTCGGAGAACGCTAGCGCTGACTGGGGCGCTCCGGAGTGACGGAACGATTCACGAAGGGCGCCGCCACACATTGGGGTGAACCTCAGGCGGATTCCTTGACGTGTCGGCTTGGTCCGCCGGGGGACGGTGGCGGAGACTCCAGGGGCGCCGCGGCACCGCTGCGCCGCGGGTTGCTCCGCCCCCGACAGCGCCGGGTTTCCATGGCAGGGTGTTGCGGGCAAGCCACAGGGGGCCAACAGAAGAGGGGGAACCGTGATCGTCTGGATCAACGGCGCGTTCGGTGCGGGAAAGACCAGCGCCGCACGGGAACTGATCGAGCTGATCCCGAACAGCACACTCTTCGACCCCGAGGTCATCGGCGGCGCGCTGCCCCATCTGCTGCCGCCCAAGCGCCTCGACGAGGTGAGCGACTATCAGGACCTGCCGATCTGGCGCCGCCTGGTCATCGACACGGCTGCCGCCCTGTACGCCGAGGTCGGCGGTGTCCTCGTGGTGCCCATGACGCTGCTGCGCCAGGAGTACCGCGACGAGATCTTCGGTGGCCTCGCCGCGCGCAGGATCCCCGTACGGCACGTCCTGCTCGCCCCGGACGAAACGATCCTGCGCGAGCGAATAGCCGACCGGCCCGTGCCGCCGGAGCTGCCGGACGGCGACCTGCGCGTACGGCAGTGGTCGTTCGACCACATCGAGCCGTACCGCGCGGCCCGCGCCGGCTGGCTCGACGTGGACGCCCACCTCGTCGACACCAGCGCCCTCACCCCCTACGAGACCGCCGAACACGTCGCCGACGCCGTCCGCAGCGGCACCGCGCCCGTCTGCGACATCGTGCAGACACCGGAGCCCACCGCGGAGACCCTCGCCGCCGGGGTGCTGCTCTTCGACGAACAGGACCGGGTGCTGCTCGTCGACCCCACGTACAAAGCGGGCTGGGAGTTCCCCGGCGGCGTCGTCGAGCCCGGCGAGGCCCCCGCGTGCGCGGGCGTGCGCGAGGTCGCCGAGGAGACCGGGATCCGACTGACCGGGACGCCCCGCCTGCTGGTCGCCGACTGGGAACCGCCGAAGCCGCCCGGCTACGGAGGGATGCGGTTCCTCTTCGACGGCGGACGGCTCGACAGCGGTGCGGTCCGCATGCTGCTGCCCGGCCCCGAACTCCGCGGCTGGCGCTTCGTCACCGAACAGGAAGCCGCCGACCTGCTGCCCGCCGTACGCTACGAACGGCTGCGCTGGGCACTGCGCGCCCGGGAGCGCGGGGCCACCCTCTACCTGGAGGCGGGTGTGCCGATCGGCGGATGACCGAGCGCGGCACGGTCCCCAGCTCCTCGCCGGGCCCCGTGCCGCACCGGTCAGTTCGCCGCGTACTTCCGCAGGAAGAGCGCCTCGGCCACCGAGAGCCGCTCGAGCTCCTCGGGCGACACGCTCTCGTTGACCGCGTGGATCTGCGCCTCCGGCTCGCTCAGGCCGATCAGCAGGATCTCCGCGCTCGGGTAGAGCGCCGAGAGGGTGTTGCACAGCGGGATGGAGCCGCCCTGCCCCGCGTACTGCATCTCCTCGCCCGGGTAGGCCTCGCTCATCGCCTCGGCCATCGCCGCGTACGCCGGGCTCTTCGTGTCCGCGCGGAACGGCTGGCCCTGCCCGATCTGCTCGGTCCGCACCCGCGCGCCCCACGGCGTGTGCGCCTCCAGGTGCGCCCGGAGCAGCTTCGTCGCCTCGGCCGCGTCCACGCCCGGCGGCACCCGCAGGCTGATCAGCGCCCGCGCGCTCGCCTGCACCGACGGCGTCGCGCCGACCACCGGCGGGCAGTCGATGCCGAGGACGGTGACGGCGGGCCGCGCCCAGATGCGGTCGGCGACCGTGCCCCGGCCGATCAGCTCGACACCGTCGAGGACCTTGGCGTCCTTGCGGAAGACGGCCTCGTCGTACTGGAGTCCGTCCCACGCCTCGTCGCTCGTGAGACCGTCGACCGTCGTCGTCCCGTCCTCGGCGCGCAGCGAGTCGAGCGCGCGCACCAGCGCGGCGAGGGCGTCCGGGGCCGCGCCGCCGAACTGGCCGGAGTGCAGGTTCCCTTCGAGGGTGTCGACGCTGACACGGACGAGCGTCATGCCGCGGAGCGTCGACGTCACCGTCGGCAGGCCGACCCGGAAGTTGCCCGCGTCACCGATGACGATCGTGTCCGCCGCCAGCAGCTCCGGGTGCGCTTCCGCGTACCGCTCCAGGCCGCCCGTGCCCTGCTCCTCCGAGCCCTCCGCGATCACCTTCACGTTCACGGGGACGCCGCCGTTGGCCTTCAGGGCGCGCAGCGCGAGCAGGTGCATGATCACGCCGCCCTTGCAGTCGGCGCTGCCCCGGCCGTACCAACGGCCGTCACGCTCGGTCAGCTCGAACGGCGGAGTGGCCCACGCGGCCTCGTCGAGCGGCGGCTGCACGTCGTAGTGCGCGTAGAGCAGGACCGTCGGCGCGCCCGCGGGGCCCGGCAGGAAGCCGTACACCGACTGCGTGCCGTCCGGGGTGTCGAGCAGCGCCACGTCCTGGAAGCCCTCGGCGCGCAGCGCGTCCGCCACCCAGTTGGCGGCGGCCTCGCTCTCGCTCCTCGGGAACTGCTCGAAGTCCGCCACCGACTTGAACGCCACCAGTTCGGTGAGCTCCGCCTTCGCCCTCGGCATCAGTGAGGCGACGGTCTCGGCGATCGGATCGGGCGACATGGGCACGCTCCTCGTAGGTGCGACGTTGTATGTGTGGGTACATGTGATCCTCCCACAGGCGGCGCCGCCGGACCTCCGCCGTAGGATGCCTGGGGAAAGCGCGGCCAACAGCGGGATCAGGAGCGGTAGACCAACGTGAGCAGCGAGAACTCAGCGGACGACACCCGGCACGTGTGGGACGTCGTCGTGGTCGGAGCCGGTCCCGCCGGTGCCTCGGCGGCATACGCGGCAGCGGTCGCGGGACGCACCGTCCTGCTCCTGGAGAAAGCCGAGCTCCCCCGCTACAAGACGTGCGGCGGCGGCATCATCGGCCCCTCGCGCGACTCCCTGCCGCCGGGCTTCGAGCTGCCCTTCCGGGACCGGGTGCACGCGGTGACGTTCACCCTCGACGGCAAGTTCTCCCGCACCCGCCGCTCCCGGCAGATGCTCTTCGGGCTGATCAACCGTCCCGAGTTCGACCAGCAGCTCGTCGAGCACGCCCAGAAGGCAGGCGCCGAGCTGCGCACCGGCGTCACCGTCGCGCGCGTGGAGCAGCACGGACCCGAGGTGCCCGACCGGCGCACCGTCGCCGTCGTGTTGCAGGGCGGCGAGACCGTCCTGGCCCGCGCCGTGGTCGGCGCCGACGGCAGCGCGAGCCGCATAGGCGCGCACGTCGGCGTGAAGCTCGACCAGGTCGACCTCGGCCTGGAGGCCGAGATCCCGGTTCCGGAGACCGTCGCCGAGGACTGGGCGGGCCGGGTCCTCATCGACTGGGGCCCCATGCCGGGCAGTTACGGCTGGGTGTTCCCCAAGGGCGACACCCTCACCGTCGGCGTGATCTCCGCGCGCGGCGAAGGCGCGGCCACCAAGCGGTATTTGGAGGACTTCATCGCCCGGCTCGGCCTCGCCGGCTTCGAGCCCAGCATCTCCTCCGGGCACCTGACCCGGTGCCGCAGCGACGACTCGCCGCTCTCCCGCGGCCGGGTGCTCGTCTGCGGCGACGCCGCGGGTCTCCTGGAGCCGTGGACCCGTGAAGGCATCTCCTTCGCGCTGCGCTCGGGACGGCTCGCGGGCGAGTGGGCGGTCCGGATCGCCGAGGCGCACGACGCGGTGGACGCCCGCCGCCAGGCCCTGAACTACGCCTTCGCCATCAAGGCGGGCCTCGGCGTGGAGATGAGCGTGGGGCGCCGCATGCTCCAGACCTTCGAGCGCCGCCCCGGCATGCTGCACACGGCGCTCACGGGCTTCCGCCCCGCGTGGAACGCCTTCGCGAAGATCACCCGCGGCTCGACGACGCTGGGCGAGCTGGTCCGCACCCATCCGATGGTGGGCCGCGCCCTCCAGGCCAGGGAGCGGTAGCGGACCGCTTGCTCTTCCGGCCTCACCTTTGCCTCACCTTTTGTTCCGGGGCCGCTTGGCGCCGGGGGTGATCCGGAAGACGGGGTGGTCGGGCGCGGCCGCCAGGATCTCCTCGTCGGAGGAGGCGGCGGTCACGCCCTGGAAGTACTGGTTGACCTCCCAGCCCCACTTCTCCAGGTAGCCGCGCAGCAGCGGCACCTTCTCGGCGTCGGGCACCTCCACGGCGGTGAACTCCCGCACCTTGCGCCCCACCCGCAGCTCCCCGCCGCCGGCCGCGCGCATGTTCCGCACCCACTGCGAGTGCCCACGCGCCGATACGAGGTACTGGCAGCCGTCACCCTCGTGCGTGTACGGGTTCACGGGGACGCGCTGCATCTTGCCGCTCTTACGGCCTCGTACGGAGAGCTCGGCGCTGCCCATGAGGCTGATCCCGTGCCGCGCCAGCCAGCCGATCACGCTGTTCAGGCGGACGTTGAGGCGGCCGCCCTTGAGGTAGTAGGGGGAGGGGGTGGTTGGGGAGGGGGCGGCGGATGTGGCGGGTGTGGTGGATGTGGCGGACATGGGTCCTCCTTGGGGGCCGGGCCGGGCCGGGCCGGGCGGGCCGGAGCCGGGTTTCGAGAGCGGTGCTCTCGCTTGAGAGCAGTGTGCACGAGGTCGGTGCTCCGCTGCAAGAGCAGTGCTCTCGAAAACGGCTGCCGCTCGCTCTTGCGTGCGCTGCTCTCGTTCTACATCGGAGCTCGCAATTGTGTGCGCTGCTCTCATCAGTGTTCGCCGCTCTCAACGGTGTGCACTGCTCCCGCCCCATGGCACACTGGCCCGCATGAGCAGCACCAGCGCCACCAAGGGAGCGCGGGCCCGTGCCCGCGAAGAAGTGACCGCGGCGATCAAGGACGAAGCGCGCAGACAGCTGGCCGCCGACGGTGCCGCGAAGCTCTCCCTGCGTGCCGTCGCCCGCGAGCTCGGCATGGTGTCGTCCGCGCTCTACCGCTACTTCCCCAGCCGCGACGACCTGTTGACCGCGCTCATCATCGACGCGTACGACTCGCTCGGTGCCGCCGCCGAGGCCACGCACGCCGGTGTCGCTGTGGAGGAGCCGGTTCGACGGTGGACGGTGGTGTGTGAGGCGGTGCGTTCCTGGGCGCTGGAGCATCCGCATGAGTACGCGCTGATCTACGGTTCGCCCGTGCCGGGCTACAGTGCGCCGGACTCGACCGTTGTGGCCGCCGCGCGTGTGGGTCGGCTGCTCATCGACATCGTGCGCGACGCCCACCAGGGACGGGGCATCGCCCTCCAGCCGCTGCCGGGGACCTTGCGTACCGAGGGCGAGCGGCTCGCGGCGGACCTCGCGCCCGATCTGCCGCCCGCGGCGATCACGGCGCTGGTCGCGGCGTGGGCGCAGCTCTTCGGGCTGGTGGGGTTCGAGGTGTTCGGACAGTTCAACCGCGTCGTCGAGGAACGGTCGGCGTTCTTCACGCACGCGGTGCGGCAACTGGCCCACGGTGTGGGGCTGTTGCGGCAAAGCTGACATTCCCTGGCGGGAAGGATGGGGAGTAGCGGGAGTAGCGGGAGTAGCGGGAGTACGAGGTAAGGGCGGGTCGGAAGTGGCCTGTGGGGCACCCGCTGGGAATGGGCGCTTTACTCGCACTGGCCTCCGCGGCCTGCTACGGCATCGTCGACTTCGCCGGGGGGCTGCTGTCACGCCGGATCCACTTCACCGTGGTGACGTTCCTCGGGCAGGTCGGAGGGTTGCTTCTCGCTCTCGTGATCGCCCTCGCGGCGTCCGCGGAGGCGGTCCGGTTCGCGGACGTGGCGTGGGGAGCGGCCTCCGGAGTGGGCAGCGCCGTGGCGATGCAGTTTCTCAACCGCGGTCTCAGCCGTGGCGCCATGAGCGTCGTGATCCCGGTGAGCGCCGTCACGAGGGTGGCGCTGTCGGTGCTGTGCGGCGTGCTGTTCCTCGGCGACCGGCCGACGCCGCCGGCCTGGCTCGGCATCTGTGTCACCGTGCCCGCGCTCTGGCTCGTATCGGCGGGCGGTACGGCCCACAGCCCGGACCTGCCGGGCTGACCGGTACCGGTCTTGCCCTCGCCGTACTGATCGGTGCGGGCGCGGCCCTCGGGCTCATCCTCTACTTCTGGGCCACTCAGCAGCAGATGCTGGCCGTCGCTGTCGTCCTCGCCTCCCTGTATCCGGCGGTGCCGACGGTGCTGGGGCTCGCGGCGCTGGGCGAACGCGTCACCCGGGCACAGACGACAGGCCTGCTGGGAGCGGTCGCGGCGGTCGTCCTGCTCACCCTGGGCTGACCGCTGACCGCTGACCGCACACCTTCAGCACCTCACGTCTACTCCCACGGGAGTACGCGTGATCGCCACGCCCGTCGGACGCCCACGCGCCCCGTGCCGGTCTAGCGTGACCGCCATGGACGAGCAGCGCGAACGCAGGGCAGGCGGCGGACCACCCTGGTGGAACCCGAACCCCGGCGCCGGGGACCCGGCGCACCCCCGGCTGCCGTGGCTGACAACCGCCGCGCTCACCCTGTTCGTGCAGGTCGGTTCCGGGTTCGCCGAGCACGGGCAGCCCGACCGCGTGGACCTCGGCCCCGTCGGGCGGGTGCTGCTGTTCCTGGCCACGGCGGTACTCCTGGTGCGGCACCGCCACCCCGTACCCGTCGTCTGCGCCACCGCCGGACTCACGCTCGTCTACATCGGCGCCGGGTTCCCGTACGGGCCGGTCTTCCTAGCCGTCGCCGTGGGCTGCTTCGCCGCGATCGTCGCGGGGCACCGGCGCGCGGCCTGGGGTGCCGTCGGCGGCCTCTGGGCGGGACATCTGCTGATCGCGCACTGGCTCTACGCGTGGTTGCCACCCGGCGGTGACGGCCCGCGGCCCTGGGGCGAGGAGCTGGTGGTCGCCGTCTGGGTCGTCGCGATCGTGGCCGTGTCGGAGCTCGGCCGCGTACGGCGTGAGCAGTGGGCCAAGGAGCGGGCCGAGCGCGCGCGGGCCGCCGAGCGGCGCGCGGACGAGGAACGGCTGCGGATGGCGCGGGAGTTGCACGACGTCCTCGCGCACAGCATCTCCGTCATCAACGTCCAGGCGGGCGTCGGTCTCGCGCTGCTCGACTCCGACCCGGAACAGGCCCGCACCGCGCTGACCACCATCAAGGCCGCGAGCAAGGAGGCGCTGGGGGAGGTCAGGCAGGTCCTCGGCACCCTGCGCGCCCCCGGGGCGGCGCCGCGCACCCCGGCGCCCGGCCTCGACCGGCTGCCCGAGCTGGTCGAGCAGGCGAAGAGCGCGGGGCTGACCGTCGAGGTCACGACCGAAGGTGCCGGGGCGAAGCTGCCGCCGGGCACCGACCTCGCCGCGTTCCGCATCGTGCAGGAGGCGCTGACGAACGTCGTACGTCACTCCGGTTCGCGCCACGCGCGCGTGCTGGTGCGCCACGGGGCGGCGTCGCTCACCCTGCGGATCGACGACGACGGGCCCGCCACCTCGGCCGACGCGGGCGGCAGCGGCAACGGACTCGCCGGAATGCGGGAGCGGGCCGCCGCCCTGGATGGCACGATCGAGGCGGGCCCGCGTCCGGACGGCGGTTTCCGCGTGACCGCCGTACTGCCGATGGTGGCGGGCCGCGCAGTCGAGGCCCGCACCGCACCCCGGGAGGGCCAGTGATCCGCGTACTGCTCGCCGACGACCAGTCTTTGGTCAGGGCAGGCTTCAAGGCGCTCCTCGACGCACAGCCGGACATCGGCGTCACCGGGGAGGCCGCGGACGGCGAGGAAGCGGTGCGGCTGGTGCGGGACCTGCGCCCCGACGTCGTCCTGATGGACATCCGCATGCCCCTGCTCGACGGGCTCGCCGCCACCCGCCGCATCACCGACGAGCCGGGCCTTGCGGATGTGAAGGTGGTCATGCTCACCACCTTCGAGCTCGACGAGTACGTCTTCGAGGCGCTCCGCTCCGGAGCGTCGGGGTTCCTGGTGAAGGACACCGAACCGGAGGAACTGCTGCGCGCGGTACGGGCGGTGGTCGCGGGCGACGCGCTGCTCTCACCCGGGGTGACGCGCCGCCTCATCGCCGAGTTCGCGGCCCGCTCCAAGGAGCCCGCGTCCGCCGACGCCCTGGGTGCGCTGACCGAGCGGGAGCGGGAGGTGATGGCACTCGTCGGCATCGGCCTCTCGAACGAGGAGATCGCCCGCCGCCTCGTCGTCAGCCCGCTCACCGCCAAGACGCACGTCAGCAGGGCCATGGTGAAACTGAACGCCCGGGACCGCGCCCAACTCGTCGTCCTCGCCTACGAGACGGGGCTCGTCCGCCCCGGCTGGCTGGGCTGACGCGACGCACGCACCTCGTCCGGCGACCGCGCACGGAAGCGACACACGGCAGGCCGGTCCACAAGCAGCAGGCCGGTCCACGCAATATGCATGCACGTGCAATAAATGCCGGTGCAATGAATGGGCGGATCTCTGCTACCGTGCGTGTCATGGCGGCGAAAACGGCCGAGCAAGGGCTCGTGGACCAGTGGCGGGGCATCCTCGCGGTGCATGCGCGCACCCTGTGCGAGCTCGACCGGGAGCTGCACCCCCATGGGCTCGGGGCGAGCGACTTCGAGGTCCTGGACGTGCTGGCCGAGGGGTCTTCGGACGACGGCGGCTGTACGTTCCGTGTGCAGGAGATCTCCGCGCAGGTGCATCTAAGCCAGAGCGCGCTCTCCCGCCTCATCGGGCGTCTGGAGAGGGACGGTCTCGTGGAGCGCGGCATGTGCAGCGAGGACAGGCGGGGCGTACGCGTCTCCCTCACCGACAAGGGGCGCGCCCTGCACCACGAGGTGCGACCCGTGCAGCGGGCGGTCCTCAAACGGATGCTCGACGCCCCCGCCGGCTGACGGCCACCCCTGTCGCTGGTCAGCCTGGTGCCGGTCACCCCTACCCGCCGCTCACCCCATCACGATGGCCGACCTCTCCCGCCACAGCGCCGCTGCCGCGCGGTCGCCCGTCACCTGTGGGAACGGCACCCGGTTCCACAGGGCCAGATAGAGCCGCGCCGCGGGCCCCGACACCTCGCAGTCGGCAGGTGCCGCCATGCCGCGCTCCGTGACCGGCGGCCCGTCGGAGAGACGCACCGTCCAACTCCGCTCGTCCGGCGTGTCCGTGGTCCGTACCCGCAGCACGCGCGGCACGTCACTGCGCACCCGGCTCCTCTCGCGGGCGTGGAAGCCGAGCAGCAGCTCCTCGATCCCGTCCACGGCGAAGTCGACATCGATCGGCGAGGGGGTGCCCGCACGCGCGGACTCCGCGTCCACCCGGTGGACGGTCGTCTCGTTCGCCTGTCGCCGGGCCCAGAACGCCAGCGGCGAAGGGGCGGGCAGGAACGCCCAGCACTCGACGTCGGGCGGCGCCCCGGTGAGCGTCTCGACGAGCGCGCCGTGCCCCTCGCGGAACCAGTCGACGAGCGCCGCGCCGTCCAGGTCGGGGAGTTCACCGCCGAGCCGGTACGAGGTGCGCCGCTCGGTGATGAACGCGGCGGCCCAGCGGTGCACCATCCCCGTGTGCCGGAGCAGGTCCCGCACCTGCCAGTCGGGGCAGGTGGGAACCTTGGCGTCGGTCCCCGCCTCAGCGGCGGCCCGGGCCAGCAACCGGCCTTCCCTGTCGACGACTTGTATGTGTTCGGAAATATCCATGCGGGGATTGTGGCGGATGGAGCGCGCTGGAACCGGAACCTCCGGGTGATGTCAGACCGATTCGGTACGCTCCGCGGCCCCCGTGGTCCCCGTAACCTCCGTACGCCGTGTCGCGAGGCCGATGAGCGAGGCGACGGCGGCGAGCAGCGCGACGCTCGTCAGGGCGGTGGGCAGTGAGTACCAGTCCGCCATGAACCCGATCAGCGGCGGTCCGACCAGCATGCCGCCGTAGCCGAGCGTCGACGCGGCGGCGACCCCGCCGGGACCGGCGAGCGCGCCCGCGCGTTCGACCGCCACCGGGAAGATGTTGGCGAGCCCGAGCCCGGTGACGGCGAACCCCGCGAGGGCGAGGCCCGCCGACGGGGCGAGCGCGCCGAGCAGCATGCCGGCGCAGGCCGTGGCGCCGCCCCCGACCACCGTGCGGGTCCTGCCGAGCCGCTCCAGGAGCGCGGTGCCGGAGAGCCGGCCGATGGTCATGGCGAAGGCGAAGCACGAGTAGGCCGCGGCGGCGACGCCCGGGTGCGCGTGCAGGTCCTCCTCCAGGTGCAGCGGGCCCCAGTCCGCGATGGCGCCCTCGCCGTACGCGGTGCACAGCGCGATGAGTCCGAAGACCATGACGAGCCCGCGGGTGCGGCGGTCCATGCGGGACGAACCGCCGCGCACGGGGGAAGTGCTGTCGGCGATGTCGGTGAGGGCGCCCTCGGTCGTCGCGGCGGCGCCGCCCAGCCCGGCCGCCGCCCCGTGCCGGAGCAGCGCGGGCGCCGTCACGGCGGTGATCGCGAGGCCGACGACGGTGATCCCCAGCAGGTGCGGGGTGGGAGAGAGGTGCCCGGCGACCAGTCCGCCGAGGCCCGCGCCGAGCATGCCCCCCAGGCTGAACGCCGCGTGGAAGCTGGGCATCACGGGCCGCCGGAGCGCGCGTACGAGATCCACGGCGGCGCTGTTCATCGCCACGCTGATGCCGCCGTACGCGGCCCCGAAGAACAGCAGGACGAGACCGAGGACGAGGACCGAGCCCGTCAGTGGCGGCAGCGCGACGCTCAACGGCATCGCGACTCCGCACGCCACCGTCATCGGAATGCTGCCGAAGCGCCGGCAGAGCCGCCCGGTGAGCGTCATGGTGACCACGGCCCCGGCGGAGACCGCGAGCAGCGCGAGCCCCAGCTCGCCGGCCGAGGCCCCCGTCTGGTCCTTGATGGCGGGGATGCGGACGACCCAGCCGGCGAAGACGAAGCCGTCGAGGGCGAAGAAGACGGTCAGGGCGATGCGCAGGCGGCGGAGGTGGGGAGCGGGGGCGGGGGAGGGCCGCGGCGCTGCGGTCCCGAGTTTGTTTAGTAGCGGCACAAAGTCAGGGTAGGGTGCGCGCGGGCCGTGGACAAGGCACTTGTGCGGCGGCGTACGGCTTGTGCGGCGGCGTACGGGACAGGAGGCACGTCGCACGCGACGGTGCGGGGGAGGAACCGGCAGATGACGGCTGAACGGCGAGGCCGTGTACGGATCATGGGAGACTCGCCCTCATGAACGGCAAGGCTGACCCCCGTGCCGAGGGGGAAGTGACCACGCGTACCCGCCTGGAGCGAGGGCGCGGCGCGCTGGGCCCCGCGCTCGAACTGGTCCACACCGGGCGTGCGCCCACCCGTGCCGTGCTCACCGCCGAGCTGGGCGTCACCCGTGCCACGGCGGGCGCCGTCGCCGCCGAGCTGGAGGCGCTCGGGCTGATCCGGATCGACGCGAAGCCCAGTGCGGCCGCGGGCTCGCAGGGCCGCCCTTCGCACCGGCTCGCCGTCGCCGACGAGGGGCCCGTGGTGCTCGCGGCGCAGGTGCACTCCGACGGTTTCCGTGCCGCGCTCGTCGGGCTCGGCGGGAGCATCGTGGCGACCGCGCCGGGCTGCGAGACCGTCGACGCCGACCCCGCGCAGGTGCTCGGATCGGTCGTCGACGCGGGCGCACGGCTGCTGCGCGAGACCGGCAGGCGGTGCGTGGGCGCGGGCCTCGCCGTGCCGTCCGCGGTGGCGCAGCCGGAGGGCACCGCCCTCAACCCGCTGCATGTGGCGTGGCCCGCGGGCGCGCGGGTCAGCGAGATCTTCGCGGACCGGGTACGGGACGCGGGCATCGCGGGACCGGCCTTCGCGGGCAACGACGTGAACCTCGCCGCGCTCGCCGAGCACCGCCACGGCGCGGGCCGCGGCGCCCGGGACCTGCTCTGCGTGGCGACAGGGCACCGAGGCGTCGGCGGGGCCCTCGTCCTCGACGGGCGC
Source organism: Streptomyces sp. NPDC030245 (assembly GCF_055572995.1). Lineage (NCBI taxonomy): Bacteria > Bacillati > Actinomycetota > Actinomycetes > Kitasatosporales > Streptomycetaceae > Streptomyces > Streptomyces sp. NPDC030245. The sequence goes on along the minus strand of NZ_JBVICF010000009.1, from coordinate 292,055 downwards.
CTGCACACCGGGAGTTCGGGCCTCGCCCTGGAGGTGGGGCACCTCACCGTGAACTCGCAGGGGCGCCCCTGCCACTGCGGCGGCCGGGGCTGCCTTGACATCGAGACGGACCCTCTCGCCTTCCTGACGGAGGCGGGCCGTGAGCCGGGGCCGGAGGGGCTGCTCGTGCAGGCCCGCGACCTGCTCCGGAACGCGTACGGCGACCCGTCCGTGCGCACCGCCGCCGAGGCGCTGATCGACCGGCTCGGCCTCGGGCTCGCCGGTCTGGTCAACATCCTCAACCCCGACCGGATCATCCTGGGCGGGCTGCACCGCGCTCTCCTGGAGGCCGACCCGGAGCGGCTGCGCGCCGTCGTCGCCGACCGAAGCCTGTGGGGGCGCAGTGGCGGTGTCCCGATCCTCGCCTGCACGCTGGACCACAACAGCCTGGTGGGGGCCGCCGAACTGGCCTGGCAGCCGGTGCTCGACGACCCCCTGGGAGCCCTGGGACAGCTGGAAAGCTGAAGGACGGCTGGACGGTCAGACGGGCTCGGAGACGGGCCGGGGAGTGCCGTCCTCGGTTACGCGCGCGGTGTCGGCGGACTCGGTCCGCCCCACGGCCGGGGCCCGGCCGCGCAGCAGATCCGGTACCAGGGAGAGCAGACCGAGTGCGGCGAGGCCGGCGCCGATCCACAGCGGCGCCCGCAGCCCGAACGCATCGATGGCCGGGCCGCCGACGGAGGTGGCGATGATGATGCCGAGCGTGATGAAGGACGAGTGGACGGTGTTGACCAGCGACCGGGCGTTGCCGGCGCGCTGGACGCGGGTCACCAGGGCGGGATTCATCGTGACGCCGACCAGGCCGATGCCCAGCATGAACACGACGGCGGGGACGCTCAGCCGGGCGAAGAGCGCGAACCCGACGAGGGAGGTCAGGTTCAGTGTGAGGCCGACGACGAGCACGGGGACGGTGCGGCGGTCGGCGAGCCGGCCGACGACGGTGTTGCCGATGACGGTGGCGGCGCCGTACGCGATGAGGAGCAGCGGCACGGTGCCGGTGGCGAATCCCGTGAGCTCGGTGAGGATCGGGTTGAGGTAACTGAAGGCGGAGAACGTCGCGCCGATCACGAAGGTGCTGGTGGTGAGGGTGAGCCACAGCCGGGGGTTGCGGAAGGCGGTCAGCTCCTGCCGGAGGCTGCCGCTCTCCTCGCCGCCCTCGCCGTCGGCGCCGCTCGGCACCCCGATGAGTGTGGCCGCGGCGGCGAACACGGTCAGGACGGTGATCGCCCAGAACGCGGCGCGCCAGCCCAGGTGTTCACCGACGACGGTGGCGAACGGCAGCCCGAGCAGCGTGCCCAGCATCAGTCCGTTGAGGGCCACCGCGACGGCACGGCCGCGCACTTCGGGCCGGGTGAGGCTGGAGGCGAGCGAGATCGAGACGCCGAAGAACGCCTGGGAGGCGATGCCGGTGAGTATGCGGGCGACCAGCATGGTGCGGTAGTCGGGTGCGACGGCCGCGAGCACGTTGCCTGCCAGGAAAATCCCGAACAGCAGCATCAGGGCGTTCTTCTGACGCATTCTCAGCACGGCGACGGTGAGGAAGGGCCCGCCGAGGGCCATCGCGGCGGCGAAGGCGGTGATGAGGTAGCCGATCTCGGGAACCGTGGCGTCCAGTCCGTCGGCCATCTGCGGCATCAGTCCTGCGACCACGAATTCACTGGTCACCATGGCGAAGATGCCGAGGGCCAGGACGTATACGGCGCGGGGCATGGTGGAGTGCTCCTGTCGGGCAAGTTTTGGATACTTCAGTACAGAATGAAGGCGTGAGGGGGTGCGGCGAGGCACGCGGCAAGCCGTGGCCAGGTGTGCGGGGCTCAGGTGCTGAGGAGGGGTGGGCCGGTGTCGCTACCGGACCGCCAAGGCGTCCAGCGCGGTTTCGGCGACGGCCTCCAGGGCCGCACGGTCGGCGCCGCCCTGTGCGGAGACCCGCATGCCGCCGATGACCGCGTTCACGTAACGGGCGAGTGTGTCGGCGTCCCGTCGGGATGTGATGTCGCCTGCCTGCTGGCCGGCCCGGATCGTGGCGCGCAGCGAGGCGAGCCGCGCCGCGAGGTCGCGCTCCAGCATGTCGGCGGCCTCGGGGTCGCGCCCGGCGAGTTCGACCGTGGTGTTGACGGTGAGGCAGCCGATGCTGTGGCCGTTCTCGCGGCGCTCGAACTCTCCGTCGATGATCCGGGCGAACAGTGCGCGGAGGCGCTCCGGGGCCGACCGCTCCACGTCCTCCAGGATCTCCATCTGCGAGGTGTTCATCATGTCCATGTACCGGGTCAGGGCTCGCCGGAACAGGTCGTGCTTGCTGGTGAACGTGTTGTAGATGCTGCTGCGGCCCAGGCCGGTGGCTTCGCACAGGTCCTGGGTCGAGGTGCCCTCGTAGCCGTTCACCCAGAAGGCGCGCATCGCCGCGTCCAGGGCCCGCTCCTCGTCGAAACTCCTCGGTCGGGCCATGGTCGTACCGTACCGGTTTTGGAACGACCAGTGCAATACCTCGGCCGGAAGGTGAGGTGGCGTGCCCCCCCACCTGCACTCCGAGGCTCTACCTCCACTCCACCCCGAAAGCGCGCCCCGGATTCACCGCCAGGATCCGCTCCACCAACTGGTCACCCACCGCGAGCGCCAGCCGGGGCCGCAGCCTGCGCAGCAGATACGGCATGCCGGGGCCTCCGTCGACCGATCGTGCCGCCGCGGTCGTCGTGTCACCGCCCAGGAGGAGCCGGTCCCCGAAACCCGCGTCCGCGAGGGAGCGCACGGCGTCCGGCATGCGCCAGTCCGTGGCGTGATGGGAGCGGGACGGGCCGTCGAAGGCCAGATAGGCGCCCGACTCGGCGGCCTGAAGGTGGCCGGTGAGGTCGGGGGCGCGGTTGAGGTGGCCGAGGATCACCCGGTGCGGCGGCACGGCCGACTCGCCGCAGAGCAGGTCGAGTACGTCCAGTGCGCCGGTGCCCAGCTCCAGATGGACGGCGATCGGCGCGCCCGTCGCGTGATGTGCCTCGGCCGCCGCCGCCATCGCGCGGCGCGCGTGGCCGTCGAGACCGTGGAAACCGCTCGCCACCTTGATCAGCCCGGCTCGCACCCCGGACTCCCCGATGCCCTCGGTCAGTTCACGGACGAAGAGGTCGGCGAGCCCGCCCGCGTCGCGGAGCCGGTCGAGGAACTCGGGGGTGTAGTGCGCCGCTTGGTGCAGCCCCGTCGCGGCGACGAGGTGCGCGCCCGTCGCCCTGGACAGCTCGGGCAGCCGTCCGGCGTGCCGCCCCATTCCGTGGGGTGTCCACTGCACGACGCTGTGTCCACCCGCCGCGCGGAACGCCGTCAGCTCGGCGGCCGCGGCGTCGACCGATGCGAGCTCCTGGCCCGGCAGTTGGGGGCTGCACAGGAAGAGGTGGTCATGGGCGTCGCAGACGCCGAGGTCGGCAGGGTCGATGTCGCCGAGGACCGTACGGACGACAGGAGCCCTGCGAGCCGTCTGCTTGTCGTTCACCACTGCCGCCCGTGCGGCAGCTTCTCCTGCTCGGGCGTCGAGAGGTGCAGCACTTGGAAGACGTCGCCGAGGCCGTCCGGCGCCCCGTGCTCCCAGAGCGAGAAGTGCACGGCCTCCCAAGTGCGGGGGTCGACGGCGGCCAGCGCGCTCGACGCGCCGTCCTGTCGTACCGTCCGCCGTGCCTCGGCGGCGAGTTCGTCCGCCAGTTCCGGCAGCCGGGACGGTGCGGGTATCCGCTGGTGGCGGCGGACGGCGAACCTCGGTGCGGTGCGGGGTGGCACGGCTCCGGAGGGTGCGGCGGTTCCGGGTGCGTCGGTCTCCTCGTACGCGAGGACCGTCCAGTTCTGCACCACCGGGCGCCCGAAATCGTCGACGAGCCCTTGGAAACCGGGCCCCCAGAGGAAGGAGTTCATGCCCTCGGCGGTGTTCCAGAGGTAGAACGGCGCGTACTGGTTCACGGGCGAGCCGTCCTTGCCGCGCTCCCGCATCAGGTATGCCTTGAACCCGAGTCCGGGGAACGTGTCGAGGAGGTGCCCCTTCGACGCGACGCGGTGACGGATGACGTCCATGTCGTAGTCGGCGGGCAAGGTGATCTCGTACTGCATCGCGTGCATGGTGGCGTACTCCCTTATCGGCAAGCGCAGTTGAGCGGGGCAGGCGCAGTTGGTGCAGGCTCAGCCTGCGGAGGCGTCGGCCTGCACCGCAGTGGGTGTGCGGGAGGCCGCGAGCAGCGCGAGCAGACCGCGTACCGCCGCGTCGAAGGCGGCGGGCGAACCCGACGAGCGGGCCAGGACATAGCCGCCCTGCACTGTCGCAACGATCGCCGACGCGGTCTCCCGCGGGTCGAGCGCTGCCGTGAACTCGCCCTGGGTACGCCCCTCTTTGACGATTCCGGCGAGCCGCTCGCGCAGCCAGTCGAGCGTCTCGGTGACGGGAGCGCGCAGCTCGTCGCTCGCGATGACGTCCGGGTCCATGGTGAGGCGGCCGACCGGGCAGCCCTTCAACACGTCGCGCTCGCGCAGCAGATAGGCCTCGATGCGCGTGTACGCCGACGTGTACGCCGACTTGTCGCCGCCGCCCAGGACGGCCTCGGCGGCGGCCCGCATCTCCTCGGCGGTGCGCCGGATCGCGGCCAGCGCGAGGTCGGACTTCCCCGCGAAATGGTGGTACATGCTGCCCTGCCCGGCGCCCGCGCGCTGCTGGATGGCCTTGGGGCTCGTCCCCACGTACCCCCGCTCCCACAGCAGCTCGCGGGTGGACTCGATCAGACGCTCCGGAGTGCTCATGCGCTCACTGTACATACTAGTAGGTACAGGGATCCATCGGTGGACGGGAGCAGGCGCGCACGCCACGTGTACTCCCCGGGTGGTACGCGTGGTGCCGCTGGCCGTACGACGACGTCAGGGCAGTCCGGGGGCGAGTTTGGAGGCGTCAGGCAACACAGCGAATCCACTTCGTAGGAGATGATTTCCCATGCAGACCTTGGCGCACTGGGACGGCGGGCCCGGCCCGTGGATCCTCTTTCTCCCGCTGATCTGGGCGGCCGTCGTCGTCGGCGCCGTCACCCTGCTCCGCCGCACCGTGTGGCGCGGCCGGCGCGGGCCGCTCCGGGCTTCGGACGCTCCCGGCGGCATCGACGCGAACTCGCCCATCGACGCGAACTCGCCCATCGCCGTGCTCGGCCGCCGCTTCGCCGCGGGCGAGATCGACGAGGACGAGTACTGGCGCAGGCTGACCGTCCTCAACGAGGAGTTCGGCCGTACGTCCAAGGGCGGTGCGGCATGAGCACCGCAACGGGCAGGAATGCCAAAGCCGTTGCCGACACCGGCACCGATACCGGCGCCGCCCGGGTCGTCGACGCCGTGAAGGTCTACGGCAGCGGAGACACCGCCGTGCGCGCCCTGGACGGGGTGAGCGTCGCCTTCCCCGCCGGGCGGTTCACCGCGATCATGGGCCCGTCCGGCTCGGGCAAGTCCACCCTGATGCACTGCGCGGCAGGCCTGGACACGCTCACCTCGGGCGCCGCCTTCATCGGCGGCACGGAGCTCGGGAAGCTGGACGACCGGCGCCTGACGCTGCTGCGCCGGGACCGCGTCGGCTTCGTCTTTCAGGCCTTCAACCTGGTCCCGACGCTGACCGTCGCCGAGAACATCACCCTGCCCATGGACCTCGCGGGCGTCGACGGCGACCGCGAGTGGACGGATGCACTCGTCGACGTCGTCGGGCTGCGCGACCGGCTGCACCACCGGCCCGCCGAACTCTCCGGCGGGCAGCAGCAACGCGTCGCCGTGGCGCGGGCGTTCGCCGGGCGTCCCGACGTCGTCTTCGCCGACGAGCCGACCGGCAACCTCGACTCGCGCTCCGGCGAAGAGGTGCTGAACCTGCTCGGCGACGCGGTGCGCCGGATGGGCCGCACCGTCGTCATGGTCACCCACGACCCGGTGGCCGCCGCCCACGCCGACGAGGTCGTCTTCCTCGCCGACGGGCGGCTCGTGGACCGGATGGCGGGGCCGACCGCCGACAAGGTCCTTGACCGCCTGAAGGCGTTCGACACGAAGCCGCCCACGAGCCCCGCTCCGGGCACCCGCACGAAAGGCCCGGCGACATGAGCTCCCCCAACTCCCCGAGCACCCACCGTCGTCGGAGGTCCCTGGCCGCGTCCGCGCGCATCAGCATGGCTTCGCTGCGCGGCCACAAACGCCGCTTCGCCGGTACGTTCCTCGCCGTCATGCTCGGCGTCGCCTTCCTGGCGGGCACACTCGTCATGGGCGACACCCTGCGCGCCGGCTTCGACACGATGTTCGGCAACGCCGCCAGCGGCACCGACGCCGTCGTCCGCAGCGCCGCCGCCATCACCACACCCGACGACAGCCAGGGCACCCGCGAGCCCGTCAGGACCGACCTCGTCGAGAAGCTCAAAAAAACGGGGCAGGTGGCCGCCGCCGAGCCCGCCATCGAGGGCGCGGGCCAGCTCCTCGGCAAGGACGGCGAGCCCATCGGCGGCCAGGGCCCGCCCACCCTCGCGGGCAACTGGATCGACGACGAGGAGCTGAACGCGTACCGGCTCGCCGAAGGCCGGACCCCCGCGAAATCCGGCGAGGTCGTCGTCAACCGCGGCGCCGCCGAGACGGGGGACCTGAAGATCGGCGACACGACGACGCTGCGCACCCCCGACCCGGTCGAGGTGAGGATCGTGGGCCTCGCGACCTTCGGCGGCGAGGACGGCATGGCGCAGACCACGTTCACCGGCATGACGCGGGCCGACGCCGAGAAGTACCTCATGCCGAAGCCCGGCGAGGCCTCCACCATCCGGGTGCGGGCCGGCCCCGGCGTGAGCGAACAGGACCTCGTCGACGCGCTGACTCCCGTACTCCCGCGCGGAGTTGAGGCCATCACCGGTGAGGCGTCGGCCGCGGAGAACACCGACGACATCTCGGGCCAGTTCCTCGACCTCTTCACCGGCTTCCTGCTGGTCTTCTCCGGCGTGGCGCTGCTGGTCGCCACCTTCAGCATCCACAACACCTTCGCCATCGTCGTCGCCCAGCGCACCCGCGAGAACGCCCTCCTGCGCGCGCTCGGCGCCTCGCGCCGCCAGGTCACCGCCGCCACCCTCGTCGAGGCGGGCGCCGTCGCCGCGGCCGCGTCGGCCGCGGGCCTCGTGGGCGGCATCGGGATCGCGGCCGGATTGCAGGCGCTGTTCCCCGCCATCGGATTCCCCTTCCCCGAGGGGGAGTTGGTGATCAGCGCGCTCTCCATGCTGCTGCCGCTCGCGGTCGGCGTCGTGGTCTGCCTGGGTTCCGCGGTCCTGCCCGCCGTACGGGCCGGGCGCACCGCCCCGCTCGCCGCGCTGCGCGAGACCGCCGTCGACCACTCCGACGCCTCACGCCGCCGCGCCGTCGTGGGCGCGGGCCTCGCACTGGCCGCCGTGGGGCTCACCCTGACCGGCGTCCTGGTCAGCCCCTCGCTCTGGCTCGCCGGGGCCGGGGCGGCGCTGGCCCTCGTCTCCTTCGTGGTGCTCGGCCCGGTCGCCTCCTCGCGAGCGGTACGCGTCCTCGGCGGGCCCCTGGACCGGCTGCGCGGCGTCACCGGCGGCCTGGCCAGGCGCAACGCCCTGCGCAGCCCGAAACGGACCGCGGCCACCGCGAGCGCGCTCATGATCGGCGTCGCCGTCGTCTGTCTCTTCACGGTCTTCGGCGCCTCGCTGAAGGCCACGATGGACCAGACCGTGAACCGCTCCTTCGCCGGAGACGTCGCGGTCAGCGCACCCGGCTTCGGCGGGGGCGGCAGCGGCCTCAGCCCGAAGCTGGCCCCCGCGCTCGCCGAGCGCCCGGAGGTCGAGACCGCCGTGGGCCTCGGCAGGGGAGCCGCGGAGGTCGACGGGGAGGGCCGCGCGCTCACCGTCACAGACCCGGAGCCCTTCGCGGCCTCCTACGACCTCGGGAAGGTCGAGGGCTCGCTGCGGGCGCTCGGCGACGACGGCATCGCGATCACCCGGCCCGAGGCGGAGAAGCGGGACCTGAAGGTCGGCTCCCGGGTCCAACTGGCCTTCGCCGACGGCGAGAAGGAGACCTTCACCGTTCGCGCGGTCTACGGCCTGTCCGAGCTCGCCGGTGACTACGTCATCACCCGCGAGGCCTGGGCGCCGCACCGCGTGCAGGACGCCGACAGCGTCGTATCCGTCACCTTCAAGGACGGTGTGAGCCCCGCCGAAGGCAAGGCCGCCATCGCGAAGACGGTGCGGGACCACGGCGATCCGGACGTGCGGACCCGCTCCGAGTACGCGGCCGCCTCCGCGGGCGGCATCGACATGATGCTCACCCTCGTCTACGCGCTGCTCGCCCTGGCGGTGCTCATCGCGCTGCTCGGCATCGCCAACACGCTGACCCTCGCGATCCACGAGCGCACCCGCGAGCTGGGTCTGCTGCGCGCGGTCGGCCAGACCAGGGCCCAGCTGCGGGCCATGGTCCGCTGGGAGTCGGTGCTCGTCGCGGCCTTCGGCACGGCCGGGGGGATCGCGCTGGGCGGCTTCCTCGGCTGGGTGCTCGTCGAGGCGGCCGACGGCGCGACCGAGACCGCCTTCGCCTTCGCCGTGCCGCCGGTGCGGCTCGCGGTGGTCGCCCTGGTGGGCCTGGCCGCGGGCGCCTTGGCGGGCCTGCGCCCGGCTCGGCGGGCGGCACGGCTCGACGTGCTGAGGGCCGTCGCCACCGAGTGACGCACCCGCCGCACGTCGAGCGGAAGATCACCGCCCGGTCAGCCGACAACGGCCGACCGGGCGGGAGCCTTCTCGACCACCCCGTACACGGGATACGACGACACGGTCACCGCGGGGGAGGGGGCCGGAAGCGTGAACCACACGACCTTCCCCGCGTCGCCCTGCGGGCGCACGCCCCAGCTCTCGCTCACCGCGGCGACCATCGCGAGCCCTCTGCCACAGGTGGCGAGCGACTCCACGTCATGGACCTGGGGAAGCCGGGGATCGTGGTCGTGGACGGAGACCGTGAGCCGGTCGAGCAGCAGCTCGATCTCCACGGTGCACAGTTTGTCCGGCTCGGCATGGAGGTGGACGTTGGTGAGCAACTCCGTCACACCGAGGGCGGCCTGGTCGATCAAGGGATCCAGATGCCAGTAGCGCAACTGCGCAGATACGATTCTGCGGACCTGGCGGATCCGCGACGGCAGGGCTTGGAGCTCTACCGTGCAATGCCTGCTTGGCTGGCTGATCACGGCTGCGACTCCCCGAATTGAGGTCCGGAAGAAGACGACGATCGGATCCAGCAGGGGCCGCGTGGTCTGCCGCCTGCTGTGTGGCCGGCGGGGCTGGTTCGCAGCGTCATCGCCGGTAAACCCAGAGTGATGTGAGACCAGAGTGACCCAGGGGGTGGGGGCGTGCAACTCGCGCACGGTGCGGCGGGTCCGCTCAGCTCCGTGGCCGCTGGTGTTCCGTGGCGCTGCGCACCGCCTCGATGAACCCGCGCACCGTCGGCGGCCCGGCCTCACCCGGACGTGGTTCGTGGTCGTTCAGGGTGAGCAGATAGCGGGTGCCGTTCACTTCGGCGAGAGCCCGGTCCTCCGGGGCGAACCACGGCTTTCCCGTACGCACCGCCTGCAACGGCGCGCTGTCGATCTCCGTGCCGTAACTGGTCAGCAACTCCAGCCTGCCGTCGGCGATACGGACCTGACCGGCACGCGTGAGGGAGCGCAACCGCCGCCCGATCCGCACACCCGTAGCCGTGAACTCCGGCTCCGCCATGGCTCTCCGCCCCCTTGTGCGTTTCGGTGACCGCTCCGGCCGGGACAGGCGTCCCGTGCGGTGAAGTCTGCACGCACCCGGCGTCGAGCACCAGTGCGCATGGGGGTGTCGAACAGGCACTTCGGAGCGGCCCGCGGTGGCGCTCCGCGCGCTCCCCCCGAGGCTGCGCCAGCTGTGCCTTTGAGGTGCTCAAAGGTGTGTTTATGCAGGTGAGGAGCGTGTGGCGGGTGTTTAAGATCGAGGTGTACGGCCGCGTCGAATCGCGTCCGGCACGACGCGAAGGAGCCCCGCCGTGAGCACCCCACAGCAGTTTCGAGCCGACGGGCCGATGCCAACACTCGACGTCGACCACAGCGACGAAACGTACCGTTCCTGGCTCAAAGAAGCCGTCCGCAAGGTCCAGGCGGACGCGAACCGGTCGGCCGACACGCACCTGCTGCGCTTCCCGCTGCCCGAGCAGTGGGGCATCGACCTGTACCTCAAGGACGAGTCGACGCACCCGACGGGCAGCCTCAAGCACCGCCTCGCCCGCTCGCTGTTCCTGTACGGCCTGTGCAACGGCTGGATCCGGCCGGACCGCCCGGTCATCGAGGCGTCCAGCGGGTCCACGGCCGTCTCCGAGGCGTACTTCGCGAAGCTGATCGGGGTGCCCTTCATCGCGGTGATGCCGCGCACGACAAGCGCCGAGAAGATCCGTCTCATCGAGTTCCACGGCGGCCGGTGCCACTTCGTGGACGACCCGCGCACGATGTACGCGGAGTCCGCGGCCCTCGCCGTCGAGACGGGCGGGCACTACATGGACCAGTTCACCTACGCGGAGCGGGCCACCGACTGGCGGGGCAACAACAACATCGCCGAATCGATCTACCAGCAGCTCAGGCTGGAGCGCTACCCGGAGCCCGCGTGGATCGTCGCCACGGCGGGCACCGGCGGCACCTCGGCCACCATCGCGCGCTACGTCCACTACATGCAGCACGACACCCGCATCTGCGTCGCCGACCCGGAGAACTCCTGTTTCTTCGACGGCTGGACGAAGAGCGACCCGGACGCCACGAGCGACTGCGGCTCCCGCATCGAGGGGATCGGCAGGCCCCGCATGGAGCCGAGCTTCGTGCCCGGCGCGATCGACCGCATGATGAAGGTGCCGGACGCGGCGTCCGTCGCCGCGGTGCGCGCCCTGGAACGGGCCATCGGCCGCAAGGCGGGCGGCTCGACCGGCACGGGCCTGTGGAGCGCCTTGAAGATTGTCGCGGAGATGGTGGCCGCGGGGAGCACGGGCAGCGTCGTGACCTTGATCTGCGACCCCGGCGACCGCTATCTGGACAAGTACTACTCGGATGCGTGGCTGGCCGAACAGGGCCTGGACATCGCGCCGTACACGCTCGCGATCGACACGCTGCTGGCCACGGGGGCGTGGCCGGAGTAGCGGCCTTCGCCGACCGAGTCGGAGCCTATGCCCCGGCCGCGGTGAGCCGTCGGTCCAGCGCCGTGACGGCGTCGCGGAACGATCGCCCGAGGCCCGGCCGGGCGAGCTTCATGGCGCCGCGCAGGGGTGCGGTGCCGTCCATGGCGAAGGTCCACCGCACCCGGGTGCCGGTGGCTCCGGCCACTTCGCTCCGGGCCGGGGAGAGGCGCCACTCCTCGACCAGGGCGCGCAGGCCCGGCGCGTTCGTCTCGTCGACGCGGTAGGTGTACCGCTCCGGTCCGTCGGCGGCGAGGATCGACTCCTGGAAGCGCGTGCCGCCCATGAGGCGGACCTCGCGGCCGGTGCCGCCGCCGGTCGGCCGGCACAGGGTGACCGCGGAGAACCACTGGGGCCAGCCCGTCACGTCCTCGGCCAGGGCGCGGTAGACCGCCTCGGGAGGCGCGCTGACCTCACGCGAGAAGACCAGACGCACCGGAGCGGAGTCCACGAAGTCGAGCCCCACGGGGCTCAGTCGGCGTGCCATGTGAATCTGCCCCCAGCAGACGGACGGTTGACCGAGCACCGTCACCCTAGCTGGCGGGTCGTCAGATGTCTGCGCCGGCCCCGGAGTCGTCCAGGTCCGCCACGACGCCGTCTCCGCTGTCTCCGCCGTCTCCGGCGTCTCCCGCGTCGGCGTCCGTCGCCCGCTCGCCCGTGATCACCAGCCGGTTCAGGTGCTCGGAGATCTCCGAGCGCGCCTGCGCGGGCAGCCCCGCATCGGTCACCAACGTGTCGACCTGCGAGAGCGTCGCGAACGAACTCAGGCCCACCGTCCCCCACTTGGTGTGGTCCGCGACCACCACCACGCGCCGCGCCGACCGCACCAGGCGCCGGTTCGTCTCCGCCTCCGCGAGATTCGGCGTCGACAGACCGGCCTCCAGGGATATGCCGTGCACACCGAGGAAGAGCACATCGAAGTGGAGCGCCCCGATCGCCTGGTCCGCCACCGGACCGACCAGCGAGTCCGAAGGGGTCCGCACGCCACCCGTCAGCACGACCGTCGCCGCGCCCTGCCGCTGCCCGGAGGTGCGCTGCGCGGAGTGGAAGACGTCCGCCACCCGCACCGAGTTCGTCACCACCGTCAGATCCGGGACGTCCAGGAGGTGGTGGGCCAGCGCGAACGTCGTCGTACCCCCGGACAGGGCGATCGCCGTGCCGGGCGCCACCAGGGACGCCGCGGCCCGCGCGATGTCCTCCTTGGCGGTCGGCTCCAGGCCCGACTTGGCCTCGAACCCCGGCTCGTGCGTGCTCGCCTCGACCACCGGGACCGCGCCGCCGTGGACCTTCTCGAGCACGCCCTGGCGGGCCAGCGCGTCGAGGTCGCGGCGGACCGTCATGTCGGACACCCCGAGCTTGCGGGTGAGTTCATTGACACGGACGCCGCCGCGACGGCGCACCTCGTCGAGGATCAGGGCGCGGCGCTGCTCGGCGAGGAGGTTCTGGTTGTCGCTCACGCCCGGTACGGCCCTTCTGCCTCGTCACGTCCGTCGCGCCCACCCGGCGCACGGCCTCATCCTCGCACGCGCGACCGACAGCCGTGCCATCGCCCGCGGGCCCGCACACGACCGGAAACCGCCCGCGACGGCCGGTAACAGCCGGGAAGCTCACCAGGAAGGGGGAGATTGCGTGACGAGGGGTGCGCGGCGGGCCGCGAGCCGAGATCCTTGTGCTCTCACCACGCGCATCTCGGGGGAAGCGGAACAGTGGAGCGAGCCACGCAGGACGAGACCGCCCTGGAACTCCTGGTCCATGGAGTCGGGGGAACCACACCGGAGCGAATGCTCGACGACCCGCGCACCGTGCGGATCACCGGCGACGACACGGCGGCCATGTTCCGCCGCACCGCGGACGCCGACGCCGAGCGGCGCCCCGACGACTACCGGGGCAAACCGGTGCCCGAGGCGTACGTCTGGTGCAACCTCACCTCGGGCAACGGCTCCCGGGCCCTGTGGCTCCTGCTGCTGCCCTTCATGGTCGTCAACCTCGCCCACTGGATGCGCCCCACCTCACGCCACCGCAAGCGACTCGTGCGTACCTACGGCCTTCTGGTGCGCCTCATCGGCCTCACCCTCACCGTGCTGCTCGTCGCCGCCGCCTGCGAGCTCGCGCTCGACCTCACGGCATGGCAGTGCGCGGGCACCCCCGAGTGCGCCGACGACCGCTCCTGGCTCGGCTTCCTCGCCACCGACGCCGCGGGACACGGCGGCTGGTGGTCCCAGCCCGGCCGCCGGCTCGCCGTCGCCGCGCTGCTGCCCGCCGCGCTCACCGGCCTGCTCTGGTACCTGTCCCACCGCACCTGGAGCGCGTACGAATCCCAGCAGCCGCTGCCCCAGCAGCCCGACCCGGAGGAGGAGACCAGCCGCACCGCGCTCGGCAGGCCCGGATTCTGGTACGGACGGCGCCTGGTGGCCCGGCTGCGCGCCGCCCACACCGCCGCCGGACTGCTCACCGTCGCCGCCGCGGTCGGCACGGCCGCCGCGCGGCACGACCGGCGCCCCGGCGGCCCCGCCCTGCTCGACGCCCTCGGCTGGGCGCTCGACGCGACCCTCGTCCTGAGCGGGGGAGTCGTCGTCTGGGTCGTGTGCCGCAGGGGGCGCACCGAGAACCGCCTCGACCGGAAGCTCGACCGGACCCTCGTGCGCTGGCTGCCCCTGAGCTCGCTCGTCCTCCTCGTGCTCGTCCTGCTGTACGCGGGCTGGTCCCGCCCCGAGTGGCGCTCCGCGGGCAGGCTGCCGGGCGACGCCACCTTCGGTGGCATCGCGCTCGTCCAGGGCCTCCTGGTCCTGTGCCTCGCGGTGGTCGCCCACCTCCTATACCGCACCTCTCCCGACTCCCGCACCGCCATCCGCGGCTTCGGCGGACCCGCCGTCGCCATGCTGTCCTGCGCCCTCGGCGGCGTCATGACCGGCGGCGGCGCGCAGCGCGTGTCCGACTGGCTCGACGGCACCCGGGGCTCGATCGCGGGACCGGCCGTGGTGCTCACCTGGCAGGCGTCCGTGATCCCACCGCTCCTGGTGGTCGTGGCGGTGCTGTGCGCCTGGTTCGGCGTACGCACCGTGCAGCGCAAGCGCCACGAGATGGCGCAGCTGGCGCGGGACTACCCCGACGAGCGCACCGACCTCACCCGCACCCGCCGCATCGCGGGCACCCGCGCGCGTGCCGCCCTCACCGACCGCGCGCCCCTCCTCGTCGGCATCGTCTCCGCCGTGACGCTGCTGCTCGGCACCGCCGCGCTCACCGGTGCCTGGGTGACGGACCAGGTGCCGGCGAAGGCCGCGCAGGGCGCTCCGAACATCCTGGAGGGCGCCGCGGAGACCTCCCAGGCCCTCGGCTCCTGGCTCATCGGCTTCGGCTTCATACTCTTCATCACCTGGGGCCGCCGCGCCTACAAGGACCCCTCGGCCCGCCGCACCATCGGCATCCTCTGGGACGTCGGCACGTTCTGGCCGCGCGCGGCCCACCCCTTCGCGCCGCCCTGCTACGCCGAGCGCGCGGTGCCCGACCTGACCTGGCGGATGGCCAGTTGGACGCGCGCCACCGCCGCCACGGGAGGCCGCCTCGTCCTCTCCGGCCACTCCCAGGGCAGCGTCCTCGCGGCGGCCGCCGCCTGGCAGCTGCGCCCCTCGGTCCGCAGGCGCGTCGCCCTGCTCACCTACGGCTCACCCCTGGAGCGCCTGTACGGCCGCTGGTTCCCCGCCCACTTCGGCCCCGCGGCCCTGTCCTCCCTGCACCGCGAGGTCGACTGCTGGCGCAACCTGTACCGCACCACCGACCCCATCGGCGGCCCCATCCAGCTGCACGGCGACTGCGGCCCGCAGGTCGACCGCGCCGCCCTCAAGGACCCCCTCGCCTACGGCCGTACGGAGGAGCACCCGCTGCCCGCACCGATCCTCGGCCACAGCGACTACCAGGCCGACCCCGCGTTCGCCGAGGAACGGACGCGGCTGTTGGCCCGCCTCACGCCCTGTGTGCCGCCCCCGAGGCCCGCGACCGCCGAGGAGGTCACACCAGCTCCGGCAGATCCTCCGGATACAGCAGGGTGAGATCGTCCGTGCTCGGCTCGTCGAGCTGGGCGACCCGCCCCGCGTGCCGCTCCACCATCGCCTCGAAGGTCTGCCGCGCGGTACGGCCGTTGCCGAACGCGGGACCCTTGGGGAGCGCCGTGAAGTACTTCAGGAGCGCCTCGGACGCACCGGTGCCGAGGCGGTACTCATGCTCGTCGGCCTGCTGCTCCACGATCCGCAGCAGCTCCTCGGGGGCGTAGTCGCTGAAGGTGATGGTCCGTGAGAAGCGGGACGCCACACCGGGGTTGACGGACAGGAACCGCTGCATCTCCGCGGTGTAACCCGCGACGATCACCACCACGGCCTCACGGTGGTCCTCCATCAGCTTCACCAGCGTGTCGATGGCCTCGCGGCCGAAGTCACGCCCGGAGTCCTCCGGCGACAGGGCGTACGCCTCGTCGATGAAGAGCACGCCGCCGCGCGCGCGGTCGAAGGCCTCCTGGGTGCGGATCGCCGTCGAGCCGATGTGCTCGCCGACCAGGTCGACCCGCGACACCTCGACGAGGTGGCCGCTCTCCAGGACGCCGAGCGAGGCGAGGATCTCGCCGTAGAGCCGGGCGACGGTCGTCTTGCCCGTGCCGGGGGAACCGGTGAAGACCAGATGGCGGCGGACCGACGCGGCCTTGAGCCCGGCCAGCTGCCTGCGGCGGCCCACCTCGATCATGTCGGTGAGGGCGCGCACCTCGCGCTTGACGCTCTCCAGGCCGACCAGCGCGTCCAGTTCGCCGAGGACCTCCTTGGCGGCGCGGGCGGCCTTCCCGGGCGCCGGCGCGGCGGGCTGCGGGGTCTGTAGCGGGGTCTGCTGTGCGGGCAGGGAGCCGAGCAGCCCGACGGTCTGCGTGGCCGTCTGCACGGCGGGCGCCGGCTGCGCCGCCGGCGCGGGGGTGCGCAGGCCGCCGCTCTCGTCGCTCGCGCACTCCTCGACGAGCGGCCCCTCCTCGGAGAACTCGAAGCCGCCGCGGGCGCACCGCTCCGTGCGGCACTTCTTCAGCGTCGTACGGCAGCCGTCTATGACGTGGAAGCCGTAGCCGTCGCTGCCGCCGACCCGGCAGCCATGGAAGGTGCCGCGGCCGCCCGCGGAGACGTAGAAACCGGCCTCGGCGGGCGAAGTGACCGTGCAGCGCTCGATGGTGGGGTCCGCGCCCTTGGTGACGATCACACCCGTCTGCACGGAGTCGATGGTGCAGTTGGCGAGGGTGCCGCCGCTGCCGTGGTCGCGGAACCAGGCGCCCGTGGCGGCCTCGCGGATCCGGCAGTCGTCCAGCTGCGCGGTCGCGCCGTCGCTCACCGACACGGCGGTGTTGCGCACCTGCGAGAGGTCGCTGTCGACGACGTCGGTGCGCGAGCCGCGGTCCAGGACGAACAGCGCGTCCGGCACGTCGTGCACCCGGCAGGACTCCAGGACGGCGGTCGCGCCGTCACTGACCCAGACCGCCGGATAGTCGCCCGTACTGTCGTGGATCTCGCACTGGTTGGCGTCCACGCGCGTGCCGGGGTCCCAGACCGAGAGTCCGTTGCGGCCGAACCGGCTCACCGTGGAGCGGGTGAGGGTGAGGACGGAGCGCGACCGCAGGTCGATCGCGTTCTCCGGGATGTCGTGGATGCGGCAGTCGGCGAGGGTGAGCACGGCGTCCGTGTCGAGCGTGACGCCGTCGGAGGTGGTGCGGTGCACGTCGCAGTCGGTCAGGTGCGCCGCGGCCCGCGCGGTGACCTGCACCCCCGAACCCTTGACCTCGTACACCTCGCAGCCGATGGCCTCCAGACCCGTGTGCTCCCCGGTCACCGAGAGGCCCGCGCCCGAGGCGTGGTGCACCCGGCAGCGCTCCAGGCGGGGATGGGCGCCGCCGCGCACCGCCACACCGGACTGGCCCGCCGCGACGATCTCGCACTCCTCGAAGACACCGCCCCCGCCGTCCAGCACCGCGATGCCGATGCCGCCCGGGTTGTCGACGGTGCAGCGGCGCACCGTCGGCCGCGCCCCGCCGCGCACTTCGAGGCCGGCCGCCGACCGCGTCACCACCCGGATCCCGACGAGCTCCGGTGCGCCGTCCTCGACGAGCAGCGCGGGCGCGGACGAGTCCTGACCCTCGATGAGCAGGTCCTGCACGACCGCGGAGGAGCGGACGGTCAGCGGCACCCCGTCGGACGGCGCGATGCGCACCGAGCCTGCGGAGCTCTCGGGGCCGCGCAGCGTCACCGCGCGCTGGACGACGAGGTTCTCGCGGTAGGTGCCCGCGGCGACGGTCAGTACGTCCCCGTCGCTCGCGGCCTCCAAGGCAGCGGCGAGCGATGCGTACTCGCCGGTGCGGCGCCGCCACCGCGACGTGCCGGTGTGCGTCACCTGGACCGTGCCCTGTGCCATGGAGTTGCTCTGCCCCCACCTTGTTCGTGCGCCGGACCTTGCGGGCTGTGCCGTGTCACTGCGTGTCGTGGCAGTGCGCAAGGGGCCGAGGAGTTCGGCCGGTCCACCGTAGCGCGCGCGGGCAGGCGGAGTTGACCCGATGGCCGGGGCCGACGGTCAGGAACCGGCGCCGGTGCGGCCCCAGTCCGGGCCGGCCTTCTCCCACGCCCGGTCCAGCCGCGCGTGCCGCCCCCGCACGATGCGCCAGAGGATCAGCCTGCGGGCGCCCTCGACGATCCCGACGCTCGCCGTGGCGGCGCCGAATCCGGCGAGCACCGCGTGCGTCGTCGCGGTCGCGCCGTCCAGCGGGCGGCCGACGACCCGGCCCTGCTCGTCGGTCCACAGCCAGAAACGGTCACCGGGGCTCGGGGTCTTGAGGGCGGACAGGACGACGCCTTGCCGGTCGGTGTGGTCCGGCGCCCGCCAGCGCGCCAGGACACGGCTGTGCGCGTCGCGCGCCGAAGAGGTCTCGGGATCGGGGTCGACCGGGGGCGACTCGACCTTGCGCAGGACGGTGCCGGTGACGGCGTGCCGCTCCGCGCGCTGTTGGCGCGCCGAGGCGAGGAGGGCGTCCCGCGCCAGATCCGTGGTGCACACGCCGACGACCGGGACGGCGACGACGATCGCCACCAGTGCGACCAGGGCCAGCCAGGCCTCGGCGAGATCGGTGCCGCGGCACAGCGGATTGTGCCGCCACCGCCAGAGGCCCACGATTGCCCGCACTGCCCCGCACCCCCTTCCACGTCCGTCTCAACGTGCATGCCCCGGCGGCGGGTTCCCCACCCGGGCGCGGGCATGCGGATGCCGCCGCCGGGCCCGTGGCCCGACGGCGGCTTCTCGCAGAGCGCGCCCCCGCGCCGTGGGTCAGTACCCGCGGTAGGGGCGGTTGTACGGATCCTCGTACGCCGCGGGAGCGGGGCGGGGCGCCGCCGGGCGCATCGCCTCGTATCCCGTACCGGGCGCCGGTCGCTGGGGCTGGGCGCCCGGGTAGCCGCGCGGGGCCGCGGCCTGCTGCGGGATGTACGGCGCCGGGGCTTGTTGCAGCGGTGCGGGCTGCTGGGCCTGCGGGTAGCCGTACCCCTGGTGGGGATGGGAAGGGGCGGCCGGGAGCGCGGGCAGCGCGGCCGGCAGGGCGGGCAGGTGGTTACCCGTGTCGTACGCGGAAGGGACCCGGATCGGGGCGATCTGAGGGGTGCCCCGCTCTGCGACGAGGGAGTCGTAGATCGGGGTGTCCGGGAAGGACGGCGCGGAGTAGTAACCGCCGCCATAGGTGGAGCGGGGGGAGGTCATGCTCCATAAGTTAAGCCCTTGATGTGCTGGTTGGGGAGACCGATAAGAGGGTTGTTTTACGTGTCGCTAGTGGTCGTGGACCCCCCAATGCGAGCGAACTTGGGAAAATCGGTCGCCGAGCGGCGTACGGATCGTGTAAAGGCCGAGCTCCTGGCGGGTTACCGGGGGTCGGCCGGGAAGGCCGCGCGGCGCCGTCGTGGGTCTCTCAGCGGCCCGGGTAATAAGTTGGCCGTGAACGGAAACGGCGGCCCTGCCGGACGGCGACTTGCGATGGGGGCGGACATGACAATGCCTAAAGGATCGAATGTTCCCGTACCGGCACCCGCGGTACGGATCGAATTGGGGTGGGGTTCCGGAGCCGGAGTGCCGGACGCCGACGCGTCCGCGCTTCTGCTGTCGCCTTCCGGAAAGGTGCGCTCGGACGCGGACTTCGTCTTTTACAACCAGCCGGAGCATTCCTCCGGAGCGGTGCGGCACGAGGGCAAGCAGCGGTCCGGTGCCGGTGTCGTCGATGTGCTGACGGTCGACCTCGCGCGCGTGGAGCCCGGCGTCGAGACGGTGGTGCTCGCCGTGTCCGCCGACGGCGGCACGTTCGGCCAGGTGCCCGGCCTGTACATCCGCGTCCTGGACGCGGCGGGCGGTGCCGAACTCGCCCGCTACGACAGCACCGACGCGACCGTGGAGACCGCCTTCGTCCTCGGCGAGCTCTACCGGCGCCAGGGCGCGTGGAAGTTCCGCGCCGTCGGCCAGGGGTACGGCAGCGGGCTCGAAGGCCTCGCGACGGATTACGGCATCTCGGTGGACGAGCCCCAGCAGGCGGCACCCGCGCCTCCCGCTCCCGTGGCCTCTCCGACCCCGGCACCCTCTCCCGCGCCCGCACCTTCTCCGGCTGCCGCCCCACCCGTGCGCCTGACCAAGGTCACCCTGACGAAGGACGCGCCGTCCGTCTCCCTGACCAAGCAGGGCGGCACCTCGGGCGGCATGCGCGTGAACCTCAACTGGGAGGTGCGCAAGCAGTTCAAGGGGTGGGGCGCCAAGCTGGGCAGGGCCGTCGCCATGCACGCCGACCTCGACCTCGACCTCTGCGCCCTCTACGAACTCGCCGACGGTCGCAAGGGCGTCGTCCAGGCCCTCGGCAACGCCTTCGGAGCGCTGCACCAGCCCCCGTACATCCTGCTCGACGGCGACGACCGCACCGGCGCCGTCGCCACCGGCGAGAACCTCACCATCAACCTCGACCACATCAACGACTTCCGGCGCATCGTCATCTTCGTGACCATCTACCAAGGCGCCCGCAGCTTCGCCGACCTCAACGCCACGGTCACCCTCCAGCCGCAGCACGGAGCACCGATCGACTTCTCGCTCGACGAGTGCACGGTCGCCTCCAACGTGTGCGCGCTGGCCCTGCTCACCAACAACGGCGGCGACCTCGTCGTCCAGCGGGAGGCCCGCTACCTCGTGCCGGAGCGCGGCGTGAGCCCGCAGCGCACCATGGACCAGACCTACGGGTGGGGCATGAACTGGACGCCCGGCAGGAAGTAGCCGCTCAGGACTGCTCGGGCGAGGGCTCCGGAGCGGTGGCGTCCGGGCGTGCGTACGTACGCCCCTTCCATGCGGCGCCACGTCCCCTGTAGTGCTGCACCGCCGAATCCACCGTCATCAGGAGGTAGAGGAAAGCGGTGCCGGGCAGCAGGAGCGCGAGGGCCGGCGGCTGCCGGTAGTAGCGCAGCATCGGCAGATACGTCGCCGTCATCACCAGCCAGGCGAGACCGCCGGCCGCGGCCGCCGCCGCGCTCCCCGCGGCGAGACCCGCGAACAGCGCCACCGGCGGGACGAGATACACCACGGCGAGACCCGCGACCGTCCCGACGAGCAGCAGGGGGCTGTGCCGCAGCTGCGCGTACGCGCTGCGCGACACCATCCGCCACAGGTCGCCGAGGCGCGGATACGGGCGCACGCTGTCGACGCGCGTCGCGAGACCCAGCCAGATGTGACCGCCGGCGCGCTTCACCGCCCGCGCGAGCGCCACGTCGTCGATCACTGCCTGCCGGATGGTGTCGGGGATCCGGGCGCGCTCGGCTGCGTCCGTGCGCAACAGGACGCAGCCGCCCGCCGCGGCGGCCGTCCGCGAGCCCTTCCGGGCGATCCACCGGAACGGGTAGAGCTGCGCGAAGAAGTAGACGAACGCCGGGACCACCAGGCGCTCCCAGCCGCTCTCCACCCGCAGTCTGGCCATCTGGGAGACGAGGTCGAAGCGCCCGTGGTCCGCCGCGGCCACCAGCCGGCGCAGGCTGTCCGGTTCGTGGGCGATGTCCGCGTCGGTGAGCAGCAGGTACTCGGGGCCACACGCGCGTGCCAGGCCGATGCCGTGGCGTACCGCCCAGAGCTTGCCCGTCCAGCCCGGGGGCGGCTCGCCGGGGGAGTCGACCGTCAGCGGCAGGCCGCCGTGCCGCTCGGCCAGCGCGCGGGCCAGCTCCCCCGTGCCGTCCGAACTGCCGTCGTCGACGAGGAAGACCTCGGCCCGCCCCGGATAGTCCTGCGCGAGGAGCGAGGGCAGGCTCCGCGGCAGCACCGCGGCCTCGTCGCGGGCGGGGACGACGACACAGACCGACGGCCACCGCGCGGGGTCCCGGCGCGGTGGCAGACGCACGTCCGTACGCCAGAAGAAGCCCTGCCCCAACAGCAGCCACAGCCACGCGGCAAGCGATCCGGCGGCGATCCACGCAACGGCGCTCATCCGACGAAGTCTGCCCCACGGGAAGGGGCCTGTGGGGCCCATCGACTATGGTGACCGGGTGAAGATCGCGCTCATGGACTCCGGCATCGGACTGCTCGCCGCGGCGGCCGCGGTGCGCCGCCTGCGACCCGACGCCGATCTCGTGCTCTCCTCGGACCCGGACGGAATGCCCTGGGGACCCCGTACCGCGGAGGACCTCACCGGGCGGGCCGTCGCCGTCGCCGAGGCCGCCGCCGCACACCGGCCGGACGCCCTCATCGTGGCCTGCAACACCGCGTCCGTGCACGCGCTGCCCACCCTGCGCGCCCGCCTGGAGCCCGCGATCCCGGTGATCGGGACCGTGCCGGCGATCAAGCCCGCGGCCGCGGGGGGCGGACCCGTCGCCATCTGGGCCACGCCCGCCACCACCGGCAGCCCCTACCAGCGCGGCCTCATCGAGGAGTTCGCGCGCGGCGTCGACGTCACCGAGGTGCCCTGCCCCGGCCTGGCCGACGCCGTGCAGTACGCGGACGAGCAGGCCATCGACGAGACGATCGCCGCCGCCGCGGCCCTCACCCCGCGCGATGTAAGGGCCGTCGTCCTGGGCTGCACCCATTACGAGCTGGTCGCCGAGCGTATTCGGGCCGCCGTCCAGCAGCCGGGTCTGCCGCCCCTGGTCCTGCACGGTTCGGCCGGTGCGGTGGCCGCCCAGGCGCTGCGCAGGATCGGCGCCCGCCCCGGCACCGACCCCGCCGCCACCGGTCCCGCGGCGGCCGCCCCCGGCCTCACCGTCCTGCTCAGCGGCCGCGAGGAGCAGCTGCCGCGGACAGCGCTCACCTACGCGGAGGGGCGCATGCTCGCGGAGACCAGCCCGGCGCTCTGACGGGGCCGCCCTCGTGAGCGGTCGGTGACGTTCCGCTACGCGGTGGCTTCACCGCGGAATCTGAGTAGGCTCGATGGCATGAAGGACCCAGCCCCTGACGAGCACGGCGAGCACGACGAGCGGGCCGCATCCGACAACCCGCACGAGGTCTGGACCGGCCGCGCCACCAACCGTGCCCAGTGGCTGCTGGCCTGTGCGGGCGCCGCCTGCCTGGCGCTCGGCATCGGGCTCGCGGTCGGCTCCGTCTGGACCTCGGGCATCGCACCCCTGGTCATGTCCGTCGTGGGCTGCATCGCGGTCGGCCTTCTGATGCTCTTCGGGACCCTCGCCTTCGTCCATGTGGCCGTGAAGGTCGACAAGGACTTCCTTGAGGTGCGCTGCGGTCACCTGGGGCTGCCGCGCCGCCTCATCCCGCTCTCCCATGTCGTCGGCGCGGAGTTCGCGCCCGCCGTGACGCCCCGGCAGTGGGGCGGCTGGGGATACCGCTGGCGGCCCGAGAAGGGCACCGCCGTCGTGGTCAGGCGCGGCGAGGGCCTGGTGCTCAGTCTGGGCGACGGCCACAAGTTCACGGTGACGGTGGACGACGCGGAGTCCGCGGTGCGCGCCATCAGGGCCCGGCTGCGCCTCATGGGGAAAGCGGGCTGACCGGACGGCCGGCTTCCGGCACCTCCTCGTGCAGGGGCCTGGCCGTCGCGATGCCCGCGAGGAGCCCCGCCCCGGTCGTCACCGTCGTCACGCTCAGCGCGTTGCCCACCGCCGCCACGGCCGTCAGCGCCGTCAGGGCCGCGCCCGCCGAGAGCACGACCTGCGTGGAGCCGGGCGAGCGCCACAGCGCGTACAGGAGCCAGCAGAACACCGCCGCCAGCAGCCCCACCCCGACGAAACCCTGCTCCGACGCCTGTTGCAGCGGCGCCGAATGCGGCTTCCCGTCCGCCGGGAGATACTCGGCGGCCACCGGGCTGGCCTCGCCGAACCGGCCGGGGCCCACCCCCATGGCGGGCTCCCGCTCCGCGAGGACCAGCGCGTCCTGCCACAGCAGCACCCGGTGCCGGCCGAGGCCGCTCTCGACGGGCGCCGTCAGACCACCCGGCAGTGCGTCGTCGGCCACCGCCAGCGATACGCCGGTGATCAGCAGCGCCGCGCCCGCGAGCCCGGCGAGGCCGACCGTCCTGCCGCGCAGCCGGGCCGCCGCCAGCGAACAGAGCAGCACCACGACGGAGCCCGCACAGCCGGCCGGTGAGCCGAGCGCCGCCGCGGCACCGGCGATCCCCACGGCGAGCAGCCGCAGCACGAGGCGCGCCACCGGAGTCCGCGCCGCCCACGCCGCACAGCACGCCGCACCGGCCGAGAGGATCAGCAGGGCGGCCGTGGCACCGGTGTGGCCCAGGGGAGAGGACGGACCGAGCGTGAGACGCGGCGCCGCCACGGCGAGGCCGAGCCCCGCGAGCGCGCCCGCGCAGGGCGCGGCGACCGGCAGCAGCGCCCCGCAGATCCGCCCGCCCGCGTAGCCCGCGGCCACGGCGAGGACCGCGAGGAGCACGCCCTCCGGGCTTCCGCCGTGCACACCCGCGGTGATCAGCGTCCAGGCGGCGCACGCCCCGAGCAGCGCGCCGCCCGTCGCGTCGGACGCGGCAGGGCGCTCCCGCGCCGCCGCCGGACCGATCGGCATGGCTGTCCCCGTTGACCCCACCCCGTCGCCCCCCGGTGTATGACGGGCCCCCGCCGACACGGGCCGCGTCCGCCGTGACGCGAACGGGCCGGAGGCAGGGGACTCGGCCACACGCTAACGGCTGCCGCCGCGGTACGGGACCGGTCGTGCGGGAACGATACGGCTGAGGGTGTCGCGCGAGGCCTTGTCGCCCCGGCCGACCGAGCTGTCGGCGCCCAGGTGACGCGAACCGGCCAGCGGCAAAAGGACTCGGCCACACGCTGACGGCTGCCGTCGCGGTACGGGACCGGTCGTGCGGGAACGATACGGCTGAGGGTGTCGCGCGAGGCCTTGTCGCGCCGGTCGACCGAGCTGTCGGCGCCCAGGTGACGCGCCGTACACTCCCCGGGTGACCGCCACCACCACTCCCGTCGACGAGCCGGAGCAGCTCGATCCGCAGACCCCGCGGGCCCACCGGGCCGTCCGCGTCCTGCGCCGGCTCGTGCCCGCCGCCGTGGCGGCCCTCTCCGGAGTGCTGCTCTACGTCAGCTTCCCGCCCCGCACCCTGTGGTGGCTGGCGCTCCCGGCCTTCGCGGCCCTCGCCTGGTGCCTGCGCGGCCGGACCTGGAAGGCGGGCCTCGGCCTCGGCTACCTCTTCGGCCTCGGCTTCCTGCTGCCGCTCCTCGTGTGGACCGGCGTCGAGGTCGGCCCCGGCCCGTGGCTGGCGCTCGCGGCGGTGGAGGCGGTCTTCGTCGCCCTCGTCGGCGCGGGCATCGCGGCCGTCTCGCGGCTGCCCGGCTACCCGCTCTGGGCGGCCGCCCTGTGGATCGCCGGGGAAGCGGCACGCGCGCGTGTGCCGTTCAACGGATTCCCCTGGGGGAAGATCGCCTTCGGCCAGGCGGACGGCGTCTTCCTGCCGCTCGCCGCGCTCGGCGGCACCCCTGTGCTCGGGTTCGCGGTCGTCCTGTGCGGGTTCGGGCTGTACGAGGTCGTGCGCCAGGTCACCGACGTACGCGACACCCGTGTCGTGCGCCGGGGCGCGGCGGCCGTCGCGGCGCTCAGCGTGCTCGTCCCCGTGGTCGGCGCCCTCGGGGCGCGGGCGCTCGTCAGCGACGAGGCGGAGGACGGCACCGCGACCGTCGCCGCGATCCAGGGCAACGTCCCGCGCGCGGGGCTCGACTTCAACGCGCAGCGCCGCGCCGTCCTCGACCACCACGTGCGCGAGACCGAACGCCTCGCCGCAGAGGTGCGGGCCGGCAAGGTGAAGCGCCCCGACCTCGTCCTGTGGCCGGAGAACTCCTCCGACATCGACCCGTTCACCAACCCCGACGCGCGCCTCGCGATCGAGGGCGCGGTCAAGGCCATCGGGGCGCCCGTCTCCGTCGGCGGCGTCGTCGAGAAGAAGGACGGCAGGCTCTACAACGAGCAGATCCTCTGGGACCCGCGGAAGGGCCCCACGGACACCTACGACAAGCGGCAGATCCAGCCCTTCGGCGAGTACATCCCGCTGCGCTCGCTCATCAGCGCCTTCAGCAGCGACGTCGACAAGGTGCGCCAGGACTTCAGCCGCGGCTCGGAGCCCGGAGTCTTCACCATGGCCGGTACGAAGGTGGGCATCGCGACCTGCTACGAGGCGGCGTTCGACTGGGCGGTGCGCGACACCGTCACCCACGGCGCGCAGCTCATCTCGGTGCCCAGCAACAACGCCACCTTCGACCGCAGCGAGATGACCTACCAGCAGCTCGCGATGTCCCGGATCCGCGCGGTCGAGCACAGCCGGGCCGTCACGGTGCCGGTGACCAGCGGCGTCAGCGCGGTCATCATGCCGGACGGCGAGGTGCGGTCGAAGACCACGTGGTACACCGCCGACTCGCTCGTCGAGGAGGTGCCGCTGCGCTCCTCGCGGACCCCCGCCACCCGCCTCGGCGTGCTGCCCGAGGCCGTTCTGGTGCTGGTCGCCGCGGGCGGCCTCGCCTGGGCCGTGACCAGGGCGGCGCGGACCCGGCGCACCGGCACGGAGTCAACTGTCGGCCGGCCGGGGGCGGCCGTGCCGCGCCGATAGGGTTCGGACCATGGCTACTCCTGATTTCATCCACACCATCCGGGCCGCCGCCGGTCAGCAGCTGCTCTGGCTCCCGGGGGTCACCGCCGTCGTCTTCGACGACGAGGGCCGGGTGCTGCTCGGGCGGCGCTCCGACAACGGCAGGTGGTCGGTGATCGGCGGCATCCCCGACCCGGGGGAGCAGCCCGCCGAGTGCGCGGTCCGCGAGGTGTACGAGGAGACGGCCGTGCACTGCGTGCCGGAGCGGGTGGTCCTGGTGCAGGCACTCCAGCCGGTCACCTACGACAACGGCGACACCTGCCAGTACATGGACATCACCCTGCGCTGCCGTGCCGTCGGCGGCGAGGCGCGCGTCAACGACGACGAGTCGCTGGAGGTGGGGTGGTTCGACGTGGACGCGCTGCCCCCGCTGAACGAGTTCGCGCTGTCCCGGATCAAGCATGCGATGTCCGACGGCCCCACCTGGTTCGAGCAGGCTCCGGCGGGCCAGTGACAGCCGCAGCCCCCGGCCGGTGCGGCCCCCGGGCTGCGCCACGAGTGTTGCGGGCCCTCCGTTAGCCTGAGGGCACGATGAACCGTTTGAGCACGTCATGGGGCGCGTACGACCTCACCCGCTTCCCGGAGGACCCCCGCGACCAGCTGCGCGCCTGGTCGGCGGCCGACGCCTATCTGCTGCGGCACCTGGCGGGCGAGGAGGGGGCGGCGCCCGTCGACCTCTCCGGAACCGTGGCCGTCGTCGGTGACCGGTGGGGCGCGCTGACCACCGTGCTCGCGGGCCACGCGCGCGTGCCGGTGCAGATCACCGACTCCTTCCTCGCCCAGCAGGCGACCCGGGCCAACCTGGCGCGGGCGGGCCACCCGCAGGACGCGGCACGGCTCCTGACGACCAGGGACGCGCCGCCCGCCCGCGTCGACGTACTCCTGGTCCGCGTACCGAAGAGCCTCGCGCTCCTGGAGGACCAGCTGCACCGGCTCGCGCCCGCCCTGCACGAGGGCACGGTCGTCGTCGGCACCGGCATGGTCACCGAGATCCACACCTCGACGCTGGAGCTCTTCGAGCGGATCGTCGGCCCGACCAGGACGTCGCTGGCCCGGCAGAAGGCACGCCTCATCTTCAGCACCCCCGACCCGGAGCGCGCGTCCGGCGAGAGCCCGTGGCCCGGCACCTACGTGCTGCCCGCCGACTCCGGCGCCGGCGCGGGCCTGACCGTGGTCAATCACGCGGGCATCTTCTGCGCCGACCGCCTCGACATCGGCACCCGCTTCTTCCTCAAGCACCTGCCGCGCGCCCGCGGCGCCGCCCACGTCGTGGACCTCGGCTGCGGCAACGGCGTGCTCGGCACCGCCGCCTCCGTCGCGGACCCCGACGCCACGGTCACCTTCATCGACGAGTCGTTCCAGGCCGTCGCCTCCGCCGAGGCCACCTTCCGCGCCAACGCCGCCGACGACGCCAAGGCGCACTTCGTGGCCGGTGACGCCCTCACCGCCGTACCGCCGGGGACGGTGGACCTCGTCCTCAACAACCCGCCCTTCCACAGCCACCAGGCGACGACCGACGCGACCGCCCGCCGCATGTTCGGCGGCGCCCGCGCAGCGCTGCGCCCCGGCGGCGAGCTGTGGGTCATCGGCAACCGGCACCTCGGCTACCACGTGCGCCTGCGCAAGCTCTTCGGCAACGCGGACGTCGTGGCGAGCGACCCGAAGTTCGTCCTCCTGCGGGCGGTGAAGGACGGGCGGTGAAGGACGGGCGGTGAGGCGGTCGGTGAGGGGCGAACCGCCGACACCGGGCCCGTTCGGCACACCGGGCCTGTTCGGCACTCCCGCGCGGGCGCGCCTGATGGCAGCGTCATAGGGCGACGGCCGGGCCGAGCCGCGGTCCGGGGCGGCGGAGGGAGACGATCGACCGTGGAACTGCCCCTGATCGTGGGTGTCGACGGTTCACCGGCCGGCCTGCGGGCCCTGGACTGGGCCGTCGACGAGGCCGCCCGGTGGGAGACACCGCTCCACATCGTGCACGCGTCGAGCTGGGAGTGGTACGAGGGGCACGAGCCCTCCTTCGGCATCGGCGGCGAAGCCGTACAGGCCGCGGCGGACCACATCGTCGAGCGGGCGGTGGCGCACGCCCGCCGGCGTACGGCCGCCGTCGAGGTGACCGGCACGGTCCTGCCCGAGGACCCGGCCGCCGCGCTGATCCGCGTGAGCGGCGAGGCCCGGGCGGTCGTCGTCGGCAGCCGGGGCAGGGGACGGCTCGCCGGGCTGCTGCTCGGCTCGGTGAGCCTGGCGGTCGCCGCCCGCGCCACGGCGCCGGTCGTCGTCGTGCGCGACGCCGAAGGCGACGCGCACCCGGGGACCGGGCCGCAGATCACCGTCGGGGTGGGGGAGCCCGCCGGCTCGGCGGCCGTCGTGGCCTTCGCGTGCGAGGCGGCGGAGCGGCGCGGCGCCACCCTGCGCGCCGTGCACGCCTGGCGCTGCCCGGCCCACGAGGCCCCGGCCCGGCCCCGGGCGGCCGGGGTCACCGACCCGCACCAGCGGCGCGCCGAGGAGGAGCTGACCGAAGCCCTGCGCACGCCCCTGCGCGCCCACCCCACCCTCACGGTGCGCCGCGACGTGCCGGAGGGGCAGGCCCGCACCGCGCTGCTCGACGCGGCCCGCGCCTGCGACCTGCTCGTGGTCGGCGCCCACCGCCGCAAGGGCCAGCTCGGCATGCAGCTCGGGCCGGTCAGCCACGCGGTGCTCCACCATGCGGCCTGCCCGGTGGCGGTCGTCCCGCACGGCTGATGTGCTGGACACGGAGCCGGCCGCTCCGCGCGGCTGACGTGCTGGAGACGGAGCCAGCCGTTCCGCACGGCCGACCCGCCGTAGGAAACCGTACGAAAGCGCCGACGACCAGCGTCCCGCACGACTGACCCGCCACTCACGTGGAACCCGATCGGCACGCTGACCTTGCCGTATGCCCCGAATCCAGCGAGGAGGACCTGTGGCACCCGTGGCGAAGGACCACCTGGCGGCGCTCGACGCCCACTGGCGCGCCGCCAACTACCTGGCCGTCGGCCAGATCTATCTGATGAGCAACCCCCTGCTGACCGAGCCGCTGCGGCCCGAGCACATCAAGCCGCGCCTGCTCGGCCACTGGGGCACCTCACCCGGCCTCAACTTCGTGCACACGCACCTCAACCGCGTCATCCAGGAGCGTGATCTGGACGCCCTGTGCGTGTGGGGGCCGGGCCACGGCGGGCCCGCCGTGCTCGCCAACTCCTGGCTCGAGGGCTCGTACAGCGAGATCTATCCCGATGTCTCGCGGGACGCGGAGGGCATGGCGAAGCTGTTCCGCCAGTTCTCGTTCCCCGGTGGTGTGCCGAGCCACGTGGCGCCCGAGACGCCCGGTTCGATCCACGAGGGCGGTGAGCTCGGCTACTCGCTCGCGCACGCCTACGGAGCCGCGCTCGACAACCCGGATCTGCTGGTCGCCTGTGTGATCGGGGACGGCGAGGCCGAGACCGGGCCGCTGGCCGCCTCCTGGCACTGCAACAAGTTCCACGACCCGGCGCACGACGGCGCGGTCCTGCCGATCCTCCACCTCAACGGCTACAAGATCGCCAACCCCACCGTGCTCGCCCGCCTCCCCGAGGCCGAACTCGACGCGCTCCTCAAGGGGTACGGCCACGAGCCGCTGTACGTCGCCGGTGACGAGCCGCGCAAGGTCCACCAGGCGATGGCCAAGGCCATGGACCAGGCGCTCGACCGCATCGCCGCCGTCCAGCGGGCCGCCCGCGGCGGCGGAGGTGTGCAGGGCCGCCCGCGGTGGCCGCTGATCGTGCTGCGCACGCCCAAGGGCTGGACGGGGCCGGAGGCCGTCGACGGGGAGCCCGTCGAGAACACCTGGCGCGCGCACCAAGTGCCGCTGTCCGGGGTCCGCGAGAACCCGGACCACCTGCGGCAGCTGGAGAAGTGGCTGAAGTCCTACCGCCCGCAGGAGCTCTTCGACGCGGACGGCCGCCCCAACGCGCAGGTCCTGGCCTGCGTCCCCAAGGGGGAGCGCAGGCTCGGTGCCACCCCGTACGCCAACGGCGGCCGCCTGACCCGCCGGCTGCCCGTCCCGCCCCTGGAGAAGTTCGCCGTCGCCGTGGAGAAGCCGGGCACGACCCTGCACGAGCCGACCCGGATCACCGGCAAACTGCTCGCGCAGGTCATGGCGGACACCGCGGACCGCCGCGACTTCCGCGTCGTGGGCCCGGACGAGACCGAGTCCAACCGGCTCGGCGCGCTCTACGACGCCACGGGCAAGGCCTGGCAGGCCCGGATCCTCGACACGGACGAGCACCTCGCCCGCGACGGCCGCGTCATGGAAGTCCTCTCCGAGCACCTCTGCCAAGGCTGGCTGGAGGGGTACACCCTCACCGGCCGCCACGGCCTGTTCTCCTGCTACGAAGCGTTCGTCCACATCGTCGACTCGATGGTCAACCAGCACATCAAGTGGCTGAAGACCTCCCGCACCCTGCCCTGGCGCGCCCCCGTGCCGTCCCTGAACTACCTGCTGACCTCGCACGTGTGGCGGCAGGACCACAACGGCTTCTCGCACCAGGACCCCGGCTTCGTCGACCACGTGCTCAACAAGAGCCCCCACGTCGTACGCGTCTACCTCCCGCCGGACGCCAACACCCTGCTCTCCGTGACCGAGCACGTCCTGCACAGCCGGGACTACGTCAACGTCGTCGTCGCGGGCAAGCAGCCCTGCTTCGACTGGCTCTCCCTCGACGACGCCCGCGCCCACTGCGCGCGCGGGGCGGGCGTCTGGGAGTGGGCGGGGACCGACGACGGCTCCCGGGAACCCGACGTCGTGCTCGCCTGCGCGGGTGACGTGCCCACCCAGGAAGTCCTCGCCGCGGCGGCGCTGCTGCGCGAGCACCTGCCCGAGCTGACCGTGCGCGTCGTCAACGTCGTCGACATCGCCCGGCTGATGCCCCGCGAGGAGCACCCGCACGGCATGGCCGACTCCGAGTGCGACGCGCTCTTCACCCGCGACAAGCCGGTGATCTTCGCCTACCACGGCTACCCGTGGCTGATCCACCGCCTCGCCTACCGCCGCACCGGCCACGACCACCTGCACGTGCGCGGCTACACGGAGGCGGGCACGACCACCACGCCGTTCGACATGGTCGTCCGCAACAACCTCGACCGGTACCGCCTCGTCATGGACGTCATCGACCGCGTCCCCGGCCTGGCCGTGCGCGCGACGGCGGTGCGCCAGGCGATGGCCGACGCCCGCACCCGGCACCACGCCTGGATCCGCGAGCACGGCACGGACGTGCCCGAGGTCGCCGACTGGACGTGGCCGTACTGAACGAGCTGTTTCCGCGGGCCCGCACCGTCCTCGCCCCGGGGGCGGTGCACCTGCCCGACTGGCTGGCGCCGGGGGAGCAGTCGCGGCTCCTGGAGGCGTGCCGGGAGTGGGCCATGCCACCCGCCGGGCTGCGCACGGTCAGGACGCCGGGCGGCGGCGCGATGACGGCGCGACAGGTGTGCCTGGGGTGGCACTGGTATCCGTACGGGTACGCGCGCACCGTGGTCGACGGGGACGGCGCCCCCGTGAAGCCGATGCCGCCGTGGCTCGCCGAGCTGGGCCGCCGGGCGGCCGAAGCGGCCGGTCACGCCGTCGAGGAGGCGTACGACATCGCCCTCGTCAACTTCTACGACGCCGACGCGCGGATGGGCATGCACCGCGACAGCGACGAGAAGTCGGGGGCCGCGGTGGTGTCCCTGAGCCTCGGGGACACGGGTGTCTTCCGCTTCGGCAACACCCGGACGCGCACGAAGCCGTACACGGACGTCGAGCTGCGCAGCGGCGACCTGGTGGTGTTCGGCGGGGCCTCGCGGCTCGCGTACCACGGGGTGCCGAGGGTGCTCCCCGGCACCGCGCCGCCCGCGCTGGGGCTGACCGGGCGGCTGAACATCACGCTGCGGGTCAGCGGACTCGGCGGGGACCGGTGAGGGTCACGCCGCCTCCAGGTCGAGGAGCAGCCGCTTGCGCTCCAGGCCGCCCGCGTATCCGGTCAGGGAGCCGTCGGCGCCGATGACGCGGTGGCAGGGGCGGACGACGAGGAGCGGGTTGCGTCCGATGGCGGTGCCGAGGGCGCGGACGGCGGCGCGCGAGAGGCCGAGGCGCTCGGCGAGGCGTCCGTAGGTGGTCGTGGTGCCGTAAGGGACCGCGTCGAGCGCGTCCCAGACCTTGCGCTGGAAAGCGGTGCCCGCCCCGGCGGCGTACTCGATGTCGAAGTGGGTCAGGCTCCCGGCGAAGTACGAGCGCAGCTGCGCGGTGATCACGTCGAAGGCCGCGTCGTCGCGCACCCAGCCGTCCAGGACGACGGCGCCGCCCTTCTGGCCCGGCATGGAGAGCGAGGCCAGCGCGGTGCCGCCCTTGGCGGTGGCCGACGCCTCGCCCACCAGCAGCAGCTCGCCCAGCGGGCTGTCGATCGTCGTGTGGACGGTCATCGGACTCTCCTCAAGCGTTCGGGTGCTGCCTCCAGTCTGGGGGGTGCCCGGCGGCGCGGCTGGCGGGATTCGGACATCGCGTCGACCGCTGCGGTTCCATGCGCCAGGGTTATGCAACTAGTTGCACAACGTCCGCGTCTCGTCTACAACTGTCCTGTAGACACCGCGTACGGAGGGGCCGCATGAGCCGTTACCCGAACCTGCTGAACCCGCTCGACCTGGGCTTCACCACCCTGCCCAACCGGGTCCTCATGGGCTCCATGCACGTGGGCCTCGAAGAGGCCCCGAACGGCTTCGAGCGGATGGCGGAGTTCTACGCGACCCGGGCCCGCGGCGGCGTCGGCCTCATCGTCACCGGCGGCATCGCCCCGAACGAGCTCGGCCGCCCCTGGGACGGCGGCGCCAAGCTCACCACCGAGGCGGAGGCCAAGGAGCACGCGGCGATCACCGCCGCCGTGCACGCCGAGGGCGGGAAGATCGCGATGCAGATCCTCCACTTCGGCCGGTACGCCTACCACGACAAGCTCGTCGCGCCCAGCGCCCTCCAAGCGCCCATCAGCCCCTTCGTGCCCCGCGAGCTCACCGACGACGAGGTCGAGCAGACCGTCGAGGACTCCGTGCGCGCCGCCGAACTCGCCAAGCTCGCCGGCTACGACGGCGTCGAGGTCATGGGCTCCGAGGGCTACCTGATCAACGAGTTCATCGCGGCCCCCACCAACCGGCGCACCGACCGCTGGGGCGGTTCCTACGAGAACCGCATCCGCTTCCCCGTCGAGATCGTCCGCCGCACCCGCGAACGCGTCGGCGCCGACTTCATCATCATCTACCGCCTCTCCATGCTGGACCTCGTCCCCGGCGGCTCGACCCTCGAAGAGGTCGTCCACCTCGCCAAGGAGATCGAGGCCGCGGGCGCCACGATCATCAACACCGGCATCGGCTGGCACGAGGCACGCATCCCCACCATCGCCACGTCCGTGCCGCGCGGCGCGTACAGCTTCGTCACGAAGAAGCTCATGGGCGAGGTCTCCGTGCCGCTCGTGACCGTCAACCGCATCAACACCCCGGAGATCGCCGAGCAGTTGCTCGCCGACGGCGCCGCCGACATGGTGTCGCTGGCCCGCCCGCTCCTCGCCGACCCGGACTTCGTCAACAAGGCGCAGGCCGAGCGGCCCGAGGCCATCAACACCTGCATCGGCTGCAACCAGGCCTGCCTCGACCACACCTTCAACCTCCAGATCACCTCCTGCCTGGTGAACCCGCGCGCCTGCCACGAGACCGAGCTCGTGCTCTCGCCCACCCGCACCAAGAAGCGCATCGCCGTCGTCGGCGCGGGCCCCGCCGGCCTCGCTTTCGCCGTCTCCGCCGCCGAGCGCGGCCACGACGTCACGCTGTACGACGCGGCGGCCGAGATCGGCGGCCAGCTCAACGTCGCCCGCAAGGTCCCCGGCAAGGAGGAGTTCGACGAGACCCTGCGCTACTTCCGCACCCAGCTCGACCTGCGCGGCGTCGACGTCCGGCTGAACACCGTCATCACCGCGGACGTGCTCACGGCACAGGCGTACGACGAAGTGGTCGTCGCCGCCGGCGTCACGCCCCGCGTCCCCGACATCCCCGGCATCGACCACCCCAGCGTCGTCGGCTACCTCGACGTGCTGCGCGACGGCGCACCCGTGGGGGAGCGCGTCGCGATCATCGGCGCGGGCGGCATCGGCTTCGACGTCGCCGAGTTCCTCACCGACGGCGGCGAGAAGGCGAGCCTGGACCCGGCCACGTACTTCCGGCAGTGGGGCGTCGACATGGACTTCCGCGAGCGCGGCGGCCTGACCAAGCCCGAGCGGCCCACGCCGCCGCGCACCGTCCACCTGTTGCAGCGCAAGACGTCCAAGGTCGGCAAGGGCCTCGGCAAGACCACGGGCTGGATCCACCGCACCGAACTGCGCCACCGCGGCGTCGCCATGGTCGCGGGCGCCAGCTACGACCTGATCGACGACGCGGGCCTGCACATCACCGTCGACGGACAGTCGTCCGTGATCCCCGTCGACACGATCGTGCTCTGCTCCGGACAGGAGCCGCGCCGCGACCTGTACGAGGAGCTCGTCGCGGCCGGTGTCGCGGCACACCTCATCGGGGGCGCGGACGTCGCCGCCGAGCTGGACGCCAAGCGCGCCATCAAGCAGGGCACGGAGCTGGCCGCCGCGCTCTGAACCCCGCGCCCGCGCGGCCCCTCCCTAGGATTGCCCCCATGTCACTCCCGCACGCGATCCTCACCGCCCTCCTGGAGAAGCCGTCGTCGGGCCTCGAACTGACCCGCAGGTTCGACAAGTCGATCGGCTACTTCTGGTCGGCCACGCACCAGCAGATCTACCGCGAGCTGGGCAGACTGGAGCGCGAGGGCGCCATCCGGGCGCTGCCGCGGCAGGAGGCGGCACGGGGGCAGAAGAAGGAGTACGAGGTCCTGCCGGCGGGCCGCGCCGAACTGGCCCGCTGGACGGCCGAGAGCCAGGACCCGAAGCCGCTCCGCGACACCCTCCTGCTGCGCCTGCGCGCCGCGGCGGTCGTCGGCGCGGCGGGCGTCGCGGGCGTCCGGGACGACCTGCACCACCATCTCGACCTGCACCGGCGGCAGTTGGCCGAGTACGAGGAGATCGAGCGGCGCGACTTCCCGCCGGAGAAGGACGCCGTCGAGGACCGGCTGCGCCACGCGGTGCTGCGGGCGGGCATCGACCTGGAGACGTTCTGGACGCAGTGGCTCACGCGGACCATCGAGGAGCTCGAAGCGCCGTAGGGCCCCCGGGGCACCGCTACCCCAGCGTCGCCTCGCGGGGGTCCCACTCCGCGGGCAGCGGCTGCGGCGGCACGACCTGGGTGGGCAGGGAGGCGAATCGCGCGTGCTCGGCGGAGTCCGCCATCGCCGTCATCGCCTGAAGGACGTGCAGCGCGAGCGCGCCGGACGCCCGGTGCGCGGTGCCCCGCCGCAGGGCGCGCGCCATGTCGACCACGCCGAGGCCCCGCCCGTCGGTCCGCCCCCGCACGGGCAGTTCACGCCAGTCGTCCGAGCCGTTGGGCAGCAGCTTCAGCGGGCCGGTGAACGTGTTCGGGTCGGGCACCGCGAGGGTGCCCTCGGTCCCGGTGACCTCGAACCGGATGCGGGGCAGCGCGGAGTCGAAGCTGAACGTCGAGGTGGCCCGCACCCCGGAGGCGAACCGGATGAGCGACGACACGTGCGTCGGCACGTCGACGGGAAACACCTGACCCGCCTTCGGCCCCGACCCCACGACGCGCTCAACGCGCGCGCGTGCCGCCGTCGCGGCCACCTGCTCCACACCGCCGAACAGGGCGACGAGCGAGGTCAGATAGTACGGGCCCAGGTCGAAGAGGGGCCCCGCGCCCGGCTGGTAGAAGAACGCCGGATCGGGATGCCACCCCTCGGGCCCGAGGCTCTGCGTCACGGTCGTCGCCGCCACGGGCGCACCGATGTGCCCGGCCGCCACGGCCCGCAGCGCCGACTGGAGGCCCGCGCCGAGGAACGTGTCCGGCGCGTTGCCCACGAGCAGCCCCCGCTCCGACGCCTCGGCGAGCAGCTTCTCCGCCTCACCCGGGGCGAGCGTGATCGGCTTCTCGCCGTAGACGTGCTTCCCGGCGCGCAGGGCGGCCGTCGCCACCTGCGCGTGCGCGGCGGGCACGGTGAGGTTGACGACGAGCTCGACCTCCGGCAGCGCGAGCACCGTCGCGACGTCGCCCGACACGGGTATGCCGTGGGTGACGGCCGCGGCGGCCGCCCGCTCCTCGTCGAGATCGGCGACGGCCACGACCCGGACGTCCGGGAACCGGCTCAACGTACGCAGGTACTCGGCGCTGATGACGCCCGCGCCGACGACGGCGACGCCGACCGGGCCCGAGCCGACGGGTGCGGGAGTCACAGCGCCTCCAGGGTGGTGAGGTAGCCGTAGCTCGCCGCGAGTTCACCGTAGAGGGCTTCCGCGTCGCCCGCGCAGGAGTCGAACTCGACGATCCGCCAGGCGTCCGGTGCGGCGGCGAGGATCTCCGGCATCGGCATGGTGCCGCAGCCGACCGCCACGTTCGGGTCCTCCCTGGTGCCGGGCCCGTCCTTCAGGTGGAGCGCCCGTACCCGGTCGCCGAGGCGGCGCAGGAGGCCGGGGACGTCGGCGCCGCCGACCGCCGCCCAGTAGGTGTCGATCTCCAGGAAGACGTCCGGGTCGAGCAGCCCGGCGAGCACGTCGACGGCGTGCGGGGCCGCCCCGTCGTCGGCCGCCCCGTCGTCGCCGAAGCGGGGCTCGATCTCCCACCAGTGGTTGTGGTAGCCGATGCGTACACCGTGCCGACTCGCAAGCGCAGCAAGGGAGTTGAGGCGGTCGGCCGTGCGCGCGAGCCCGTCGCGGGAGGTGAACTCCTCGGGCGGTATGCCCGCCGGGACGATCGCGACATCCGTACCGAGCGTCCGCACCGCGTCGAGTACGTGCTCCGGCTCCGGGCCGAGCAGCTGCACGGCGTGCGTGCCGGACACGGTGAGCCCGAGGTCGTCGAGGGCGCGGCGCAGCCCCTCCGGGTCGCCGAGGACGTCGTACGCCTCCACCGCCCCGTACCCCAGACCGGCGAGGCGGCGCAGCGTCCCCTCCCGGTCGGCGACGAGCTGGTCGCGCACGGTGTAGAGCTGAACGCTGAGCGGTCGTGGCATGAACGCGCCCTCCCTGTCGGCTGGGAGGGACGGTAAGGCGGTTCGGTGGGCTCGGCAAGGGCGCCTCGGCGCGCGACCGCCGCCCACCCGGAACACGCCGGGTGGGCGGCGGTCGTCGGTGCCGTGCCGTGGCCCCCGGTCAGGGGCGGCCGGCGGCTCCGCGGCGGCGCAGGTACCAGACGCCGCCGCCCGCGGCCGCGGCCACCAGGGCCCCGCCGGTGACGAGCGTGATGGTGCCGCGGTCCTCGGAACCGCCCCCGAGCCCTCCGCGGACGCCCCGCGCGGGCGCGGTCGTCGAGGAGGCCGTCGGCGGGGCGCCGACGGTGACGGTCCGGGGTCCGACCTGCGTGCCGTCCTTGCAGGAGACGAGCACCGTGTAGGAACCGGCGCCGACGTTCCGCCAGGAAGCACTGCCGTTGACCAACGCCGCCTGCCGGCCGCCGGCGAAGCTGGCGTTGGCGGCGCCCATGAGCGAGGCCGTACCGCCGTCGGGACATGCGGCGGTGGTGGCCCGCACCGTGGAACCGGTGGCGGTCACGGTGAGGTCCTCGGCCGCCGACGCCGAAGGAGCACCCAGTATCAGCGGCAGCGCGGCGGCGGCGACGGTCAGGCCGGTACGGACACATATCTGAGTAATACGCATGAGTCTGCCCTCCGGTGACACGGGAGGCGGTACAACCCATGCGCCGCCGAGAGTCGGGGAACACCCGTGCTACCTGACGAAGAGCCAACGTGCCGCGCGCGGCGACCGCATGCGGACGGCCGCCGGGCAGGTGACGGAATCCTTCGTCCGGCGCAGACGCGTCAACGGGGGGCGGGAACGAGGCCGTCCGTGACCAGCCCCTCGTGCACCGCCTGCCCGAGCGTGTGCACCGCGGACTGCGGGCGCACCATCACGGTGAACTCCTTGATCCGCCCCGCCTCGTCGAAGTGCAGCAGGTCGATGCCGTGGATCTCCTTCCCGTTCACGGTGGTGCGGAAGAGAAGCACGTCCGACTCCGCCTCGCCGTCGTCGGAGCTGGTCTGTGCCTCGCCCGAGTACGCACCGACGTACCGGAAGTCCTCGAACGTCCGCAGCAGTACGCCGAAGAGCCCGAGCACCATGGGACGGCCCTCGAAGGGCGTGAACTTCACCGGGCTGTAGAAGCGGACGTCCGGCGTGAACAGCTCCTTGAGCGCGGCGAGATCGCGCTGCTCGACGACGGCACGGAAGCGCGCGGCGGTGGGGTGCGTCATGGTTCCTCCGGAAGTTGCTGTCCACTTGTCCATAGTCACGAATCTGAGTAGTCAGATCCTTGACTATGATGGGGGTGAAAGTCGGCTGGAGGGAAGGGAATCCGGAAGATGGCTCTGCGGCACGCGGTGCTCGCGGCATTGCTGGACGGCGAGTACAGCGGATACCAGCTGGCGAAGGGCTTCGACATCGGCGTGGCCAACTTCTGGCACGCACTGCCCCAGCAGCTCTACGCCGAACTGGCCAAGCTGGAGACGGAGGGCCTGATCGCGGGGCGGGAGGTCGTCCAGGAGGGCCGGCCCAACAAGCGGCTGTTCAAGGTCACCGACGAGGGTCTCGCCGAGATGGAGCGGTTCGCCGAACGGGCCGCGAAGCCGTCCTTCATCCGCGACGACCTGCTGGTCAAGGTGCAGGCCGTCGACGGCGTCGCCGCCGCGCCGGTGATCGAGCAGCTCACGGAGCGGGCGGCGGTCGCCGACGCGAAGATCGAGGTCCTGGAGAAACTCCTCGTACGGCTGCGGGGAGGCACGGACGAGGACGAGTTCCTGCGCACGGGCGAGCGCGTCGGCCCCTATCTGACCTGTCTGCGCGGGCTCGCCTTCGAGCGAGAATCCCGCGACTGGTGCCGGCGCGCGGCGGCGCTGCTGAGCGAGCGGGAGGCCGCCGCGGTGCGCCGACGGGGCTGATGTTCAGGGGTAGTCGGTCGGGACGGGTCGGAGTGGTCGGGGCCGGGGGCTCAGCCGGTGGTGACCGTCCGCTCGGGGGAGTAGCCGCCCCACGTCCCGTCCGGCAGCTTGGGCCGGACCCGAACCCGGTGCCGCTCCCCGGCCTCCCTGCCGATGTAGAAGCTGTGCTCGGCCTTGTCGCGGGGCGCGGTGCCGCCGAAGACGAGCGAGGTGGCGGTGCGGCCGTCCAGCTGGATCTGATACTCCGTCACGGCGCCGCCGGTGCGCGGCGGTGTCCAGGACAGATCGATGTAGTACGCCCCGTCGGCGCGGTGGGTGTCCGCGCGGAAGCCGGTGGGCGCGGTGCCGCGCCCCGAGCCCTTGCCCGCCGCGGTGGTGACGCGGACCGCGGGGCTCGCGGTGGAGAAGTTGTCGGCGGCGTCGCGCGCCTTGACCGTGAAGGTGTAGCCGGTGCCGGGCCGCAAGCCGGTGACCAGGGTGGCGGTCTGGCCCCCGCCGACACTGTGGATCTTCGAGCCGCCCTGGAAGATCTCGTACGAGGCCACCTTCCTGTTGTCCGAGGACTTGCTCCAGGAGAGCATCACCGCCCGGCTGCCCTCGGCCTCGCCGGTCAGGCGCCCGGGCCGGGTCGGCGGTCTGTGGTCGGCGGCGGCAGCGGCGGGCATGGTGACCGTGAGCTCCTTGCTCTCCTCGCTCACATTCCCCTCGGCGTCGCGGGCCCGGACGGTGAAGGTGTAGGTGGCGGACGGCCGCAGACCGACGACGTCCACCATGTGCTCCCGGCCGGGCACCTCCTTGACCTTCTTGGCTCCGCGGTAGACCTCGTACCCGGTGACTTCGGTGTCGTCGGTGGCCTGGTTCCACATGACGTGGGCGGTGGTGGAGCTGCCCGCCTGCACGGTGAGGCCGCGGGGCGCCGCCGGGGGTCTGGTGTCCTTGGTGTCGCCGCCGCCCCACGCGCAGCCGCTCAGCGTGGCCGCGGTCGCGGCCGTCACCGTCAGCAGGGACAGGGCCAGAGGGGTGGAGAGACGGGAGATCCGTCGCACGGTGCTGCCTTCCACTCGACGGCATTGGTCCGGACCTATTTGACAGGGCTGACGAGGGCACATCAAGGGGTGGGGTGTGCGTTGTGGGGGTGTGATCGTCGGGGTGGGGGTGCAGGGGGGTGCAAACTGGGATATGGGGGTGGTGGGTGTGCGAGGGCCGCGTGCGGTTCGGGCCCGCACTGCGTGGCCGTACGCCGCCGGGTCGTGCCCTTGCCGGGGCGCATCCCCACCGGGCCGCGCCCCACCCGGGTGCCCGCGCCGGGCCGCCTCCGCGACCGGGCCGTACCGCGCTGGGCCGCCTCCAGGCCGAAGCCCGTCGAGCTGCATTCCAGTGGGGTCGCGCCTCCGCCGGGCTGCACCCCCGCCGGGCCGCCCCCCACCCCGGGCGCACCCGCCGGGTCGCACGGGGACGGGCTGCCCCCGCCGCCGGGCCGCGCCCCGCCGCACCCCCGCCGCACCCCCGCCGCCAAGGCCGTACCTCGCCGGGCCCCCGGGGGCACCCCCGCCGGGCCGCACCTCACCCGGCCGCACACCTCACACCTTCCGGTAGGTGTACGCCTCCGTCGCTGCCGCCTCGACCGTCGCGAGGTCGGCGCCGGCCGAAGCGGTCACCACAGCCGCCACCGCACCCTCCACGAACGGGGCGTCCACCAGCCGTACTCTGTCCGGGAGTTCGTCGCCCTCCGCGATCAACGCCTTCACGGTGAGGACGGCGCTGCCGAGGTCGGCGAGGACCGCGACGCCCGCACCGCGGTCCACCCGCGCGGCCGCCGCCGCGATCAGCTCCACGCTGGTGCCGAGCCCGCCGTCGGGGGTGCCGCCCGCGGCCGCGACCGGCGCGGCGAGGCCGCCTCCCGCGAGCCCCGCGGCAAGCGCGGCGACCGCCTCGGCGACGGGACCGCTGTGCGACACGAGAACGATGCCGACCAGCGCTTCCTCAGCCACGGCCGGCCTCCCGTGCACCGTCACCCGCAGCGGTCTCGGCGAGCGCTTCGAAGAGCAGCGCCGAGGAGGTGGCGCCCGGGTCCTGATGACCGATGCTGCGCTCGCCCAGATAGCTGGCGCGGCCCTTGCGCGCCTGGAGCGGCGTCGTGGCCAGGGCACCTTGCAGGGCTGCCTCGCGCGCCGCGCCGAACGAGCCGTCAGGGCCGTCGAGGGCGTCGACGGCGG
Organism: Streptomyces sp. NPDC030245; assembly: GCF_055572995.1. Lineage (NCBI taxonomy): Bacteria > Bacillati > Actinomycetota > Actinomycetes > Kitasatosporales > Streptomycetaceae > Streptomyces > Streptomyces sp. NPDC030245. Next base: position 250,441 of record NZ_JBVICF010000009.1, on the reverse strand, counting down.
GGACGAGGGCGTCCAGCATCGTCTTGTCGCCGGGCGCGGCACCACCGAGCGCCGCCACCGCGTCGACCCCCATGCGCAGGGCCTCGGCGAACCGCGCCGCGTCGACCTCGGCCGCGTCCCCGAGCGCCTTGCCGGTGCGGCGCAGCAGCGTGCCGTAGAGCGGGCCCGACGCGCCGCCGACTGTCGAGATCAGCTGCCGCCCCGCCAGCACGAGGACGGCCCCCGGCGTCTCCGGCCCCTCCTCCTCCAGGGCGGCGACGACGGCGGTGAAGCCGCGCAGCAGATTGCTGCCGTGGTCGGCGTCGCCGATCGAGGAGTCCAGGTCCGTGAGCCGCTCCGTCTCACGGTCGACGGCGGCCGCGGCGGCAATGAGCCAACGCACGAAGAACTCGGCACGAAACACACTCAGTTCGACTCCCGGCCTCTCTCCCGCCCCCTCCATCAGACCCCCCAGCGCAGACCGGGCGTGCGCACCGGCGCGTCGTACAGCCCGAGCAGCTCCTCATCGACCTGGCACAGCGTCACCGAGGCCCCGGCCATGTCCAGCGAGGTCACGTAGTTGCCGACGAGGGTGCGCGCCACGGGAACGCCACGCTCGACGAGTACGCGCTGCACCTCGGCGTTGAAGCCGTACAGTTCGAGCAACGGGGTGGCCCCCATGCCGTTGACGAGCAGCAGGACGGGATTGCGCGGCGCGAGATCCTCCAGTACGGCGTCGACGGCGAAATCGGCGATCTCACGGGAGGTCATCATGGGACGCCGCTCACGCCCCGGCTCCCCATGAATCCCCACGCCCAACTCCAACTCCCCAGCAGGCAGTTCGAAGGTAGGACTGCCCTTGGCGGGCGTGCTGCACGCGCTGAGCGCGACACCGAAGCTGCGCGTGTTCTCGTTGACCCGCCGGGCGATCGCCTCGACGCGCTCCAGGGGCATGCCCGCGTCGGCGGCGGCTCCCGCGATCTTCTCCACGAAGAGCGTCGCGCCGGTGCCGCGCCGCCCCGCCGTGTGCAGGCTGTCGGTGACCGCCACGTCGTCGTCGACGAGAACCTTCGCCACCTGGATGCCCTCGTCCTCGGCGAGTTCGGCGGCCATGTCGAAGTTGAGGACGTCACCCGTGTAGTTCTTCACGACGAACAGCACACCGGCACCACTGTCCACGGCGGCCGCGGCCCGCACCATCTGATCCGGCACCGGCGAGGTGAACACCTCACCCGGACAGGCAGCCGACAGCATCCCCGGCCCCACGAACCCGCCATGCAGCGGCTCATGCCCGGACCCACCGCCGGAGACGAGGGCGACCTTCCCCTCGACTGGTGCGTCCCTGCGCACGATCACCCGGTTCTCGACATCGATGACCAACTCGGGATGCGCGGCGGCCATCCCACGCAACGCGTCGGCGACCACGGTCTCGGCGACATTGATCAGCATCTTCATGGGTGTCTCCTGTGAAGGTTGACAGGCAGGCCGCTGTCGGCAGTATCGACCTTGCGGCAGCGAAGGTCACGGGCGAGGACGCCGGAGGCGTGTCCTGGCCCCACTCGCTTGCGGCGAGGTCGCAGAAAATCGATGGACGCTGCGATGTCATGCGTGAACCATTCCGACCTGTGACGACGAGCATCGACCATGACCAGCCTGTGCACGGAGAAGGCTCTTCCGCCGGCCGCCCGCTGGCCCTGCTGACCGGGGTGGGTCGCACCGTCGGTATCGGGGCGGGCATCGCCCGTCGGCTGGCCGCGTCCGGGTGGGACATCGCCTTCACCCACTGGGCCCCCTACGACGACCGCATGAGCTGGGGCAGCGAACCCGGCGCGACCGAGGCGATCAGCCGCTCGCTGGCCGAGCTCGGTGCGGCCAGCACCGCGATCGAGGCCGACCTCGCCGACCCGGACACCCCGGCACGCGTCTTCGACGAGGTCGAACGGCGTGCGGGCGGCGTCACCGCGCTGGTGATGAGTCACTGCGAGTCCGTCGACTCCGGGCTGCTCGACACCACCGTGGAGAGCTTCGACCGGCACTTCGCCGTCAACGCGCGCGCCACCTGGCTGCTCATCCGCGAGTTCGGGCGCCGCTTCACCGCGGCACCCGGAACCGGCCGGATCATCAGCCTCACCAGCGACGACACCGTCGGCAACCTGCCCTACGGAGCGAGTAAGGGAGCCCTGGACCGCATCACCTTGGCCGCCACCCACGAGCTCGCCCACCTCGGCGTGACCGCCAACGTGATCAACCCCGGGCCGGTGGACACCGGCTGGATGCCCGGGGAGCTCCGGGAGCACTGCATCCGCAGCTCCCCGCTCGGCAGACTGGGCACTCCACAGGACACCGCACACCTCGTGGACTTCCTGTGCTCCAAGGAAGGCGAGTGGATCAACGGTCAGCTGCTGATGAGCAACGGAGGCCTCGCGTAAGGGGATTCACGATGTGCCGGCCACTCGCGCCGCGTAGGACCTTGCGATGAGCTCCTCCATCAGAGCGCTCTTGGAGGCCGAGTAAGCCGCCCTGCCCTCGCTGTCGGCTGCGAACCGCTGGGCCAAGGTCACCTTCAGCGCGCTGTAGCGCTGGACTTCAGCGGGCCGCTCCCGCAGGTAGTCACGGAGCAGCACGTGATCAAGGTGGGGCTTCGTACCCGCGACCACGCCGTACAAATGGTGTTCGGAAGCTGCGGGCGGGGCTTGGAAAGCCTCCCGTCCGTGAATCCCGAGGTCGCCTTCGTGCCGGTAGCCCTGCCTCGCGAGCCGGGAGATCAGCTCGGGCACGGCGGCTTCCTCGGCCACCACGATGTCGAGGTCGATGATCGGCTTGGCGGCACACCCGGGCACCGCCGTACTGCCGACGTGCTCGATGGACAGAGCCAGATCCGCGACGTGAGGGGCCAGCCCCTGCCGCAACTCTTCGAACCGCTCGGGCCATTGGGGGTCATAGGCGCTGACCACAATCCTGTTCCTCATGTCGGCAGCCTCTCAGGGGCAGGAGCTCGCCGTCCTCGACTCCGCCACCCGGCGGGCCGGTCGAGGGAGCTGCGTAGGGCGACCGTGGCGGTGGTCAGAGGCGTCCGCGGGTACATGTCCGGTGCCCGGCACGCTCACTGCCGTCGCTCCCGGCTGTGGTCGGAACATGCCCTCGGACTCAGGGGGGCCGATGATGCCGTTCTGGCCCAGGACCGTCAGGACTGGGCATGTGATCCTCGACCACTCGTCCCAGAAGGAGCGCTGGGCGTTCTCGGTCAGTGAGGCCACCATGACGTCGCGGTCGAAGCGCGGCCACCAGCCGTCGTCGCGTTCCTCCAGTCCGTTGGCCCACCCCTCGCCGACGGCGCCGCCGCCGAGGAATTCGACGGCGGCTTCCCGGGACGGGAACGGTGTCGGCCATGTGTCGAGCCATCCGCCGATCTCGTTCTGCACGTTCGGGTTCGGGCCGCCGGGGCCCGCCTCGACCAGGACGAGTGCGTGCACCAGGTGGGGGTGCGCGGCCGCGGTGAGCATGGCGGTGTGGCCGCCCAAGGACTGTTCCGCCAGGACGAGTTGGCGCAGGTCGAGCTGTTCGAGGATGGCGAGGACGTCAGCGATGTACGCGGCTCGGTCGACCTCGGCCGGGTGGCGCTCGCTGGCGCCGTGGCCGCGCTGGTCGAGGGCAATCATTCGGTGGTCCGGGCGCAGGGCCTGCGCGAGGTCGTCCCATTCGCCCGCGTGTCCGGCCGGGGCCGCGGCGACAGCGGGGACAGCCCGGAGTACGACGTGCAGCGCGAGGTCGAGGACCTGGACGCGCTGATCGGGCGCGTGGGCGGCGAGGCGATGGTCTTCGGAATGTCCTCCGGGGCCGTACTGGCCCTGGAGGCGGTGGCCCGGGGCAGCGCCGTGTCCCGGCTGGCCGTCTACGAACCGCCCTTCATCACCGACGACAGCCGCCCGCCGCTCCCGCCGACTACGTCGCCCGCCTGAGGAGTTCGTGGAGCAGGGGGCGTACGGCGATGCCGTCGCCTACTTCATGACCGCGGCGGTGGGCATGCCCGTCGAGGCGGTCGCCGGGATGCGCCAGGCCCCCATCTGGGCCGGCATGGAAGCCACCGCCCGCACCTTGCCCTACGACGGCCGGGTCATGGGCGACACCATGTCGGGCCGGCCGCTGCCCGCTGACCGCTGGCAGTCCGTCACCGTGCCCGTTCTCGTCGGCAGCGGGGACGCGGGCGCACCGCAGATGCTCACCGGGGCGCGGGAACTCGCCGCACTGGCCGTCAACTTCGCCCTGCACGTCTTCCCCGGCCAGGAGCACAACATCGCCCCGGAGGTTCTCGTTTCCGTCCTGACCGGCTTCTTCGCCAACGGCGGGGTGCAGGCCTGAGCGAGGTCTTTGCCGGGACCAACGGGGCCTGTCCATGGCCCTGGTCGGTCCCTCGAACGGGACGGTTCGGTCTGGTCAGGCGCACGGTGTACGTCGAAGCCGCTCGACCCGACGCCCGCGAGTCGTACGCCAGCGCCGCACGCCGTGCTGGACCCTGCTAGTCCGTGCTGGACCGTGCTACGACAGAACGCCCCGGAAGGCCGTCACCGCGTCACCGGAGACGGACACCAGCAGTCGCCCTCGGCCGTCGGACTCCGTCTCGACGTGTACCCGGACATCACCGGGCCTGCCCATCGCCGCCCCCTGGCGGCCGGTGAAGTCGAGGCGTCCGGCAGGTGCCGGTGCGAGCCCGTGGCGTACCAAGTAGGCGCCGAGCGGGCCGTGTCCGTTGCCGGTGACCGGGTCCTCGGCGATACCGATCGCCGGTGCGAACATCCGGGCCCAGGTGAGCAGGTCGACGTCGCCGGTGGCGCGGGTGAAGACGAAGAATCCGTTGCTGCCCATCTCGTGGCTGAGTGCCGTCAACGCGGCCGCGTCCGGTCGTAGGGCGTCGACGGCGGCGCGGTCGCGCAGGGGCACGATCACCTTGGAGTGGCCGGTCGAGACGATCTGGACGGGCGCGTCGTCCGCGAGGTCGTGGGCTGCGGCTCCAAGGGCGTGCAGGAGGCGGTCCACCTGCCTGCCGTCCCACGTCTGCCCGAACTCGGCCGCCCCCTGGTGAACGCCGATGCGTACGCGTTCCCCTTCCCGGTCGATCCGCACGCGCTGGATCAGCCCGCCGCCGGTCTTCTGCCGCAGCGAGCCGGACGGCAGCCCGTACTCGATCGCCCGGGCGAAGTGCGCCCCTACGGTGGCGTGTCCGCACGAGGGCACCTCCGTCGTAGGTGTGAAGAACCGGACGCGCACGTCGTGGTCGGCGGCGTCCGCCGGGAGGACGAAGGCGGTCTCGGAATTGTTGAGTTCGCGCGCGACGGCGAGCATGTCGGCGTCGGTCATGCCCTCCGCGCCCAGCACCACACCGGCTGGATTGCCGGTGAACGGTATGCGGGTGAAGGCATCGACCTGATACAGGGTTCTCATTCTGCGGTTTCTCCTCGGCCTGTGGCCCCGCGACCGGAGTGGGTCGGCGACCGCGGGTGTACCAGTGTCGCGCGCGGTTCACCTGTCGCCCGATCACTTATTGCCCGCTCGCGGTGAGGTTCAGGGTGGCCGGGACGTCCGAGGCGCGTCATGCCGACACCGATGAGGACGACCAGCATCCCGAGGGCGATCCGGAGACTGAAGGGTTCGTCGAGCACGAGGGCTCCCAATCCCACCGAGACCACGGGCAGCAGATAGCCGACCGTCGCGGCGTTGGTCGCGCCTTCGTCGGCGATGATCCGGTAGGTGAGGTGGAAGGTGATGCCCGTGGCGAAGATCCCAAGGATCAGCACCGCTGCCAAGGTCGCCGGGCGGAGGTTGATGGGCGTCGTCCCCCCGATCGGCAGGCAGAGGGCGGTCAGTGCGCCGGCGGCGATGAGTTGGGCAGTGGAGAGCGACAGCGTCCGGTGCCCCCGCCCGACGAGATGGCGTCCCATGTAGGCGAAGCCGACGGCGTAGCTCGCGGCGGCGGCGACGATGGCGAGGGCGGCCCATCCGACGTGCCCGGTTCCCTGCCATGGAGCGAAGATCACCACCACTCCGCCGAATCCGAGCAGGAGCCCGCCCACACGCAGCGGATGAACCGCGCGCTCGGCGCCGAGGGCGATGCCGAGCAGGAAGGACCACAGCGGGGTCGTCGCGTTCAGTACGCCGGCCACTCCGGAGTCGACGGTCTGCTGACCGATGCTGAACAGCGCGAAGGGGAGTGCGTTGCACCAGAAGGCCGCCATGAACACGTGGCCCCAGACACCGCGACCACGGGGGAGGGCCTGGCGTGCGGCCAGGCAGAGGAGCAGCAGGGTGCCGGCCCCCAGCAGGCAGCGGGTGAGGGTGACCTGCACCGGCGACAGCGCTTGCAGGGCCAGCTTGATCCACAGGAAGGTCGACCCCCACAGCAGTGCGAGTACGCCTACCCGGGCCATGGCCCACGTCCGGCCCGCAGCATCGCTCACGTCTGCTCTCCCCCCGGGTTCTCTCGGCATCGGCATGGAAACGATGCCCGGCCCCAAGCCATAAGCACAATCAAAAGATTGTGCACGTGACTTAAGCTCAGCTACATGCTTGATGTGAGGCGGCTGCAAGTGCTGCGGGCGGTGGTCACCAGCGGCTCGGTCACGGCGGCCGCGGCGCACCTGGGATACACCCCGTCCGCGGTGAGCCAGCAGGTGGCGGTGTTGGAGAAGGAGGTGGGCATCGCCCTGCTCGAACGTGTGGGACGCGGCGTTCGGCCGACGGAGGCCGGTCGGCTGCTCACCCGGCACGCGGCGATCATCAGCAAGGACATCGCCGAGGCGGAGGCGGCGCTGGCGGATCTGCGGGCCGGGAGAACGGGACGGCTGGCCATCCGGTACTTCACCTCCGTCGGCCCCGCGCTGGTCGCCCCCGCACTGACCCGGCTCCGCCGCGAGCATCCCGGCGTGCGGATCGACCTCACGTTGAACGAGTCCGAAGAGCCACTGCGGGAGGTCGAACGGGGCGACGCCGACTTGGCGATCGTCGTCGGACCGCGCGACAGCAGCCACCAGGGCATCCGCCTGGCCCACCTGCTCGACGACGAGTACCTCGTCGCGTTGCCCACCGGGCACCCGCTCGCGGCGCAACGCGTACTCGACCTCGCCGACCTGGCCGGCGAGCCATGGGTCGGCAGTGAACCGCCCGGACCCTGCCTCGATCTCATGCTCGCAGCGTGTGCCGCGGCCGGTTTCACTCCCAACTTCGTGGCGGCAAGCGAGGATTACGCCACCGCGCAGGGGTTCGTCGGAGCCGGGCTCGGTGTCGCACTCATTCCTCGCCTCGCGGTGTCCGACCGCTGTGGCGGTGTCGTCCTGTGCGGGGTGCGGCGTCCGGAGCCGGTCAGGTTCATCTACGCGGCAGTTCGGGAGGGAGTGCCGGAGCAGGGCCCTCTCGGAACCCTGCTCCAAGCACTGAGGGAAGCAGCACGGCACTCCGCAGCGGCCGACGGCGCACATTTGTCATAGACGCCGCTGTTGTGTCAGCTCGGGCCGGTGGGGGTCGACGTGTCGATGGCCAGGGAGACGGCGAGGGCGCCGAGCGCCGCACCCATCACGTACCGCTGGACCCTCAGCCATGAGGGGCGGCGGGACAGGAAGCCGGCGATCGTTCCGGCGGCGAGCACGATCGTCAGGTTGACCGCGATGCTGACCAGGATCTGGACCGCGCCGAGAGTGAGGCCTTGGAGGAGTACGTGGCCGCGCTCCAGGTCGATGAACTGGGGGATGAGGGAGAGGTACATGATGGCGATCTTCGGGTTGAGCAGATTCGTCATCAGGCCCATGGTGAAGAGTCTGCGCGGCGAGTCGTGCGGCACCGCTTCGGGGGCGAAGACCGCTACGCCGCCCGGCTTCAGGGCGTTCCACGCCAGGTAGGCGAGGTAGGCGGCGCCGGTCAGCTTCACCGCCAAGTACAGCTCCGGTACCGCGATGAAGACGACTGACAGGCCCACGTTCGTGGCGATCAGGTACACCACGAAACCCAGCACCACGCCACCGAGGGAGATCACGCCGGCGCGCCTGCCCTGTGTGATGCTGCGGGACGCGAGGTAGATCATGTTCGGGCCGGGGGTGAGCACCATGCCGAGTGCCACCATCGTCACGCCGAGGACCCCGCTCAACTGGACCATGGAACCCCTCTTGCCTTCGTTCGTTCGCTTACGCTCGGTGCAATATTGGATGATTGCTCGGAGTGTGCTGGCCGGGTTGGGCTGGGCGCGCCCTGTTTGCGGCCGCTAGGGGAGCGTATGGAGCTGCCTTGCTCGATGCAAGCGGTAAATTGCACCGATAGCAATGCTGTGATTAGGTGGGACGTTGCCGCACGTCGCTGGACGTCGCCGTCGAGGCAGGGAGAATGCGCGTCGTGAAGGACTATCAAGCCGTCGCGGACGTGGTGGCCGAGGAGATCGCGTCCGGTTCCCTCCGGCCCGGCGACCGCCTCCCCACGCAGCGCGCGTTCGCGCGGCACCACGGGATCGCCAACTCCACCGCCACACGCGTGTATCGGGAACTGGCCCGCCGGGGTCTGACGGTCGGTGAAGTGGGGCGCGGTACGTTCGTACGCGCGACGCCCGCCGCGGCGAGCACCTTCACCCCCGCCCTCACGGAGCCGGCGGCCGGCCGGATCGACCTGGAGCTCAACTACCCCGCGGTACCTGGGCAGGAGGCGCTTCTCGCGGACGGGCTGGCCGGGCTGCTCCGCCCGGACGTCCTGGGCGCCGCCCTGCGGCCGGTGGGCGTGTCCGGCGTCCCGGCCGTCCAGGAGTCCGCCGCCGACACGCTCGCCCGCGGCGGCTGGTGCCCCGACCCCGCTCGCATCCTCTTCGCGGGCAATGGACGGCAGGCTCTCTCCGCCGTCGTCGCCGCCCTCGTGCCGCCGGGGGGCCGTCTCGGCGTCGAGGAGCTGACGTATCCCGTCATCAAGGCTGTGGCCGCCAGGCTCGGCATCACCCTCGTCCCGCTGGCGATGGACGACGACGGGCTGCTCCCGGAGGCCGTGGAGGAGGCGCACGCCGCGGCGCCGCTCCATGCGGTCTATGTGCAGCCGAGGCTGCACAACCCGCTTTCGTCCAGCATGTCCCAGCAGCGGGTCGAGCACCTGGCCGAGGTCTTGGGGAAGCTCGGGCTCACTGCGGTGGAGGACGCGATCTGGGCGTTCCTGCGCGACGAGCTGCCGCCGCTTGCCGCCTGCGCCGCCGAGCGGACGGTTCTGATCGACAGCCTCTCCAAGCGCATCGCCCCGGGGCTGACCCTCGGCTTCGTGGTGGCGCCGCCCGCGCTGACGAACGAGATCGCCGCCTCCCTGCGGTCGGGCGGTTGGGGTCCCATGCGTTTCGCGCTGGAGGCCGCCCACCGCTGGCAGCGGAACGGCACCGTGCGGAAGCTGGTCGCCGCCAAACAGCGGGAAGCGGCCGTACGTCAGGAGATCGCGGCGCGGCACCTGGCCGGGTTCACCGTGACGAGCGACCCGCGCTCCTATCACTGCTGGTGGGAACTGCCTCGCCCGTGGCGGGCGGACACGTTCGTCGCCGCCGCCGCGCAGCACGGCATCGGGGTGGTGCCCGCCGCCGCCTTCACCGTCGGCGGCAACCACGCCCCCAACGCCGTCCGCCTCGGCCTCGCCTCCACCGGCCCGGACGTCCTCGCCCAGGCACTCGGCACCCTCGCCGCCCTCTGCCGCTCCGCCCCGGAGGACTTCGTCACCGACTGATGGCTGCCTGAGCGACGAGTCCTTCCCTCTTCGCCCGCGGCATTTGTAGGAGGCGGGGCTGATCCATCTGCCTCCCTGCGGTGGGCAGTCGGCCGAATCGGTGTGGTCGACGGGGCTGATGTGGCGGGCTAGGATCGCGGCGTGATGACGGCCTGGTCTCCTTCCGGTGCCCGGCGGAGCCGCTCGGCGGTGGTTCTGTGGCGGGTCGTGGGGCTGGGTCTCTTTCTGTTCGGACTGGTGTTCACACACGTGGCCAGTTCGGAGACCACGAGTCGTCATCTGGGCGTCGAGCGCGGTGTCGTGACGGCGTCGGTGGTTTCCCCCGGCGTCGCCCCCTCGAATGATGGATCGGTTTTCGCCCGGGCGCCGGAAGCCCCTCGGCACGATCATCCGCAGCAGCACACCGTCGAGGAGTGCGCCCTCGGCCAGCCACCGCAGGGACCCGGCGTCGATCTGCCCTGCCTCTCCCCGCTCGACCCGCAGGCGCAGGACGGCGTTCCCGCGTCGGCGTCCGCCCAGCGCGTCGCGGGCCGGGACTTCGTCATCCCGATAGCGCACTCGGCCGATTCCACGATTCTGCGCATTTAGGCCTGCCCGGTTCCCTGACCGGTCTGTCCTCGTTCCGGCCGCAGACGGCACGCGTTCCGCACCCGTGCCCCGGCCGGGCAGCTGCCGCGTGGAGGATTCGTGCTGCCTCGGCTGTTCACCCGTAACACGCCGCTCATCCGTAACGTCTTGTACGTTCTGTTATCGGCCGCGGTGATCGCGTGTGCCGGTGGGCAAGCCCATGCCCACCGAGCGCCGCTCGCGCCCACCGCGTGGCACACGGTCGCCGAAGCCGAAGCCGAAGCCGAAGCCGAAGCCGGAGGCGGGGGCGAAGGCGGTGGAGTGGCGGCTGTGTTGGATGTGCCCGCTTCGCCCGACCACTGTCACGAACCCGGCTCCGGCGCGGGATCCGCCGCACAGTCGTCCACCCGTCTTCCTCCGCTCACTGTCGGCGCGACACGGGCCTCGGACGCCGTGGGGGCCTCTGTGCTCCGCGCCTGTGGAGCCGCCCCGAGGGCGGCGCCGGGCGGTGGCCGTACCGCTCTCCACTCGCTGTGCAGATGGCGCATATAGGGGCCGTCGTGAGCCCTCCGTACGCGTCCACCCCCCTCGAATGAGAGCGAAGAAGCGAAGAGATGCACTCTCCCGTCGCACACGATTCCGCCCCTCTCACCCCTGCCCCTCACACCCCTGCCCCTCTCGGCTCCACCCTCCCCGGCCTGGTCGGGAACACGCCCGTCCTGCACGTCTCCCAGCCCTTCACCCCGCCGGGCCGCGGCTTCTGGGCGAAGCTGGAAGGGTTCAACCCGGGTGGCATCAAGGACCGCCCCGGGCTCCACATGGTCGAACGCGCCCGCGTACGCGGCGAGTTGGCGCCAGGTCACCGCATCGTCGAGTCGACGAGCGGCACCCTCGGCCTCGGGCTCGCACTGGCCGGTACGGTCCACGGGCACCCCGTCACCCTGGTCACCGACCCCGGACTCGAACCGTCCATGACCCGGCTGCTCGCCGCCCACGGCGCCACCGTCGACATGGTGCCCGAGCCGCACCCGGCGGGCGGCTGGCAGCAGGCCCGTCGTGACCGCGTCGCCGAACTCCTCGCGGCGGAACCCGGATCGTGGTGCCCCGACCAGTACGGCAACCCCGACAACGTCGCCGCCTACACCCCCCTGGCCCTCGAACTCGCCGCGCAGCTCGGCCACATCGACGTACTGGTGTGCAGCGTCGGCACCGGCGGGCACTCCGCCGGCATCTCCCGCGTCCTGCGGCAGCTCTACCCCGAACTGCGCCTCGTCGGCGTCGACACCGTCGGCTCGACCATCTTCGGCCAGCCGGCCCGCCCCCGCCTCATGCGTGGCCTCGGGTCGAGCATCTACCCGCGCAACGTCGCGTACGAGCACTTCAGCGAAGTGCACTGGGTGGCACCGGCCGAAGCCGTCTGGGCCTGCCGGAAGTTGGCGACGTCCCACTACGCGACCGGCGGCTGGAGCGTCGGCGCCGTCGCGCTGGTGGCGGGCTGGCTCGCCCGCACGCTCCCGCGCGACGCCCGTATCGTCGGCGTCTTCCCCGACGGGCCGCAGCGCTACCTGGAGACCGTCTACGACGACGCGTACTGCGCCGAACACGGCCTCCTGGACGGACCTCCGGCACCCGAACCGGACGTCGTGGACAGCCCCGACGAGAAGGAGGTCAGCCGCTGGACCCGCTGCGCCGTCGTCCACGACCCGCTCGCCGCACCGAACGGGCACGAGGCCGCCGAAGGTGAGGCGCGGTGAAGGCGACCCTCACCCAGTTCCGCTCCTACGACCGGAGCGTCCGGCTGCTCCTCACCAACCAGTTCACCATCAACCTCGGCTTCTACATGCTGATGCCGTACCTCGCCCAACACCTGTCCGGCACACTCGGCCTCGCCGGCTGGCTCGTCGGACTCGTCCTGGGCGTACGCAACTTCAGCCAGCAGGGCATGTTCCTCGTCGGCGGCACCCTCGCCGACCGGTTCGGCTACAAGCCGCTGATCGTCGCCGGATGCGTCCTGCGCACCGTCGGCTTCGCCACGCTCGGCCTCGTCGACTCGGTGCCGGCGCTGCTCGTCGCCTCGGCGGCCACCGGGTTCGCCGGGGCACTGTTCAACCCGGCAACGCGCGCCTATCTCGCCGCCGACGCGGGGGAGCGCCGCGTGGAGGCGTTCGCGCTGTTCAACGTCTTCTACCAGGCGGGCATCCTGCTGGGCCCGCTCGTCGGAATGCTGCTGACCGGCGTCGACTTCAGGATCACCTGCCTGGTCGCGGCGGCGATCTTCGCGCTCCTGAGCGTCGTACAGATCCGCGCGCTGCCCACCCGCAGGGGCAACGACGCGGCGGACCGCGGGACGGCCGCCGGGGACGGCATCGTCGCGCAGTGGCGCGGCGTCGTGCGCAACCGCGCCTTCCTGCTCTTCTCGACCGCGATGATCGGTTCGTACGTCCTGACCTTCCAGGTCTATCTGGCGCTGCCCCTGGAGGTGCGGCGGCTCGGCGGCGACGGCGGGTCCGGCACCGTCGCCGTCGCGCTGCTCTTCGCGGTGTCCGGCCTCACCACCATCCTCGGACAGACGCGTGTCACGGCCTGGTGCAAGGAACGGCTGACGCCCGGACAGGCCCTGGTGCGCGGGCTGTTGTGCATGGGGTGCGCCTTCGTGCCGCTTCTCGCCGCGACGGCGCTGCCGGTGCCCGGCGGAGGCGTCGGCCGGTGGCTGCTCGCCGCCGTACCGCCGATGCTGGCCGCGCTGCTGCTCGCGCTCGGCACGATGATCACGTACCCCTTCGAGATGGACACCATCGTCCAGCTGTCGGGTGACCGGCTCGTCGCCACCCACTACGGCCTCTACAACACCATCTGCGGTGTCGGCATCACCGTGGGGAATCTGCTGACGGGGGCCGTCCTCGACGCCGCCAGGGAGGCTGGGATGTCGGCGCTGCCCTGGCTGGCGCTGCTCGTCGTCGGCCTCGGCTGCGCGGGCTCCCTGCACGGGCTGCACCGGGCGGGACGCCTGACCCGCCCGGCCGCCGGCGCGCAGCCTGCCGCGACCTGACTGACCTGAGCGGGCCTTCGGCCGGCGCGCGGCACCAGCTCCGCGCGTCGGCCGGATCCAGGTCAGCTGGTCAACAGGTCCCCGGTCCACCGGGCCGGCAGCTCACGCGGAGTCGACGCCTCCGGTGCACGCGGCGCCCGGTTCCGGTGTCTGCGGGCCCTGCACGTACTTGCTGAAGAACTCCTTGACCCGCGGGTCGGCGGCACTGTCGACGGTCAGCTGATGCCCCCAGGCCGACAGCATGATGGGGCTCCGCTGCTTGGTGACAGGACTCATCAAGCTGTACGGCGTCCCGGAGACCTTGTCGCTCAGCTTCTTGATGTCGGCGGCGGGGGCCTTGTCGTTGTACGTGACCCAGACCGCGCCGTGTTCGAGCGAGTGCACGGCGTTCTCGTTCGGTATCGGCTTCTCGTAGACCGTGGCGTCGCAGGTCATCCAGGCCTGGTGGTGGTCGCCGCCGACCGGCGGCGTCATCGGGTAGTCGACCGTCTTGGTGACGTGGTCACGGCCCAGCTTCTTCGCGTCCCACGTCATCTCGCCCCGCACGGGCTTCTTGGCCGCGGCGGCGTTCTGCTCCTCCTTGTCGTTGGCACGGTTGATGGCGTACGCGCCGAAGCCGATGAGCGAGGCCACGATCACTGTGCTGACGGTGACGGTGATGATGCGGTTCCGGCGCTCGCGCGCCTGTTCCGCGCGGCGCATCTCCTCCAGGCGGGCTCTGCGCTCGGCGGCGGCCGCCTTCTTGTTCGGCTTGTGGGCCTTGGCCTTGGCCATGGGTGTTCCTTGTCCCCGCCGCGGCACGGGGGCGCGGCGGTGGTGGCGGTGTCGGGGGACGCCTGTGCGGGGCAGGCCGAAGACACGGGCCGCCCTGCCGGGATCCGCCTAGGTCCGCTGCACCTGGAGCATCTGGAGATCGGGAGAGCCGCGGTCCGAGGGCTGCTCGACCGCGGGGCCGGGCACCGGAAGTGCCTGGGGGTAGGGAGCCGGACGGTCGAAAGCCGTCAGCGAAGGACTGCCCGCGCTGAGCACCGCTCGTACGTTGTGGCCGGCGGGCGCGCAATGCCGTTCATTCCGCGGGCAGTCGGCGTCCTTCACGCGCGGCACGCGATCGTCGAAGGACGGCGCTGTGGTGGTGACGGCCGACCCCCCGGAGCCGGCCGGCGTCCCGGTGGTGGCCGTCGTGCGTCCGGCTTCCCGGTGATGCCCTTCGGGCGTGACGGGTCCGAGACACATGAACAACGCGGCCACGAGGGAGACGAGCGCAGCGGCCGACGCGACGCGGCACAAGGCGTGCCGGGCGGCTCCGGTCCACTGCGACTGTCTCATCGCAGCGCATCGTAGCGATGGCGCACCGTGGAATCGACGGGCACCCCACCCTGCCGCCCCGCGCACCAGGTGCCGCTACGCGACGGCGCCGGTCCGCGACCCGCGTACCGCCGTCACCAGCAACGCCGTGCTGCGCAGGCGCAGGGTGTTGTCCTTCTCGTGAGGGCGCAGGGTTTCTGTCAGGCGGTGGTGGGCGAGGGTGCGGGTTTCGGGGGTGGTCCGGGCTGTCAGGTGGCGTCCTGGGCCGGAGTCGAGGAGGAAGTGCGCGGCGTCGGCGGCGTCACGTCCCCAAGTTCCGTACGCCTCCACGCGTGTTGCCGCGACGTCGTCGAATCCGGCGGCGGAGAGGATCTCGCAGGTGTCGTCGGCGTCCGCCAGGGAGAACATGCCAGGACCGCCGGGCTTGCCGAAGCCTCCGACGGGGAGGAGGTCGCGCAGTTCGGTGAAGGCCCGGAGCCACTCGTTCTCCTCGGGGTACGCGCCGCAGAGGAACGCCGCGCGCCCACCGGGGCGCAGTGCACGGGCGATGTTGTCGAAGCCCGCCACCGGGTCCGCGAAGAACAGCACGCCGTAGCGGCTGATCGCGACGTCGTACGCGGCGGGTGGAAGCGCGTGGACCTGGGCGTCGCCCTGCTCGAAGGAGACGTTGGTGATGCCTTCCCGCCGGGCGGTGGCGCGGGCCCGCTCCAGCATCGGTGCCGACAGGTCGAGCCCCAGCGCGTGGCCGCCGCTCGCCCGGTGTGCGGCCAGCCTGGTGGTCTGACCCGCGCCGCAGCCGATGTCCAGGACGCGGTCGTGCGAGTGGATGCCGGCGGCGTCGAGGAGAGGGGAGTTCAGGCCTTCGTTCACCGCGTCCCAGCGGTCCTGGTTGCGGGCCCAGTGGTCCCCCTCGTAACCGTTCCATGCCTGCGCCTGCTCGGTGTTGACGATGTTTCGCACTGTCTGCCCCCCGGCGACGTTAGAATGGGCGCTCGCCCAAACAGTATGGGCGAGCGCCCATTCTGGCAATGGGGGTCTGTCTGGCGTACGGGTGTTGAGGAGAAGTCATGTCGCCGCGTGGAGTCGCGATTCCCGACCTTCGTGAGCGGCTCTTCGACGCCGCGGAGCGGATCGTCGCCCGCGAGGGGGCCGCGGGGCTCACCAGCCGGGCCGTCACCACTGAGGCGGGCTGCGCCAAAGGGGTGCTGCACACGCACTTCGGCGGGGTGGACGCGTTCGTCGCCGAGCTGGTGCTCGACCGGTTCGCGCGGGCCGCGGCAGCGGCTCAGGGGCTTCCCGGGCGGGCGGGCCGGGACACCGTGGCCGCGAACCTCGACGGAGTGGCGCTCGGACTCCTGGACTCCCTCGACCCCGGGGTCGTCGGCCTGGCCATGACCAGCCACACCACCTCTCGGCAGATCCGTGACGCGCTGGCCGCGGGTGCGCCGGGCTTCGCCGCGATCCAGGAGTCGCTCGCCGCCTACCTGGACGCCGAGCTCCGGCTCGGCCGCCTCCCGGCGGGCACCGACACCGCCACGATGGCGCTCGCCCTGGTCGGAACCGTCCACCACCTCCTCATGACCGGCTGGGCCGGCACCCCGGACCCCCGCGAACAGATCGAACGGCTGGTCGCTCTCTTCCTCTCCGGGTGAGCAGGTCACGTCCAGCGCACGGCGACCGTGCTCAGTCGTCGCAGCAGGCCGCCACCGACCTCGTGAGGCGGGGGCCCGCGAACCAGGTGCCGCTGACGAAGCGCATCGCCGGTCCGAAGCTCGCGGCCGCCGGTGGTCCGGTGAAGTGCAGGCCCGGCACGCTGGAGGCGAACCCCTTGTCCAGGGCGGGAAATCCGCCGGTCCGCCGGAGGTCCGCGCGGAGCTCGGGGGAGAGGAAGTCCAGTGCCTCGACGTGGACGTGGTAGCCGGTGGCGGCCAGGACGTGGTCGGACGTGACGGTGTGCGTGCCGCCGTCCGGTGTCGTGGTGTGGAGGGTGACGCCGGCCCCGTCCGCGTCCGCCGCCGTGATCGACCGCTCCGCGAGGACGGGCACTCTGCCCTCGAACCGCTCCTTGAGCCACCACGCCCCGCCCGGCCGCGGCCCCCGCTCGGCCAGCCGGAGCCGGGCGCCCGCGGGCAGCCGGCGGAAGGCGGCCGGGTGGCGGGTCAGGCCGTACCGCGCCCAGGACCGGCCTGCCGGGCTGTCGGGCCGCCACCGCGGGCCGGACGGCGGCGGCGCGTCGAACCGTACGCGCGCGCCGCGGGCCAGCACCTGGACGGCGGCGCCCGCCTCGTGGAGCAGGGCCGCGCTCTCCAGAGCGGACTGCCCCGCCCCGACGACGGTCACGCTGCGCCCGGCGAACATGCGCGGATCGGTCTGCTGGGAACTGTGCGAGATCCGGCCGAGGGCCGCAGGCGCCCCGGACACGGCCGCCGCGAGGGGTGCGGGCAGCCGGGCGAACCCCGTGAGGCCCGTGGCCACGACCACGGCGCAGGCCCGCAGCACCTCGCCCGACGACAGCTTGACGCGGAAGCCGTCCGCTCCCCGGTCGACCGCCGCCACCCGCTCGTCCTCGACGCGGGGCACCAGCCGCTCCCTGAACCACCCGCCGTACCGGATGAAGAGCCCGACGGGCACCGGGTCGTGCTCGCCCGGCCTGCGCTCACCGGCCTCGCGGCAGTAGTCGTGGAGGGTGAAGCCCTCGCGCGGGGTGGCGAGCGCGGACGCGGCGGACGGCGTCTTCAGCAGCATGCCGGCGGGCATGCGCCGGGCCCAGTTCGCCACGGGGGCACCGAAGACGCGGACGGGCAGGCCGCGCGCCCGCAGATGTGCGGCGGCGGACAGGCCGTACGGGCCCGCGCCGATGACGACGACGGTCTTGGACATGGAGGTCCCTCCTGGCGCCGCCGCGGCGCGCGTTCTACGGGCGGGGCTCGGGCGGCGGCACCGGAATCGCTGTGGAAGGTGCGGAGTCGGGGGTGGGAGGGCAGGTGTGCCGGGGCCGCTCCCGTCCGCGTTGGCCGGTGCGTACGGCACACGTGGCGCGGGTCACGCGGGTGACGCGCGCAACGCGTTTCGGCTCCGGTCAGACGAGGGCGAGCGGCGTACGTGCGGGCGGACCCCGCCGTACGACCGCGTCCGCGAGGAGGAGGGGGAGAGAGGGCGCGCGGACCGGCCGCCCCACGCGAGGGGCCGGTACCGGCCGCGGCAGCGCGGCGGGCAACGGTGCGCGGAAGGGGCGCAGCAGCCGGGCGAGGAGGGTCCACAGGAGACGCAGCATCCGCGCCAGACGGCCGCGGGCCGCGGTGGGCCGACGCCGGGCGGTGTGCCTGACGTGGTTGATGCGGCTTACGGGGCTGACGGGGCGCGGGGTGACGTGCCTGGTGTGGCGCCGGGCGTCGTGTGGGGCCTTGCGTCGGGTGTCGTGCGTCGCGTCGCGTCGGGCGGCGCGGTCGGTGTCGCGCCGGGCGGTGGTGCCCCCGCCGTCGCGCCGGGCGGCGCGCCGGATGCCACCGGACTGGGCGCCCGCGCCCTGTGCGCCGCGCGCCGGTTCCGGCCACCGTGAGGCGGCGGCCTGCGCGGCGCAGAACAGGACGGTGGCCGCCACCGCCCGAACGTCCCAGGAGGCCGTCGAGCCGAAGGCGAAGTGGTAGCCGGCCACGGCGAGGAGGGCGCTCGTCAGGGAGAAGACGAGAGACCGCGCCAGTTCCACCGGACGCGCGCCCTCCCGCAGTCGCCCGCCCGGCCCACGGCCGCCGTGCGACCGATAGCGAGGCGTCGGTCCCGAAGTCTCCATGACTCACCCATCATGCGGCGTCAGACCGCCGCTGTCACGTGCCGCGAGCCGTCTGTGAACAGTAACTCCGCACCGGCGTAAGGGAGTTGAGGGTTCACATTCGCGTTCCCGGGCCGGCCCTGGCGGAGCGCGCCGAAGCCCGACTGACCCGCTCGGGTCAGCCCAACGCGCCGCCACCCCGCACCTCCCCCTTGAATGGACAGGTGACCGTGCCTCCCGACGACTGCCTCGCGCGCAACGAGTGGATCTGCGGTGAGTACCTGAGCACCCGCCGCCAGATCCTGCTCGACGCGGTCGTCCAGCACCTCCAGCTGACCGGCCTCTCCGTCCTCATCGCGCTCGTCGTCGCGGTGCCGCTGGCCGTGCTCGCCCGCCGCTGGGGGTGGGCCGCGGGGCCGGTCCTCGCGCTCACCACCGTGCTCTACACCATTCCCTCGCTCGCGATGTTCTCCCTGCTGCTCCCCGTGTACGGGCTCTCCGCGTCGCTCGTCGTCGCGGGTCTCGTGCTCTACTCCCTCACCCTGCTCGTGCGAAACATCCTCGCGGGCCTGCGCGCCGTCCCCGAGGACACCCGGCAGGCCGCCCGCGGCATGGGGTACGGCCCGATCCGCCTCCTGCTCACGGTGGAACTCCCGCTCGCCCTGCCCGCCGCCATGGCCGGGCTCCGCATCGCCACCGTCTCCGCGGTCTCCCTCGTCACCATCGGCGCGATCGTCGGCTTCGGCGGGCTCGGCAACCTGATCTACACGGGCATGAACACGTACTTCAAGGCGCAGGTCCTCACCGCGTCCGTACTGTGCGTCGGCATCGCCGTCGCCGCCGATGTGCTGCTGCTCGGCGTGCAGCGCGTCCTCACCCCGTGGGAGAGAGCGCGGGCGGGCCGCGCATGAAGACACTCGGCGACGCCTGGGCGTGGCTCGGTGACTCCGCGCACTGGGCCGGCGACGACGGCATCTGGCACCGGCTCACCCAGCACCTGGTCCTCACCGTCGTCTGTCTGCTGCTCAGCTGCCTCATCGCCCTGCCGATCGCGCTCGTCCTCGGCCACCTCGGCAAGGGCGGCGCGCTCGCCGTTAACATCTCCAACGTCGGACGCGCCGTGCCGACCTTCGCGGTCCTCGTCCTGCTCCTCCTCACCCCGCTGGGCAAGTGGGGCGACGGGCCGACCGTCGTCGCGCTCGTGCTGTTCGCCGTACCGCCGCTGCTCACCAACGCGTACGTCGGCATGCGCGGCGTCGACCGCAGCGTCGTGCAGGCGGCGCGCGGCATGGGGATGACCGGGCGGCAGATGCTGTGGCGCGTCGAACTGCCACTCGCGCTGCCGCTGGTGCTCAGCGGGGTCCGCATCGCCGCCGTGCAGCTCGTGGCCACCGCCACCATCGCCGCGCTCGCGGGCGGCGGCGGACTCGGCAGGATCATCACGGCGGGCTTCAACCTGGCGAGCACCCCGCAGGTCGTGGCGGGCGCCGTCCTCGTCGCCGTGTTCGCGCTGCTCGTCGAGGGCGCCTTCGAGGTCGCGGAACGGTGCGCGCCGGGGTGGGCGCGGAGCCGGGGGAGGACCGGAGGATGAGGCGGCGTACAGGCATCGCGGGCGGCGCCGCCGCCCTCCTGCTCCTCGGCGGCTGCGCGACCGGACCTTCGCTGGAGAACCGGGGCGAGGTCACCGCGCCGCCGGGCGACAGCAAGAACCTCGTCGTCGGCTCCGCGGGCTTCACCGAGTCCGACCTCCTCGCCCAGATGTACGCGCTGCTGTTGAAGAAGGCGGGATACGGCACCCGCATCCTGTCCGTCGCCAACCGCGAGCTCTACGAACCCGCCCTCGAATCCGGCCAGATCGACGTCGTCCCCGAATACGCGGCGACCTTCGCGGACTGGCTCAACGCCAAGAAGAACGGCGCCGACGCGCGGCCCGTCGGCTCGCCCGACCTCGACGCGACCATGCAGGCCCTGCGCCGCCTCGCCGCCCCACGCGGCCTGACCGTCCTCGACCCCGGCAAGGCCGTCGACCAGAACGCCTTCGCCGTCGCCGCGTCGTACGCCGAGCGGCACAAGCTCAGGACGCTCAGCGACCTGGGCAGGTCCGGCCTGAAGGTCCGTCTCGCCGCGGGCGACGAATGCGTACAACGCCCGTACTGCGCACCGGGCTTGAAGAAGGTGTACGGCATCGACATCACCCGGGTCGACCCCAAGGGCGTCGGCACCACCCAGGCCAAGAAGGCCGTGCAGGGCGGCCAGGACCAGATGGTGCTCACCACGTCGACGGACGCCACCCTCGACGACTTCGGCCTGGTGCTCCTCAAGGACGACAAGCATCTCCAGAACGCCGACTACCTCGTACCCGTGGTCAACCGTTCCCGCGCGGGCAGCGAGGGCGTCGCGACCGCGCTCGGCCGCCTCAACCCCGTCCTGACCACGGCGGACCTCGCCGCCATGAACGAACAGGTGGACAGCTGGCGCCGCCTGCCACAGGACGTCGCGCGGACGTATCTGGAGAACAAGGGCCTGCTGTAAGCGCCCCGTCAGGGGCGCGGGGAACTGCGCGACCAGCCACAAACAGCCCGCAGGCAGGAAACCGCCCCACCAGCGGAGCGCCTACGCATCGGCGACCGAGTCGAACTCCACCTCGTCCCGCGCCACGCCCTGCGCATCCGCGTCCACCGAGCGCCGCAGCGCCTCGTGCAGCTTCGCCGGGGTCAGGACACCCAGGAAGCGGGCGCCGTCCAGCACGGCGACCCAGCCCGCGTCGTGCTGAAGCATCACGCCGAACGCCTGCTTGAGCGGGGCGCCGACCGGTACCCACGAGTTCATCCGGTGCGCCAGGTCGCCGACCGTGCCGCCGGTGCCGGCCAGCGCGACCTCGTCGACCCCGACCCAGCCGTGCAGATCACCGGCCGCGTCCAGGACGACGGCCCAGCGCGCCTCCTCCGCGCGCAGCCGGGCGGCGGCCTGCGCGGCGGGCTCGTCGAGGCGGGCGAGCGGCGGCTCCTCCAGGTCGTCCGTCTGGATCTCGGTGACGGAGAGCCGTTTCAGCCCCCGGTCGGCGCCCACGAACTCGGCGACGTACGGCGTCGCGGGCGCCCCGAGCACCGCCCCCGGCGTGTCGAACTGTTCGATGCGCCCCTGTCCGTACACCGCGATGCGGTCGCCGAGCCGGACGGCCTCCTCGATGTCGTGCGTGACGAGCAGCACCGTCTTGCGGACGGCGGCCTGCATCCGCAGGAACTCGTCCTGCAACTGCTCCCGCACCACCGGGTCGACCGCGCCGAACGGCTCGTCCATCAGGAGCACCGGCGGATCGGCGGCGAGCGCCCTGGCCACGCCCACGCGCTGCCGTTGGCCGCCCGACAGCTGCTCGGGGTAGCGGGAGCCGTACGTCTTCGGGTCCAGGCCCACCAGGTCGAGCAGCTCCGCGGCCCTGGCCCGCGCCTTCGCCTTCTTCCAGCCGATCAGGGCCGGGACGGTCGCCGTGTTGTCGAGGACCGTGCGGTGCGGGAAGAGGCCGACCTGCTGGATGACGTAGCCGATGCGGCGGCGCAGGCGCACCGGGTCGACGCCGGCGATGTCCTCCCCGTTCACGAAGATCCGGCCCGACGTGGGCTCGATGAGCCGGTTCACCATCATCATCGTGGTGGTCTTGCCGCAGCCGGAGGGGCCGACGAGGGTGACCAGTTCGCCCTCGGCGACCTCGAAGGAGAGGTCGTCCACGGCCGTCGTGCCGTCCGGGTAACGCTTCGTCACCTGCTCGAACCGGATCATGTCCTCACGCTAGCCGCGCCCGTCACTCACCGCTCATCAGCACCACCTCAAGGGTGCGCGGACCGTGCACCCCCTCGACGCGGTCCAGCTCGATGTCGCTGGTCGCGGAGGGACCGGAGATCCAGGTGAGCGGGCGGGCGGGGTCCAGCCGTTCGAGCGCCCGGGGCACGGAGGCGACGACCTGGTCGGGCACTCGTACGACACAGATGTGGTGGTCCGGCACCAGGGTGATGCGGCGGCGGCCCTGGTCCGGGGAGCCGTCGAGCACGATCGTGCCGGTCTCGGCGACGGCCACCGCGCAGCCGGTCACGACGCTGTCGACCCGGTCGAGCTCCTGCGGCGTGCTCGCGGCCCGGTCGTGGACCCGCACCGGGTCCGCTTCGGCCAGCCAGCCGGGCGGCAGCCCCGGCGGCACCAGCACGGTCCGCGCACCGCGCCCGGCGAGCAGCCGCATGAGTGTCGCCGGGAGCTCCGCGCGGGTGGTGCGGTGCACGATCGCGCGGTAGTCCGCGAGGTTCTCGGCGAGCAGGTCGACGGTCTGTGCGGTGCCGCGGCTGCCGTGCTCGCGCAGATAACCGCGCCCGACCGCGTCCTCGTACGCGACGGGGGTGTCCTTCGGCACGTCGGCCAGGGCGCGGCGCACCCGGCCCAGGATCCGGTCCCTGCTGCTCACTTCGCCGCTCCTCCGTTCGTCCGCCGCCACCAGTCGCGGAACGGCTCCGCCGGGACCTCCGGCAGGTCCCTGGTCGCGCTCCAGGCCCGCCCCGGCCCCGGCAGCGTGCGTGGATGGAGCCGCCGGGTGCGCGACGCGAGACGCTGGCCCGCGCGCAGTGCGCCGGGGCGGGCGAACGCCAGGCCCGCCGCGCGCATCGCCGCCCGCTCCGCCGTGTGCCCCTTGGCGGGCTTCAGCGTCACCTTGTTGCCGCCCCGTGTGACCTCGCCGCCCTGTACGACCCGCTCCCTCAGGTGCACGAGGACCTCGGGGATGTCGATGGCGACCGGACACACCTCGTAGCAGGCGCCGCAGAGCGAGGAGGCGTACGGCAGGGAGGCGTCGATCTCGCTGCCGGTGCCCCGGAGCTGCGGGCTGAGGATCGCGCCGATCGGGCCGGGGTAGACCGAGCCGTACGCGTGCCCGCCCGCCCGCTCGTACACCGGGCACACGTTGAGACACGCGGAACAGCGGATGCAGCGCAGGGCCTGGCGGCCCACCTCGTCGGCGAGGGTGTCGGTGCGGCCGTTGTCGAGCAGGACCAGGTGGAAGGCGCGGGGGCCGTCCTGGTCGGCGGTGCCGGTCCACATCGAGGTGTACGGGTTCATGCGCTCGGCCGTCGAGGAGCGGGGGAGCATCTGGAGGAAGACCTCCAGGTCGCGCCAGGCCGGGACGGTCTTCTCGATGCCGACGACGGAGATCAGCGTCTCGGGGAGGGTCAGGCACATCCGGCCGTTGCCCTCCGACTCCACGACGACCATCGTGCCGGTCTCGGCGACCATGAAGTTCGCCCCGGAGATGCCGACCTTGGCGCGCAGGAACTTCTCGCGCAGGTGCAGGCGGGCCGCCTCGGCGAGCTCGGCCGGGGTGTCGGTCAGCCCGTCGGGGGCCGGTCGGCCCCAACGGCCCATCCGGCGCGCGAAGATGTCGCGGATCTCGCCGCGGTTGCGGTGGATGGCGGGGACCAGGATGTGCGAGGGGCGGTCGTCGCCGAGCTGCACGATGAGTTCGGCGAGATCGGTCTCGTAGGCGTGGATGCCCTCGGCTGCCAGGGCTTCGTTGAGGCCGATCTCCTGTGTGGCCATCGACTTGACCTTGACGACCTCGGTCTCGCCCGTCTCCCGGACGAGCCGGGTCACGATGCGGTTGGCCTCGTCGGCGTCGGCCGCCCAGCGGACGGTGCCGCCCGCCGCCGTGACGGACTCCTCCAGCTGGATCAGGTAGTGGTCCAGATGCCGCAGCGTGTGGTCCTTGATCTGCCGGCCCGCCTCGCGCAGCGCGGCCCAGTCGTCCAGCTCGGCGACGGCGCGGGCCCGCTTGTCGCGGATGGTGTGGGTGGCGTGCCGGAGGTTGGCGCGCAGCGTCGTGTCCCCCACCGCCTCGCGCGCGGCCGCCGGGAAGGCCGGCATCCCGAGATACGTGCCGGGCGTACCGCTCATGACAGGGGCTCCTCTTCCGTGCTCGCCAGGATCTCCGCGATGTGGACGGGGCGCACGGCCGTGCGCAGCCGGGTCATGGTGCCGCCGATGTGCATCAGGCACGAGTTGTCCGCCGCGCACAGCACCTCGGCTCCGGTCGACTCGGCGTGGCGCACCTTGTCGGCGCCCATCGCCGCCGAGACATCGGAGTTCTTCACGGCGAAGGTGCCGCCGAAGCCGCAGCACTCCTCGGCGCCGGGCAGCTCCACCAGCTCAAGACCCCTGACCGCACGGAGAAGCCGGGTCGGCCGGTCGCCGAGACCGAGGGACCGCAGCCCGTGGCAGGTCGGGTGGTACGTGACCGTGTGCGGGTAGTACGCGCCGACATCGGTGGTTCCGAGGACGTCCACCAGGAACTCCGTCAGCTCGTACGTCTTGGGGACGACGGGGGCGAGCGTGCGCGCGAGCCCTTCGCCACGGCCCTCGGCGCGGGCCCGCGCGCCCATGCGCGGGTACAGCTCCCGCACCATCGCCCCGCACGACCCCGACGGCGTCACCACCGCGTCGTACGCGTCGGACCCGAATACATCGGAGAAATGCCGGGCGAGCGGCTCTGTCTGATGGCGGTAGCCGGTGTTGTAGTGCGCCTGCCCGCAGCAGGTCTGCGCCATCGGGAAGTCGACGTCGACTCCCAGCCTGGTCAGCAGTTTCACCACCGCGCGACCCGTGTCCGGATACAGCGTGTCGTTGACACAGGTCAGGAACAGGGCGACACGCATCGCGGGTTCCTCCTAGTCGATCATCGGATGGGTGCAGCGTACGCGCGCCCCGGCGTCCCGCCAACGGGCCGTGCCGCCGCGCTGTCCGCAGTGCGGCGGGGGCGGTCCTGCGAGCGAGGGGCCCGTCTCGCGGACCCGGCCCATGTGCTGGACTGGGCCCCGAACACGCGTACCCGCCACGTCGTCCAGGAGCAGCCTTGACCACCACGTACCGCCAGCCCGGAGTCGTCCTCACCGACCGCCGCTTCAGCGTGCCGCTCGACCACGGCGACCCGGCGGGGGAGCGGATCGAGGTCTTCGCGCGCGAAGTGGTGTCGGCGTCCAAGGGCGGCGCGGACCTGCCCTGGCTCGTGTATCTGACCGGTGGCCCCGGCTTCGGGGCGACCCGCTTCAACGGCAGGGAGTCGTGGCTCGACCGCGCACTCGACGACTTCCGCGTCCTCCTCCTCGACCAGCGCGGCACCGGCAGCTCCACCCCCGCCAACCGGCAGACGCTGCCCCTGCGCGGCGGCCCCCGCGAACAGGCCGACTACCTCGCCCACTTCCGCGCCGACTCCATCGTCCGCGACTGCGAGGCGATCCGCGCCGAGGTGACGGGCGGCGCCCCCTGGACCGTCCTCGGCCAGAGCTTCGGCGGCTTCTGCGCCACCCACTACCTGTCGGCGGCGCCCGAGGGCCTGTCCACCGCACTGATCACCGGCGGCCTGCCCACGCTCGACGGCCACGCCGACGACGTGTACCGCGCCGCCTACCCGCGCATGGAGCGCAAGACCGCCGCGCACTACGCCCGCTACCCGCAGGACGTCGAGCGGGCCCGCCGCATCGCCGCCCACCTCGCCGAGCACGAGCCCGTCCTGAACGGCGGCTACAAACTGACCGTCGAGGCCTTCCAGTCCCTCGGCATCCTGCTCGGCGCGGGCGACGGCAGCCACCGGCTGCACTACCTCATCGAGGACGCCTTCGTGCGCACACCGGCCGGATTCGCGCTCTCCGACGCCTTCCAGGAGAACGTCCAGGCCGCCCTCTCGTACGCCGGCAACCCGCTCTTCGCGGTCCTGCACGAGGCGATCTACGCCCAGGGCGAGCGCCCCACCGCCTGGTCGGCCGAGCGGACACGCGCCGAGTTCCCGCAGTTCGACGCGGAGAAGACGCTGGCGGGCGACGCGCCGCTGCTGTTCACCGGGGAGGCCGTGCAGCGCTGGATGTTCGACACCGACCCCGCGCTGCGCCCGCTGCGCGAGACCGCCGACCTGCTCGCCGAGCGCACCGGCTGGCCCCGCCTGTACGACACGGAGCGCCTCGCCGCGAACGAGGTGCCGGTGGCGGCGGCGATCTACCACGACGACCTGTACGTCGACACGGAGCACTCCCTGCGCACCGCCCGCGCCGTCCGGGGCCTGCGCACCTGGGTCACCGACGAGTTCGAGCACGACGGGCTGCGGGTGAGCGGTCCGCGCGTGCTCGACCGGCTCCTCGCGCTGACACGCGGCGAGGCCTGAGGCACGGCCGGGCCGGTGGCGCCCACCGACGCCCAACTCGTTGTCGGACCCCGGGGTTAAGCTGCCCATCATGACCGAGCCGCAGCATTCAGCCACCCCCGTCGACCAGCTCACTCCCATGCCCGAGGACTGGCGGCGCGCGCTCGCCGTCGTCGCCCACCCGGACGACCTGGAGTACGGGTGCGCGGCGGCGATCGCCGGCTGGACGGACGGCGGCCGCGAGGTCACGTACCTCCTGGCGACCCGCGGCGAGGCCGGCATCGACACGCTCGACCCGGCCACCTGCGGCCCGCTGCGCGAGCGGGAGCAGCGGGCGAGCGCGGCCGTGGTCGGCGTGGACGCCGTGGAGTTCCTCGACCACAAGGACGGCGTCGTCGAGTACGGCATCGCGCTGCGCCGCGACATCGCCGCCGCGATCCGCAGACACCGCCCCGAGCTGGTCATCACGCTCAACCACCGCGACACGTGGGGCGGCGTCGCCTGGAACACGCCGGACCATGTGGCGGTCGGCCGCGCCACGCTGGACGCCGCGGCGGACGCGGGCAACCGCTGGATCTTCCCGGAGCTGATCGAGGAGCAGGGCCTTGAGCCCTGGGACGGCGTGCGGTGGGTCGCGGTGGCCGGCTCGTCGACGCCCACGCACGCGGCGGACGCGACGGCGGGCCTCGACCGGTCGGTGGCCTCCCTCCTCGAACACCGCACGTACATCGAGGCGTTGACCGACGAGGACCCCGAGAAGTACTGCCGTTCGTTCCTCACGGGCAACGCCCAGGCGCTGGCGCCGCGCTTCGGCGGAAGGCCGGCGGTGGGGTTCGAGGTCTTCAGCCGGTGAGCCCGCACCCTTAACCTGACGGCTCGTCAGGGAAAGGCCGAGCCTTTGGGGGCGTGGATGATCGACACCACCGGCACGGACATCCCACGGGGTGAGGAGCGGCTGCGCCTGGACGTCGAGGACGGGCTCGGCATCCTCACTCTCTGCCGCCCGCGCAGGCTCAACGCGTGGAGCTGGGAGTCCACGCGCCAACTGGGCCTGTTCGCCGACCGTATCCGGTTCGACGACTCCATCCGGGCGGTGCTGCTGCGCGCCGAGGGCCGGGCCTTCTGCGCGGGCATCGACATCACGGCGCCGGGCAGCGCGATCACGGGCCGCTCCGGCGCCGAGCGCGCCCGCAACTACTACGAGGCGATGCGCTGGGTCCACGAGCGCTTCCGCGTCTTCGCTCAGCTGCCGCAGCCGGTCGTCGCGGCCGTCCAGGGGTACTGCCTCGGCTTCGGTTTCGAACTGGCGCTGATGGCGGACGTGCGGATCGCGGCGGACGACGCGGTGTTCGCGCTGCCCGAGGCGCAGCTCGGCGTCGCGGTGGACGCGGGCGGCGACCTGCGCATCGCCCGCGAGGCGGGCGCCGGCTGGGCGAAGCTGCTCGCACTCACCGGCCGCAGGATCGACGCGGCCACGGCCGAGCGGCTCAGGCTGCTCCAACAGGTCGTACCTATCGGTGAGTTGGCGCGGACGGCGCACGCGCTGGCGGCCGAGATCGCCGCGAACGCGCCGCTGGCCGTCCAGGGCATCAAGCGCGGCATCGACGCGTACGCCGACGCGGGGATGGCCGGGGCGCTCGACCGCGTCGCGATGAACGCGGCGATCACGCTCACGTCGGAGGACTCGCGCGAGGGGTACGGCGCGAAGGCGGCTGAGCGGGCGGCTCTGTTCGAGGGGAAATAGAGGAGTCAGGGGAAATAGGGGAGTCAGGGGGGGCGGGGAGTCAGGGGGAGGTGGGGTGGCCAGGGGGAGGTGGGGAGTCAGGGGGAGGTGGGGTGGCCAGGGGGAGTGGGGGGCGCGGGGAGGCCCAGTTGCTCCCGCACCGGCACCACCTGTGGGTTCACCAGCGCTCTGCGCTGCCAGTTCGCGCCGTCGACCACCAGCGTGTGGCCCGTGATGAAGCGGGCGTACGGGGAGGCGAGGAAGGTGGCCGCCCAGCCCAGCTCGCGGGGCAGGCCGACGCGGAGGGCGGGCTGACGGCCGGCCTTGTCGCTGGCCCGGTCGAGGGTGCCGCGGATGTCGTCGGTCATGTCGTCGTGCGGCATCAGGCCCGGCACCAGGCCGTTGACCTGGATGCCGTACGGACCCCACTCCACGGCCAGGGTCTCCACCAGGCTCTTCACGCCTGCCTTGGCCGCCGCGCTGTGGGCGAAGCCGGGGCCGCCCGTCCAGGCGTACGACGCCCCGACGTCGATGACCGAGCCGGCGGCGCCCCCGGCCAGATGCCTGCGGCCGAACTCGCGCGTCATCAGAAACGTGCCGGTGAGCGTGGTGTCCACGACCGCGCGCCAGGCGTTCGGCGACATGTCCTCGGCGGGGACGGGGAAGTTGGCGGCGGCGTTGTTCACCAGGACGTCCGGCAGGCCGTACGCCTCCTGCGCGGCGTCGAAGACGTCCGCGACGCGGTCGGCGTCCCGGATGTCGCACACCGCGGTCGTCACGCGCCCGCCCAGCGCCGCCAGTTCGTCCCTCGCCGCCTTGAGCCGGTCCTCCTTGCGGCTCGCGATCACCAGATCGGCACCGAGCCGCGCGAACTCCGCGGCGATGGCCTTGCCGAGGCCGGTCCCGCCTCCGGTGACGAGGACGACGCTCCCGTCGTAGGTGCCGGGCGGCAGGGCGGTCGCTCCCGCGGGGGGAGGCGGAGGGAGGCCGGGCAACGCATCGCCCGGCCTCAAGGCCCCGTTTGCACCATGCCATTCCGCCTCGTCGCCCGCCCCACCATGCGTCATGCGCGCATCGATACCTCGTACCGCGTGAAAGCTCCACACCTCCCGGCCACCACCACAGGCATTCGGCCACCGGCCGGTGCATCGACGACAGCGGTGCCTTCGGTCTGCGTCAGCCCCCCGCGATCTCGTGCGTGCGTGCTTCCGTCACCAGTCGCGCCACCTCCGCTTCGCCCTCCGGGGTGAAGACCCCCGCCCGGCGGCGGGCGGCCGCTGCGTCGATGTCCGCCATCACGAGCTCCGCGTTGATCGTCAGTCCGGCGCGGTAGCCGGCGCTCGCCGCGTTGATCACCTGCTCCATGGGGGCCGCGGCGTTGCCGACCGCCCAGACGCCCGGGACCGTGGTGCGGAAGGTCTCGTCCACGGTCGGGTACGGGCCGAAGGGGGTCTCCTTGAACTCCGCGCCGAGTGCGGTCAGGAGGCCGCCCTCCCGGGCCACCGGCTTCGCCGCGACGAACAGCACCCGGCGCGGGAAGACCCGGCCGTCGGCGAGCCGCACGCCCGTCAGCCGGTCGTCCTCGACCTCCAGGCCCGCGACCTCGCCCTCCACGACCTGGACCCCGGCGGCAGCGAGCCGTTCCCACTCCGCGTCCGGCAGGTCCCGCACGGTGTGCAGGAACAGTGTCACGTCCTTGGACCACTGGGTGACGAGCAGCGCCTGGTGGCTGTTGAAGGGGTCGCCGGCGAGGACGCCGAAGGGCTGGTCCCGCACCTCCCAGCCGTGGCAGTACGGGCAGTGCAGCACGTCACGGCCCCAGCGCTCGGCGACGCCCGGCACGGCGGGCAGTTCGTCCACGAGGCCCGTCGCCATGACGATCCGGCGCGCGTGCACCGCCCCGCCGTCGGCGAGGGCGACCTCGAACTCGCCCGCACCGTCCGGCGCCACGGCCGACACGCGGCCCCGCACGACCTCCACCCCGTACCGCTCCAGCTCCCGGCGCCCCTCGGCGAGGAACTCGGCAGGCGGCATGCCGTCGCGTGACAGGTAGCCCTGCATGTGGGCGGCGGGCGCGTTGCGCGGCTCGCCCGCGTCGACCACCAGGACCCGCCTGCGGGACCGGCCGAGCACGAGCGCCGCGCTCAGCCCCGCCGTGCCGCCGCCGACGACCACCACGTCGTAGCCCTGGTCCGGCATCTTCTCCATCGTCCGCATGACGGTCCGCCTCTCGCTCGGGTTCTCGGCCACGCTCCCGGGCACGTTCTCGCCACGTACTCGGGCGCGGTGGCCATCTCCACTGAGACCATCACCCCGGTGGTGCGATATCGACAAGTGCCTTTGCTGTTTCCGCAAGAGGAGGCATGATGTTCCCCATGAGCGAAGAGACGGCAGAGCCCGAAGCGATGGATCAGGTCCTCACCGAGGTCGGCCCCCGGCTGCGCCGCATCCGCAAGGAGCGCGGCGCCACCCTCGCCGGCCTGTCCGCCGCCACCGGCATCTCGGTCAGCACCCTGTCCCGCCTGGAGTCCGGCCACCGCAAGCCCAGCCTGGAACTGCTCCTGCCGATCGCCCGCGCCCACCAGGTGCCCCTGGACGAGCTGGTCGGCGCCCCGCCCGTGGGCGACCCGCGCGTGCGGGCCAAGCCGATCGTCCGGCACGGCCGCACCATGCTGCCGCTGACCCGGCAGCCCGGCGGCCTCCAGGCCTACAAGGTGGTCGAGCCCGCCCGCACCGCGGCCGCCCCGGAGCCGCAGACCCACGAGGGGTACGAGTGGCTGTACGTGCTGTCGGGAAAGCTGCGCCTGATCCTCGGCGACCACGACGTGGTGCTCGGCCCGGGTGAGGCCGCGGAGTTCGACACGCGGGTCCCGCACTGGTTCGGGGCCACGAGCGAGGGGGGCGCCGAGTTCCTCAGCCTCTTCGGGCCGCAGGGGGAGCGCATGCACGTGCGGGCGAGGCCGACCCGTAAGGGCTGAGAGTCCGGCATCCAGGGCTCCGCGGACTGTTCCCCTGGGGCAAGCGACCGCTTAGTATGCGGACGAGCACGGTCTACGACAGCCCCGTGGAGGCCCCGCATGCAGGCATGGCAAGTGCACGAGAACGGCGAGCCGGGCGAGGTGATGCGCCTCGCCGAGGCGGACCGCCCTCCGCTCGATGAGGGGCAGGTGCTGCTGAAGGTCCGCGCCGCGAACATCAACTTCCCGGACGCGCTGCTCTGCCGGGGCCAGTACCAGGTCAGGCCCGCCATGCCGTTCACGCCGGGCATGGAGATCTGCGGCGAGACCGAGGACGGCCGGCGGGTGATCGCCAACTCCGTGCTGCCGTACGGCGGCTTCGCCGAGTACGCCGTCGCGGACGCGGCCGCCCTGCTGTCCGCCCCGGACGCCCTGGACGACGCGGAGGCCGCCGCCCTCCACATCGGCTACCAGACCGGCTGGTTCGCCCTGCACCGCCGCGCGCACCTCCGGGCGGACGAGACCCTCCTCGTGCACGCGGCGGCGGGCGGCGTCGGCAGCGCCGCGGTGCAGCTCGGCAAGGCCGCGGGCGCCAGGGTCATCGGCGTCGTCGGCGGCGCGGAGAAGGCGGCGGTCGCGCGCGAACTCGGCTGCGACCTCGTCCTCGACCGGCGTACGGACGACGTGATCGCCGCCGTCAAGGAGGCGACCGGTGGCCGCGGCGCCGACGTGATCTACGACCCGGTGGGCGGCGACGCCTACGCCAAGTCGGCGAAGTGCGTGGCCTTCGAGGGCCGGATCGTCGTCATCGGCTTCGCCGGCGGCTCCATCCCGACGCCCGCGCTCAACCACGCGCTCGTGAAGAACTACTCGATCGTGGGCCTGCACTGGGGCCTGTACAAGACCAAGGACCCGGGCCTGATCCAGCGCTGCCACGAGGAGCTGTCCGAGCTCGCCGCCAAGGGCGCCATCAAGCCGCTGGTGAGCGAGCGCGTGCCGATGGCCGACGCCGCGTCCGCCGTGCAGCGCGTCGCCGACGGCGTCACGACCGGCCGGGTCGTCGTCCTGCCGCACGGGGGTGCCGCATGACCGACGCCGCCGAACTGCGCACCCGCACCCAGGAGTTCCTCGCCGCGCACCCGCCCGCCGCGACGGACCGCGCCGACTTCCTCAAGGCCCGCTTCGACGCCGGCCTCGCCTGGGTGCACTACCCCGAGGGCCTCGGCGGACTCGGCGCGCCGCGCTCCCTGCAAGCCGTCGTGGACGCCGAGCTGGAGGCCGCGGGCGCCCCCGACAACGAGCCGCGCCGCATCGGCATCGGCCTCGGCATGGCCGCGCCGACCGTCCTCGGCTTCGGCACCGAGGAGCAGAAGCAGCGCTTCCTGCGCCCGCTGTGGACCGGCGAGGAGGTGTGGTGCCAGCTCTTCAGCGAGCCGGGCGCCGGCTCCGACCTGGCCGCGCTCGGCACCCGCGCCGTCCGCGACGGGACGACCGGCGACTGGGTGGTCAACGGCCAGAAGGTGTGGACCTCCAGCGCCCACACCGCCCGCTGGGCCATCCTGATCGCCCGCACCGACCCGGACGTGCCCAAGCACCGGGGCATCACGTACTTCGTGTGCGACATGACGGACCCCGGCGTCGAGGTGCGGCCGCTGCGCCAGATCACCGGCGAGGCCGAGTTCAACGAGGTGTTCCTCACCGACGTGCGCATCCCGGACGCGCACCGGCTCGGCGCGGTCGGCGACGGCTGGAAGGTCGCCCAGACCACCCTCATGAACGAGCGCGTCTCCATCGGCGGCATGCGCATCCCGCGCGAGGGCGGCATGATCGGACCGGTCGCCAAGGCCTGGCGCGACCGCCCCGAGCTGCGCACGCACGACCTCCACCAGCGCCTCCTCAAGCTCTGGGTCGACGCGGAGGTGGCCAGGATCACCGGGGAGCGGCTGCGCCAGCAGCTCGTCGCGGGCCAGCCGGGGCCCGAGGGCTCCGGCATGAAGCTCGGCTTCGCCCGCCTCAACCAGGAGATCAGCGGCCTGGAGGTCGAACTCCTCGGCGAGGAAGGCCTGCTGTACGACGACTGGACGATGCGCAGGCCCGAGATCGTCGACTTCACCGGCCGCGACGCGGGCTACCGCTATCTGCGCTCCAAGGGCAACAGCATCGAGGGCGGGACCAGCGAGGTCCTGCTGAACATCGTCGCCGAGCGCGTCCTCGGCCTGCCCGCCGAGCCGCGCACCGACAAGGACGTCGCCTGGAAGGACCTCGCGCGATGAGCGACCTGCTGTACTCCGAAGAGGAAGAGGCGCTGCGCTCCGCCGTGCGGGCCCTGCTCGCCGACCGGTGCGACGCCGCGACCGTCATCGCGCGCGCCGAGAGCGCCGAACCGCTCGACCGCGAGCTGTGGAAGGCGCTCGCCGACGGCATGGGCCTGGCCGGACTCCTCGTCCCCGAGGAGCTCGGCGGCCAGGGCGCCACGCACCGCGAAGCGGCCGTCGTGCTGGAGGAACTGGGCCGCTCGGTGGCGCCCGTGCCCTATCTCACCAGTGCCGTCGTCGCCACGGAGACGCTGCTCGGCTGCGGGGGGAGCGAGGCGTCCGAGCTGCTCGGCGCGCTCGCCGCGGGGCGCACCGTGGGCGCGCTCGCCGTGGGCCTCGCCGTCGCTCCTGGCGCCCCCGTCAAGGGCGTACGCCACGAGGAAGGTGCCCTGCACGGGGAGGTGACCGGCATCGCGGACGCGGTCGGCGCCGACGTGCTGCTCGTCCCCGCCGACGGCGGGCTCTACGCGGTCCACACGGCGCAGGACGGCGTCACCGTCACCCCGCGGACCTCCCTGGACCTCACCCGGCCGCTCGCCACGGTGACCTTCGACGGGGCACGCGCGCGTGAGCTGTCCCGGGACGCGGAGGCGGCAGCGGCCGTACGGCGGGGCCTGCGGGCCGGGGCCGCCCTGCTCACCTCGGAACAGCTGGGCATCGCGGAGTGGTGCCTGACGGAGACGGTCCGCCACACGAAGGAGCGGCACCAGTTCAACCGTCCTGTCGGCTCCTTCCAGGCGCTCAAGCACCGGCTCGCCCAGCTGTGGACCGAGGTCGTCAACGTCCGCGCCGCCGCCCGCAACGCCGCCGACGCCCTCGCCACGGGCAGCGCCGACGCGGACGTGGCGGCCGCCCTCGCCCAGGCCTACGCCGCCCCGGTGGCGGTCCGCGCGGCCGAGGAGGCGCTACAGCTGCACGGCGGCATCGGCATGACGTGGGAGCACCCCGTCCACCTCTACCTGAAGCGCGCCAAGGCGGACTCGGTGGCCTACGGCACGGCGGGATCGCACCGCGAGGCGCTCGCGGAGCTGGTCGATCTCCAGGCGCCCTGACCTGCGCACCCCTTTTGATGCAGCCCGCACCTACCAGGTGCGGGCTGCGCGGTTACACCGCCATGAGGTGGTGCATAATTGCGAGCTGTTCGCAACAACAGCTGATCTTCAGTAGGGGTGTGGAGCATGAGGGCCCGATCGATACGGGGCGCAGGCGCGGTGGCGACGGCGGCCGCCATAGCGGTCGCCGCCTCCGCCTGCTCGGCGCCGGGCGACGGCGGCGGCGCGGGCGGCGCGAAGGACTCGGCGGTCGTCGGCATCGCGTACGAGCCCGAGACCCTCAGCCCGCTCCTCGGCTACGGCAAGGACGGCAACTCGAAGATCTTCGACGGGCTGCTCACGCACGACGCCGACATGAAGCTCAAGCCCGCCCTCGCTGCCGAGCTGCCCAAGGTCACCGACGACGGCAGGACCTACACGTACAAGCTCCGCAAGGGCGTCAAGTTCAGCGACGGCAAGCCCTTCTCGGCCAAGGACGTCGTCTTCACCTACGAGACGATCCTCGACAAGAAGACGAACAACGCCTCCAAGACCGAGCTGGACGCCGTCAAGAGCGTCGAGGCCAAGGGCGACGACACCGTCGTCTTCCACCTCAAGTACCCCTACGCGCCGTTCGCCGAGCGGACCGTCCTGCCCATCGCGCCCGAGCACATCGCGGCCAAGCAGGACGTGAACACCGGCGCCTTCACCACCAAGCCGGTCGGCACGGGCCCGTACGAGCTGGTCAAGTGGTCCAAGGGCGAGAAGCTGACCTTCAAGGCCAACCCCGACTACTGGGGCGGCGCGCCGAAGGTCAAGAACTTCACCATGGCGATCATCAAGGACGACGACATCCGCGCCACCCGGCTCGACGCCGGTGAGCTCGACGGCGCGATCCTGCCGCCCAACCTCGCGAAGAAGTACAAGAGCGACAGCGGCAAGAACACCTACGCCGCCAAGACCTTCGACTACCGCGTCGTGACCCTGCCCACCGGCAACAAGGTCGCAGGCGACACCGCCGTCCGCCGCGCCCTCGACGTCGGCGTGAACCGCAAGGCCATGGTCGACTCGATCCTCTACGGCGAGGGCAAGGAGGCCTACGGGCCCGTCCCGACGGACAGCCCCTGGTTCACCAAGGGCACCGAGCGCAAGTTCGACGCCGCCAAGGCGAAGAAGATCCTCGACGACGCCGGGTGGAAGCCGGGCAAGGACGGCATCCGCGAGAAGGACGGAGTCCAGGCGAAGTTCCCGCTCTGGTACCTCTCCGGCGACAAGCTCCGCCAGGACCACGCCCTCGCCTACGCCTCCGACGCCAAGAAGCTCGGCATCAAGGTCGAGGTGCAGTCCGGCACGTGGGAGGTGATCGAGCCCCGCATGCCCAAGGACGCGGTCCTCGCCGGCGGCGGCTCCCCGGCCGACCCCGACTTCGACCAGTACACGCTCCTGAAGTCCTCCCTCGCGGGCGACGGCTTCAACAACATGGCGCACTACGACAACCCCAAGGTCGACAAGGCCCTGGAGGACGCCCGCAAGAGCGGCGACCACGCGAAGCGCCAGGCCGCGTACGACACCATCCAGCGCGAGCTCGTGAAGAACCCGGGCTACACCTTCCTCACCCACATCGACCACCTCTACGTCGTCGACAAGAAGTTCGGCGACCTCACCACCCAGGTCGAGCCGCACGACCACGGCCTGGCGTCCGGGCCCTGGTGGAACGTCGAGGACTGGCAGCCGAAGAAGTGACACCGGCGATAACCGAGGCACCGGGGGCGGCGACGCGGCGTCGCCTCCCCTGGGGGCCCATGGCACGCCTCGCGGCACGGCGGCTGCTGTTCGCCGTGCCCGTGCTGCTCGTCGTCACCTTCGGCGTCTTCGCCATCGCCGCCGCCTCGCCCTTCGACCCCGTCAAGGCGTACGCGGGCACGGCCGGCCTCACCGCCTCCCAGGAGAACCTCGACCAGCTGCGCGCCAACCTCGGCGTCGACCGGCCGCTGACCGCCCGCTGGTGGGAGTGGCTGACCTCGGCCCTCACCGGTGACCTCGGCGACTCCAGCACGCTGCGGCAGCCCGTCGCGGACGCCATCGGCGAACGCATCGGCTGGTCCGTGCTGCTCGCCGCCACCGCGTTCCTCGTCGCCATCCTGCTCGGCACCGCCCTCGGCGTCCTCGCCGCCCGCCGCCCCGGCGGCTGGGTCGACCGTGCCGTGACCTCCCTCGCGTACACCCTCGAAGCCGCGCCGCCGTTCTGGCTCGGCCTGCTCGCCGTCTGGCTGTTCGCGCTGAAGCTGGGCGTCCTGCCCTCGGGCGGACTCACCGACACGGCCAGCTCGACCGTGACGGCGGGGCAGGTCGCGAGCCACCTCGTGCTGCCCGCCGCCGTGCTCGCGATCTCGCAGCTGCCCTGGTTCGTCCTCTACGTGCGCCAAGGCGTCGGCGACGCGCTCGGCGACGACCCCGTGCGCGGGGCACGCGCGCGGGGCCTCGCCGAACGGACCGTTCTGCTCGGACACGCGCTGCGCTCCGGCATGCTGCCCGTGCTCACGCTCATCGGCTCCCGCGTACCCGAACTGATCACCGGGGCGCTCCTGGTGGAGACCGTCTTCAGCTGGCCCGGCATCGCCGCCGCCACCGTGCAGGCGGCGACCTCCGTGGACTTCCCGCTGCTCGCCGCCCTGACCGCGCTCGCCACCGCCGCGGTCCTCCTGGGCAACCTCGTGGCCGACCTCCTGTACGGCCTCGCCGACCCGAGGATGGGATTCGATGGCTGAGATGACCGACATCGTCTGGCGTTCCCGGGGCGGTGTGCGCCGCTCCACGCGCGCGTGGCGGGTGCGCACCTCCGCGGTGATCGTCGCCGCGGTCGTCCTCGCCGTCCTCGTCGTACCCCCGCTCGTCAACCTCGACGAGCAGGCCGTCGACCTGGCCGCGAAGCTGCGGCCGCCGTCGCTCGCGCACCCCTTCGGCACCGACGACGTCGGCCGCGACCTGCTGCTGCGCTGCGTCTACGGCCTGCGCGTCTCGCTCCTGGTGGGCGTCGTCGCGGCGGTCGTCGCCACTGTCATCGGCACGGCGGTCGGCGCCCTCGCCGCCGCCTCCGGAGGCTGGGTCGACCGGATCGTGATGCGGCTCGTCGACGTCTTCTCGTCCGTGCCGCACCTGCTGCTCGGCATCTTCATCGTCGCGATGTTCCGGCCCGGCGTCTGGCCGGTCGTCGTTTCCGTGGCGCTCACCCACTGGCTCTCCACCGCCCGCATCGTGCGCGCCGAGGTGCTGTCCCTGCGCTCGCGGCCGTACGTCGACGCGGCGATCTCCGGCGGCGCCTCACGGCTGCGGGTCGCCGTGCGCCACCTGCTGCCCGGCGTCCTGCCGCAGGCCGGCCTCGCCGCCGTCCTGATGGTGCCGCACGCCATCTGGCACGAGTCCGCGCTCTCCTTCCTCGGCCTCGGCCTCCCCTCCCACCAGGCGAGCCTCGGCACGCTCGTGCAGAGCGCGCGCGGCTCGCTCCTGGCGGGCGACTGGTGGCCGACCCTCTTCCCCGGCCTGTTCATCATCGTGCCCACCCTGGCGATCGCGGGCCTCGCGGGCGCCTGGCGGGAACGCATCAATCCCCGGCGCCGATCGGAGCTCATGCTGTGACGGCCCCCGTCCTGTCCGTACAGGGTCTCTCCGTACGATTCCGCATGCGCGGCGGCACCCACGTCTCCGCCGTCACCGACGCCACCTTCGACCTCGCCGCGGGGGAGTGCCTCGCCCTGGTCGGCGAGAGCGGCTGCGGCAAGTCCGTGCTCGCCTCCGCGCTGCTCGGCCTGCTCCCCGAGAACGCCGAGACCGCCGGGTCCGCCCTCATCGGCGGCCTGGACCTCCTCACCGCCGACGAGCGCACCCTCGCCCGCACCGTGCGGGGGCGGCGCGTCGGACTCGTACCGCAGAGCCCCGCCGCCCATCTGACGCCGGTGCGCACCGTCCGCTCCCAGCTGGAGGAGACCCTGCGCGAGCTCGCCGGGGTGCGGAAGCCGCAGCTGCGGGCCGCCGCCGAAGCGGCCGCCGAGCGCGCCGCGTTCCCCTCCGGCCACCTCGACCGCTACCCCCACGAGCTCTCCGGCGGCCTCGCCCAGCGCGCCGCCACCGCACTCGCCCTCATCGGCGACGCGCCGCTCCTCCTCGCCGACGAGCCCACCACCGGACTCGACCGCGACCTCGTGGACCGCACCGTCGACGAACTGCGCCGGCACGTCGGCGACGACCGCGCACTGCTCCTGATCACCCACGACCTGGCCGCCGCCGAACGGATCGCCGACCGCGTCGCCGTGATGTACGCGAGCCGCGTCGTCGAAGTCGCCGACGCCACCGACTTCTTCGGCACGCCCGGACCCCGGCACCCCTACGCCCGCGGGCTCCTGAACGCCCTGCCGGAGCGCGCCTTCACCCCCGTCCCCGGCATGCCGCCCGAGCTGTCCGCGCTCCCCGCGGGATGCGCGTTCGCGGCCCGCTGCGACCGGGCCGACGAGGCGTGCGGCGCGCTGCCCGCGCTCACGGACGGAGCGGCCTGCCACCACCCCCACGCCGACGTGCTGGAGGCCCCCCGTGCTTGAACTGCGCGCCATCACCGCCGGCTACGACCGGCGCGCCCCCGTCGTCCGGGACGTCGACCTCACCATCGCCCCCGGCGAGTCCGTGGGTCTGCTCGGCCCCAGCGGCTGCGGCAAGTCCACCCTCGCGCGGGTCGCCGCGCTGCTGCACCGCCCCGACGCGGGCCGGGTCGTCATCGACGGCGAGACCGCCCGCGGCTGGCGCCACCGCGCCCCCCGCGAACAGCGCACGGCCTTCGGCGTCGTCTTCCAGCAGCCGCGGCTCTCCGCCGACCCCCGCCTTGCCCTCACCGACCTGATCGCGGAACCACTGCGGGCGGTCGGCCGCGGCTCCGAAGCGGCCGCCGCGGTCCCTGACCTCGCGGCCCGCGTCGGCCTCGGCAAGGACCTGCTCGGCCGCCGCCCGCACGAGGTCAGCGACGGCCAGCTGCAACGCGCCTGCCTGGCCCGCGCCCTGATCCTGCGCCCGCGCTGGCTGATCTGCGACGAGATGACGGCGATGCTGGACGCCTCGACGACGGCGGCCCTGGTCCACGTCGTCGAGGAGTACCGCACCGAACACGCCGCCGGCCTCCTGGCCGTCGGCCACGACCGCATCCTCCTGGAACGCTGGTGCGACCGCACCACGCACTGGGACGAACTGGTGTCGGGCCGCTCCGGGGCGGAGGCTTTCGCGCCTCCGGCGTGAACCCCCGGCATCCATACCGCCAACTCCCGTAAGGACAGGGTTTCCTGCCCCGGGCCGAGCCGCATACTCACTGAGGTTCCGCTCACCGTCGTATCCGCGCGTCGTGCACCGGCGCGCCCCGACCCGTCCCTCCGGGAGGCAGACATGGCCCTCACCACCCGTCGCAGAGCCCTCACCACCTTCGGCGCGGCCCTCGCGGGCGGCATCGCGATACCCGCCCACGCGCAGGCGAGCGGGCGCCACCCCCGCCCCCGGCCGCTGGTCCGGGCCCACGCCCACAACGACTACGAACACCCCCGGCCCCTCCTCGACGCCCTCGACCACCGGTTCGGCAGCGTCGAGGCGGACATCTTCCTCGTCGACGGGCAGCTCCTCGTCGCCCACGACCCGGTCGACCTCGACCCCACCCGCACCCTCGAATCGCTCTACCTGAAGCCCCTGGCGGCGCGCGTGCGGGCCAACCACGGTGCCGTGTACCGGGGTTACCACCGCACCCCCTTCCAGCTGCTCATCGACATCAAGACCGAGGGCGCGTCGACGTACGCCGCACTCCACCGCCAACTGCGGCCCTACCGGCACCTGTTCACGTCGTACGCCTACGGGAAGGTGCGCCGCGGCGCCATCACGGCCGTCGTCTCCGGTGACCGCGCGGCCCGCGCCCCCATGGCCGCGCAGCGCGTCCGGCACGCCTTCTACGACGGCCGCCTCGCCGACCTGGGCGGCACCGCGCCCGCCTCGCTCATCCCGCTGATCAGCGACAACTGGTCCCTCAACTTCAGCTGGCAGGGCGTGGGGCCGATGCCCGCCGCCGAGCGCGACAAGCTGCGCGGCATCGTCTCCGCCGCCCACGCGCGCGGGCAGCGCGTCCGCTTCTGGGCGACGCCCGACCTGCCGGGCCCGCAGCGCGACGCGGTCTGGGGCGAGCTGCTCGCCGCCGGTGTCGACCACCTCAACACCGATGACCTCGCGGGCCTCGAGGCGTTCCTCGACGCGCACGGCCGATGATCCGACCGGATCAACCTTCGCGCGAGTAACACCCGTTCGGAGCACAGGTCAGACGCCCGAACGCCTCCTCCGCTAGGCGACACTGACGGCCGGAAGCCGCGGTTCCGCGTGGCGGAGGAGGTACTTCGCATGGCTGTTTCGATCTCTGTCGTGCTGCTGCTCGTGATCCTTGCGGCGGTCTTTCTGCGCAATGGGGCGCTGAAGGTGTCGCACGCCGTCGTCTGTCTGCTGCTGGGTTTCTACCTGGCGGGCACGAGCATGGCCCCGACCATCCACGACGGCCTGACGGCCACCGCCCACATCGTCAGCGGCATCCGGCCGTGACCTGCCCCGGCAGGCCGTTCCTTTCGGGTTCATGAACAACTGACGCTGTTTCATGGACACTTCAAGGGGTGCGCTCTAGCTTCGGCGCATGTCCAGCAGACTGCGCCGCCTCGTCCCCGCCGGTGTCCTGGCGCTGACCGTCTCCCTCGCGGTCCCCGCCCACGCCGACGACATACCCAGAGCCCCCGGGCACCGGCTCGTCGAGCAGTACGAGGGCGCGCCCGCCGACGCCCGCCCCCTGCCCGGCACCCCGCCGCCCCAGCACCCCTACCTCGCCGCCAACGGCCGCAGCGGCATGCACGCCGACGCGGCGGGCAGCGGCACGTACCCCTGGAGCGGGCCGCTCGGCAAGCGGCCCGCGGTCGACAGCGAGAAGATGGCGGCGCTGGGCGGCGAGTGCGCGACCGTCACCTTCGACCGCGACGGGCGCGTCATCACCGTGTGCGGCACGTTCACCGGCTTCCTGGTCAAGCTGCTCGACCCGAGGACGCTGGACACGCTCGCCGAGTACAAGCTGCCGCAGCGGCCCTCGACCGTCGAGGCCATCACCCGGCTCGACTTCTCGAAGATCTTCAAGGACACGTCGGGCGGCGCCTATTCGTACCTCGACAACGAGGACAGGCTCGTCCTCGCCGACTCCCGTCAGCACATCGTCCGGCTCGCCCACGAGCGCACGCCCGACGGCGGCTGGCGCTTCGTCGTCGACAAGGAGTGGGACCTGACGGCACACGTCCCGCACGACTGTGTCAGCTGGACCTACCTCTACCCGAGCGGTGAGTGCGACCCCGTCACGTCGGTGATGCCGGACTGGGACGGGCGCATCTGGTGGGTGACCCGGCAGGGGCGGGTCGGGACCGTCGACCCGAAGTCCGGCGACATCCGCTCGATCCGCCTCTCCGGCGAGGAGATCCAGAACTCGTTCTCCGTCGCGGAGGACGGCGTCTCCATCGTCTCCGACCACGCCCTGTACAGCTTCCGTGCCACCGCCGACGGCACACCCAAGGCCCTCTGGCGCCAGACGTACGACCGCGGCACCGGCACCAAACCCGGCTCGGTGAACCAGGGTTCGGGCACCACCCCCGACCTCTTCGGCGAGCACGGCGACTATGTCGCGATCACCGACAACGCCGACGACCGCATGAACGTCCTCGTCTACCGGCGCGGCGCCGACGTGCCGGCCGACGAACGGCTCGTCTGCAAGGTCCCCGTCTTCCGGTCCGGCGCGTCGACGACCGACAACTCGCTGATCACCTGGGGCGACAGCCTCGTCGTCGAGAACAACTACGGCTACGAGAACATCACCTCGCTCACCCTCGGCCGCAGCGTCGTCGGCGGCGTCAGCAGGATCGACGTGCGCGAGGACGGCAGCGGCTGCGACACGGCCTGGGAGAGCGGCGTGCGCGCCCCCTCCACCGTGCCCAAACTCTCCACCGCGAACGGCCTGTTGTACTTCTACACGAAGGAGCCCAACAGCCTCGGCGTCGACGCCTGGTACCTCACCGCGGTCGACTTCCGCACCGGCGACACCCGCTGGAAGCGGCTCGCCGGCACGGGCGTCGCCTACGACAACAACTGGGCGCCCGTGACGCTCGGACCCGATGGGACGGCCTATGTGGGCGTCTTCAACGGGCTCGTGGCGGTACGCGACACGGAGTGACGGGCCGTCATCACCGGGAGAACACGCCGATGCCGTTCGGCACCGGCCGCTCGACCCCGCCGCTCGGGTTGTTGCGGACCGTCACGGCATCGGCGCCCGGGGCCCGCGCGACCAGGGTGGACGTCGCGGAGACCAGGGTGGAGGAGCCGCCGCCGTCCAGACTGAAACCGTCCCGCGCGCCGAGGCCCCGCAGCGTCTCGGCCACCTCGGCGA
The DNA here is from genome assembly GCF_055572995.1 of Streptomyces sp. NPDC030245. Classification (NCBI taxonomy): domain Bacteria; kingdom Bacillati; phylum Actinomycetota; class Actinomycetes; order Kitasatosporales; family Streptomycetaceae; genus Streptomyces; species Streptomyces sp. NPDC030245. The sequence goes on along the minus strand of NZ_JBVICF010000009.1, from coordinate 207,386 downwards.
TCGTCAGCCCCGCACGGAACTCCGGGGAGCCGTCGAGCGAGAGCAGCAGCAGCCGACGCCCGTCGTCGGAGATCCCCGCCGCCGTCCGCACCGCCGCCGTCGTGGCGTCGAGGCCGGGCAGCGGCACACCGCCCCGCAGCACGGGGTAACCGCCGATCGCGAAGCGCAGCGGCATACGTGACTCGGCCGCCACCAGGCGGTGCCTGACGTGCACCCGGTCGCCCGTCGACAGCTTCCGCAGCTCCTGCGCGCCCGCCTCCCGGCCGACCAGGACCGTCTCGTCCGGGGCGATCGGGCCGCTGCCCGGCGTCCCGGCCGAGGCCACGACACGCCCGTCACGGACCGTCACCTCATGCGTGTCGGTGCTGCACGGCGCGCCGCGGTTCGTGTCGGTGCCGCAGGTCGCGCGCACGCGCGAGACGGCGCCCCAGTCGGTGGTGAAGGCGCCGACGGAACCCACCGGCAGCGCGTACTGATTGAGGCCGCCCAGCGGGAGGCGAGAGGCCCGGGTGCGGATCTGCCCCTCCAGGGCGAGGCTGTCCAGGCGGGCCCTGCGGTCCTGGCCCACGCCGAGCACGGCCTCGGTGGTCACGCCCGGCGGCATCGCGGGGCCGAAGCGCTGCCCGTTCGGCACGGCGGCCTTGAGCGCGCGGCCCCGCGCGATCGCCGGGCCGACGGGCGCGCCGGTCGCCGCGACACCCGGGTGCTGCGTCTCGCTTATGTTGAAGAAGTCGCCGTTGATGCCACCGACGGCCCCGGCCCCGTCCGCGAGCGCCGAGACGGGCGCACGCGCGGCGACCTTGCCCGGATACAACAGCCCGACGCTCGTGCGCGGATCGCGCAGATCCACGTCGAGGACGTGCGCGCGGGCCGTGCCGCGTGAGCCCGCCACGTCGAAGTACCGGTACTCCACGCCCGGCGCGATCCTGCCGCCGGCGCGCTCGGCGACGCCGGAAGCACCGCCGGCCGGTGCCGCTCCCGCGAGAGCCGCACCGGCCAGCATGCCGAGCGTCGTGAAGAAGGTGCAGACCGTTCTGAACCGTCCACCGCGTTGCTTCTGGCGTGCCACAGATCCCCCTGGTTCCTGGTGTCGGCCGGGCGGCGAAGTGAGCGAAGTAACTGTCGCAGCAGCCAGGGGAGTTCACCAGACGCGGGTTGCTACGTTCCGGCCAGGCGGGAACGGATGAGGAAACGTACGCCCTCCGGCGCCTCCAGGGAGAAGCCGCTGCCTCTTCCCGGCACCACGTCCACGATCAGCCGGGTGTGGCTCCACACCTCGTACTGGCTCTTCGACATCCAGAACGCTACGGGCTCGGCCACCCCGTCGACCGTCAACGACGCGAGGCACACGTCGGAATCACCGGTACGGAAGTCGCCGTCCGGGAAGCACATGGGTGCGCTGCCGTCGCAGCAGCCGCCCGACTGGTGGAACATCAGCGGCCCGTGCAGCTCCCGCAGCCGCCGTACGAGCCGTGCGGCGGCGGGGGTGAGCTCCACCCGCGGGGTGCTGCCATCGGCGCCCTTCGTCTCCTGGCGGTCCATGGGGCGACTCTGCCGCGCGGCACGTTGCAACAGGGTTGCGAGGCACGGTCGCCGGGCGGCTGTTCGGAGCAATTGTGGGATGGTCGGGCCGTGTCGCGCGGGGCGCGGCGGCGGGCCGCCCGAAGCTGGGGCGATGCGCTGGTTCCTCTCGTCGCTCGCCGCTCTGTCGCTGGCCGTACCCGCCTCGCACGGCGCCGCCGCCGTCCCCGCTCCCGCCACCCTCGTCGAGCCCGCGTGCCGCGCGGGCACCGCCCCCTACCAGCGCGAGCTGGAACGCGAGCTGCGGCTGCCGGTCGACGGGCGCCAGTCCGCCGCCGACTGCGTGGCCATCCGACGGCTCCAGCAGCGGCTCGGCATCCGCCCTGCGGACGGCAGCGCCGACCTGCGGACGTACCGCTTCGCCGTCGCCGACTCCGTCCGGCGCGACCCCGCGCAACGGCGGAGCTGTCCAGTGAAGCCGTACCGGGTCACGTGCGTGGACCTGACCCGACAGGTCCTGTGGGCACAGGCGGGCCGCAGGCTGGTCTTCGATCCGGTGCCGATCCGCAGCGGCCGGGACGGCCTGGAGACCCGGCACGGCTGGCAGCGGATCTATCTGCGCAAGAGCTACCACTACTCGACGATCTATCACGTGCCCATGCCGTACGCGCAGTTCTTCAACGGCGGGCAGGCCCTGCACGGGACCAGTGCGGACCTCTTCTCGTCGGGCTCGGGCGGCTGCGTGAACCTGGCCCTGGAGGACGCGAAGCGCCTCTACGACCTGCTGCTCAAGGGCGACCGCCTCTACCTCTGGGGCACGAAGCCGGGCACGGACGACTGAACGCCACCCGTGCCCGGCGGTCCCGGCCGGAATCATCCGGCGGGGATCACTTCTTCTTCTTGCCTCCGCCGCGCTCGTTGGTGAGCGTCACCGTGACGCCCTCGGCCGCGTTGCCCGCCGTCACCCTGTGCGGGCCGCTGACCGTCCTCGACGGCAGGACGTATCCGTCGGGAACGGCGGTCTCCCGCAGGTAGTACGAGCCGAGGTCGAGGCCCTGGTACTCGCACCGGCCGCGGCCGTCCGTGGCACAGCCCCCGTCGGTGAGCGTGTCCCGGCCCGCGCCCGAGGTCTGGAGACCGGGCCTGCCGTTGGTCTCGCGCCACAGCTGGAAGACGGCGCCCGGCAGCGGCCTGCCCGTCTTCTTGTCCTTCTTGACGACCGTGATCGAGCCGGTGTCCTCCGGTTCGTCGCGCACGCTGTTCAGCGCCTCGACGGAGACTCCCGTCGCGGCGTCGGCCGCGGTGAGGACGAGGGGGCCGAAGACCGCCGGGTCGGGCAGCTCGTACCCGTCGGGGGCCTTCGTCTCGACCCAGTAGTAGGTACCGACGGAGACCTCCCTCTCGCAGCGGCCGACGGCGTCCGTCGTGCAGGGCGAGCCGGTCGGGGTGTCCGGGTCCGAACCCGTCCGCTGGAGGCCGGGCCTGCCGTTGGTCTCGCGCCACAGCTGGAAGACCGCGCCCGGCAGCCGCCTGCCCGTGTCCTCGTCCTTCTTGACGACGGTGACCTCGCCCTCCACGACGGTGGGCTTCTTCTCGTTCTCCGCCGTCACCGACACGCCCGCGGAGGCGTTGGCCTCGGTCAGCTCCAGCGGCCCGAAGACGTTCGGCGAGGGCAGGTCGTAGTCGCGCGGTGCCCTGGTCTCGCGCCAGTAGTACGTGCCGAGCGGCACCGTCCGGGCGCACTCGCCCGGCGCCTCGGTGACGCACGCGCCGCCGACCTGCGTGTCCGGGTAGTCGCCGCGGGTCTGTAGCCCGTCGACGCCGTTGGTCTCCTGCCACAGCTGGAACTCGGCGCCCGCGAGCGGCTCCCCGTCGTCCTCGTCGGTCTTGACGACCTTCACCTCGCCGGTGGTGGGCGTGTCGGAGCAGTCGGGCAGGTCGCCGTCGAAGGGGTAGTTGTGGAATTCCTGGCCGCCGCCACCCGACGCCGCACTGGTGTGGGTGAGCGAGCCCGTGGTGAAGAAGCGGCCGTTGATGCCCGGGATGCTGATGGTGGACGACGATGCCTGGTCGCCGATCAGAACGCTGCCCTGGAACTGTCCGGTGCCCTTGATCTCCACCGAGGTGGCGTCGGGGAAGTTCCACAGCAGACGGCCGCGCAGCTTGTTGAACGCGCTGCTGTCGTCGATCGTCCCGCTGTACGTGTTGATGGTGCGCCTGGTCCCGAGGATGTTGACCAGCACCGTGGCGCCGTCCGGGATGCCCTCGAAGCGGATGCCCTCCTGGCCGCCGCTGCCGCCCATCAGGTCGAAGTCCACGTTGAAGACCTGGAGCGCGGAGGTGCCGTCGCCCCGGAACAGGGTCTCGCCGCCCGCGTGCGTGGCCGTGCCCGTCGGCGTGCGCGTGCCGCCCTCGGGGTGGGCGTAACACTGGCTGGCGGCGGTGAGTTCGTCCCGCAGCGGGCGGTAGGGGGCGGCGGCGTCGGCGTCCTCGCGCACGGTGGCGACGATCCGGCCGGTGGTGTCACCGGCGTGGCGCACCACACCGTCCTCCGCGAGCAGCCGCTCCCCGGCGGCGACCCTGACCCCGCCGCCCGTGGTGAGCCAGTCCGCGCCGACGGGCGGCGCGACCCGGGAGCCGACGCCGGCCTCCCCGATGTTGTAGACGCTGCTGGCGCCGGCGACCTTGTCCTGGTCGAAGTCGCCGAGGACGACGACGCGCCCTTCGGCCTCCGCGGCCCTCCCGCGGACGAGGAAGTCCCCGCCCACGTACATGTTGATGGCGTTGTCGCGGTACTGGATCGCACCGTTGTTGACCGGCGGGTAGCCGTCGCTCGGGCAGTTGCCCGGCACACACGGGCCGAGCCCGCCGGGCAGCGGCTTCGCCGCGGCGGCCGCGGCGGAGTGCGCGGCGGCGGGCATGGCCGGCAGGCCGCTTCCCGCCACGACGGCGAGGAGACAGAGATACCTCATTCCGGACCGGAAGAGGGAGGGGACGGTCACGTGCACATCAGCTCCTGACAGGGACAGAACGACGTGGAGGAGGCTTGCACGAACGCCGTCCGCAGCCGATCAACCGATCCGTGCCCTCCCGCGAAGAGCACCGCAAAGGGCGAGTGCGGGGCGCATGGCCTGCTCGCCGCGGCCGCGATCCGCACGGCCGAGCGATGTGATCACCCGATCGTGAGTTCTGCCGCTCCCGGGCCGGTTCCGGCGCGATGCTCACGGGGACGGCGGGCGACCGGCGCCGTCCGGACGCGCGAGGGGGCGGGGGAGACGGCATGACTCGGGATACACGACCGCACGGAGGCCCGGACGGGCAGGCGGTGCTCCTGGTGGCCGGACTGGCCGATCTGGCGGTGAGCACGGTGAGTTCGGCCCTGGGAGCGGTGCGCGGAGTGCTGCGCCGCTCCGACACCGCCGAGCTTGCCGCGGACGCCGAGCGCGAGCTCACGGCCCGCGGGCGCCTCGCGCTCGACCGGTACGCGACGGTGCCCCCGGCCCACCTGGAGATCCTGGCCCGGCGCGCCCTGGCCCGACGGGCCGCCGATGACGTATGACCTTTGGGAGCCGACCGGCTTCAAGACCCGCGTCGACGACGTCCTGCACCGCTTCGTGGCCGAGGAGGCGGACCGGTTCGCGGCGGTCGACCCGCTGCTCGGCCCGGTGGCCGAGCAGCTGGAGGCGGCGGTCGCGGACGGCAAGCGGCTGCGGGCGGCGTTCTGCTACTGGGGCTGGCGCGCGGTGGGGCAGCCCGACAGCGACGCGCTGGCACGGGCGGCGGCCGCCATGGAACTGGTGCACGCCGCGGCGGTCGTGCACGACGACCTCATCGACGACAGCCCGCTGCGGCACGGGCGGCCCACCGCGCACCTCGCGCTGCGCGGCGCCGTACGGCGCAGGCCCCGCCGCGACGCCGCCGCCAGGTCACTGGCGATGCTCGTGGGTGATCTCCTGATGGCCCTGGCCGGGGAGCTCTTCGCCGCGAGCGGCCTGCCCGCCGCCTATCTGGCCCGGGCCAGACCGCTGTGGACGGTGATGGCCAGGGAGCTCATCGCGGGCGAGTGCCTGGAGATCCTGCGCACCGGAGCCGTGCCCGACACCGAGGCGTCGCTGAAGGTGATCCGCTACAAGACCGCCAAGTACACCGTCGAGCAGCCCCTGCTCATCGGCGGGGCCCTGGCCGGCGCGGGGACACGGCTGCGCGACGGCTTTCGCGCGTACGGGCTGCCGCTGGGCGAGGCGTTCCAGCTGCGGGACGACCTGCTGGGCCTGTTCGGGGACCCGGAGATCACCGGCAAGGCCAACGCCGACGACGTGCGCGCCCACCGGCCCACGGCCCTCCTCGCGGAGACCTGGCGCCTCGCGGGCGACGACGAGCGGGAGCGGCTGCGCACTCTCCTCGGCCGGCCGGACCCCGGCGGCGAGAACCTCGAAGAGGTGCGCGAGGTGATGCGCCGGCTCGGGGCGCCCGCCCGCGTCGAGGACATGATCGGCGCGCGGGTCGAGGACGCCCTCGACGCCCTGCGCGAGCTGGTCCTGCCCCCGCACGCGGACACCGCGCTCACCGCGCTGGCGCGCTCGGCCGCGCTCCGTCCGTCCTGACCCGCAACGGAAGACGAGGAACCCTGCCATGACCTGCACCGAGGCATCGATGGACGGCCTGCGCCGGGCCGGGGACGAACTCGCCGACGCCACCGTCGCCACGCTCTTCGAACGCGGGCAGGTGGGCACCTTCAACACCCTGATGCGGTACGTCTCCACCGCCGGCGCCCCGCTGCCGGACGGGCTGCCCGACGTGGCGCGGGAGTACCTGGAGGCCACCCGCGTCCCACCGTCCTGGGTGGACTGGGGGGAGATGGAGAAGGCCCGGCTCTTCTTCATCGACAACAACGTGCACATCTCCACCGCCCTGTCCTTCGCCTCCATGCCCGCCTGTTACGTCGTCCCGCACGTGGCGAAGCTCCTGTCCGCCACGCACGGACTGAAGTACCCCTCCAAACGGATGGCGGAGACCGGGCAGTTCACCGTCCACCTCATGCAGCCCGACGCCTTCGAGAGCGGCAGCCGCTTCATCCCCGCGGCCCAGAAGGTGCGCCTCCTGCACGCGTCCATCCGCCACCACCTGGAGCGCGAGAACCAGTGGGACACCGCCGCCCTCGGCACGCCGATCTGTCAGGAGGACATGATCGGCGGGCAGATGTTCTTCTCGATGCTCGTGCTGGACAGCCTGCACCGCCTCGGCATCCACATGTCGACGGAGGGTGCGGAGGCCTACTACTACGCCTGGCGCGTGGTCGGCGCGATGCTCGGCGTCGACCAGGAGGCGGTGCCCAAGACGCTCGACGAGGCCCGCCGGTTCCTCGATCTGTACATGCTCCGCCACATGGGCCCCTCCGACGAGGGCGCGCACCTGACCCGGCAGCTCATCGACCTCTACGAGGAAGTGGTGCCGGGAACCCTGCTCGACCCCGTCGTCTCCGCCCTCATCCGCTTCCTCGTCGGAGACACCTGCGCCGACTGGCTCGCGGTGCCGCGCACGCCCTGGGACACCGCGGTCAGGGCGGTGCCCCGCCTCCTCGGCGTCCTGGAGAGTATCGAGGACCGCTCCCCGTACGGCGCCTGGGCGCTGGACCGCATCGGCCACCTCGTCAGCGTCTTCGAGCTGTCCTCCCTCACCCGCGGACGCGTGATGCACTACGCCATCCCGGAACAGCTCAAGAAGGACTACGGCGTCTCCACCACGGTCCCGCCCGGCCGCCGGTGGACCCCGCCGCCCGCCTGGACCCGCTGAGAGGCGCCAGGACCCTGGCGGTGTGGTGCGCGCTGCACGAGGATGACCCCTCCTCGGGGGTGTCCGCGGAGCGGAGGCAGTGCGATGGGGAGACACGCGGCGGCGGGACGGCGGCGCGGGCGGCCTGTCGTGTCCGGTGCGCTCGGCGTGACGGTGCTCGGCGCCCTGTTGTGCGTGCCGGGCGCCGGGGGAGCGCCGCTGTCGGCCGACGCCTGCCGCACCGCGGGCAGCACGCTGCCGCGCGGGGACTGCGGGCCGTTCTGGCAGGTCCTCGCCGAGGACTTCAACGGCGACCGGGTGCCGCTCGGCGCGTTCAGCGACTGCGACCACCACGCCGACACCTCCGCCGCGTACTGCGCCGGCCTCGACGGCTCCTACCGCGACAACTGGTGGGCGTACCCCACGGGCTGGCGCGACACGGCGAACGACCGGGACCGTGACGTCGTCGGCGTCTACCACCCGGAGGACACCGTCAGCGTGGGCCCTGCGGCCGACGGCGACGGCCGTATGCGCATCCGCATGTGGCGGCCCGCCGACGGAGGGCCCGTACACGCGTCGGCGGTGGTACCACGCGCCGTCATGCAGATGAAGTACGGCAAGTACAGCGCCCGGATCAAGGTGACCAAGCAGGCTCCCGGCTACAAGTCGGCCTGGCTGCACTACGGCGGCGGCTGCGAGATGGACCACCCCGAAGGCGAGTGGACCGGCTCCCTCAACGCCTTCCACCACCCCTGCGGCGGCGGCGAACAGGGCTCGTACCCGGGCGCCGACGACTGGACCGAGTGGCACACCGTCTCCACCGAGTGGACCCCCGGCCATGTGCGGTTCTTCGTCGACGGGCGCGAGACGGGGCACGACACGAGGGGCGTGCCGGACCGGCCGCTCTCCTGGGTCCTCCAGAACGAGAGCGCCCTGGAGGGGCCGGGGGCGGCGCCCGGCAGCAGCGCCCAGCTGGAGATCACGTGGGTGGCCGCGTACGCGTACGGCTGGAAGTGACGCGCGGGCGCCGCGAGTTCACCCGCCCGTACCGGAATCGTCACCTCGTACAACCCTTCCGCCGCATCCCCTGTCGAACAGGGCGCCGGACAAGGAACGGGCCCTTGCCGGACCCCCCCGCGCCTGCCCGGCCACCTTCTTCCACAGGAGCCGCTCGTGCGCAAGAACCGTTCGGCCGCCCTCGCCGCGGCCTCGTTCCTTCTGCTGACCGGGGCCGGTATCGCCGCCGCCCCCTCCGCCTTCGCCGGTACCCCCGGCGGCACGCATGCCAACGACCGCAACAGCGACTTCAACGGCGACGGATACGAGGACGTCCTGGTCGGTGCCCCGGGCGCCACGGTGAGCGGGGCCAAGGGAGCCGGCCTCGTCACGGTCCAGTACGGCTCGACCAGAGGCATCGGCACCACGAACGTCGCCCGGTTCAGCCAGTCGACGGCCGGCGTCTCCGGCGCCGCCGAGGCCGGCGACAACTTCGGCAAGGCCGTCGCCACCGGTGACCTGGACGGCGACGGCTACGACGACGCGATCGTCGGCATCCCCGGCGAGGACCTCGACGAGGGAGTCGACGCCGGTGGCGTCGCCGTCCTCTGGGGCTCCGAGTCCGGACTCACCGGCTCCGCCAGCACCTGGTTGCAGAGCGGGGAGGCCGCCGCGGGCCAGCAGTTCGGCCTCGGCCTGGCCGCGGCACACTTCACCGCGGCCACGCCCGGCGACCTCCTCGCCGTCCTCGACCGGGACAACGTGGACCTCTTCGCCTACGACCCCGCGCCGCAGGGAAGGGGCGAGACTCCGCTGCGCAGGCAGGCCACCGAGCAACTCGGCAGGTCGGCCGACGCGAGCCAGATCGTGGCCAAGTCGCTGACCACCGGCGACTACGACGACAACGGCTACGCCGACCTCGTCGCCGCCGGTACGACCGAGGGGGACGAACCCGGTCACGGCTGGTCCGTGCAGTTCGCGGGCGGCGCCGACGGCCTCACGTACAAGAACGACCTGCGCGGCGGCCCCGCGGCGGCCTCCGGCGACATCAACAACGACGGCTACGACGACCTCGTGACCGGCGAGCCCAACTCGCCCGACGACGGCGGCGAGACGATGACCGGCGGCCTGGTCGGCGTGCGCTACGGCACCGCGAACGGCCTCGGGGAGGAGGCCAAGTGGTGGACGCAGGACGCCGAGGGCGTGCCCGGCGTCGCCGAGCGCGGTGACGGCTGGGGCGCCGACCTGTCCGTCGCGGACACGGACGGCGACGGCTACGCGGACGTCGCGATCGGCGCCCCGGGCGAGGACATCGGCACGGTCGCCGACGCGGGCGCCGTCTGGGTGCTGCGCGGCTCGGACAACGGGCTGACGGCGAGCGGCGCGAAATCCTTCGACCAGGACTCCGCCGACATCCCCGGCGCGCCCGAGAAGGGCGACAAGTGGGGCGCCCAGGTCCGGCTCTCGGACCCCAACCGCGACGGCCGCTTCGGCCTCCTCGCGGCCGCCCCCGGCGAGAACGCCGGCGACGGCGTGATCTGGGTTCTGTCGGCGGGCTCCGGCGGTGTCACCGGCGCCGGGTCCTGGACGTACGGCGCGGGCTCGCTCGGGGCGCCCGCGACGGGAGCGGCGTTCGGCGCGGCGATCGACGAGTAGCCGCCGGCCGGGGCCCGTCCGGCGGACAGGCCCTAGCCGAAGCGCTCCACGCGGAGATTGGCCGGTGGGTACGGCGAGAAGGAGGTCGTACCCACCGACCAGTAGCCGCCGCCCGTTCCGGGGATCGGGGTGAGGGCCGCCGGAAGGTAGGCGTCAGGTGTCGCGGGGCCGCGTTCGCTCGCCCAGGCCGTGCCGTTCCAGCGCAGGTAGTGGGCGCGTTTCTGGTCCCAGAAGTCCCAGCCGGAGATCAGGTCGGGGCGGCCCTGGCCGTCGCCCGAGATGCCGCTCAGCAGGCCGACGGTGAAGGGCGCGCCGGGGCTGGTCCACTGTGTGCCGTCCCAGTGCTCCAGGCTGATGCCGGGCGGCTTGCCGGGAGGTCCGCCCGGCCCGAAGGCGTAACCGGTCAGCCAGATGTCGTCGTGGGCGACCGGCAGCAGTCCCGTGACCGTGGCCCGGATGCCGGGCAGGTGCGGCACGACCGTCCAGGCGCCGTCCCAGCGGGCGATGACGTCGCCGAACACCCACACCTCGCCGCCGGGCGTCACGGTCACGCCGGAGGGTGTCGGCGCCGCCGTGTCCGGCAGGGGTGCGCACCAGCGCCATGTCGTGCCGTCGCGGCACAGCAGCCCGGCACGGTCCTGGTACCGCCCGGACACCCAGAACCGGCCGTCGGGCCCTGCCGCGACGTCCGTCAGCCGCGTCCCCGCCGCGCCGCGCCCGGGGAAGCCGGCCTCGCGCCAGGTCGCGCCGTCCCAGGTGAGGAGCTGGTCGTGGCCCGCGGCGTTGGTGCCGACGGCCCAGGCGGCGCCGCCCGCCGGGTCGGCGGCGACGGCGCGCAGGGCGCCTGTGTACGTGAGGTGGGCGAGGTCGTTCCGGGACCAGGCGGTGCCGTCCCAGCTGAGCGAGAGGGGAGTGCCGAGGGTCCCGCCGTACCGGCCCTGCTCGCCCACGGCCCAGGCGAGGCCGGGTCCCGCGGCGGCCACGGAGGTGAGGTGGGCGGCGGGCTGTCCGGCGGGCGCGGTGACCTCCCGCCAGGTGCCGGAAGCGGCCGCGGGGCGGGCGGCGGCGGTTGTGGACAGGGGCACGGAGAGGGCGGCCCCCGTGCCGGTTGTCGCCAGACCACAGGCAAGACCACGGACAAAGACGCGTCTTCGCATGAGAAGAGCCTTCCTCTGCTGGGAGCCGTTCACGGTGCGTGAGGTTGGGGGCGCGCTGAGGTGTGCAACACCCTGAACCGGGCGCCCTGCCGCGTCAATGCGCGCGGGTGCGTGTTTTCGTCCTGGTCCGGACCAACTACCGCTCAGTAGCCGCGAGTTGAGACGCAGGTTCTTTGCCGAATCCTCATATGGCGGGCGTATGAACTGGGGGTAAATGTCGCCCTTTTGACCCTCAAGGCGCCCAATTCAATTGTTGACACGGAGAGTTGGTCTAGTCCATTTTGGTGATCCGGCGTGGAGACCTGCCGCCGGAAGAACCGATCCTTGGAGCACCACATGCCAGCGAGTGACCGCTACCTCCATCGCGCCCCCTCCGACGTCCCGTACTTCAGCTCGGACGGTGAGACGTACCTGGCGCAGACACAGTTGCGCGACCTCCGCAAGACCCGGCCCCTGCGTGTGCTCTCCGAGGAGGACTTCGCCTTCTGGCAGACGTACGGCTACGTCGTCGTGAAGCAGGCGATACCCACCGAGGCCGCGAAGGACCTCCTGGACTTCGCCTGGGAGTTCCAGGGACTGGACCGCGGCCGCCCGGAGACCTGGTACGAGGAGCGCGAGTTCCGCTCGGACCTCGACCGCGAGCTCCACGTCTACGGCTTCGTCGAGGCCTACCACCACCAGCTGATCTGGGACAGCCGCCAGACGCAGCGGGTCTACGACGCCTTCGTCGACGTCTGGGACTGCGAGGAGCTCTGGGTGACCCTGGACCGCCTCAACCTCAACCCGCCCAACGTCAAGAACCGCTCCCGCTCACTGATCGCCCCCACCGAGCGCGGCTTCGACATCAACCTCCACTGGGACGTCGACACCACCCTCGGCGTGCTGCCCCAGCGCGTGCAGGGCATCATCGCCCTGGACGACACCCGCGAGGACCACGGCGGCTTCCAGTGCTGCCCCGAGCTGTTCCGGCAGTTCGACCGCTGGAAGGCCCTCCAGCCCGACGGCCGCGACCCCATCCGCCCCGCGATCGACCGCGACGAGATGCCCGTCGTACGCCCGGAGCTGGAAGCCGGCGACCTGCTGATCTGGAACGGCCTGCTGGCGCACGGCGTGGCCCCCAACACCTCGAAGGACGGCGTCCGGGCGGTCCAGTACCTCTCGATGATGCCCGCCCTGGAGACCCACGACGAGCTCCGCCGCTCCCGCGTCGACTCCTGGAGCAACCTCTCCACACCGGACTGGAACGCCACGCTCCTCGGCGACGCCCACAAGCACGAGTCGCTGCGGTACGGCACCGCCGCACTCAACGACCTGGGCGCCAAGCTGCTCGGCCTCAAGTCCTGGAACGGGGAAGCAGCATGCGCCGAATCTGCCTGACGCTCCCCACCAACCGGGCCTGCCCGCAGACCATCGCGGCGATCGGCGAGGAAGCGGCGTACGCGGCCGCGCACTTCGACGTCGAGGCGCACCTGCTGATCCTGGACTCCTCCGACCCGGCCACGTTCGCCGAACACACCCGGGCCGTGCGCGCCCTGCCCGACGTGCCGCGCGTCGTCGTGCACCACCTGGACGAGCCGACACAGCGCGACTTCCTGCGCCGGGTGATCGGCGAGGCCGACGTCACCAAGCCCGAGCTCGTCCTCGACCTGATGCTCCCGGACGGCCTCTCCTACGGCGCCTGCACCAACCGCGCCTTCCTCATCGCCGCCGCGCTGGGCTGCGAGTCCGTCCACCGCAGGGACTCCGACAGCCGCTACCAGAGTGTCGACGGCGAGCCCGTCCTCCCCGTCCACCACGAGCTCATGTCGCTCGGCAAGCCCGCGAGGCAGGCGGCGCACGGCGTCACCGAGAGCGCTCTCGACCCCCGCCACGCGGACAAGCGGGTGGCCATGGTCGGCAGCTCCTTCGTGGGGGAGCTCTCCGTCGACATCGGCGAGATCCACCGCCTCGACCCCGACGTGTACTACGACGTGGTCAGCCTCTGGGCACCCGACCACTGGACCGAGGCCGAGAAGCGGGACCTGGTCGACGACTCCTTCCGGGGCGCGGGCTCCGCCGCGTTCGAGCGCGACCACGCGCTGCTCACCCTGGTCGACCCGATGCGCGTCGACATGTGCAACATCAGCTTCCACGACGTGCACGAGCGCGTGCCGCTGCCGCCCGCCACCGACACCATCGGCAGCGACTACTTCCTCATCCACCTGGTCCACGACGCCGCGCTCCCCGGCGTCCTGCACAACCGCAACATCGTCAACTACTACACCGCGGAACGCAGGACCGACGCCGGCTTCCTCGCGTACCAGACGCGCTTCGCCAAGTTCTTCCTGTCGATGCTCTACTTCAACCACATCTACGACCGGATGGCCGCCACCGGCGAGGCGCTGCTCGACGACCGCGGACACGTCCGTGCCTCCGTCATCGCCGGGTTCGCCCGGGAGAGCGCGGGGCTCGACCAGACCGGGAACGTCCGGCGGCTGGAGCGCCTGGACACCGCCTACCGGCGACTCGGCGGCAGATACGCGCAGTTCGCCGACCACCTGGCCACGCGCCGCGAACGCCTGCTGGACGAGGCGCGCGGCGACATCGAGGACTTCGCCCTGCTCACCGAGGCATGGGACGCCCTCGTGCGCGCGAGCAAGGCCACGGGCCCGCTCCTGACGGCGGGAACCCCGGCGTGACCATGACCACGACGCACCCGGCCCGAGAAGTGCCCGGCGCGGTGCCGGGGCACGCCGGCGGCCCGCTCCTCGACGCCCTCGCGGCGGCCGCCGAGGACCAGATCGTCTTCGACCTGCCCGGCATCGAGGAACGCTACGACACTCTGTGCCGCGAACTCCCGGGCGTGGCCGTCCGCTTCGCGATGAAGGCCTGCCCGGTGGACGAGGTCCTCGCCCGCCTGGCACGGCGCGGCTCCGGAGTCGACGCGGCGAGCCCCAAGGAGGTGGAGCAGGCGCTGGCGGCGGGCGTGCCGATCGGCAGGATGCATTACGGCAACACCGTCAAGTCCGACCGGAACATCGCCGACGCGTTCCGGCTCGGCATCAGGGACTTCGCGACCGACAGCCTGGAGGACGTGCGGGCGCTCGCCGAACACGCGCCGGGCAGCCGGGTGTTCTGCCGGCTCGCGACCACCGGCGAAGGCGCGCTCTGGGGGCTCAGCAACAAGTACGGCTGCTCGCCCGAGGACGCCGTCACCCTCCTCGGGACCGCGCGCGACCTCGGTCTCACGCCCGCCGGTCTGTCCGTGCACGTCGGTTCGCAGCAGATGACGGCCGACGCCTGGCACGGCGCCCTGGACCGCATCGCCGACGTGCTCGCGGCCCTCGCCGATCGCGGGATCTCCCTGGACCACGTCAACCTCGGCGGCGGGCTGCCCGCGCTCGGGTACCGCGACAAGCACGGCAGGCCCCTCGACCCGCCGCTGGACAAGATCTTCGCCGTCATCCGCGAGGGCATGGCGCGCCTGGCCGCGATCCCCGGCCACCGGCTCGGCTTCGTCATCGAACCGGGGCGCTACCTCACCGCCGACCACGGCGCCATCCGTGCGCACGTCTCCCGGCTCTCCGCGCGCCGCACGCCCGACGGGGAGCGCCAGTACTGGCTGTACCTGAGCTGCGGCAAGTTCAACGGCCTCTACGAGATGGACCAGTTGCAGTACCGCATGGTCTTCCCCTCGCACCCCGACGCCGAGTCCGTCCCCGCCGTGATCGCGGGCCCCACCTGCGACAGCGACGACGCCTACTCCCACGAGGACGGCCTCGTCCAGGTGCCCGCAGGGCTCGCCTCCGGCGACCCGGTCTGGGTGCTCTCCTGCGGCGCGTACGCCACCAGCTACATGACGCGGGGCTTCAACGGCTTCAGCCCGCTCCCGTACACCTGGATCGACGGCGAGGCCGCATGACCGAGGAGATACGGGTACGCCGCATCGCCGACACCGACTGGGACGGCATCGTGGCGCTGGAGTCCCGCGCCTACGCGCCCCTCGGCCTGTCGGAGGGCCGCGCCGCCCTGGAGTCCCGGATGCGGGCGTCACCGGACACGTGCTTCGCGCTCGACCTGGAACGGCGCCTCGCGGGCTACCTGCTGGCCCTGCCCTACCCGGAGTCCGCCTACCCCGAGCTGGGCGGGCCCGAGCCGACGACGGCGCTCCGCTCGCGCAACCTGCACCTGCACGACATCGTCGTCGCGGAGCACCTGCGCCACCGGGGTCTTGCGGGGCACCTTCTGCGGCGCCTCACCGCGACCGCCCGCTCGCACGGGTACGAGCGGCTCTCCCTGGTCGCCGTCGGCGGCAGCGAGACGTTCTGGGCGGGCCGCGGCTTCACCGCCCGCCGAGGGGGCCCGCCCCCGGCCGGCTACGGCCCGACAGCCGTGTACATGTCCAAGGCGGTGCCGGTCGACGTGCCGGCACCGGAAGAAACAGAAATGTGGGCTGAGGCGGGTGCTCCGCGTGCGTGATCCTTTCCATCGAGGCCAGTTGGCGATCGCGGCGTTGTTCTGCTCGCTCGGCTTCCAGTACGCGACATGGGCGGCGCGGATCCCCGCCATCAAGGCGGACCTCGACCTGACCGCGGCGGAGGTCGGCGTGCTCCTGATGGCCGCCGGCATCGGCGCGGCCGTGTCGTTCCCGATCGTGGCCGTCCTGATGCGGCGCCTCGGCTCGCGGCGCCTCGCGCTCCTGTCGGCGCTCTGTCTCGCCCTGCTGCTCGTCGCCCTGGCCGCGGCGCCCAACTACCCCGTGGCCCTGCTGGTCATGTGCGTCGACGGCGTACTCGTCGGCTGTCTCAACGTCGCGATGAACGCCCAGGGCGCCGAGCTGGAGAACCGGTACGAGCGCAACGCCATGGCCCGGCTGCATGCGACGTTCAGCGGCGGTTCCCTGCTCGCCGCGCTGTTCGCCTCCGGCATGAACACGGTGACCTCGACGGTCGCCGTGCACTTCGCGGCGGCCGCGTCGCTCCTGCTCCTGCTGGTGGCGCTGGCGCGGCCAGGCCTGCTGACCGACCGACCCGCCGTAGAGAAAGCAGAGAAGGAGGAGGCCGAGAAGAACGAGGCCGGGGCGGAGGAGGCCGAGAAGAAGCGCGGCAAGTGGACCGTCCCGTCCCGCATGACGCTGTGGATGTGCGCCGCCATGGCGTTCGGCACCGTGACCGAGGGCGCCATGAACGACTGGTCGGCCCTCTACCTGGAGGACGTGGCCGAGGCCTCCGCCGAACTCGCGCCCCTCGGCATCGCCGTCGTCTCCGGAATGATGGTCGTCGCCCGCCTCTTCGCCGACGGCTGGCGCAGCCGCTGGGGCGACGGCCGCATCGTCCTGACCGGCAGCGTGCTCGCCGGGGCGGGCCTGGCCCTCGCGCTGCTCAGCGGCGGCCTGGTGCCCGCCCTGCTGGGGTTCGCCTGTGTCGGCCTCGGCATCGCGGCCGTCACCCCGTGCGTCTATGTGGCCGCGGCGGGGCAGGGCTCGGACTCGCTGACCCTGGTCGCGGCCATGGGGACGACGGGCCTGCTCGCGGGTCCGCCGCTCATCGGGTTCATCGCCAACGCCAGTGGTCTCGTCTGGGGGTTCGCCGCCGTCGCCGCGTCCGCGCTGGTCGTCTCCGCGTGCAGCACACGGATCCGCTGGCCCGCGACGACCGGCTGAACCTGCGCCGCTCCCGGGCGGACCGGCTCATTCCGATCTGCTGCCTACCGGAGGGTAGGCGCACCCGACCCCCTTGTTATACATTCCGTCTAACAAGGGGGTCGCGGCCTGCCGTGCGACGAGGCGCCGTGCCCGCAGCCCGGACGTCCGAGTCAAGGAGCCGCAGCGATGGCAAGCAGCACTGTTCGGCCGAGCACACAGGACCACTCCCCGGAGGGCGATGTCGCCCGGCGGCTGTTGGACTCGGCCGCCGTGCTGGCGTACGACCCTGCCGCCGAGGTCGACTGGGAGACACCGCTGGACCGGAACTTCCACGGCGCGAGCCCGGAGTGGAGCACGCTCTACGGCACCGCCTACTGGCGGGAGATGACCGAGGAGCAGCGCAAGGAGCTGACCCGGCAGGAGGCCGCCTCGGTGGCCAGCACGGGCATCTGGTTCGAGATGATTTTGCAGCAGATGGTGCTGCGCGACGTCTACGCCAAGGACCCGACCAGCACCGACGTACAGTGGGCGCTCACGGAGATAGCCGAGGAGTGCCGACACTCCATCATGTTCGCCCGCGGCGCCCAGAAGCTCGGCGCCCCCGCCTACCGGCCGCGACGCTGGGCCACCGAACTCGGCAGGGTCTTCAAGTCGGTCGCCTTCGGCGAGGCCGCGTACGCCGCGATCCTCGTCGCCGAAGAGGTCCTCGACGTCATGCAGCGCGACTGGATGCGGGACGAGCGGGTCGTGCCGTTCGTCCGCACCATCAACAACATCCATGTCGTCGAGGAGTCGCGGCACATGAAGTTCGCACGCGACCAGACGCGCAAGCGGCTCGCGGGCGCGGGCCGGGTGCGCCGCGAGATCAACTCCCTCATCATCGCCATCGCGTCGTACGTCATCGTCACCAGCATGGTGAACCGCGAGGTGTACGCGAACGCGGGGCTCGACGAGGAGCGGGCGGTCGCCGAGGCGAAGGCCAACGAACACCACAAGTCCATGATGCGGTCCAGCTGTTCGGGCCTCATGGAGTTCCTCGCCTCGTGCGGCCTGCTCACCAAGCCGGCCCTGGTGTTCTACAAGCGTGCCCACCTCATCTGAGCCGACCCGACCCACCTGAGCCGAGCGAGCCGCCGAACATGACCTACGCGATCACCCAGACCTGCTGCAACGACGCCACCTGCGTCGCCGTCTGCCCGGTCAACTGCATCCACCCCACGCCGCAGGAGCGGGCGTTCGGCAGTACCGAGATGCTGCACATCGACCCGAAGACGTGCATAGCCTGCGGCGCCTGCGCCGACGCCTGCCCCGTCGACGCGATCTTCCCGGTGGACAGCCTGCCCGCCGCACAGAAGGAGTACGCCGCGATCAACGCGGCCTACTACGAGGACGCCGCGGCGGACGGGGAAGCCGAACCCGCCCCCGACGGGCCGAACTTCCACGCCTGGGGCGAGCCGTCCTTCCCGCGCGTCCTGCCCGCGGACTTCGCACCGCTGAAGGTCGCCGTCGTCGGCACCGGCCCCGCCGGCATGTACGCCGTGCAGGACCTGCTGCTCCACACCAGCGCCGAGATCACCCTGATCGACCGGCTGCCGGTGGCCGGCGGCCTCGTGCGCTACGGCGTGGCACCGGACCACCCCGCGACCAAGAAGGTCGGTGACACCTTCGCCCGCTTCCACGCGCACCCGAGGGTACGGCTGCACCTGGGCCTCGACGTGGGCACCGACGTCACTCCCGAGGAGATCGCCGACCACCACGACGCGGTCGTCTACGCCGTGGGCGCCTCGGCCGACCGGCGGCTGGCGATCCCCGGCGAGGAGCTGCCCGGCAGCGTCTCCGCGAGGGCGTTCGTCGCCTGGTACAACGCCCACCCGGACGCCGCGCCGGACGGCATCGACCTGTCGGCGGAGCGCGTGGTCGTCGTCGGCAACGGCAACGTGGCGCTGGACGTGGCGCGGATCCTGCTCGCCGACCCCGACACCCTCGCCCGCACCGACATCGCCGACCACGCCCTGCGGGCCCTGCGCGCGAGCAAGGTGCGCGAAGTGGTCCTGCTCGCCCGGCGCGGCCCCGAGGACGCCGCGTACACCAGGTCCGAACTGCTCGCCCTCAAGCACCTGCCCGGCGTGGACCTGGTCGTCGACGACCACGACCCGCGCATCGCGCCCGCCGTCGACACGGCGGGGCCGAAGGACAAGGCGGCGGTCCTGCGGGACGTCACGCGCGCCCGGCAGGACTGGGAGCGGCTCCCGGCGCCCGGCCGCAGGATCGTGCTGCGCTTCCACTGCGAACCCGTCGAAGTGCTCGGCACGGACCGGGTCGACGCCGTGCGCGTCGCCGCCAAAGCGGGGGAGCGCACGATACCGGCGGGCCTGCTGCTGCGCGCGATCGGCTACCGCGGCGTGCCCGTCGCCGGGCTTCCCTTCGACGAGACCGACGGCACCGTGCCCCATGAGGGCGGCCGGGTCGCCGGGCAGCCGGGCACCTACGTCGTGGGCTGGATCAAACGCGGCCCCACCGGCGGCATCGGCGCCAACCGCACCTGCGCCGCCGAGACGGTCTCCACGCTCCTGGCCGACGCGGTCGCCGGCACCCTGCCCGCCCCGCGGCACACCCCGAGGGCCTTCCACCGGCTGGCCCGCCGCCGCAACCGTCATGTGGTCGACGCGCGCGGTCTGGCAGCCATCGAACGGGCCGAGGTCACCCGCGGGCGCGGCGCGGGACGCCCGCGGGTCAAGCTGGCCACGGTCGCCGAACTCGTCGCCACGGCACGGTCGTCCCGCGCGAGACTCCCGCGCTGACCGGTGCGCAGGCAGGAGTTGGAAGACAGGGTCTCAGTCCACCGCTGATGTCTCGTCGACCTCGTACGCCTCCAGGCCCGCGGTCGCGAGGATGTCCGCGACGCACTCCGCCGAGCCGCCGACGTACGTGCTCACCAGGCCGACGTCCCCGCCCACGCACCACGACCGGTCCTCGGGCCACCACAGGTCGGGCAGGTCCGGCACGCCTTCGTGGGTGCCGGGGGCGGGGGAGTCGGCGTCGTCGAGGGGGCCGGCGAGCAGGATCTCCTCGCGGCCCGGCGTCTGGAAGACGGGCACGTCGTCCCATTCGACGTGCCCGTACCCCGCCCACAGTCCGTACCAGCAGCGGTCGGGGGTGCGGGTGTGCCGGGCCAGGACGGGGATCAGGGTGCGGGCCACGTCGGCGGGGGTCGGGCCCTCGTGCGGGTGCTCGTCCCAGACGCCCGGGACGGCCGGGGTGTCGTCGTTGCGGTACAGGAGACGGTCGTCGGCGCCGATCATCTCGTGCCAGCGCGTCGCCGCGTCGACCGTCGCGCCGTACGCGGCGGCGGCCCGGTCCCACCGCACCGGCGCCGCGCCGAGCCGCGCCGGATGCAGGACGCGCGCGTACGCCTCGAAGCCGGGGGCGCACACCGCGGCGACCGTGCCGAACGCGGCGGTGCCGAGGGTGCGCCGCTCCAGCCAGCGGGCGGGTGCGAGGTCGTGCCGCTCGACGCGGAGACGGCCGTAGACGGTCGGGGGCGGAAGCCGGTCGGAGAACATGCCACCAGTGTCGCCCCGTGACCGACGACGGCCCAATGGCAGAAGGGCTCCGACGGCAGAAGGCCCCGGTCTCCGTCACCGGAGGCCGGGGCCTTCTCTCAAGAGCGCTGGGCAGGCCTTGCACCTGCATCTCCCCACAGGAAGTGGGGCGCCTTTCCTTGGACCACCAACGCCGGGCCCGGCACCGTCTGTTCGGCGGTGAGCACATGATCGACTGTACCCCACCGGCCGGGCCGGAGTGAAATCCGGCCGCGACAGCCTGTCCCGATCGTCCCGCTCGGCCTACGATCGTCCGCATGCTGCTGCGCCGGAAGTTGCGGATGCTCATGGCCCTCGTCGTGGCGCTCGCCGCCGCTCTCGTCTGGACGGCCGAGGGGAGTGCGCGGGCGGCACCGCCCGGCGAGGACAAGCCCTCGCCCGGCCGGCAACTGCTCTTCTACAACCACGCCTACGGCGTCGTGGACCGGGAGACCGCGGACGCCATCGAACACTCCGCCTATCTGCGGGAGTTCGCGAACTTCCAGGTCCGCACCACGACCGGCTCCGGCGGACAGACCTGGACCGGCCGCTACCTCATGGGCCGGGAGACCTATGTCGAGCTGTTCGGCGTGGGTGATCTGCCCGGAAGGGACGGTGAGTTCGGCGCGACCGGCATGGCCGTCTCCGCCGAGCGCGCGGGTGACCTGGCGACGGCGCGCGAACGGGTGCGGGAGCAGGGGATCACCCCGGCCGACTTCCTTCAGACGCGTGACTTCGGGGACGGCGTCCCGGTGCCGTGGTTCGACGGGTTCTTCGTCATCGAGGCCGACCAGTACGACTCCTTCGGCACCTGGGCGATGGAGTACCGGCCGGAGTACTTCGCCGACCCGCGCGGCAAGACCGAGCCGCCCGGCCACCCGGGCGACGTCGGCCGCGAGCGCTATCTGAACGACGACTACCGCAAGCACCTGATGCGGGACGTGACGTCCCTGCGCCTCGCGGCCACCCCGCGCGACATCGCCAGTACGGTGCCGTTGCTGCGGGCCGGCGGGTTCGTCGTCCGGGCGCTGCCCGACGGCGGCGCCGTCGCCGGCCGGGGCGGCACCACGATCCGGCTCGACGCGACGAGCCGCGCGGAGGCGGGCCTGCGCGAGATCCGGTTCTCGCTGAACCACCCCGTGGCAGAGCGCCACGAGGAGCGGATCGGCCGGTCGACGCTCGTGGTGGGGCCGGGCGCCGGAGCCGTGTGGACGTTCGACGGCGCCCGATAGCGGCGGCGGGCGCCGCGCGAAGGTGTCGGGACCGGCCGCTCGGCCAGGTCAGGCGTGGTCGTCGAGCAGAGCGCCCATCCACTCCTCGACCCCGGCGACGGTACGCGGCAGGGCGCCCGACAGCAGGCGGGCGCCCTCCGCCGTGATGACGAGGTCGTCCTCGATCCGCACGCCGATGCCGCGCAGCTCGGCGGGGAGCGTCTCGTCGTCCGGCTGGAGGTAGAGGCCGGGCTCCACGGTGAGCACCTGCCCCTCCTCCAGAACGCCGTCCAGGTAGGTCTCCGCACGCGCCCGGGCGCAGTCGTGGACGTCCAGGCCGAGCATGTGGCCGCTGCCGCACAGGGTGTAGCGGCGGTGCAGATCGCCCTCCGCGTCCTTGAGCACACCCCAGTCCGCGAGACCTTCGGCGACGACCCGCATGGCGGCCCGGTGGAAGTCACGGAAGCGGGCGCCGGGGCGCAGGGCCGCGATGCCCGCTTCCTGGGCGGCGAGCACCAGTTCGTACACCTGGCGCTGGACGGGGGAGAAGCGGCCGGAGAGCGGCAGGGTGCGGGTGATGTCCGCGGTGTAGAGGCTGTCCGTCTCGACGCCCGCGTCCAGGAGCAGGAGGTCGTCGGGGTGCAGCCGCCCGTCGTTGCGGATCCAGTGGAGTACACAGGCGTGGGCGCCGGAGGCCGCGATGGTCTCGTAACCGGTGCCGTTGCCCTCGGCGCGGGCGCGCAGGCCGAATATCCCCTCGACCCACCGCTCACCACGAGGATGCGCGAGAGCGCGCGGCAGGGCGCGCACCACGTCCTCGAATCCGGCGGTGGTGTGGTCGACGGCCAGTTGCAGCTGCTCGACCTCCCAGAAGTCCTTGACCAGACGCAACTCCGAGAGCGCGGCGGCCAGTTCAGGGTCGGTCGCGGCATTGCGCCCTGTCGGTGAGCCGAGGGTGTCCAGGTGGGCGCAGCGGATGCCGGTGAGCCGCTCCGCCTCGGCGAGGTCGGGGCGGCGGCCGACCCAGAACTCGCCGTGGCGCCGGTCCCGGTAGAACTCCTCGTCCCCGTCGACGCGCGGGGAGCGCGGCCGCAGATGGAGCACCGCCTCGTGCCCGTGCGCCCCCGTCGGCTCCATGACCAGCACACCGCCCGCCTGGTCCTCCCCGGTGAGACCGGTCAGCCAGGCGTACGCGCTGTGCGGGCGGAAGCGGTGGTCGCAGTCGTTCGAACGGACGGTGAGCTCACCCGCAGGGACGATCAGCCGCTCACCGGGGAAACGGGCGGAGAGCCGGGCCCGGCGCGCCGGGGTGACGGCGTGCGCGGCGACCCGGGTGGAGTCGGGCAGGGGGGACGGGGCCCAGGACGCGGCCATGAAGCGGGCCAACTCGGCGGAGACGGGCAGGTCGTGACTGCCGGTGTTGAGCGGCGGGGCGGGGCGGGTGCCGGACGGGTGGGTGCCGGGATCGGTCACGGGGACTCCCTGGAGGCAGCGCGAGGCGGGGCGCAGAGGCCGGTCAGTAAAATGTCACATTACTATGGCGGCGGGGATGGTGAAGTGTCTTTGTGACGCCAACTCCCGATCGAACCAACGGGGTTGGGCGGGGCGCGGCCCTGGTCGTGGTGCTGCGCGACCACGGCGTCGAACTCCCCGGCACGGCCCTGCTCGGCCGCCGGCCGCCCGCGGCCGAACGGGAACCCGGTCAGCCGAGATAGTTCGTACGCCCGTCGTCGTCGAGCTCGAAGGGGCCGTCCGGGATGATGCAGAACTCATTGCCCTCGGGGTCGGCCATCACCAGGAAGCCGCCGTCGGCGTACTCCTCCAGCCTGCGTCCGCCGAGCGCCTCGACCCGCCGCTGTTCGGCGGCCGGGTCGGGCGAGGCGAGGTCGAAGTGCAGTCGGTTCTTGCCGCGCTTGGGGTCGTCACTGCGCTGGATCCCCACGCCCAGGCCGTTCTCCCGGCGCAGCCACACGTACGGTCCCGTGCGGCCCACGACCGGCCTGTCGAGCAGCTCGGACCAGAACGCGGCGAGCCGCTCGGGGTCGGCGGCGTCGATGATGAGGGCGTTGATCTGCACCAGGTGATCCTCTCGGAGCGCGGTCGGCGGTTCGTGCACCAACACTCGCAGATCACGCGCCGGAACAACCCCTAGCCTGCCGAGCCCTCCGCCAACGACGCGATCTCCGCGAGGGACAGCCGCAGCTCCTCGTGGAGGAAGCGCACGACCGTCCAGTGCGGCAGGGCGTCCTCGTCGTACGGGCCGAACGCGGCGGTGTAGAGGGGAATCCACCGCAGCGCCTCCTCGGCGGCCGTCTCGCGGCCGGGCGCCTGCTGGTAGGTGTCGTAGGACACGCTCCGGTGGTGGATGAAATGGCCGCCGGGCAGGCGCTGTTCGCACAGCTCCCGGTACTCGCGGGTCTGGAGGATGAGGTAGTGCCAGATCTCGTCGATGTCCTGCTCGACGGGGAGGAAGAGTCCGCCGAGCCGGTCGGGGTGGCGGGAGACCAGGTAGAGATAGCGGAGACATTCGCGGACCTGGTGCCTGATGTACGAGGCGGCAGGGGCGTCGGGCTTCGCCGCGAAGTGCCGGACCACCTCGTCGTGCAGCTCGGTGCCGAGCAGCTCCTCGGCGGTGGGCGCGGTCGCGTTCGGCGCGGGTGCGTGCATGGGGTTTCCTGTCGGTTCGGCGCTAGGGCGTGGTCAGCCAGGCGTACTTGCCGGAACGCCCGATGGGTACATGGGTCACGTGCTCCACGCGGCAGGTGCGGCCCGTCAACTCTCCTACGGATGCGGTGAGTTCGGCTTCCTCGGTGGGGGAGAGCGGCTTCTCGTCGAAGGTCGTGCACCGCAGCAGGCACCGGTCCTCGCCCGTCAGGAGCAGCTGGTGCAGGAAGACCCGGGGTGCGGCGGCCGTGACCCGCGCGTCGAGGTCGGCCTGCGCGACGGGGCCGCCGGGCGTCGGCAGCAGTTCCTTCTCGCGGCCGCAGAAGGAGACGATCCGCTCCGGGTCCGTGCTGCCGTCCCGGGTGCGGACGCAGTCGCCGGACCGGTAGCGGACCAGCGGCATGTACGGATTGCGGACGCTGGTGACGATGAGGCTGTGGATCATGCTGCCCGGCTCCACCGGGATCAGCTCCACGCTCATGTCGTGCAGATAGGGGCGGTAGCGGCCGCCCTCGGCGCTGTAGAAGAGGTAGCCGAGCTCCGTGCTGCCGAAGAGGTCGACGATCGGGCAGTCGAAGTGGGCGCGCAGATACGCGCGGACGTTCAGCGGCGTGTACTCGTAGGCGTGGACGATGCCGGCGGGCCGCGGGAACCGGTCCCACAGACCCCATGCGTCGACCTTCGCGACCAGATGCGCGAGGTGGTAGCCGGAGCAGTCCAGGAGGTACGCACCCCGCGGGTGCGCGGCGCTCACCTCGCGGATCTCGGTGAGCATGCGCTCCACCTCGGCACGGTCCCAGCCCGCCGGGTCCATGCGCCGGTTGAGGTACAACGTCCGGTCGTCCAGCCAGCGTTCGCCCGGCGTGGCCCCCGGCTTGCGGGCGTTGACGCGCGCCACGTGCTCGGTGGCGAGGACGGTGGTCAGCGAGATCCGCCGGGCGCCCTCGTCCCAGAGAGGGCCGAGGTCGGGGTGTTCGCTCCACAGCCGGTAGTAGGAGCGGAGCAGGAAGTACGGCGGCCGGATGAGCTGCATGCGGGCGTGATTGGTGCCGGTGGACAGCACGAACTCCGCCTCGCCGGCCTCCAGGGCCTTCTCCAGTCGGGGAGTCATCCAGTTGGCCGGGAAGTCCCGGGCGATCTCCGGCTTCTCCAGGATCGGGAAGTCGCCGCGCTCGACGGACGCGCGGTAGAGGGGGATGTCCCGGACCTGGTCCAGGACGTCGGCGCTCGGCAGGCGATTCAAGGGGGCTCCGGTACGGGGCAGGGGCGGGCGGCGGCCGACGGGTGGCCGGTCCGGGGGGCGAGGGAGCGAGGGGTGTGGCAGCGAGGGGCGGGGCGGTGGCCGCGGCCGGTGCCGCCGCCACCGCCCCGCCGGGTCACTGCGTCAGGAGATACAGCCGGTCTTGCCGGTGGCGCTGATGCAGCCGCTCTTCGGCGTCGCGCTGATGCAGCCCTCCTTCGCGCCGGGCGTGGCGCCCTGGGCGGAGTTGGCGGCGACCCACTTCTGCCACACGGACTCCTCCGTCATGCGCTTGATGAGCTGTTCCACGGTGCTACCTCCATGGTTGACCGGCACGCTGTGCCGAGGGGGTGGGACACCGGGCGGCGGGCATGCCGCGCTCGCCGCCCGGAGCAGGGGGAAAGGTGAGGGGAAGGCGGAGTGCGCGGAGCGTCAGGCCCCGGCCTCGGCCACCGGGCGTGTCGTCATCCGGACGGCTTCCGTACCGCTGTCGTTGTGGCGCAGCGCCCAGTTCTCCAGCGTCGTGCGGCAGGCGTGGTCCAGGTGCCGGACGCCTGTCAGATCCAGCTCGATGGGCCGGTCCTGCGGCAGGGCCTCCAGCGTCTCCAGGATGCGGGGGAGCCGCAGGAACGTGGCGTTCCCGGTGAGGGTCACCACCATCCTGCCGTCGGTCAGCTCCCTCACGTCCAGGTGGATGTGGGAGGTCTCCCAGGCGGACTTGACCACGGCGAGCACCAGGCCGAGCACCACGCCCTCGAACATGTTGGTCACCACGATGGCGATCGCCGTGACGGAGAGGACGACGGCCTCGCCGCGGTGGGCGCGGGCGAGCGGGACGATCTCCTTGAAGGGGATCAGCTTGCAGCCCGCGTGCACCAGGACACCGGCGAGCGCCGCCAGCGGGATGATGCCGAGCGCGGCGGGCAGGAGCACCGCGAACAGCAGGAGCCACACGCCGTGCAGGATGCGGGAGAGCGGGGTGCGGGCGCCCGCCTGGACGTTGGCGGAGCTGCGGACGATGACCGCGGTCATCGGCAGGGCGCCGAGCACCCCGCACACCGTGTTGCCGACGCCCTGGGCGACGAGCTCCTTGTCGTACTGCGTGCGCGGCCCGTCGTGCATGCGGTCCACGGCCGCCGCGCTGAACAGCGACTCGGCGGACGCGATCAGGGTGAACGCGAGGACGGTGCCGAGCACGGCGACGGTGCCCAGGTCCGCCAGGTCGCCGAGGCCGGGCGGCTGGATGGCGTCGACCATGCCGCGCACCGACACGTTGGCCACGTCGAGGCCGAAGCCGGCGGTGACGGCGGTGGCGAGGGCGACGGCGGCCAGTGGGGCGGGCACCACGCGTGCGGTGGCGGGCAGCTTCGGCCACAGGACCAGGACGGCGATGGTGCCGATGCCGAGGGCGGCGGCGGTCAGCGCCGTGGTGTCCTGCACGGTGTCGGCGAGCAGCCCGGGCACACCGGTGATCTTGTCGAGGCCGGAGCGCGGCTGCTCCGCACCGGCCATCGTGTACAGCTGGCCGAAGATCAGCACGAGGCCGATGCCCGCCAGCATGCCCTGCACGACGGAGACGGATATCGCGCGGAACCAGCGGCCGCAGCGGAGCAGGCCGAGGACGATCTGGAGCGCTCCGGTGAGGAGCACGATGGCGCCCAGCATGCTGAGCCCGAACTCGCGCACGGCTTCGAAGACCAGCACGGTGAGTCCGGCGGCGGGCCCGCTCACCTGCAAGGCGCTGCCCGGCAGGCAGCCGACGACGATTCCGCCGACGATGCCGGTGACGAGGCCGAGTTCGGCCGGCACACCGGAGGCGACCGCCACGCCGACGCACAGGGGCAGGGCGACGAGGAAGACGACGAGTGAGGCGAGTACGTCCCGACGCAGCACGCCCGGTTCGCGCAGGGCGCTGAAGGGCGAGCGGAGGGGGGAGGAAGGGTGGGGAAGCGAGGACATGAGGGTGGGGGTCCTGTCGTGTGGGTGGGCCGGTCAGGGAAGAGCGGCGCCACTCACAGGGGACTGAACGACGGCCGGCCGGTGTCCGACGGCCGGTGGGCGAAGACGGTGCCCGTGTGGACTTCGTAGTACCAGGCGTGCAGTGTGAGTGAGCCGTCGGCGACGCGCTCCTGTACGCAGGGGTACGCCCGCAACCTCTCGACCTGGGCGAGCACATGGGTCTGCACGGCTTCCGCCACGTCCCCCGAGGCCGGCGCGAGGGACCGCAGGGCGTCGTCGGGGGCGACGGAGTGCTCCAGCCAGTCGCGCACCGCGGGCACGGCCGACAGGTCCTCGCGCCGCACCAGCGCGCCCACCGCGCCGCAGTGGGAGTGTCCGCAGATGACGATGTCGCGGACGCCGAGGACGCACACCGCGTACTCGATGGTGGCGGCCTCGCTCGCGGGGCCGCTGTCAGGGTGTGTGTCGCGGGCGGGGTAGGGCGGGACGATGTTGCCCGCCGTGCGGAGTTCGAAGAGTTCGCCCGGGCGTGCTCCGGTGATCAGGGACGGGACGACGCGTGAGTCGGAGCATGTGACGAACAGGGCTTCCGGTGACTGCCCGGCGCCGAGGGCCTGGAAGGCCGCTGCGTTCCGGGGGTCGGCCACGTGCGTCGTGGCGAACGAACGGGCGTTGGCTATCAGTGACTTCAAGGTGGCCTGCCTCCTGCGTCGCTTCGGCGGTGCCGGGACGCGGTGTGGTCGGGTCGATGGTGACAGTGGGGCGGCACGGCCCGCCGTGACGGCGGCACCCTGGCGCCCCGGTCAGCCTGTACGGCTGTCGTGTCCTCCACTTTGCCATCGCATTACGGTGGGATGACAGAGCAAAATTCTGCCAAAGGTTGAGTAATAAGCGTCTCTCAACTGGGAATTGATCCAGTAATAAACCGTTGGGTAAAGATCGCGGTGCCCATATGTGTGCACCGTGTGAAGCGATCCTGGTCACCTCGCGTTGCGGTCGCATCGCCTCGGCGTCCAGCCCGGGGCGGGGCCGCGTCGGCGACCCGCCGCCCGGCTCGCCGGCCCGTTACCTGTGCCGGCGCAGCAACTCGGCGACCACGGCGGCGAGCTCAAGAGACTGGGCGCCGTTGAGGCGCGGGTCGCAGGCCGTCTCGTAGCGGTGGCGCAGATCGGCTCCCGCTATGCCCTGCGCACCTCCGAGGCACTCGGTCACGTCGCCGCCGGTGAGTTCGAGGTGGAGGCCGCCCGGGTGGGTGCCCAGCGCCCGGTGCACCGCGAAGAACCCCCGCACTTCCTCCACGATGCGGTCGAAGTGCCGGGTCTTGAAGGCGCCGGACTGCTCGGTGTTGCCGTGCATCGGGTCGCACTGCCAGACCACCGTGTGCCCGGACGCGGTGACCTTCTCCACGATGGGCGGCAGCGCCTCCCGCACCCGGTCGCTGCCCATCCTGCTGATGAGGGTCAGCCTGCCGGGCTCGTGGTGCGGATCGAGCCGCTCCACGTACTCGATGGCCTGCTCCGGTGTGGCCGTCGGGCCCAGCTTCAGTCCGACCGGGTTGGCCAGGAGCTCGGCGAACGCGATGTGCGCGCCGTCCGGCTGCCGGGTGCGCTCGCCGATCCACAGGAAGTGCGCCGAGAGGTCGTAGAGCGCCGGCTCGTCCGGGACGCGGGCGTCCGCCCGGAGCATGGCCCGCTCGTAGTCCAGGAGCAGGGCTTCGTGGCTGGTGAACAACTCCCCGTCGCCCAGGCAGGGTTGGCCCGCGTCGAGCGCCCCGGTGGCGGCCAGGGCACGCACCGCGGCCATGGTGGCGCTGGAGTTGACGTAGGCGCGGAGCATCCGGCCGGGGTCGGGGACGCGGGCCTCGGCGGTCGCTTCGGGCGCGTTGACGATGTCGCCCCGGTAGCTCGGCAGACCCTGCGCGTCCACGGCGGCCGAGCGGGGTTTGGCGTACTGGCCGGCCAGCCGGCCCAGCGTCACCACCGGCAGCCGTCCCGCCGACGTCAGCGTCGCCGCCATGTGGGAGAGCGTGCCGACGGTGCGCTCGATGTGCCGCTCGGTCGTGGCGGCGAAGGTCTCGGCGCAGTCGCCGCCCTGAAGAAGGAAGGACGCACCGCCCGCCACCGCCGCGAGCCGTGCCCGCAGCCGGTCGACCTCCTCGACGCGCACCACCGGTGCCACGCCTTCGAGGACCGCCCGCACGCGGCGCACGGCAGCGGCGTCGCGCCACGGCGGCTGCTGGGCGGCGGGGCGACGGAGCGCGTCGTCCAGCGCGGACCTGAGGCGGTCCGGCAGCGGCGACGGGCGCGCGGTGCCGGACCGGTGGGCCACGGGCGCTTGTCCGGTCAACGATCCCCCTCGTGCATCGGCATGACGGTGAATGAGAACTCGCCCGATGGCGCTTCCGTGGCGAGAGGAAAAAGAGAATCGGTGCAATGCGGTGCCCGACGGGCCACGGCGGCCGTGTCGACGCACCGATTCTATCGGCTGTGCCCGTCATGACAAATGTCTGTCCGACTCCGGAAAGGTGGACAACGAAGGACCTTTCGCTACCGTGGAGCGCGTCGAATTCCGGTTCCGGCAACACGGCAATAGCGGACGCGGCTGTGAATTTATCGGGAAAGGACGCACGCGGTGAGTGGACTGATGCGGGGAAAGGCCGTTCTGGTGACCGGCGCGGCGCGAGGGCAGGGACGCGAGCACGTCCTGCGGATGGCGCGCGAGGGCGCTGACGTCATCGCCGTCGACCTCTGCGGGACCCTGCCCGGCGTCGCCTACGCGTCGCCGGAGCGGACCGACCTGGACGAGACCGTGGCCCTGGTCGAGGAGACCGGGCAGCGGGCCGTCCCCGTGGTGGCCGACGTCCGTGAACTCGATGTCCTGCGGGACGCGGTGGAACAAGCCGTGAAGACCCTCGGGCGGCTCGATGCCGTCGTCGCCAACGCGGGCATCTGCATCCCCTGCGCCTGGGACGAGGTCACCGAGGACATCTTCCGCGACACGATGGACATCAACGTACGCGGTACCTGGAACACCGTGATGGCGACCGCGCCGCACCTGGTGGAGGCGGGCGGCGGCTCCATCGTGCTGATGAGCTCGTCGGCGGGCCTGAAGGTGCAGCCGTTCATGATTCCGTACACCACCAGCAAGTTCGCCGTGCGCGGGATGGCGAAGGCCTTCGCCGCCGAGCTCGCGCGGTTCGGCATACGCGTGAACAGCGTGCACCCGACCGGTGTCGACACCACGATGGGCGGCAAGCCCATGCTGGCCCAGGTCGCCAAGGCGAGCATGGCCGACCCGCGGCTGCGCGGCATGCTGGTCAACATGCTGCCCGTGCCGGGTATCTCGGCCCAGGACGTGGCCGACTCCGTGCTGTTCCTGGTGTCGGACGCGTCCCGGCACATCACCGCGCACGCCATGGCCGTGGACGCCGGGGTCAGTGAGTTCTGAAAATGGCGCTTTACCATGAAATGGTCGGAAAGACGTGGGGGTCCGGCACGCGGAATTGGGCATTCCAGGATGCCGCTCTCTACGCGCTCGGTGTCGGAGCCGGAGCCGAGGATCCCACGTGCGAGCTGCGGTTCACCACGGAGAATTCCAAGGGAGCGGCACCCGCCGTCCTGCCGACCTTCGCCGCCACCCTCGTCTCCCGCGATGCCGAGCCGGCCTTCGGCGACTTCGACGTGTCCCAGATGCTGCACACCGAGCAGTCCGTGACCCTGCACGGACCGCTGCCCGCCGAGGGCGCGGCGACCACCACCTCCCGGCTGACCGCGCTCCTCGACCGGGGCCGCAGCGCTCTCGCGGTCATCGAATCCTCCTGCGTGGACGCCCACTCCGGTCGGCCGCTCGCCGAGCTGCGCACCGGACTGACGATCCGGCGCGAGGGAGGCTTCGGCGATGAGGAGGCCGCGCGGAACGTCGCGGGGGATGTCGTGGAGAGGGAGCGGAAGGGGGAGAGACAGAGGGGGAGCGGGGGCGGGGAGGGGTGGGAGCGCCCGGCGGGGGAGCCCGACCACGTCGTCGGCTACCGCACGGCCGCCAACCAGGCCCTCCTCTATCGGCTGAGCGGCGACCGCAACCCGCTGCACTCCGACCCCGAGGTCGCCGCCCGGATCGGGTTCCGCCGCCCGCTGCTGCACGGCCTCTGCACGTTCGGATACGCGGGAAGGGCCCTGCTGCACGCGCTCTGCGACGGCGAGCCCGGCAGGTTCGGGACGATGTCCGCCTCCTTCACCTCGCCGGTGCTGCCCGGACAGGACCTCACCGTGCACATCTGGGACCGCGGCGGGACGGCGCTCTTCGAAGTCCGCTCCCACCGCGGTGTCGTCATGGACCACGGCAGGTTCACGCGGCGCGTTGTCCCGTAGGGGCGAGCCGACGAGCCGGCCTGTGCGGTCAGCCCGGCGCGGGGGTGACGTTCTCCACGTACCAGCGATGGGTGTCCCGCAGTCCCTGCGGCAGTCCGATCGTGGGCCGCCACCCCGTACCGCGCAGCCGGGAGACGTTGAGCAGCTTGCGGGGCGTCCCGTCCGGCTTCGTCGTGTCCCATGCGATTCGGCCCGTGAAGCCGACCGTCTCGGCCACGAGCCCGGCCAGCTCGGCTATCGACAGGTCCTCGCCCACACCGACGTTGACCGGAGTCGGGTCGTCGTAGTGGTCCAGCAGGTGCAGACAGGCCGCCGCCAGGTCGTCGACGTGGATGAACTCCCGCCGCGGCGTACCGGTGCCCCAGACGACGACCTCCTCTGCGCCGGACACGCGGGCCTCGTGGAATCGCTGGAGCAGCGCGGGGAGCACATGCGAGCGGGCCGGGTGGAAGGTGTCCCCGGGCCCGTAGACGTTGGTCGGCATCGCGCAGATCCAGCGGCGCCCGTACTGCCTGCGGTAGGAGCGCACCGCCGTCACGCCGGCGATCTTCGCGATGGCGTAGGCGTCGTTGGTCTCCTCCAACGGGCCGGTGAGCAGCGCGGACTCCGGGATCGGCTGCGGCGCGTGCTTCGGGTAGATGCACGAGGAGCCGAGGAAGAGGAGCCGGTCCACGTCCGCCGCGTGCGCCGCGGCGAACAGGTTCGTCTGGATCCGGAGGTTGTCGTTGAGGAACTCCACCGGCTCCGCGTCGTTGGCGGCGATGCCGCCGACCCGTGCGGCCGCGTCGACGACCACGGCGGGCCGCACCGAGGCGACGTACTCGAGGGCGGCCCGCGCGTCGGTCAGGTCGACGTCCGTGGAGCGGGCACCCACGACGGAGGTGAAACCCCGGGCTTCGAGACGGCGCATCACCGCCGAGCCCACGAGACCGGACGAGCCTGCCACGAGCACGGTCGCCGAGCGGTCGAGGGCGGGTGGACGTGCGGACATGGTCGCCTCTCATCCTCGGTCGTGGGGCGCGGCGTGCACGGCCGCGGGAGCCCTCTCGGGCTCGCGGGGTGTGTCGGGAATATCGAGACCCCGGCAGTGCAGGGCGCCCAGCAGGCGCTGGAGCGTCAACGGCTCGGAGGTGTTGCGCAGTCCGGAGGCGACGACGAGCGGATCGGCCACGTGCTCGGCCCGCAGCGTCTCCCGGATCGGCCGGATCAGGACCGGGTGCGGGCCGATCTCCACGAACGTCCGGACGCCGCGGCGGGCCAGCGCGGACACCGCCTGGGTGTACCGGACGGGCTGGCGGAGGTTACGCGTCCAGTAGGCCGCGGTGGCCGTGTCGTCCGGGTCCGGCACCGCGTCGACCGTCGAGATCCACGGGATGCGGGGCGGGGCGGGGGCGAGCCCGGCCAGCTCGGCGCGCATCCGCGGCAGCACGCTGTCGACGAACGGGCTGTGCGACGCGGCGTTGATCCTGATCAGCCGGCACCGCGCGCCCTCGGCCTCCAGCTTCTCCACCAGCGCCCGCGTGGCCTCGCTCTCCCCGGTGACCACCGTCTCCCTGGGCGCGCTGTGCGCGGCGACGACCACCGTCCCGGGGATCTCGGCGCAGCGCCGCGCGACGGTGTGCCGGTCGAGACCGACCGTGGCCATCATCCCGCCGCCCGCCGCCCGGGCGAGGAGACCGGAACGCACGGCGACCACCCGGGCCGCCTCGGCCAGCGTCAGAGCGCCCGACACATGGGCGGCGGCGACCTCGCCGAGGCTGTGCCCCACCACCGCCTCCGGCCGCAGCCCCGACGACAGGAGCCAGTGCGCCGTCGCCACCTGCACGGCGAAGATCAGGGGCTGTGTCGTGTCCGGCCCGCCCGCCTCCCCGACGGCCGCGTTCCGCAGCGGTTCGACGACGCCTCCGGGCAGCAGCGGATCGAGTTCGGTGAGGACCCGGGCCGCGACGGGCACCCGGTCGAGCAACTCCCGCCCCATGCCCGCCCACTGGCTGCCGTGACCGCCGAAGCACCAGGCGGCGCGCGCCGCGCCGCCGTCGGCACGCCCCGTCGTCCACCGCGGGCTCGGTATGTCCTCGGCGAACGAGGTCAGTCCCTCGACCAGGCCCGCCCGGTCCGCGGCGGTGACGGCGAGACGTTCCTCGCCGGGCACGCCCGCGGGGAGCCGCGGGGGCGCCACCGATTCGGGCCCGGCACCGTCGGTCAGCAATTCGGCGGCCGATTTCGCGGCGGCCACCAACCCCGCGTGCTCGGTGGCTGAAAACATCAGCAACCAGGGCGGAGGAGAGGACAATGAGTCGGTGAATGGCATAGGCACTTCCTGTATCCGTAAATGGGGTCGGACAGGTAGTTGGTAGTTGCTACGATCCCCGCGTCGGCCCTATCGGACCGCCGTTCGACAAGGCGAAAAAAGGAGTAGAAGAAGCATGCCGGAAACCTCGTTCCAGGGCCAGGTCGTCGATACCGAACCGGCCCCGCACGTATTCCTCGTCGTCGGCATTCCGGGGTCCGGGAAGAGTTCCGTGTCGGACGCTCTGGCCCGCCGGTTCCCGCTCGGCGCGCACATCGAGGGCGACCACTTGCAGGACCTGATCGTGTCGGGGAACCACCTGCCCAAGCCGGAGGAGGACCTGGAGGCGGACCGCCAGCTGCTCCTGCGCGCACGCAACGCAGCCGTCCTGGCGCGCAGCTTCCACGCCGCGGGTGTCGTGCCGGTCATCGACGACGTCGTCGTGCGGCGCGCGCACCTCGAGTTCTACCTGGAGCACCTGAAGGACCTTCCGCTGCGTCTGATCGTGCTCGCCCCGTCGATGGACGTCGTCACCCGGCGGCTCACCGACCGGGACAAGGTCCTCGCGGACGACTGGTCGTTCCTCGACGAGGCGATGCGGGACGAACTCGCGGGCGAGGGCGAGTGGGTCGACAGCTCGAAGCTGACGCTGGACGAGACGGTCGACGCCATCCTGGCGAAGGGCTGACCGGGCTGACAGGGCTGACGGGCTGAAGCTGCCGCCGGGGCGACCCGGCACGGGTCCCGGGTCCGGCGCGGACGAGGAGACGTCCCGCGCCGGACCCATGTCTTTTCGGCCCCGTTGCCGGCCCCCGTCGCCGACCCCCGTCCCCGGTCTTCGGCGTCGGCCGCTGTCGTCAGCCGCCGTTGATGCGGCGGACCGCGGTCAGCCAGGTGCGCATGAGGTGGGCGCTGCGGTGCACGAACGCCCGCGCCTCCTGTGTCCAGGCGGGGCCCCGGGCCTGCTCGGCGAAGTCCTGGAGGCCGTGGCTGAGCGATTCGTACGCCTCGATGTAGTCGCTGCCCTCCTGGGTGAACTCCCGCAGCCATTCGAGGAGTTCGTCCATGAAGCGGATCGCGGGCAGTTCGATGGCGAGGTCGTCGAGCAGGTCGTGCTCGTTGCGCTCGTGGTTGACCACGGGCCCGCCGAACCGCACCGCGTGCCCCAGGTGCTTGGCGCAGGCGGCGACGAAGTACCCGCTGAAGATGTCACCGAAGCGCTCGACCGCCGCGCCGCCGATGGGCTGGCCCATGCGCAGGAAGTAGTACGCGGGCAGGGCGTCATGGTGCACCGCGGTGTTCTGCGAATTGACGGGGCACCAGGTGTTCTTGGCCAGCACGGCGGCCTCGCCGTTGTAGGCGGTGACCCTGGGCCGGACCGCGAGGCGGGTCACCGCGTCCACGTCGGGGTCGTCCAGCCACAGCCCGGCGTTGACGCGCACGTCGGCCACCTCCTCGGCATGGGTGACCTGGGTGGCGGCCTCCCGGGGGCCGTAGGGGAAGCCGCGCGGGAAGACGCGGCAGGGGTCGACGGTCAGCAGGTCGCAGGCGTTGAACCAGCCGTTGTCGGCGGAGACGGTGCGCTGCCGCACGGGGCCCCGCAGGACGACGCGGTGCTCGTCGAGGAACGGGCTGTCGATCGGCAGGTTGTCGTCGTCCATGGACACGGCGAAGGCGCTGCCGTTCAGGTACGACAACAGGTAGCCGATGTTGCGGCGGTTGTCGGAGTCGTAGGGAATCAGGTCGGGCACGCCGAGCTTCGCGAGGAATTGGTCCTGCTCCGCCACGTCGGGGGAGACGATCCGGGCGCCCCGGCCGCGCGCCTGTTCGCAGGCCTCGTAGAACGCGGCGGGCGTCTTCCTGTCGGGGATGACGACGAGCCGTGCACCGTCTTCGGCGAGGGTGTCGGTGAAGTGCTTGAGGAACGACCCGGAACCGATGGTCGTCATGACGATGTCGATCGTCTCAGTCATGTAGTCACTCCAAAGTGGGGATGTCCCGCCACTGCCGCAGTCGCGAGGACGCGGCGATGAGCGGGGCGCTGAGCCAGAGAAGCATCACGACGGCCAGCCCGACCCGCGGGCCGAACAGGGTTCCCAGGCCGCCGCCGACCAGTCCGCCGACGAAGAGCATTCCGCGGCTGATGAACCGGACGCAGGCGACCGTCCGTTGCAGGAGTTCGGGTGGCGTCAGGAGTTGTACGAGCGTGGCCTGCCCGACCGTGAACACGGCGTAGCCGGCGTGGAAGAGCAGGGCGCCGCTCAGGAACAGGAAGAGGCCGGAGCCCGGTTGGGTCAGCGGCAGGAGCAGGCCCGCCGGCGCCATGGTGGCGGCCGGCAGCCAGACGGCCCGCGCCGTGCCGAGGCGGCGGCTGACGCGGCCCGCGCCGAACGCCCCGATCAGTCCGCCGATGCCGACGGACCCGAGCAGCATGCCCAGCGTGCCGGGGGCGACCCCGACGTCGTGGGCGAGGAAGATGACGACGAGTGCCTCGTACGCGGCGAAGCAGCAGTTACCGACGGCCGAGCCCGCGATCGACGCCAGGATGACCCGTCTTCGGGTGATGAACCGGGCGGCTTCGGCGAGTTCGGCCCACATGCCCTTGGCGCGGGCCCCCGTGGTGGACGGCTCGATCCGGTCCCGCATCAGCAGATTGCAGGACGAGGACACCAGGAAGCCCGCCGTGTTGAGGAGCGGCGCGTGCTCGGCGCCGAGGAGCTGCACGGTGAAACCCGCCAGCGTCGGGCCGAAGGCGAGCGACATCGCACGCGCCATCTGTAGACGGACGTTGCCGTAGACGAGCTTGTCCTTGGGCAGCAGCCGGGGCGGCATGGAGAGGTACACGATCTCGTAGAACACCGTCGCGCAGCTGACCAGGACATTGGACAAGTAGAGGTGCCACAGGGCCAGATGGCCCGTGGCGGACAGGACCGGCACCATGGTCACGATCGCGGCGCGGCTGAGGTCGGTGAGGAGCAGCACGGTGCGCGGCGGCAGCCGCGAGCTGTAGACGCCCGCGGGCAGGGTGATGAGGAGCCAGGGCAGATAGCCGGCCGCGGTGATGAGGCCGACCTCGCCGACGGACGCGCCGAGGGCCTGGGCGGCCAGCAGCGGGAAGGCGACCACCGTGGCCATACCGCACAGCTGACTGATGCTGCTGCCGATCCACAACAGGCGGAAGTCCCGCAGGCGGACGGACTCGGCCGCCAGGGTGGCGGAACCGGACATGACGGTGCCCTCTTCTCCCTCTACGAGCTTCCACCGCGGGCTGCCTCTGGAAGCTTCCTACGCCGACGGAGGACCGGCGATGAACGCCTCGACCGCGTCGAAGGCGTCCGAGTCGCGGTACTGCTCGGGCGGCGACTTCATGAAGTACGACGACGGCGCCAGGAGCGGGCCGCCGATCCCGCGGTCGAGCGCGATCTTCGCGGCCCGCACGGCATCGATGATGACACCGGCCGAATTCGGCGAGTCCCACACCTCCAGCTTGTACTCCAGGGACAGCGGTACGTCGCCGAACGCCCGCCCCTCCAGGCGCACATAGGCCCACTTGCGGTCGTCCAGCCACGGCACGTGGTCCGACGGGCCGATGTGGACGGAGTCGCGGCTCATGGGGCGGTCGATCTGCGACGTCACCGACTGGGTCTTCGACGTCTTCTTCGACTCCAGACGCTCACGTTCGAGCATGTTGCGGAAGTCCATGTTGCCGCCGACGTTGAGCTGCATCGTCCGGTCGAGCCGTACCCCGCGGTCCTCGAAGAGCCGGGTCAGCACCCGGTGCGTGATGGTCGCCCCCACCTGCGACTTGATGTCGTCACCGATGATCGGCACGCCCGCCTCGGTGAATTTCGCGGCCCACTGCGGGTCCGACGCGATGAACACCGGGAGCGCGTTGACGAAGGCGACGCCGGCGTCGATCGCGCACTGCGCGTAGAAGCGGTCCGCGTCCTCGCTGCCGACCGGCAGATAGGAGATCAGCACGTCGGCCCGGGTCTCGCGGAGCGTGGCGACGACGTCGACCGGCTCCGTGTCCGACTCCGTGATGGTCTCGCGGTAGTAGCGGCCGAGGCCGTCCAGCGTGGGGCCG
This sequence comes from Streptomyces sp. NPDC030245, assembly GCF_055572995.1. Taxonomy (NCBI): domain Bacteria; kingdom Bacillati; phylum Actinomycetota; class Actinomycetes; order Kitasatosporales; family Streptomycetaceae; genus Streptomyces; species Streptomyces sp. NPDC030245. The sequence goes on along the minus strand of NZ_JBVICF010000009.1, from coordinate 169,262 downwards.
CGGCGCACCGTGACGCCGGTCGGCGGCACGTCGCAGATCTTGATGGTGTTGTTCTCCGACCGGAAGACGGCGGATGCGAGGTCCTGTCCGACCTTCTTGGCGTCCACGTCGAAGGCGGCGACGAACTCCAGGTCACGCACGTGGTAGCCGCCGAAGTCGACGTGCATGAGGCCGGGTACCCGGCTCGCGGGGTCGGCCTCGGCGTAGTACTGGACTCCTTGTACGAGTGAGGCGGCGCAGTTGCCGACGCCGGCAATGGCCACACGTATCTTGCCCATCGTTTTCCCTTCGCGGAATCGGGGTTCGGGGGGAGGTGCGGGACGGGGCCGGGGGAGACCCGCCCCACACCGGTCAGGGCGCCACCGGGACGGATCCCGTCTTGGCGGAGCGTTCGGCGGCCAGCGCGCAGCGCAGCGCGTCGTGCGAGTCGCGCCAGGTGCCCGCGGCCGGATCGGCGGGCCCGCCCGCCGCCATCGCGAGGAACGAGCGCACCTGCGCGCGGTAGGCGACCGCGAACCGGTCCCAGTACCCGCGGAAGTGCGGCGCGCCGCCGGAGCCGGGCGGCGCCGTCCGCTCGGGTCCGGCCGCGCCCACCTCCACATTGCCCCGGTCGCCGAGGACTTCGGCCCGCACGTCATAGCCGAGCGGCTGCCACCGGCCCGCGGAGAGGACGGCCAGGGTGTCGTCGTCGAGCCGGACCATCGCGGTGACCGTGTCGAAGTCGCCGATGTCGGCGAGCTCCGGGCAGGACAGCGCGGCGCCGTCCGCCGCGACCTGGGCGATCCTGCGGCCGGTGAGCCACTGCACCAGATCGAAATCGTGCAGCATGAGGTCGGTGAAGACCGAGCCGCTCTGCCGCAGCCGGGCCACCGGGGGCGGCTCCATGTCGTGTGAGACCAGCCTGAGCAGCTGTACGCGGCCCAGCTCCCGCCCGACCGTGCGGGCCCGCAGGTCGGCGAAGCCCGGGTCGAAGTGCCGCTGGAAACCCACCCACAGCGGGACACCGCGCCGTTCGGCCAGCAGGCCCAGTTGCTCGGTGCGGTCGAGGTCGACGGCCAGCGGCTTCTCGCACAGCGTCGGCACACCGGCCTCGACCAGCTCCTCGACGAGGCGGGGGTGGGCTGTGGTGCCCGCCGTCACCAGCGCCGCGTCGCAGCCGCGGGAGACCAGGTCGCCGACGGTGTCCGCGACGGTCGCCGAATCCACGTCCTGCGCGACCTTCTCGGCGCGGGCCGCATCCGCGTCCACACAGACCAGCCGGTGCGGACCCAGCGCCTGAAGGTGGTGGGCGTACATCGCGCCGATCCGGCCGCAGCCCACGAGGCCGACGCGCAACCCGGCGGTCATCGGCCCACCTCCGCGGGGGCGGTGGCCGCGGACCGGGCCAGGGCGGCCAGGTCGGTCGACTCCTGGCAGGCGCGCAGCCGTTCGCCCCACAGCGCGGCGCGCTCGGTGAACCCCGCGTCGCCGAGGACCTCGGCGACGCCGCGCCTGATGTCGCCGACGCGCACGCACGGCTGGTCGGACGGGCCGGAGTACCGGTCCCGGAAGTTCAACCGTCCGCGCGGGGTGGTCTCACTGGTCCGCAGCAGCACTCCGGCTCCGGTGTCCTCGACCAACTGCCGCCCGTTCATCTCCTGTTCGGACATGAACGGCATGACGACCGAGGGCTTGCCGTGCCGCAGCGTGGCGAGAACCGTCGCCGAACCCCCGTGGCTCACCACCGCGTCGGCCCACTCCAACGGCGTGTCCAGGCCGGTGAAGCCCGCCACCACCACGTTGCCCGGCACCTTCAGGCCGCCCTCGAACGCGAATCCGCTGGAGACGTACACGCTCCACGGCTCGTCGGCGCAGGCGTCGAGGACGTTTTGCAGGGCCTGCCGGCCCACCGTGCCGCCGCTGCCGATGGTCACGTACACGCGGGGCCGGTCGGTGAGCGGCGGCGGGGGGCCCTCGACGGGCTTCACCGGATTCCAGTACATCGGCCCCACGTAGTGCAGCCGCCCGCGGTGCGGTGGTCCTTCGAGGGGTTCGAGGCCGGGGAGGCTGGACACCAGGGTGACGTCGCCCCACAGCAGGTGCTCCGCCCGCGCCACCGGGCCGAGACCCAGCTCGCGCGAGACCTCGTCCCAGACGGGCAGGCTCGACGGGTGCGGCAGCAGGTCGCGCGGCGCCACCGTCGACCACGGCATCCAGCCGTTGTCGCGCGGCGTGACGAAGTCCGCGTCGGCGAGGGAGACCACCGGGATGCCCCTGGCCCGCGCGGCGAGGGCCGCGGTCGGACACATGTCGATGACGACGAGTGTCGGCCGGAACTCCGCGATCAGCCGGGTGTCCGCCGCGATTCGCTGCCGGACGCGCTCGATCCGGTGGTACGTCGCCGCCACGGCGAACACGCGCTCCACGTCGGCGAAGGGCAGGAACGGCGGCATCGGGTGCCGGTCCGGCGGGCTCGGCGCCTCGGGCTCCGACGCGAGGACCGGGAACCCGGCCTCCCGGACCATGGCGTTGATGCCGCAGTCCGCGAACGCCACCTCGTCGCCCGCCTCGGCCAGCGCCGCGGCCAGGACGAGGCAGCGGCCGGTGTAGGCGGCCCCACCGCCCCAGCCCCAGGGGAAGAACAACACTCGCTCGGTCACACGTCCTCCTGCTCGTTCGGGTCGTGCTCGTCCTCGCTGTCAGGTGACTGTCAGGCCGTCATCCCGCCGTCCACCGCGATCACCTGCCCGGAGACGTAGGAGGCCGCGGGGGAGCACAGGAAGGCCACGACCGAGGCGATCTCCTCCGCGCGGCCCGCCCGGCCGAGCGGCGTCCTGGCCACCACGTCCTGTCGGGCCCGCTCGGGCATGCCGTCATGAGCGGGGGTGTCGGCGACCAGGCCGGGCGCCACGCAGTTGCAGGTGATGCCGTACCGCCCGTACTCCTTGGCGGTCGTCCAGGTCAGCCCGTGCAGGCCGGACTTGGAGGCCGCGTAGGCCGCCTGGCCCGGCTGCCCGCGCAGCCCCGCCACCGACGACACGAGAACGATCCGGCCGCCCCCGTGCCGCGTCATCGCCCGCACCCCTGCCTGCACGCACCGGAACGCCCCCGTCAGATTGACCGCGAGCTGCTCCTCCCACTCGTCCTCGGACACGGCGAGCAGCAGCCGGTCCCGGTGGACCCCGGCGTTGACCACGAGGGCGTCGAGACGGCCGAACTCCTCGACCACCCGCTCCACGACCCGCCGGCCGCTGCCCGGCCGTGACAGGTCGGCCGTCACCGCCGTCGCGGCCGCGCCCGCAGCCCTGAGCTCACCGACCACGGCCTGTGCCGCTTCCTCGTTCCGGTGGGCGTGCACCCCCACCGCGTAACCCCGCTGGGCCAGTTCGTGCGCGATGGACCGGCCGAGCGGGCCCGAGCCCCCGGTCACCAGCGCGGACCGTACGCTCATGCGGTCGCGCCCTCGGGCAGCGGGAAGCAGGTCGTCTCGATGTGCGCGAACCGCTTGCGCAGCCGGTCGGTCGCGTCCGGGTCCGCGGCACCCTCCCGGCCGCCCGCGGCGACGAGCGCCTCCCGCAGCCGGTCGAGCGCGGTGCGCAGCGGACGGGCCAGCTCCATGACGCGCGGGTACGCGGCCAGGGGGTCAGCCTGCTCGTGCGCCGCGATCAGGGCGATGCCGAGCCGTTTGGCGCAGACCCGGGCGCCGAGCGCCGCGGTCCGCACCGCCGCCATCGCAGGGGGCAGCGCGAGGGTCCCGCCATCGGCGGGCGGGACGGCGAGCGCGTTGCCGTAGACGAACAGCTGGGGCTGGATGTCGCCGAGCACCAGCACGTGCAGGGCCCTGGCCGTCCGCAGACCGAGGCCGGCCTCGGTGAGCTCGTCGAGGAGTTCACCGAGGGCGGTCGCGCCGACCGAGAGCAGCGCGGTGTCGCGGTCGAGGCGCGCGGCGAAGTACTCCTCGGGATCGCTCGTGTCGGGGGCGTCGGTCACCGTCACCGTGCCGACCCAGGTGAACAGCGCCCGCAGTGCGGGAGTCAGCGTCCAGTAGCGGCGGAATCCGTCGTCCGGGTCGGCGTCGGTGTCCAGCACGGTCATGACACCGTCGTCCGGTGACCAGTGTGACGCGAGGACCGCGTGGTCGTGGAAGTGGTAGCGGCCCTCGTACACGTCGCCGGGCAGGTGGAACCGGTCGGGCAGCACCATCACCGGTTCGCCCGCGCCGACCCGCTCCAGGACGAACGGCACGTTGCGGGTGCCGTCGTCGAACGCGGTGCGGTAGTCCACGCGGCAGCCGTCGAAGTCCTTGGCCAGGTCCCGGCCCACCGGGTCGAGAGGGCCGTTCAGTGCGCGGGCGACCGCGAGCGGGTCGAGGCCCCGGTACCGCAGGACGGCCTCCACGCAGCGCAGCACGCAGTTCAGGCCGTCCAGGGCGCGGTCGCGCCAGCCCAGTGCCCCCGCCTGGTCGAACCGCGGGGCGTTCGCGCCGGTCACTGGAGCTCGCGGCCCGCGGCCCGGGCGCGGGCCACCAGGCTGTCGGCCAGGTGCCCGAGGTTCTTGAAGACCGTCCAGTCGGTCTCCTCGTCGCTGTAGGGCACGCCCCACCGCTCCTCGAAGCGGGAGAGCACCACGATGAGATCCAGCGAGTCCATGCCGATCTCGTCGAGCGTGGTCGACTCGTCGAGCCGGTCGGGCAGATGGGGCCGTTCGGCGAGCACGGTCGTGATGAGATCCAGGACGAGGTCGCGGTCGGTCTTCTGGGGGGTCGTGGCGTCGGTCATGTTCTTGGTTCCTCTCTTCGTTGTCTGCACGCATGAGGGGGAGTCGTCTCAGGCGTCGGCCTCCATGAGCAGACCCCTGCGGATCTTCCCGCTGCCCGTCCGGGGCAGCTTGTCGACCCGTCGGATCACCGAAGGCACCTTCACCGCCATCAGCAGCTCGCGGGCCCTGCGGCGCAGCGCCGCGGCGTCGAACTCGTCGGCGCCGGCCTCGACGAAGGCCCACACCTGGCTCTCGCCCGCCGGCCCCGTCCGCCCCACCACGGCGCAGTCGCTCACGCCCGGCGCCCCGCGCAGGACGTTCTCCACCTCGGCGGGGGAGATCTTGTTGCCGCCGATGTTGATGATCAGGTCGCTGCGGCCGGTCAGCCGCAGCCCGTCGTCGCCGAGCACCCCGAGGTCGCCGGTGGTGACCCAGCCGTCGGCGTCGGCCAGCGGCACCGGCCGCCCCGCCTCCATCCGGACCGGGGAAAGACCGGGGAACTGGGCCGCGACCGGCGCCGGTTCACCGCTGCCCGCCATCAGCCCCACGTCGGGCAGCGGGCGTCCGACGCAGCCGCTGCCACCCGCCGGGGTGAGGGTCAGCTGGCCCAGCTCGGAGTTGCCGTAGTGGTCGTACACGGGCACGCCCGCGTCGTGCCAGGCCGCGACGGCTTGGGCGGGGAGGGCGTCGCCCGCGCTGACGCACCGTTTCCAGCCGCCCGCGCGCGGTACCTCGCCCCGCCCCCACCAGTCCAGGACCACCGGCACGCTTTGCAGGACGGTGGGCCGGTGCCGTTCGGCCAGGAGCACGGCCCGCGCGGGAGTCAGGGGCCCGGGCGGCACCAGCTGGCAGGCGCCCGCCGACAGGACGGCGAGGGTGCCCGCCTCGATCGCGTAACTGTGCCCGAGCGGACTGGTGGTGAGGACGACATCCTCGGGTCCGAGGCCGAACTCCTGGGCGAACCCGGCGGAGTTGCGCAGCGTGCCCTGCCACTCGCGCGAGATCACCTTCGGCCGGCCGCTGGTGCCCGAGCTCGTCACCGCGAAGGACCAGCCGCCGTCACCCGGCCCGTCCGGCCGCAGCGCGGTCACGAGCCCGTCGACGAGGCTCAGTTCGGCGCCGAAGTCGGTGAGCGCGGCCGAGCGCTCCGCGGCACCCGTGCGTTCCTGTAGGACCAGTGTGGCCGCGTGCAGCGACGTCACCGCGGCGAAGTCGACCACCGAGTCCAGCGACGACGTCAGCACGACGCCGATCCGGACACCGGGACGGACCCCGGCATCGCGCAACTCCCGCACGCGATCGACGATTTCGCGTTCCAGCTCGGCGTACGTCACCGTCCGCCGGTCGTCGATGAGTGCGGGGCGGTCGCCCCGTCCGGCGCGGCGGTGCCCGGCCAGCACATCCACCAGGGTGTCGTCCACGGTCATCCCTCCTTGTGCGCCGTGCAGCGGTAGCCGTGCCGGCTGCCCGCCGCGGCCACGGTCACCGAGGGCGCGGCCCGGTCGTCGGTGAGGGCCGAGACGAGTCCGGCCAGCGGGGCGGTGGCCCGCACGTCGGCCGAGCGCGCGTCGGACGGAGGGCACGTCTCCACGGCGTCGAGCCGCGCCAGTACGCGGGCGCTCCGCCGCCGCGCCCGTGCGGCGGACTCCAGGACCACGAACGCCGCCCACCCGGGCAGGTGTTCGCTGCCGCACGCGCGGGCGGCGGCCGGACTGAGCAGTTCGTACGCACCGCACAGCACCGGGACGTCCGGTGCGATCCGGAGCCTGCGCTGCCCGACCGCCAGGGCCTGAAGGCCCGCACCGGCACCGAGCAGGGTGGCGCAGTGGCCGCGCAGCCGGTGGCGCAGGCAGATCAGGGACGTCACGCCGTGCGCGTTGAAGTACAGGAACGCCTCCGGCGCCAGCGACGAGCGGGCACCCGAGTCGAGGCGGGCGCGGATGGTCTCCGCCACATGCCCCGAGCCGTACACCGATCCGATGACACAGCTGACGTCACCCGCGTCACCCGTGTCGCCTCCGTCGCCCGTAGCCGCACGCACCAGCGCCCGGCCCGCCAACTCGGCGATCCGCTCCGGTAGTTCCTGCGTCCACTTGTTCACGTCGCGCCAGCCGTCGGCGCCCTCGCCGTGCGCGCGCCACAGCTCCGAGGCGTCGACCTCGCCCGACGACGCGGCGGTGATCACGAAGGTGTCGTCCATCAGGGCCTCCGGAGTATGAGCGCGGTGTTCATGCCGCCCAGACCGCAGGAGACGCTCAGTGCGGTCCGCAGCTCCGGAACGTGCCGCGGACCGTCTCCGAGGACCAGGTCGAGGTCGGCGCAGATCGGGTCCACCGGCTCGGCACCCCAGGTGGGGGTGACGGCGCGATGGGTCAGGGACAGGACACAGGCCAGCGCCTCCACGGCGCCCGCGCCGCCCTGAAGGTGCCAGAGCACACCCTTGACGCTGTTCACCGGCACGGAGGACAGCCGCGGGCCGAACACCGCGCGCAGCGCCGTGACCTCCGCGGTGTCACCGCGCCGCGTGCCCGGCCCGTGTGTGTTGACGAAGTCGACGTCGTCCGGTTCGAGGCCCGCGTCGGCCAGCGCGATCCGCACCGCCTGCTCGATGCCGTCCGCCCCCGGCGCCGCCAGATGCCCCGTGGCATTGGTCAGCCCGCACCCCGCCAGCACGGCAAGCGGCTCGGCGGCGTCGTCGACCGGTTCGAGCCGCAGCACCGCAGCCCCTTCGGACAGGCCGATGCCCCGGCGCTCGGTGCTGAACGGCCTGCACCCCTCCGGGCCGAGCGTGCGCAGCGAGTTGAGACCGAGGAAGGCCATGTCGGTGACGGCGTCGGCACCGCCGACCACCGCGGCCGGCGCGTCGCCGACCGCCACCAGGTCACGGGCGACCGCGATGGCGGCGGCGCCCGAGGCCGAGGCGTTGGCGACGGTGACGGCCTCGCCGCCCAACCCGGTCCGCTCCGCGCAGGCCGCGGCCAGGTCGCCCGCGAGGTGCCCCGGCACGGCGGGTACCACTCCGGGATCCGTCGTACCGAGGACGAGGGCCGTGCGCCGGCGCCCGTCGTCGTCGACACCGTCGAGGGCTTCCCGTACGGCCGACTCGGCGAGGTCGAGGGCGCGCCACGCGCCGTCCGCGCCGGTGTGGCAGGGCACTTGCCCCGCCGAGCCGAGAGTGGCGCCCTCGACGTCGAACTCCGTGATCGGCGGATGGTGCGCCCGGCCCGTGGCCAGCGCCTCCCACAGCGCGGTGACGCCGACGCCGCCCGGACTGCACACGCCGAGCGCGGTGACGGCGACCGCGCCCCGTGCGCCGCTCATCGCCGATCACCTCGGAACAGGGCCGTGGCCAGCGATTCGATGCTCGCCGACTCCAGGACCGCGTCGTCCGGCAGGACCACGCCGAGCTCCTGTTCCAGCTCGCCGACCACGGTGATGAGCAGCACCGAGTCGATCCCGGCCGAGGACAGCGGCTCGGTGTCGGAGAGCCACGGCAGGCCGGGCTCCTCCTGCAACCGGCCCGCGATCTTGGCCCGCACCCGGGTCAGCATCGCCTCATGCGTGTCCACTTCCGTGTCACGCATGTCACGCCACCTTCGCCGCGGCCCGGAACGCCTCGTCGCAGGCCGTCAGGGTGTGGTCGAGGTCCGCGTCGGTGGTGGCGGCGCAGATGAACCAGTGGTGGGTGGGGTGCAGCAGCACGCCGCGGCGGGTGGTCTCCCGGAAGAACGTGTCCTGCATCAGCCGGGCGCGGCCCGGGTCGGGGTGTGTGAAGGTCAGGAACGGCATCTGCGGCACACCGCGCACCTCGGCCGGCACGCCGTGGCGCCGCACCAGCGCGTGCAGGCCGCTCTGAAGCCGTTCGCCGAGCCCGCGGACCCGCTTCAGGAGGACCCCGTCGGCCAGCTGGTCGATCGTCGCCACCGCCGCGGCCATCGCCACCGTGTTGGAGTAGAACGTCGACGAAATGTGCGTCCGGCCGACCATGGCCATCACGTCGGCCCGGCCGGTGAGCGCCGAGACCGCCCAGCCGTTCGCCATCGCCTTGCTGAACGTCGCGAGGTCGGCCCGCACACCGAACAGCTCCTGCGCGCCGCCGAGCGCCACCCGGAACCCGGAACGCATCTCGTCGAAGACGACCAACGCCCCGTGCTCGTGCGCCAGATCGACCGCGCCCTGGAGGAAACCCGGCTCCGGGCTGTCCAGTTCGAACGGCATCAGAAGCAGGCAGGCCACCTCGCCGGGGTGGCGCAGGAAGACCTCCCGCAGACTGTCGAGGTCGTTGTACCGGAAGGAGTCGACCTGCGTCCGCACGGTGTCGGGGATGCCGCCGGGCCGCTGCGCCGCCCAGTCGTGCCAGCCGTTGTAGCCCCAGCGCACGACACGGTCGCGGCCGGTGTACGCGCGGGACAGTCGCACCGCGGCACTGGTGGCGTCCGAGCCGGTCTTGAGGAGGAACACCCGCTCCGCGCCCGGGATGACGCGCACCAGCCGCTCGGCGAGCTCGATGTGCGTCCGCTTGCGGAGCGTGATCGAGAAGCCCTCCTCGATCTCCCGCTGCGCGGCCTCGGTGACCACCGGGTCCACATGGCCGAGGATGATCGTGCCGTAGGCCAGGATGTAGTCGAGGTACTCGTTGCCGTCGGCGTCCCACACCCGGGCGCCCCGGGCCCGTTCGCCGTACACGGGGTAGGCCCCGTCCACCAGCCGGTCCCGCTCGATGACGTAATCCTCCTCGGACAGCGTCGCGTCGACGAGCCGGCCGCGGGTGAGCAGCTTCGTCGAATTGTCGAGCCGGAGCTCTCCGGTCATGTCGGTCACGGCCTGCTCTCCTCTGTCGCTTGACGTCCTCGGTTCGCGCGCCTCGCGGCGTGCGGGTTGTCCACCGCTTCCGCGGTCACAGGGTGACCGGCCCGGGCCGGGTGCCGCGCACGAGCTTGCCGGGCAGCGCGCCGGTCGCCGTGCCGTCCCGGAAGGTCACCTCGCCGGCGACGACCGTGACCGCGTATCCGTCCGCCTTCTGGATCAGCCGGCCGCCGCCCGCGGGCAGGTCGTGGACGAACTCGGGGGCGCGCAGGCTCAGCCGGTCGAGGTCGATGACGTTGATGTCGGCCCGGTAGCCGGGGCGCAGCAGACCGCGGTCGCGCAGCCCGTAGAGCCGCGCGGGCTCCGAGGTCTGCTTCTTGACGATGAACTCCAGCGGCAGCCGCTCCCCGCGGCTGCGGTCGCGTGCCCAGTGCGTCAGCATCGATGTCGGCGTGCTGGCGTCGCAGATGAGCCGGCAGTGCGCTCCGGCGTCGCTGAGTCCGAGGACGGCCTGGGGGTGCAGCAGCATCTCGCGGATCGGGTCGAGCGTGTACTCCGAGTACCCGAGCAGCGGCCGGAAGATCATGCCGCTGGTCTCCTCGGAGGTGAGGAAGTCGTAGATCAGCGCTTCCGGGTTCTCGCCGGTCCGCCGGGCGAGGGCGTCGAAGGACTGGTCGGCAGCGGGCTCGTAGTCCGGCGCGTTCGAGTCCATCGGGAAGTGCCGTTCGTAGCCCTGCGGGAACAGCGCCGAACGGGGGTCGGCGTTCTCCGGCAGCTCGGCGAGGATCTTCTCCCGCAGCGCGGGGTCGCGCATCGCCATGCGCCGCTCGGCCGCGGGCAGATGGGCGATCTTCTTGTACGAGGGGCGCTTGTGGAAGGGGTGCGTCGAGTCGAGGCTGATGATGACGCTGAACGGCCGGCCCGCGACCTGCGGGTGCAGGTCCGCGCCGCCCGCCACCGCGTCCTCGGCGATCTGTAGGAGCTCGCGCCACCCGTCGGGGTCGTTGTCGTTCTGGAAGAGGCCGAAGGTGATGGGCCTGCCGACCGCCGCCGACAGCCTGCGCATCCACTTGATCTCGCCCAGCGGGTCGTCGACCTTCTCGCCGCCCGCCCCGAGCGGCACCAGCTGGAACACTCCGGTGCCCACCTCGCCGAGCACACCGCCGAGCGCGAACAGCTCGTCCTCGGCGGCGAAGGTGCCGGGCACCGGGACGCCGGTGATGGCGAGATGGGTGAGGGTGCGCGAGGTGGAGAAGCCGATGGCGCCCGCTTCGAGCCCCTCCCGCACGAGCGCGCACATCCGCCGCAGGTCGTCCTCGGTCGGCGCTTCGTTGTCGGCACCGCGGTCGCCCATCACATAGGCGCGCAGCGCGCCGTGCGGGACCTGCGCGGCGACGTCCATCACCCGGGGCACGCGCTCCACGGCGTCGAGGTACTCGGGGAAGGTCTCCCACTCCCAGGTGATCCCCTCGGACAGCGAGGCACCGGGGATGTCCTCGACGCCCTCCATGAGACCGATCAGCCAGTCGTGACGGTCGGGGCGGGCGGGCGCGAACCCGACTCCGCAGTTGCCCATCACCACCGACGTGACACCGTGCCAGCAGCTCGGCGTGAGCCGGGGGTCCCAGCTGACCTGCCCGTCGAAGTGGGTGTGGATGTCGACGAAGCCCGGCGTGACGAGAAGGCCGCCGGCGTCGATCTCCTCGCGGCCGCGCCCGGTGACCCGGCCGACCTTGGTGATCACACCGTGGTCCACCGCGATGTCGGCCCTGCGGGCGGGGATGCCGGACCCGTCGCAGACCGAGCCGTTCCGAACAATCAGGTCGTGCACTGAGGTCAGGCCTCCTTCGTGTGGGGCGCGGGCCACTGGCCCGTCGGTGCGAAGAGCAGGTTCTGGTAGGAGTAGCGGGTCTGCGGCCGGTGCGGCACGGGGGTGCCGCGGCGCAGCTCCCAGGGCTCGTATCCGGCGTCCATGAGGGTGTCGACGAGCTCCCGGCTGGACGGCGCGTCGGTCACGTCGAGGTCGCCGACCTCCAGGGAGATCACCGGCTGCCCGCTGGTGAGCAGGCCGCGCATGCCGGCCAGGACGTGGGCCTCGGCGCTCTCGGCGTCGATCTTCACGAAGTCGACGTGCAGGCCCTCGGAGCTCACGTGGTCGTCCAGGCTGACCGCCGCCACGGAGATCCGCTCGGACGGCACACGCCGGCGCACGACATCGGGCAGCCGCGCCTCGAACGCCGAGTTGTAGGCGCTGTAGCCGAGGCCGCGGTCGAAGAACTCGAGCTCGTCCCGCTTCGACCAGACCGCCGCGGGAACCACCGTCACCTGGGGCAGGTTCCGGGCGTTGGTCCGCAGGACCGAGAGCGTCGATGGTGTCGGCTCGAAGGAGACCACGCGGCCGCCGGGGCCGACCAGGGCGCCGGCCAGCATCGTGTAGTAGCCGATGTGGGCGCCGACGTCGAGGACGGTCGAACCGGGGCGCAGATGGGAGAGCAGGAACGCGGTGAGGTCGTAGTCCACGTATCCGTAGCGGTGGATGGATAGGGAGACCTCCTCGGGCAGCGCGATCGCCATCCGCCGGCCCCAGAAGGTCTTCGCGGTCGAGGGGCGGCCCTCGCCGCGGTGCCGCTGGGCCCGCAGGGTGCGCGTGCTCGGGAACGACGTGCGGACCGGGTGGCGCAGACGGTGCGCGAGCCCGCGCATCCCTGCGGTGTGGGAGCGCCGGTCGAGTTCGGTCCGCCAGACGGTGCGGTCGGGTTTGGTCATGGCACAACCTGCTCCGGGTAGGGGCCCTGTGGGGTCAGCGGGGGAGTACCGGTCGCGAGCGTTCGAAGTGGGCGCGGGAGTCGGTGAAGGGGATGGCGTTCCAGGTGTCCCGGCCGCTGGACCCGAGCTGCCCGAGCTCGGCGTCCACCATGATCTGGGCCAGGCGGTCCACCGGTGTGCGCGCCGTCCAGCCGAAGTCCTGACGGGCCTTGCTCGCGTCGCCCACCAGCGCGTCGACCTCCGTCGGGCGCACGTACGCCTCGTCGTAGCGGACGTGGTCGCGCCAGTCGAGCCCGACGTGGGTGAAGCAGTGCTGGGCGAACTCCCGCACGGTGGAGCCGACTCCGGTGGCGAGCACGTAGTCGTCGGGCTCGTCGAGCTGGAGCATGCGCCACATGCCCTCGACGTACTCGGGGGCGTATCCCCAGTCACGGACGGCGTCGATGTTGCCGAGGTAGACGTACTCCTCGAGGCCGGTCTTGATGCGCGCCGCCGCACGGGCGATCTTGCGCGTCACGAACGTCTCTCCGCGCCGCGGGGACTCGTGGTTGAACAGGATGCCGTTGACCGCGAACATGCCGTGTGCCTCACGGTAGTTGCGCGTCATCCAGTAGCTGTAGACCTTCGCGGCGCCGTAGGGGCTGCGGGGGTGGAAGACGGTTTCCTCGCTCTGCGGCGGCGGTGTGGCGCCGAACATCTCCGAGGAGGATGCCTGGTAGTAGCGGATGTCCGTGCCGGACATGAGGATCGCCTCGAGCAGCCGGGTGGTGCCCATCCCGGTGGTGTCACCGGTGTGTTCGGGCTCGTCGAAGCTCACCCGGACATGGGACTGCGCGGCCAGGTGGTAGACCTCGTCGGGCCGGATGCGCATCAGCAGCGTCACGAGGCGGCTCGCGTCGCCGATGTCGCCGTAGTGCAGGAACAGGCGCCGGCTCGCGTCGTGCGGATCACGGTAGATGTGGTCGAGCCTGCGGGTGTTGAAGGTGGAGCTGCGGCGGACGATGCCGTGGACTTCGTAGCCCTTCTCCAACAGCAGGTCGGCGAGGTAGGAACCGTCCTGGCCCGTGATGCCGGTGATCAGTGCCCGCTTCACGCCGATCCCCTCCCTTCGAGAGGCACGAACCTGGGGTTGAACCTCTCGTGGACGTAGACCCGGCCTGCCTCGCCGCAGTCGATGACGTACTCCTTGCTCACGCAGTCGGACGGCGGACCGGCCAGCGGCCAGTTGCCGCGTGACACGGCTATCAGCTCCCGCTTCAGGGCGAGCCCGGCCCTCTTCAAGTACGGGCCGAGGAGCTCCTCGGGAGGCGGTACGAGGCTGTCGCTGCCCCGCCCGGCGATCACGACCCGGTTCACGCTGATCACGGCCCGGTCCGACGTGAGGATGCGGGACTGGCGATCGACCACCAAAGTGCCCGGGGAGGCGCCCAGGATCCGGCATCCGATGCGCTCGACGCGTGCGGCGGGCACCTGGCGCTGGTGGTCGACCCGCACGCTCAACTGCTCACCCATGAGGGCGTCGAGCAGAACGGTCGTCGAACCGTCCGCGCACACGAGCATCCGGGTCTGCGGCGGAGCCGACGGGAATTCCTTCAACTGCTCTGTCATTTCGAGACATTCAAAATCATGGCGCCCCTCGTCACTCTGGTCGAATCGAGCGGTCTGAATCGAGCGATGGAATGCCTGCGTAATTCCTCGGGAATGTGCATGCATTCACGAGGAATACGAAAAGCAGGCTATGAGGCGCCGAAGTGGTGGGTCAAGTGGTGTTCGACTGCACGAAGTTGTGCAGTCGAACACCGCTCTACTGCTGTTCCAGCCTCCTGGCGAACTCGTCCAGGCTGGACATGCAGACCCGCATGGCCTGCGCCGCGATCTCGGTGCAGTGCTCCGGGATGCTGCTCACGATCAGCTTGTGGTTCTGGTTGATGGCCGCGGTCAGCCGCAGCCACTGGACCAGGAGACGGCCGGCCTCCGTGTGCCGGACGGACGGGTCGCGGGCCAGCAGCTCCAGCGTGCGAAGTGGCCCCGGACCGCCCCGGTGCGTGGGCACGGGGCGTTGTGCCGGGGACTCCCGCGCGTCGTCCCGGGGCGCCGCGCGCCGGCGTACGTCATGGGCCGTCGACGGCGAGATGTTCGCGGCCCGCGCGATCTCCCGCAAAGACGCGTTCGGATTCTCTTTGAGGTACTGTTCGGCAATCCTTCGGTGCTCGTCGGGATTTATGGGCCGGGCCCGCCCGTCGACCCCGATCCGTTTCTGTTCGGCGCAGGCGGACGGGGATTGCTGCCGAATTTTTGTGATGGTCTGCTGGGCGAGTCCTGTGAGCTTCGAAAGGGCCCGGTCGGACATGGCGGGAAAGGTCTCGATGATGCGTCTCGCGGCGGCCCTGCGTTCCTCGCGGGTGAGAGGGAGGCCGTGCCGGGTATTGGCCTGGACGGCGAACAGGAACGCCTCGTCGTCGGTGCCGTGGAAGTAGCGGGCCCGGATGGTGGCGTCACCGCGTGCGGCCCTCGCACGCAGCCGGTGCATGCCGTCGACGACCCGCAGGGAGCCTTCGTGTACGACGATGGGCTGCATCTCGTCGTGCAGCTCCGCCATCAGCCGCACATGGTGTGGGCTCTCGCCGTCGAGACGTGGGGAGTCCGCGGGCAGGAGTGATGCGATGGGCAGGGACACGCAGGCGTCACTGACGCGATGCCGGAGCGCCAGGAAGTGATCGGCACGGGCATCGTCCCGAGTCGGGTCAGGAGCAGTCGACATGATCCCCCAAGTGGCGATGGAGTGAGTACGGCCACTCGATGTCGGCGCGTACGAACGGCCTTTGGGCAACTCCACAAGCCTTCGTCAGTGATTCGGCGAGGGGCAAGTAGTTGCCTGGTTGTCCTGTGCAGCGGGCAACTGGAACAACCCACACCGAACCAGAAGGGACGGGCCATGCCCCCAGCTCTCACTCGTACCACCGTCGGCATCGTGGGCGCGGGCCCGGCGGGCCTCATGCTGTCGCACCTGCTGGCCCGCAGGGGCATCGATTCGACCGTGGTCGACAACCGCACCCGCGCCCGGATCGAGGCCACCGGCCGGGCGGGCATCCTCGAAGCCGACAGCGTTCGGCTGCTCACCGACACCGGGGTGTCCGACCGGGTGCTCCGTGACGGGCAACGGCACGACGGCATTGAGCTGCGCTTCGAAGGGGCAGGCCACCGCGTCGACTTCCAGGAGCTGGTCGGCGAGAGCGTATGGCTCTACCCGCAGACCGACGTGTTCGCCGACCTCGCCGACGCCCGCGAGCGCGACGGGGGAGACATACGCTTCGGCGTCACCGGGACCCGGGTGGCCGACCTGACGACGGACCGCCCCGGCATCCTGTTCGACGACGCCGACGGGTGCTCCCAGGAGGTGCGCTGCGACGTCCTGGTCGGAGCGGACGGGTCGCACGGCGTGTGCCGGTCCGCGGTGCCCGAGGCCGCCCGCACGCACTTCTTCCGCGAGTACCCGTTCGCCTGGTTCGGCGTTCTCGTCGAGGCGCCGCCGAGCGCCGCCGAACTCGTCTACACCCACTCCGAGCGCGGCTTCGCCCTCATCAGCCAGCGCACCGATTCGGTGCAGCGCATGTACTTCCAGTGCGATCCGGACGAGGACCCGGGGACCTGGTCGCAGGACCGGATCTGGGCGGAATTGCAGGCGCGGGTGGCGGGCCCGGACGGCTTCTCCCTCAAGGAGGGCCCGGTGACGGACCGTTCGGTCCTGCGCTTCCGCAGCCTGGTGTGCGAGCCGATGCGCTACGGCAACATGCTGCTGGCCGGCGACGCCGCGCACACCGTCCCGCCCACCGGGGCGAAGGGCCTCAACCTCGCGCTGGCCGACGTGCGGGTGCTCGCGGAGGTGCTGGAGAGCGCCGTCGGTACGGGCGACCGCGCCGTCCTCGACGCCTACGGCCCGCAGGCGCTGCGCCGCGTCTGGCGGGCCCAGCACTTCTCCTACTGGATGACGTCGATGCTGCACAGAGTGCCCGGCTCCACGGGCTTCGACGTGCGCCGCCAACTCGGAGAGCTGGCCTCAGTGGTGGAGTCCGCCGCCGGTTCTGCCTACCTCGCCGAGGCATACACCGGATGGTCCGGGAGGCCCGTCCGGTGATCGGGTCCGACCGTCCGGCATGGGTTCTTTGTCGTCCGCCGATAGTGGCGTGGTTCAACCGCCTGCCCGTTTTGTCCAGTTGCAGGGTACACGCAGGCCGGGGGATCATCCGTACATGTGTGATCACCCTGGGTGGTTGAGCGATCGCAGCAGCCGATTACCGCGCACGGCGGCATGGCCGCCGTCCATGGGGTCCCCGCAGGCCGGGACCTGCTGTGAGACCGCTGAGCCTGATGAGGGCACACCGAACGGCAATGCATCGGTGTGCGCCCGGGGGGCGTGGCCGCGGTGCCGTCGGCGCCGCACAGAGGGGAAACACGTGTCGGACGAGACAGCGACCATGGCGACCGATGGCCAGTTACTGCAGCGACGCCGGAAGGAAGCCGGTCTCTCCCTGCTGCGGATGGCGGAGCTGGCCCACTACGACAAGGGATATCTGTCCAAGGTCGAGAACGGCAGAAAGCCCATGAGTGCCGAGCTCGCCCAGGTGTGCGACGAGGTGCTCGGCACCGGAGGCGAACTCGCCGAGCGGGCCCAGGCCGCCGCCAGGGGACGGTGTGACGACCGGCCTCCCTTGGCCCAACTCCCCGCCGCGCCACGCGGATTGTTCGGCCGCGCCGAGGCGTCGACCCGCCTGGAGAGGCTGCTCCTCGGCCGGGCCGACGTCCCTGGCAGAGTGCCCATGGTCTGCGTCGACGGGCTGCCGGGTGTCGGCAAGACGACCCTCGTCCTGCGGTGCGCCCACGCCGTGGCGAGCGAGTTCGCCGACGGCGCGCTGTTCGTGGACCTGCGCGGGGACGACAGCGCCGGAGGCCCGTTGGATTCCGGACAAGTGCTGAGCGGCTTCCTGCGGGCACTCGGCGTCCACTCGGACCGCATACCGGACGATCAGGAGGAGCGGTCCGCGATGTACCGCTCGCTCCTCTCGGGCCGGTCGGTCCTCGTCGTGCTGGACAATGCGGCGACCTCCGCCCAGGTCCGGCCGCTGCTGCCCGGATCCGACGGTTGCGCGGTACTGGTGACCAGCCGCAGACACCTCGCCGGACTGCAGATCTCACCGGCCCCGGTGATGCGCCTGACGCTCGGCCCGCTGGCGCCCAGGGACGCGGCGGACCTGCTCCGGTCGGTGATCGGCGCGCCCCGGGCCGACGCCGAGCCGGACGCGCTGGCCAGCGTGGCACTGCGCTGCGGCTATCTCCCCCTGGCCCTGCGGACCGCCGCCGTGTGGATCGCCGCCCACCCGCGCCTGGGCATCGCCGAGTTCGACCGCCACCTGGAGGCGGACAGCAACTTCCTGGACCTGCTCGGCACGGCGGACGACGACATGCACGTCATCGTCCGCGGGGCGCCGGAGCGGGCGCGGCCCGCACGGCCGCATCCGCAGCGGTTCAGCTGTTCAGGCTGCCTGTAGCTCGCGGATCACGGGCCGGAGGCCACCGTCGACGTACAGATCGCGGAGGGCGACTTCAGGCTGGTGGTGCGGGACTCTGCGTGTCGATCGGGACCGACCGCGTCAGCGGACGGTGACCTGCACGACGTTGGAGACGGCGCCCCCGCCGACGACGCGGAGCTTGTTGAGGCCCTTGAGACCGAGCTGGACCCGCAGGTTGTAGCTGCCGTCCCGGTTGGTGTTCATCCGGGCCGGCAGCGACACCCAGCGCTTGTACTGCAACTGCTGCAGCGTCACCTGGGTCCCCGGCCGCATCCCGGTGCTCGAACCGTGGACCCGGAACTGCTGCCATGCCTTGACCGACCTGACCGTGGCCTTCGCCGTCAGGGTCGCCTTCTTGGGCGCCGTGTGCTGGCGGCCGTGGGCGGGGGCCGCGGGATCGTCGACGGCCAGCGCCGCGGTCACCGGGGTGGCGCAGAGCAGCAGACCGGCGGAGAGGGCGGCGGTACGGAACAGGGCGGGACGCATGGGCACTCCAGGGTGGGTTCGGTGTACGACCCGCTCACCGTAGGGAGAAAAAGGACTCTTATGCTGAAATGACATGCGGAGAACGGGGCAGGAGCGCGGCCGCTCACACGCACGGCTCAGCTCAGCGTGCCGCCCAGGCCAGGACGCCGCCGAGCACGAACAGCAGACACATGGCGAGGTTGGTCCGCTTGTAGGCGACGAGGACGGCGGCGAACTCGCGGATCGTCGCGTTGGGCCAGAAGTACGGCGCCGTGGCCGAGCCGACGACCTGACCCCTGACGCCGAGCCGCCGGGCGGTGAGCGCGGCGCGGAAGGCGTGGTAGTTGTTCGTCACGACGACGCACCGGTAGTCCGGATCGGACTTCTCCATGATCGCCTTGCTGAACCGCAGGTTCTCCTCCGTCGTCGTCGACCGGTCCTCGCGCTCGATCAGGTCGGCGGGGAAGCCGCGCTCCGTCAGGAAGTCGGCCATCGCGTGGGACTCCGGCAGGTCCTCGTCCGGCCCCTGTCCTCCGGACGTGATGAGCACGGGAGCGCCGCCGCGCCTGCTGAGCAGCGCGTGCACCTCCTGCGCCCGCAGGAGCCGGCTCGCCAGCAGCGGCGGCACCGTGGACCCGCCGATGAGGCCGGAGCCCAAGACGACCACGAAGTCGGCCTTGCGGCGGATGCGCAGCCGGCCGTAGAGGAACGCGTACACCACGAAACTCAGGAACAGGAACGAGACGTAGCAGGCGAGTCCGAGCGCCGCCACGCCCACTCCGATCATCACCGGCGTCCGCAGCACGGCGGCCGTGACCACCAGGGCCACGACGGCGACGATGCACAGAGCGCCCATCAGGGAGAGCAGGTTGGTGGGGCTCCTGCCCTCCTTGCGCACCATCCGCAAGCCGTTGACGAAGAGCAGGTACACGAGCACGAGAATGCCCACGCCACCGAGAGCGAGCAGCGAGGCGGCGACGACCAGCCCCGAGGTGGAGCCGGACGAGACCAGTTCGTACATCCAGGCCGCGAGGCCGCAGAGCGCGGCGAGCCCCAGCAGCACCGCGTTGCCGAACCGGCGGCGCTCCCACGCCATGCGCCAGCAGAAGACGAGGAAGAGCAGCGCCGCCGGGGCGTAGAGCAACGTTCGCACAGTCATGGCCCGGCTAGCGGATCACGTCGAAGACGTTCTTCTGAAGGCCGTTGGCGTACGCCTCGTGCTCGACGAGCCTCAGCCTCTGGGTGTCCTTGTCCGCGTCGCTGAACAGGCGCTTGCCCGCGCCCAGCAGGAGCGGGAAGACGAGCAGGTGGTAACGGTCGATCAGGCCGGCGTCCGAGAGGCTCCGGTTGAGGGCGGCGCTGCCGTGGACGATGATGGGGCCGCCCTCCGTCTCCTTCAGCGCGGCGACCTCGTCGAGCGAGCGCAGGATCGTGGTCTCGCCCCAGTTCGTCACCAGGTCGTCCTCGCCGAGCGTGGTGGAGACGACGTACTTGGGCATCAGCTTGTAGTCGGCGAAGTCCGCCATGTCGGGCCAGACCGGGCTGAACGCCTCGTAGCTGACCCGGCCCAGCAGTATCGCGGAGGCCTCCTGCTGCTCCCGGCCCTTGATCTCGAACGCCTCCGGGACGGACTCGATGTCCTTGAACGTCCACCCGGAGTTCCGGTAGCCGGGCTCGCCGCCGGGGGCCTCCACGACGCCGTCGAGCGAGACGAAGGCAGTGCTGATCAACGTGCGCATCTGAGTTCTCCTGAGTGGTCCGGGTCGCTGATTATCACTGAAGACCGCGGGACACGGAGAAACTCATCGATCTTCGCCCGTCTCTTCGCCCGCCTCTTCGGTCCGCGCGCCGGGGCAGCGGCGTCCGCGCAACCGGGAGAGGAGGGAGCGGGCCTGGGCGCGCTTGCGCGGGTCGGCGGCGGCCCGGCGCACGGAGCTGATGGTCCGTCGGCCCTGCGGGGTGCGGCTGTACGCCCTGATGCGTCCGAGCAGTCCGGCCATGGGTCCTCCTGTGGTCGCACCGCCGTGGCGGTGGGGTGTCATCGGGTTGTCGTGTGAGTCCTGTTCCCCGTACCCCGAGCGGATCCTCGAAACCGTGTCTGAGTGGGTCCATTGCGGGCAGCCGGAAGGCATGGCTGTTCTCAGGAAATGCGCACGCCCGATGCTCGCCTCCGTCTTCGTCACGGGCGGGCTGCACACTCTCAGGGACCCCCAGCGCGTGGCCCCCGCCGCCGAGCCCGTCGCGGCTCCGCTGAGCTCCCGGATCCCCTGGCTCCCGGAGGATCCGGAGCAGCTGGTCCGCGTCAACGGCGCCGTGCAGCTGAGCGCGGGCCTGATGCTGGCCACCGGGCGCCTGCCGCGCGTGGCTGCCCTCGCGCTGGCGGGCACCCTCGTGCCGACCACCCTGGCCGGGCACGCCTGGTGGAAGGAGAAGGACCCCGAGCAACGCGCGGCCCAGCGCACGCAGTTCATCAAGAACGTCTCGCTGCTCGGCGGGCTGCTGCTCGCGGCGGCCGACACCCACGGCAAGCCGTCCGTCGCCTACCGCACCCGGACCGCGGCGGCCGGCAGCCGACGGGCGGTTCGCCGCACCCGGCGCGACGCCGCGCACACGCTGAGCGGTGTGGCGGGCAACGCGGCGGGGGCCGTCCGCTCGGCGTCCGCGAGCGCTCAGCAGGCCGTCGCACGGCGTCTGTAAGTGCGTGATTCACCCCTCAACTCCTGGGCACCCGGGGCCTCATGACGATACGTGACGAGCCGGGCGGCGAGCCCGGCATGGGGGAGATGGAGCGCGGTACCCCGCAGCGTCTCGAGGCGCGCCACTCGATGTGGACGCTGGCGTGGAGCGCCCTGTGCGTGCTCTTCGCCGTGTGGTCGCTGGCCTGGGGTATCGGTGCGGCGACGGGCGCGTCCAACGCGTGGGCGTACAGCTTCGCCGGACTGGTGCTGCTGGCGTGCGCGCTGTGGGCGCGCCGCTCGGCCGTCCGCAACAGCCCGCCGAGGCATCTGTGACGGACGGCCGCCTCTCGGGTGTGTCACGGGCATACGCGGATACGCTGGACATATGAGACATCATGATCTCCTGGTCCTCGGCGCGGGCACCGGCAACGCGCTGATCGACGACCGCTTCTCGCACCTGGACGTGGCTCTGGTCGCGGAGGGCCCCTTCGGCGGCACCTGCCTCAACGCGGGGTGCATCCCCAGCAAGATGCTCGCGGTGACGGCCGAGGTGGCCGACACCGTCCGCGAGGCCGAACGGCACAACGTACGGGCGAAACCGGACGGGGTCTCCTGGGCGGGGGTCCAGGAACGCGTCTTCGGGCGGCTCGACGCCGTCGCGCGCGACGGCGAGGAGGGCCGCCGCGCCTCGGACTTCGTGACCGTGTACCGCGGGCGTGCCCGGTTCACCGGGGAGCGCGAGCTCCTGGTGGAGACGGCGGACGGGACCGAACGGGTCGGCGCGGACCGGATCGTCGTCGTCGCGGGCGGCCGCCCCGTGGTCCCGCCGGTGGTCGCGGAGTCCGGTCTGCCCTACGAGACCTCCGACACCGTGATGCGGCTCGACGAGGTTCCCGAGCGCATGGTGGTGCTCGGCGGCGGTTACATCGCCGCCGAACTGGCGCACGTCTTCCACGCCGCGGGCACCGCGATCACCGTCGTGGAGAAGCAGGACAGGCTGCTCTCCGAGCAGGACGAGTCGATCGCGGCCGCCTTCACCGACAGCGTGCGCGACAGCTACGACCTGCGTCTCGGCCGCGAACTGGCGCGCGTGGAGGGGAGCCCCGGACAGCTGCGGCTGACCCTCGACGACGGCTCGGTCCTCGAAGCGGACACGTTGCTCGTCGCGGCGGGCCGCAAGCCGAACAGCGACCGGCTCGACCTGGACCGGGCCGGCATCGCCTGCGACGACAAGGGCCTGATCGAGGTCGACGCGCAGCTGCGCACCAGCGCCGCCGGTATCTGGGCGCTCGGCGACATCGCCACCGGGCCGCCCTTGAAGCACGTGGCGAACCGCGAGGGCGAGGTGGTGGCCCACAATCTGCTCCACCCCGACGAGCCGCGCACGATGTCGTACGACGTCGTGCCCGCCGCCGTGTTCGCGCGCCCCGAGGTCGCCCAGGTGGGGCTCACCGAGCAGGAGGCCAGGGAGCAGGGCAAGGACTACCTGGTCGGTTCGTGCCGGTACGAGGACGTGGCGTACGGCTGGGCGCTGGAGGACGGGCAGGGCTTCTGCAAGGTGCTCGCCGACCGGGGCTCGGGCCGCCTGCTCGGCGCGCACGTGCTCGGCCCGCAGGCCGCCACGCTCATCCAGCCGCTCGTCCTCGCCATGACCTTCGGGCTGCCGGCCCGGGACGTCGCCGCCCGTCCGCTGTGGATCCACCCGGCCCTCACCGAGGTCGTCGAGAACGCGCTCCTCGACCTGGCGCCGGACAACCAGCGGCGGTCGCCCGCCATGTGACGGGCCGTCAGGCGCTGTAGCACCACGGGAGGCTCACCGAGTGGGCCTCCCGTTTTCACGCCATGACCAAGATTAAGTTAGGTTAGCCTTGCCTCAGTAACGCAGGGGTCGACGGGCCGGCCGTGCTGTCGGCACCCGTTTTCGAAGGAGAGCCGTCCGATGAGCCAGACCCTGTCGCCCGAGCGTGTCCGCGCCGACATTGCGGAGCTGCTCGACTGCGAACCCGCCGAGATAACCCCCGGGGAAGACCTCTTCGACCTCGGTCTCGACTCGGTGCGGATCATGACGCTGGTCCAGCGCTGGCGTGCGGCGGGGGCGACCGCGCTGGAGTTCCCCGACCTCGCCGAGCAGCCCGAACTCGGCCACTGGACGGTGCTCCTGACGGGGCGTGCCGGATGAGCCGGGTCGACCACCGCCACCGGCACCTGGAGCGGATCGCCGAGGTCCGCGCGGGCCTGCACGCCGAGAAGGTGGGCTACCCGATCGGCATCCGCGCGGTCGAGGTCGTCCGTACCGCCATGGTCGGCACCGGTCTGCTGAGGCTGACCCTGGGCGGGCCCGGCACCGAGGGGTTCGAGGCGCACGCCCCGGACGAGCACGTGAAGCTCGTCTTCCCGGAGCCGGACGGCTCGCTGCGGCTGCCCGAGCGGAACGGGGCGATGCTGCGCTGGCCGCGGCCGGCGCCCACCTCGCGGGAGTACACCGTGCGCCGTTACGACCCCGTCACGGGCGAGCTCGACATCGACATCGTCCCGCACGCGGGCGGGCTCGCGTCGGACTGGGCGCACCGGGTCGAGCCGGGCGCCGTCGTGCATGTCGCGGGCCCGCCCGGCGGACTGATCGTCCCGCACACGTACGACCGCTATCTGCTCGCGGGCGACATCACGGCGCTGCCCGCGATCGCACGATGGCTCGAAGAGCTGCCCCGGACGGCGCGGGGCTGGGCGTTCGTCGAAGTCGCCGACGCCGCCGAGGAGATCGAGCTGTCCGCGCCCGCGGGCGTCGAGGTGCGCTGGCTGCACCGGGGTGGCGCCCCAGCGGGCACGGGTGGCGCGCTGGAGCGGGCCGTGACCGCCGTGGCCGTGCCCGAGGGGGAGCGGGTGTACGTGTGGATCGCCGGCGAGGCAGGGCAGATCAAGCCCCTGCGCCGCTGGGTCCGCGACGTGCTCGGGCTGGAGAAGGCCGACCACGACATCACCGGCTACTGGAAGCGCGGCGTCGCCGACTTCGACGAAGAGGACCACTGATCCACCGCCTCGCACAAGACGAGCGGCGCACCACCGCCACCGCCGCCCGTCGGCTTGCCTTACCTGTCCGTTCATCAATTAAGGTTAGCCTTACCTAAGTAGCAAGGAGCGAAACATGTCCATACGCAGATCGTCGGCCCTGGTCGGCGCCGTGGCGCTGGCCCTCGTGGTCACCGGATGCGGGTCGTCCGACAAGGGATCGGACGGTTCCGGCAAGGGCGGGACCCGGGTGTTCGCCGCCGACAACGGCAAGATCACCATCCCGGCCGACCCGAAGCGTGTGGTGGCCACCGGCTACGCCGTACCGGCCCTGATCGAGGGCGGCGCCCCGCTCGTCGGCATCTCCTCGTGGAAGCGCGGCGAACCGATGATGAGCAAGCGGGACCTCGCCACGTACAAGAAGACGCCCAAGGTGGCGGGCGAGCTGGCGACCGAGACCAACTACGAGGCCATCGCCGAGGCCGAGCCCGACCTGATCGTCATCGGCGTCCCCGCCCCGGTGCTCGGCGACATCGACGTCAAGCGGCTGGAGGGCATCGCCCCGGTCGTGGCGATCGGCCCGACCGTGCCGTCCGCGTGGCGCGAGCTGACGCACAAGCAGTCCGACGCGGCGGGCGCGCTCAAGAAGTTCGACGTCGCCAAGGACACCTACGAGGCCGAGGCCGGCAAGCTGGCCAAGAAGTACAAGGACGTGCTCCCGCAGCTGAAGCTCGGGCACGTCGGCGCGTACGGCGAGACCGCCAAGGGCACCTTCCAGCGCGAGTTCGGCGGTTCCTGGGGCACCAACATCGCCGAGGACATCGGCGCCAAGTACTACGGCAAGGTCAAGAAGCCCGGCCCCGGCTCGAAGGCCGTCAGCGAGTACCCGTCCATCGAGGAACTCCCGGCCGCGCTCGGCGAGGCCGACGCCATCACCTACTCGGTCAACGCCGACGGCAGCGTCCCCAAGCCGGTGAAGTACGTCATGGACTCGAAGCTGTGGAAGAACCTGCCCGCCGTCAAGGCAGGCAAGACCTTCCCGATCCGCTGCACCGAGGCCGCGACCTACGGGCAGGCCATGCAGACCCTGGACGCGATCGACACGTCGTTCGCGCCGCTCCTGAAGCGGTGACCGCCGCGGGCCGCGCCTGTGAGGCGGCCGCAACCAGACGGGCCGTCCCGCAGACCGGCCTGCTCGTCGGCGGCCTCGTGCTGCTGGCCGTCGTCGCCGTGCTCAGCATCGGCGTCGGAGCCCGCCACGTCGCACCCGGTGAGGTCGTGCGGGCCCTCTTCGACTACCGGGGCACCGACGACCACGTGGTCGTGCGCGACGTCCGGGCGCCGCGGGCCCTGCTCGCCGTCGCGGTGGGCGCCGCCCTCGCGGTGGCGGGCGCGCTCATCCAGACGCTGGCCCGCAACCCGCTGGCCGAGCCCGGCATCCTCGGGGTCACCGCGGGCGCCGGATTCTCCGTCACCGTCGGCTCCGCGCTCGGCCTGACGGCCGGTCAGGCGGGTGAACTGGGCTTCGCGGTCCTCGGCTCCGTCGGCGCGGCGCTCCTCGTCGCCGCCGTCGGACGGCACTCGCCGCTGCGCCTGGTGCTCGCCGGTGTGGCCCTGACCGCCGTGCTGAGCGGCGTCGCGCTGGGCCTGCGGCTGATGCTCCCCGACACCTTCGACGCCTACCGCTTCTGGTCGGTCGGCTCCCTCGCGGCACGCGAACAGGCCCCGCTGGCCCTGCCGTTGACCGTCATCGGGGCCGCCCTGCTCGGCGCGCTGCTGCTGAGCCGGGCGCTCAACGCCCTGTCGCTCGGCGAGAGCGTCGCGCACACCCTGGGCGCGAACGTCGGCCGGGTGCGGGCCGCCGCACTCGTACTGATCACCGTGCTCAGCGGCGCGGCGACGGCGGTCGCGGGACCGATCCTCTTCGTCGGCCTGATCGTGCCGCACCTGGTGCGCAGACCCGCCGGAGGCTCCGTGCCCTGGCTCGTCCTCCACTCGATGGTGCTCGGCCCGATCCTGCTCCTGCTCGCCGACATCGGCTCACGGGTCCTGCTGCCCACCGGCGAGGTGCCGGTGGCCGTCGTGACCGCGTTCCTCGGCGGACCCATGCTGATCTGGGCCGTCCGCCGCTACGGGGCGGGGTCACTGTGAGCACACTCGTACTGAGAGCCGAACGCCGCACCGTGCTGCTCGTCGCGGCCCTGACCGCCCTGATGCTCGGCCTGGGCCTGCTCGGTCTCTGCTACGGCACGTCATGGTCCACGCCCGGCGAGGTGTTCGCCTCGCTGACCGGCACCGACCGCTCCGTGGTGATCTCCGACTGGCGGCTGCCGCGCGTCCTCGCCGGTCTTGTCTTCGGCGCCGCGCTCGGCGTGGCCGGGGCGATCTTCCAGAACCTCACACGCAACCCGCTCGGCAGCCCGGACGTGATCGGCCTCGACGCCGGCGCCTACACCGGCGCCCTGGTCGCCCTCACCGTCCTGTCCGGCACATCCGCCCAGCTGGCCACCGGCTCCGTGCTCGGCGGACTGCTCGTCGCGGCCGTGATCTACCTGCTCTCGTTCGACCGGGGCTTCTCCGGACTGCGCCTCGTCGTGATCGGCATCGCGGTCAACGCGATGGTGACCGCCGTCAACTCGTGGATCGTGCTCCGCGCCGACCTGGAGGTCGCGATCGCCGCCGTCGGCTGGAGCGCCGGCTCACTGGCCGGCGTCGGGTGGGAGGACCTCGGCATCCCCTTCGCGGTGATCGCCGTGCTCCTCGCCCTCATGGCGTCGCGGGCCCACGCCATGCACCAGGCATCGCTCGGCGACGCGATCGCGGTCGCCACCGGCGTCGGACTCAACCGGCTGCGCCTGCTGATGGTGCTCGTCGGCGTCGGCTGCACGGCCACCGTCACCGCGGTGGCGGGACCCATCGCGTTCATCGCCCTCGCCGCCCCGCAGATCGGGCGCAGACTCGCGGGCGCCGCCGGAGTCCCCCTGCTCCCGGCCGCGCTGACCGGAGCGGTCCTGCTCCAAGGCGCCGACCTGCTCGCCCAGATGCTCCTCGCGCCGGTCGCCCTGCCGGTCGGCGTGGTGAGCACCGCGATCGGCGGCTGCTACCTGATCTGGCTGCTGACCAAGGAGGTGGGGCGCGCGTGACCGCACGCCTGACCGCGCGGGACATCACCCTGCGCTACGGAGACCGGGTCGTCTCCACACGGCTGAGCCTCGACGTCCCCGACGGCGCGTTCACCGCCATCGTCGGCCCCAACGCCTGCGGCAAATCCACCCTGTTGCGCGCGCTCGTCCGCCTGCTGCGCCCCGACGACGGACACGTGCGCTTCGACGGCCGCGACGTCCGCGGCTACCCGGCCAAGGCGCTCGCCAGGCAACTCGGCTTCCTGCCGCAGGACCCGCTGGCCCCCGACGACATCAAGGTCCGCCACCTGGTGGGCCGCGGCCGGTTCGCCCACCAGTCGCTGCTGGCGCTCAGGTCGCCCGACGACGAGGCGGCCGTCACCGGGGCGATGACCGCAGCCGGCGTCGCGGACCTGGCCGACCGGCCGGTGCAGGAGCTGTCCGGCGGACAGCGCCAGCGCGTCTGGGTGGCCATGGTCCTCGCCCAGCGCACCCCGTACCTGCTGCTCGACGAACCGACGTCGTTCCTCGACATCACACACCAGTACCAACTGCTCGGCCTGCTCGCCAGGCTGCGCGACGAGGGCCGCACGGTGATCGCCGTCCTCCACGACATCAACCAGGCCTGCCGCTTCGCCGACCACCTGGTCGCCATGAAGGACGGCCGGGTGGTCGCCGAGGGCGACCCCGGGGACATCGTGGACGCCGCGCTGATCAAGGACGTGTTCGACCTGCCGAGCGTCATCGTCCCCGACCCGGTGACCGATACGCCGATGGTCGTCCCCACACTGCAAGGAGAGTAAGTTGAGCACCGCAAGCGTCTCCTCGGACGGCCTGCTCCCCCTGACCGGCGCCCAGGCGGGCATCTGGCACGCGCAGCGCCTCGAACCGGACTCGCCGTACTACGTGGTCGGCGACGTCATCGAGATATCCGGCGGCGAGCCGGTCGACGTCGACGCGCTGACCGAGGCGGTCCGGGCGACCACCGAGGAAGCCGAGACCCTGCGGTTGCGGGTGTACGACACCCCCGAGGGCCCGCGCCAGACGATCAGTCAGGAGCCGGCCGCGCCGCCCGGGTTCGTGGATGTCAGCGGTGAGGACGACCCCGTGGCCGCCGCCCACGCCCTCGTCGACGCCGAACGGGCCCGGGTGGGCGAGGCCTGCCGCGGCATGGTCGACCGCCCGCTGTACGCGCGCACCGTCATCAGACTCTCCGACCGCGAGGTCTGGTACACCCAGCTCGGCCACCACCTCGTCTTCGACGGCTACACCGCCGCGATGCTCGCCCGTCGCACCGCCGCCCGCTACACCGCCCTGGTGCGGGGCACCGAGCCGCGGAAGGCACCCTTCGGCGGGTTCGCCGACCTCGTCGCCGCCGACCGCGCCTACCGCGACAGCGACCGGTTCGCCGAGGACCGGGCGTACTGGGTCGAGCGCTTCACCCCCCTGCCCGACCTGGGCGACACCGACGCGGCGGCCGGCGCGCCCGACCGCACCCTGACCGCCCGCGCCGCCCTCACGCCCGAGGAGACGGCCCGGCTCCGCGCGTTCGCCGACACCGAGGGCGTCACCTGGGGCGAGGCGCTGATCGCCTGCTACGCCGCCTTCCTGCACCGCGTACTCGGCCGCACCGACGTGGTGTTCGCGCTGCCGCTGATGTGCCGCACGGGCTCCGTCGCACTGCGCACCCCCGCCATGGCGGTCAACGTACTGCCGCTGCGGGTGACCGTGCGGCCCGGCGACGGGTTCGGCGAGCTGAGCCGCCGGGTCGCCGCCGCGATGAAGGAGATGCGCGACCACCAGCGCTACCGCGGCGAGGACCTGCCGCGGGACCTCGGCGTACCCGGCGCGGGCGCGCTGCTCCACGGCCGCGGCATCAACCTCAAGGCGTTCGACCTGGCGCTCGACTTCGCGGGCTCCAGTGGCGTCATGCGCAACGTGGCGGGCGGCCCGCCGGAGGACATGGGACTGAGCGTCCTGCCGGCCCGCGACGGCGGCCTGCTGCTCGGCTTCGAGGTCGACGCGAGGACCAACGACCAGGCCTCGGTGGACAGTTCGCTGGCCGGGCTGCGGGCCCTGCTGACCGGGCTGATCGCCGGGCGGACCGTCGGCCGGATCGCCCTCGCCGACGACGTGCGGCGGATCGTCGCGGACTGGTGCCCGCCCGCGCTGCCCGGCACACCCGTGGACGTACCGGCCGCGTTCGACGCGATGGCCGCCGCCGACCCCGGGCACACCGCCCTGGTCTGCGGCGACGACCGGCTCTCCGCGCGGGACCTCGCCGACCGCGTGCACCGGCTCGCCCGCGCGCTGCGGGCCCGCGGCATCGGGACCGACGACGTCGTGGCGCTGGCGCTGCCGCGCTCCGCCGACTCCGTGACCGCCCTCCTCGCCGTCCTCGACGCGGGAGCCGCCTTCCTGCCCCTCGACACCGCCCACCCGCCCGAGCGGCTGCGCGGCCTGATCGACGACACCCGCCCCGCACTGGTCCTGACCGCCACCGACACGGTCGACGGACTGCCCTGGAAGACCCTCGTCGACGAGGCCGCGACACTGCCCGGCACCCCCCTCACCTCCGCTGAACTCGCCGCGCCCCGCCACCCCGACCACCTCGCCTACGTGATCCACACCTCCGGCTCGACCGGCCGCCCCAAGGGCGTGCTCGGCCGCGTCGGCGGCCTGGCCGCGCTCCTGCACCACCAGCGGTCGACGGTCATCGCCGAGGCCGAGGGCGCCGCGAAGCGCACCCTGCGCGTCGCGCACACCTACTCCTTCGCCTTCGACTCCGCGTTCGACCATCTGATGTGGCTGCTGTGCGGGCACGAACTGCACGTGTACGACGCCGGGACCGCCCGCGACGCCGACGCCCTGCTCGACGCGTACGCCCGCGACGGCATCGACATCGTCGACACCACCCCCTCGATGGCCGCGCCGCTGGTCGACGGCGGCCTCCTCGACCGGCGGCCGACGCTGCTCGTCCTCGGCGGCGAGGCCACCCCGCCCGCGCTCTGGCGGCGCATCGCCGACTCCGGCGTCACCGCGCGGAACATGTACGGGCCGACCGAGGCCACCGTGGACGCCACCACGGCCCGCGTCGACGCCGGCGAACCGACGATCGGCCACCCGCTCGCCGGCACCCGCGTCTACGTGCTCGACAGCGCGCTGCAACCCGTACCGCACGGCAGGACGGGCGAGCTCTACCTGGCGGGACCGCACCTGGCGCGCGGCTACCTCGGCAGGCCGGGGGCGACCGCCGACCGGTTCGTCGCCGACCCCTTCGGCCCGCGCGGCGCACGCATGTACCGTACCGGCGACCTGGCCCGGTGGGTGCCGGGCCGGGGCCTGGACTACCTCGGCCGCGGCGACGGCCAGGTCAAGATCCGCGGCTACCGGGTGGAGACCGGCGAGGTCGAGGCCGCGCTCGGCGCCGTGCCCGGCGTCACCGCGGCGGCCGCCACCGTCCGGTCGTCCCGGCTGATCGGGTACGTCGCGTCCGCCTCGGTCACCGGTGACGAAGTGCGCGTCCGGCTGGCCGCGACGCTGCCCGAGCACATGGTCCCCGCGGCCGTGGTCGTCCTCGACGAACTGCCCGTCACCGCCAACGGAAAGCTCGACCGCGCCGCCCTGCCCGCACCCGTCTCCGCCGGCGGCGGCCGCGCGCCGCGCACCGAGCGGGAACGCCTGCTCTGCGCGGTCCTCGCCGACGTGTTCGAGGTCGAGCGCGTCAGCGTCGACGACGACTTCTTCTCCCTCGGCGGCGACAGCATCACCGCGATCACCATCAGCAGCCGACTGCGGGCCAGAGGCCTCGAACTACGGCCACGGGACCTCCTCGCACGCCGCACCTTCGCCGCCCTCGCCGCGTCGGCGGGCCGGGCCGAGGACGTGGCCGCGCCGGTGGACGACCCGACAGGACCCGTGCCCGCGCCGCCCATCGTGCGCGGCCTCCTCGACCCGCACCCGGACGTCGACGTCGTCGCCTCCTACGCCCAGTGGACCGCCCTCCACGTCGACGGGCTCACCCGCGCCGACCTGACCGCGGGCGTACAGGCGGTGCTCGACCACCACGACGCGCTGCGCCTGCGGGCGGGCGACGGCCTCGAAGTGCTGCCGCGCGGCGCCGTACGGGCCGTCGTCGACGAGGTCCACGGCGAGGACGTGACCGCCCTGGCCGAGCGCCTCGCCGCACAACTCCACCCGCGCTCGGGCGACTTGGTGCGGGCGGCCCTGCTCCGTACCGAAGACCCCGCCGCGGCTCGTGACACCTCCGACCGGCTGGTCGTCGTCGTACACCACCTCGCCATGGACGGTGTGTCCTGGCGCATCCTGCTGCCCGACCTGCACGCGGCCTGCACGGGCGGCACCCTCGAACCCGCCGGGGCGTCCTGGCGCCGGCACGCCGCACTCCTCGCCGAGCAGGGCGCGTCCGGCGCCCGACGACACGAACTCGACCACTGGCGGACCGCGCTCGCCGCCGCCTCCCGGCTCGGCGCCCGGCCCCTCGACCCCGCACGGGACACCGTGGCGACCGCCCACCGGTCGGTCACCGTGGCCTCGCCCGAGGTCACCGAGGCGGTCCTGACGACGCTGCCCGCGGCGTACCGCGCCGGTGTCGACGAGGTGCTGCTCGCCGCGCTCGTGCTCGCCCTGCGCGAATGGGGCCTGCCGGGCGACGCGGTGACCGTGTCGATGGAGGGCCACGGCCGCGAACACCTCGACCTGTCCCGCACGGTCGGCTGGTTCACCAGCGAGTACCCCGTCCGCGTCCCCCTGGCCGACGGCGTGGAACAGGTGCTGCGTGCGGCCAAGGAAGCCAGACGCGGCGTCCCCGACAACGGCATCGGCTACGGCGTCCTGCGTCACCTCGATCCGCAGGCCGGCCCCGAGCTCGCGGCCACGCCGCCGCCCGACGTTCTCCTCAACTACCTGGGCCGCTTCGCCTCACCGCCCGGCACCGGCTGGCGGCTGCCCGAGCACGACGCCTTCTCGGTGACCGAGCCGGGCGCCAAGGCACTGGAGCAGGTCCTCGCCCTCAACTGCTTCGTCCACGAGGAGGGCGCGCCGCGCCTCGCCGTCGAGTGGACGGCCGCGACCGAGGTGCTCGGCGCCGACGCCGTACTGGCGCTGCGGAACGCCTGGGCCGCCGCGCTCGACGCGCTCGCCGAGCACGCGCGCCACACCGAGGGCGGCCTCACCCCCTCGGACCTGCCGCTCGTCGCCCTCGACCAGCCCGCCATCGACGCCCTCGAACGCACCGGCCGCATCACCGACGTACTGCCCGCCACACCGCTACAGGTCGGACTCTCCTTCCACACCCTCGTCCGCGACGACCACGACGCCGACGTCTACGTCGTGCAGGCCGTGACGACCCTGGCCGGCGAGGTGCGGCCCGACCGGATGGCCGAGGCCGCCCGCGAACTCCTGCGCCGCCACCCCGCGCTGCGCGGGTACCTCGGCACCGCCGGGGACGACGTGGTGCAGGTGATCCCCGCCGACGTGACCCTCGACTGGCGGCAGGACGACCGGTTCCCCGAGGCCGCGAGGGAAGACCTGGAGCGCCCCTTCGACCCGGCCCGGCCGCCGCTGATCCGCTTCCTGCTGTCCCGCGTCGGCCCCGCCGAGCACAAGCTCGTCATCACCAACCACCACGCGCTTCTTGACGGCTGGTCGATGCCGGTCGTCGGCCGCACCCTCCTCGCCCTCTACGCCGAGCTGGGCGGCGGCCCCGCCGCCCCCACCGCCCCGCCGCTGTCGGAGTACTTCCGGTGGCTCGCGGGACGGGACCACGAGGCGTCGCTCGCCGCGTGGCGCGACGCGCTCGCCGGAGTCGACGACGCGACGCGGCTCGCCCCCGCCGCCGCCGGGACCGGCGTCGAGCGGCCCGGCCGCGAAACCCTCACCCTGCCGCGCGAGTTCAGCGACCGGCTGCGCGCCTTCGCCCGCGAACAGGGCGTCACCCTCACCACGGTCCTCCAGACCGCCTGGGGCCTGCTCCTCGGCAAGCTCACCGGCCGCCGCGACGTCGTCTTCGGCTGCCCCGTCTCCGGCCGGCCCGCCGAGGTCGACGGCGTGGAGTCGATGATCGGCCAGCTCGGCACCACCATCCCGGTCCGCGTCCGGCACACCCAGGACCAGACCGCGAGCGACCTCATGGCCCGAGTGCACGCCGAGAGCGTCGCCCTCGCCGAGCACCACCACGTCGGCCTGCCGGAGATCCAGCGGGCGGCCGGCGTCGGTGAGCTCTTCGACACGATGCTGGTGATGGAGAACTTCCCGCTCTCCAGCCGCCGGCGCACCCCGCTCGCCCCCGGACTCGACCTGACGGGCGTCGACATCACCGACGCCACGCACTACGCGCTGACCGTCATCGTCATCCCCGACGAAGAGATCACCATCGGCCTCGGCTACCAGCCGCGCGCCTTCGACGCGGACACCGTGCGCGACTACGGCCGCTGGCTCCGCACCATCCTGCGCGAGATCGTCGACGACCCGGCACGCCCCGCGCTGCGGCTGCCCGCGCTCGACCCCGACGAACGCGAGCGCGTCCTGCGCACCGGCACCGGAATCGTCCCCGCGCGGCAACGCGGCCACTGGCTCGACGAGTTCACCGCCTGGGTCCTGCGCAAGCCGGCCGCCGAGGCTCTCGTCTGCCGCGAACGCAGCCTCACCTACGCGGAGTTGGACCGGCGGGCGAACCGGCTCGCCCACGCGCTGATCGCACGCGGCGTACGGCCCCAGGACCCCGTCGCGGTACTGCTCGGGCGCGACATCGAGATGACCGTCGCGCTGTTCGGCGTGGCCAAGGCGGGCGCGGTGTACGTGCCGATGGACGCGACCTACCCGCGCGAGCGGCTCGCGTTCATGTTCGACGACATCGCCCCGGCCGCCGTCGTCTCCACCGGCGCCGAACTCCCCGTCGACCGCGACATCCCGGTCCTGCGCCTCGACGACCCGGCCACCCTCGCCTCCGTGCCCGACACCGACCCGGCCGAGGCCCGCGCCAGGCTCACCGAGGACGCCCTCGCGTACGTCATCTACACCTCCGGCACCACCGGGCGCCCCAAGGGCGTCGGCGTGACCCACCGGGGCGTACCCGACCTGATCGCGCTCCAGGAGGACGTCGTCGGCGTCACCGAGCACGACCGGTACCTGCACTTCGCGTCGACCAGCTTCGACGTCGCGTTCTGGCAGACCATGGTGCCGCTCCTGTCCGGCGGCACGTCCGTGATCGCCCCCGAGGAGGTCCGCGTCCCCGGCGACGAACTCCTCGACTACATCGTCGAACACCGCGTGACGGGCGTGAACCTGCTGCCGTCGTTCCTCGCCGCGATGCCCGACGACCGCACCGTCGACCCCGACGTGTTCTTCGTCGTCGGCGCCGAGCGCCTCGACCCCGAACTGGCCCGGCGCTGGGGGAGGGGCCGCCGGGCGCTCTTCAACGCCTACGGCCCCACCGAGGTCACCATCAACTCCGTCACCTGGCACTACGACCCGGACGACGCGGGACCGCTGCCCATCGGCCGCCCCGACCCGGGCGTCCGCGCCTACGTCCTCGACGGCGGGCTCCAGCCGGCCGGCGTCGGCATGACCGGCGAGCTGTACCTCGCCGGGCCGAGCCTGGCCCGCGGCTACCTCGGCCGTCCCGGGCTGACGTCCGAGCGGTTCGTCGCCGACCCGTTCGGACCGCCCGGCGAGCGGATGTACCGGACCGGCGACCTGGTCCGCTGGCGGCCCGACGGGCAGCTGGTCTTCCTCGGCCGCGTCGACCACCAGGTCAAGGTGCGCGGCTTCCGCGTCGAGCTGGGCGAGATCGAGGCCACGCTGACCGGCCACCCCGACGTCCGCGCCTGCGCCGTGATCGTCCGCGAAGGACGCCTCGTCGGCTACGTCATC
This sequence comes from Streptomyces sp. NPDC030245, assembly GCF_055572995.1. NCBI lineage: Bacteria > Bacillati > Actinomycetota > Actinomycetes > Kitasatosporales > Streptomycetaceae > Streptomyces > Streptomyces sp. NPDC030245. The sequence goes on along the minus strand of NZ_JBVICF010000009.1, from coordinate 134,222 downwards.
CCCACCGACGGCGCCGACCCGGACACCGCCCGCGTACGCGAGTACCTGGCCGCGGAGCTGCCCGACCACATGGTGCCGACGGCGCTCGTCCCCCTCGACCGGCTGCCGCTCGGCCCCAGCGGCAAGCTCGACCCCACCGCGCTGCCCGCCCCCGAGACCGCCGCCGCGGCCCGGCGCGCACCCGCCACCGAGGCCGAAGCCGTCCTGCTCGGCGTCTTCCGGGACGTCCTCGGCACCGACGCCATCGGCCCCGACGACGACTTCTTCACCATCGGCGGCGACAGCATCGTCTCGCTGCAAGTGGTCTCCCGCGCCCGCCGCCAAGGGCTCGGCCTGACCGCGCGGGACGTCTTCGAGGGCGCGACGGTCGCCGGCATCGCGGCACGGGCCCGGGCCCTCGACGGCGGTGCGGCGCCCGCGACCGGCGACGCGCCGCTCACCCCGCTCATGCGGGACCTGCTGCGCCGCGCGGGCACCGCCGCCGACGGGTTCTGCCAGTGGGTGGAGATCTGCGTCCCGCCGGGCGGCGACTCCGCCACCTGGCAGGCCGTCCTCGACGCGCTCCTGACCCGGCACGACGCGCTGCGGGCCCGCCTGACCGACGACGCCCTGCACATTCCGCCGGCCGGCGCGGTGACCGGGGCCGACGTCCTGACCTGCGTCCGCGCCGCCGACGACGTGCGGGCCACGGTCGACGCCCTCGTCACCGGGGTCCGCGACGCGATGGATCCGCGCACCGGCCCGCTGCTGCGCGCCGTGTGGGTGGACGCGGGACCCGACCGGCCCGGCAGGCTCGTCCTGATCGCCCACCACCTGGTCGTCGACGGTGTCTCCTGGCGCGTCCTCCTCGACGACGTCGAGCACGCCCACTCCGGCGGCGAACTGACCCGGCACGGCCAGTCGTTCCTCGGCTGGGCGCGGTCGCTGCGCGCCGCCGACCGCCGGTCCGAACTGCCCCACTGGCGGCGGATGACCGCCACCCCGGCGCTCGCCCGCCCGCTCGACCCCGCCCGGGACACCGTCGCCACCGCGCGGCACCACGAGATCCGGCTCGACACCGCCTCGACCCGCGCCCTCGTCACGACTCTGCCCGCCGCCTGCCGCAGCACCCCGGACGCCGTGCTCCTCACGGCGCTCGCGAAGGCGGTACGGGCCTGGCGCGGCGCCCGGGAAGTCCTGGTCGCCCTGGAGAGCCACGGCCGCCCGCGGCACGTCGACCTCTCCCAGACCGTCGGCTGGTTCACCGCCGTCCACCCCGTGCGCCTCGACGCCGACGACGACGTGCGGGCGGTCGGGGAGCGGCTGCGCGCCCAGGGCGACGGCCTCGGGCACGGCATCCTCACCTCGGCGGGCCTCCTCGACCCCGTGACGCCGGAGGTCGCCTGGAACTACCTCGGTCGGTTCCCCGGCGCCCCGGCCGACGAGACACCGTGGCAGGCGCCGCCGGACGCCGACCCGCTCGGTTCGGGCGGCACCGACGCGCTGCCGCTGCCGCACAGCCTCATGGTCAACGCCCTGGTGCGCGACGACGCGCTCGGCATCCGCATCACCTGGCCGGAAGCGCTGTTCACCGCCGCCGAAGTGGCGGAGCTCGCCGCGTGCCTGCGGAGCGCGCTACAGGAGCTCGCCGCCGCACCGGAGATCAGGGCACTCGACCACGGCCGGCCCATCGCCGCGGTCCAGCCCCTCACCCCGCTCCAGGAAGTGATGCTGCGGCACTCGCGCACCGAACGCCCCGACCCGTACACCGTGCAGTCGGCGTTCTCCCTCGCGGGACCGCTCGACACCGACGCCCTGCGCGCCGCGGGCGGCGACCTGCTGGCCCGGCACCCGAACCTGGGCGCCGTGTTCCCCGCCGACCTGGCGGTGCTCCCCGAGTCGCCCGTGCCGGACTTCCGCGTGGTCGACGGGTCCGCCGAGGACGTCCTCGCGGCCGACCTGGCCGAACCGTTCGACCTCGCACGCGGCCCGCTGCTCCGCCTGACCGTGATCCGGGAGGGCACCGACCTCGCCCACCTGGTAATGACCAGTCACCACGTGCTCTCCGACGGCTGGTCGGCCCCGCGCATCCTCACCGAACTGTTCGACCTCTACACCGCACGCGTCCGCGGCGTCGCCGCCGACCTGCCCGCCCCCGTGCCGTTCGGCGACTACCTGCGCTGGCGCGCCGACCACGAGCCCGACCTCGACATCTGGGCCGCCGAGCTGGCCGGACTGCCCGAAGGGGACCACCTCGGCGGCGGCGAGCCCGGCCCGGCCTGGCAGGAGCCCACGCTCATCACCTTCGACGCGGCACTGGTGGCCGAGCTGACCGACCTCGCGGCGCGGCGCGGCCTGACCCGCAACACCCTGGTGCAGGGCGCCTGGTCGGTGCTGCTCGCCCGGCGCTCCGGCCGCGCCGACGTGTGCTTCGGCGCCATGGTGGCCTGCCGTCCGCCGGAGCTCGCGGGCGTCGAGGAGATCGTCGGTCTCCTCGCCAACACGGTGCCGGTACGCGCACGCCTCACCGGCACCCTCGCCGACACGCTCGCCGACCTCCAGGCCCGCCAGCGCGCCCTGGTCGAGCACCACCACGTCGCGCTCTCCGACCTGGAGCGGCTGACCGGGCGGCGCAAACTCTTCGACAGCCTGGTGGTGTTCGAGAACTACCCGGTCGATCCGGACCGCCTCCGCGAACCCGCCCCCGGACTCACCCTGGTCGGCACCCGCTTCCGTGAGGCCACGCACCATCCGGCGACCCTGACGGTCATGCCGGACGGCGACGGCTGGACCGGCGTACTCGCCCACCGGGCGGGCGTGGCCGTCGACGGGCTCGCCGACGAACTCCTCGACGTGCTCCGCACCCTGGACAAGCACCTCGACCACGACGTCCGCGACCTTCTGGAGCGCCGATGACCAAGGACGTCGCACCACCCGCCGAGCGGGAGCGGGTGGACGGGCAGCTGCTGCGCATCGCGTTCATCCTGGTACTCGGCACCTTCATGGCCACGCTGGACGCCACCATCGTGAGCGTCGGCATCGACCGGCTGACGGAGGAGTTCGACGCGTCCGTCGCCGACATCCAGTGGGTCAGCACCGCCTATCTGCTCGCCGTCGTCGCCGCCGTGCCCGCCTCGGGCTGGCTGGCCGACCGGTTCGGCGGCCGGCGGACGTGGCTCGCCGCCGTGGGGGTGTTCCTGCTCGGCTCGGTGCTGTGCGCGCTGGCCTGGTCGGCGGCCGGCCTGGTCGTGTTCCGGGTGGTCCAGGGGCTCGGCGGTGGCCTGCTTCCCGCGACCGGCCAGGCGCTGCTCGCCCGCATCGCGGGGCGCGGCCGCACCGGCCGGGTGATCAGCGTCGTCGCGGTCGTCCCGCTCCTGTCGCCGGTGTTCGGCCCGCTCGTCGGCGGTGCCCTCCTCGGGGTGGCGTCCTGGCAGTGGCTGTTCCTGGTCAACCTGCCCATCGGCGCGGCCGCCGTCCTCCTCGCACGCCGTTACGTCCCCGACGTACCGCCGTCGACCAGGCGGACGGCGTTCGACCTGCGGGGAGCCGCGCTGCTCTCACCCGGCCTCGCCGTCCTTGTGTACGGGCTGACCGAGGTCGCCCACGGCCGCGGCCTGCCCGCGGTGCTCGGGGTGACGGCGGGCGTCGCGATGCTGGTGGGCTTCGCGGTGCACGGGCTGCGGACGCGGGGCACCCCGCTGGTCGACCCGCTGCTGTTCACCCGGCCGCCCTTCGGGGCCGCCGCCCTCGCGCTGCTCGTCCTCGGCGCCTCGGTGTTCGGCACGACGTTCCTGCTGCCGCTGTACTTCCAGACCGGCCGGGGCCTCACGGCATGGGAGGCCGGGCTGCTGCTCGCCCCGCAGGGACTGGGCGCGGCGGCCGGGTCCGTCCTGGTCAACCGCACCATCGACAAGGTCGCGCCGCGGACCCTGGTGGTCACCGGCATCACGCTGATCCTCATGGGCACGGTCCCGTTCACCCTGCTAGGCCACGAGCCCCCGGACGTGCTGATCATCGCCGCGCTCGCGGTCCGCGGCGTCGGCATGGCGATGATCGGCGCACCCGTGATGAACATCGTCTACAGCCGCATCGACCCCGAGCACCTGCCCCGCGCGTCCGGGGCGCTCAACCTCCTGAACACGGTGGGAGGGTCGGTCGGCACGGCCGCTCTCGCGGTGGTCCTCCAGGACCGGCTGGCCGCCCGGGGCCCGGACGTCGCCTCGGCGTTCGCCGACACCTTCTGGTGGGTCCTCGGGTTCTGCCTGCTCGCCGCCGCGGGCGCCACCAGGCTGCCGGGGACCCGGACGGTCAGGAGGTGAAGCTGTCCGGGTCCGCCGCCCGCCAGTCGGCGGCCCAGCCCTGTGGCGGCGCCGCGAGCAGTTCGCCGGGGGAGAGCCAGTCGTACAGCTCGGCGTAGGACCGGAACCTGCCGCGGTCCTCGCGGCGCCGCAGGTGGTGCGGGCCCAGTTCCGACGGGTCGCGGACGCCCATCGCGGCCATGATCTGGAGCGCGCTGTGGACCGTGGCCCGCTGGTACCGCGTGACGCGGGCGGCCTTGTCCACGACGTCGAGGGCGCGGGCCCGGTGCGGGTCCGTGGTGGTGACACCGGTCGGGCAGTGGTTGGTGTGACAGCGCTGGGCCTGGATGCATCCGACGGCGAACATCATGGCGCGGGCGGCGTTGGTGTAGTCGGCGCCCATGGCGAGCCGCTTGACGATGTCGGTGCCGGTCGCCACCTTGCCGCTGGCGCCGACCCGGATCCGGTCCCGCAGCCCGGCGCCGACGAGGGAGTTGTGCACCGTGATGAGCCCGTCGGTGAGCGGCATCCCGAGGTGGTCGGCGAATTCGAGGGGCGCCGCGCCCGTGCCGCCCTCGGCGCCGTCCACCACGATGAAGTCGGGGGTGATCCCCTCCGCCTCCATGGCCTTGCACACGGCGAGGAACTGCGCGCGGGAACCGGGGCACAGCTTGAAGCCGACCGGTTTGCCGTGGGCCAACTCCCGCATCCGGGCGAGGAAGTGGACCAGTTCGCGCGGGGTCGAGAAGACGCGGTGGTACGGCGGCGAGACGACGGTCTCACCTTGCGGCACACCGCGTACCGAGGCGATCTCGGCGTTGACCTTGCCGCCGGGCAGGACGCCTCCGATCCCCGGTTTCGCCCCCTGCGACAGCTTGAGCGACACACAGCGCACGGCGGGGTGGGCCGCCTTCTCGGCGAACTGCCGCGCGTCGAAGCCCCCGTCGGGGGTGCGGCAGCCGAAGTAGCCGGTCCCGATCTCCCAGATCAGGTCGCCGCCGGGCCGCAGGTGGTAACCGGACAGGCCGCCCTCGCCGGTGTCGTGCGCGAACCCGCCGCGCGCCGCACCGGTGTTGAGCGCCACGATGGCGTTGGCCGAGAGCGAGCCGAAGCTCATCGCCGAGACGTTGAGGAGAGCCATGTCGTACGGCTCGGCGCAGTCGGGGCCGCCGATCCTGACCCGGGGCGGGTCGTCGCGGACGTCCACCGGCGCCATGGACGGCACGAGGAACTCGTAGCCGCGGTTGTCCATGTCGCGCTCACTGCCGAAGGGCTCCTCGGCGGCGACACCCTTGGCCCGTTCGTAGACGATGCTGCGGGTGTCGCGGTCGTAGGGCCTGCCGTCGTAGTTGCGCTCCACGAAGTACTGCTGGAGCTCCGGGCGCATCGCCTCCATGAGGAACCGCAGATGGCCCAGGACGGGGTAGTTCCGCAGCACGGAGTGGCGCCTCTGCACGAGGTCGTACACCCCGGTCAGCGCCACGGCCGCCAGCGGCCCTGCGGCCGCCCACCACCACGGGGACACCAGGAGGGCGAGCAGCACACCGCCCACCGCGCAGGCCGTCAGAAGGCCCACCGTTACGAAACGCGTCATGATCCTTTTGCTTGCGTGGGCCGTTCGGTTGCTTGCGTGGGCCGTTCGGTGAAGGCGACCTCGCTGCCGTGGGCGAGGCGGGCTCCGAGGTTGATCCGCATCATCTCCAGGGCGGCCTCGGCGAGGTGCGGGTGGATGTGGGCGACCGCGTCGACCACCACCGTCACGTCGAAATGCCGGATGTGGGCGTCCAGCGCGGAGTACAGCACGCACTGCTCGGTCACCTGACCGCACAGCGTCACGTCCTGGACGCCCAGCTCCCACAGGAGATAGGCGAGCGGGGTCTCGTAGAAGATCGAATGGCGGGCCTTGACGACGAACAGGGAGTCGTCGTCGGGCCGGATCGGCTCGACCAGGTCCGCGTGGGGCCCCGCCATGGCGGCGTCGATCAGCTCTCCCTGGTGGGAGCGCCACTGGCCGAAGTTGTCGTTGACGTAGATCACCGGGACGCCGCTCGCGCGGGCCGCCGCGAGGAGATCCGCGAGGACCGGCACGACCTTGCGTGCCGAGGGCAGGAGCAGCTCCGCGTCCCGGTGGTCGTACGTGTTGATCATGTCGATCACGACCAGGGCGCTCCGGTCACCGTGCCGCTCGGTCATGGCTTCAGGAGTGTCTTGACCATGCCGTCCTCCTTGGCCTGGAAGGTCGCGTAGGCGGCCGGGGCGTCCTGGAGCGGCAGGTGGTGCGTGGCGAAGGTGTCGACGCCGAGGGGGTCGTCGTCCGTGAGGTGCGGGCGGATGTCATCGACCCAGCGCCACACGTTGGCCTGGCCCATGCGCACCTGGAGCTGCTTGTCGAACATGGTCAGCAGCGGCATCGGGCTGGCCGCCCCGCCGTAGACACCGCTGATCGAGAGGGTGCCGCCGCGCCGGACCGCGTCGATGCCCGCGAGGAGCGCGCCCATGCGGTCGACACCGGCCTTCTCCATCAGGGGGCGGGCGAGCTTGTCGGGCAGCAGCCCGGTCGCCCACTGGGCGGCCTTCGCCACCGGCGCCCCGTGCGCTTCGAGGCCGACCGCGTCGATCACGGCGTCGGTGCCGCGCCCCTGGGTGAGCTCGCGGACGGCGTCGCCCAGGTCCTTCTCGTGGTGCCGCAGGTCGATGACGGTGACGCCGTTGCGCCGGGCGCGTTCGAGCCGCGTGTCCACGAGGTCGACGCCGATCACGAGCTCCGCGCCGCGCAGCCGCGCGATGCGCGTGGCCATGTCGCCGATGGGGCCGAGGCCGATCACCGTGACGCTGCCGCCGCGCGGGATGTCGGCGTACTCCACGGCCTGCCAGGCGGTGGGCAGCACGTCGGACAGGTACACGAACCGATCGTCCGGCGGCCCCTGCGGCACCTTGATGGGCAACGTGTTGCCGAAGGGAACACGCAGCAGCTCGGCCTGCCCGCCGGGCACCTGCCCGTAGAGCTTGGTGTAGCCGAACAGGGAGCCTCCGCTGCCCATGGAGGTGACCTGCGTCGTCTCGCACTGCGACTGGAGCCCCTGCCGGCACATCCAGCAGGTGTTGCAGGAGACGTTGAACGGAATCACCACGCGGTCGCCCACGGCCAACTCGGTGACGTCGGGACCCTTCTCCGCCACGATCCCCATGGCCTCGTGGCCCAGGATGTCGCCGACGTCGAGGAACGGCCCGAGGACCTCGTAGAGGTGCAGGTCCGAACCGCAGATGCCGGTGGACGTCACCTGGACGATCACATCGTCCGGCTTCTCGATACGGGGGTCGGGCACCTCGTCGACGCGTACGTCGCGTTTGCCTTGCCATGTGAGAGCACGCATGAGGACGTACCTTCCTTGCTGGCTTGCGTCTGGCCGGGTGTGGGCTCCTCCCAGGCTGCCCACACAGTGCGCCGGTCCGCCACATGGGCGGGAGCGGCCCGTGACGTGTACCCGGGATCTTCGGCATGAGACCCGGGACGCCGGATCCCCCGCCCGGCGCGTGCTTCAGTGCGCTCCCCCGGCGGTCTTGAACACCGTGCCGTCACCCGCTGGAGTGGCGTGGACCTCAGCCGAGAGGAATGGGACGGCCATGACCACGAAGCAGCACAGCCCGTCGCCCGAGACCCGCTGGGAGCGGGCTGTCGTCGTCGGCGGGGGGTACGCCGGACTCGTGACCGCGCGGGTCCTGGCCGACCACTTCGCCGAGGTGCTGGTACTGGAGCGCGACCCGGTGCGGTCGGACACCGGAGTCCACCCCCACGTTCCGCAGGGCTACCACGCGCACGCACTGCTCGCCCGGGGCGGCGAAGCCCTGGAGAGGCTCTTCCCCGGGCTCCGGACGGAACTCGCCGAGCTGGGCGCGCCCGTCTTCGACTACGGCGAACGGATCAACTTCCTGCTGCCGACGGGTTACGCCCCTGTCACCACGGTCGGCGTCCCCGTGCAGACCTTCACGCGCGACGAGCTCGAACGGCGCCTGCGGCAGCGCGTGGCGGCCCTCCCGGCCGTGCGGGTGCTCGCGGCGACCCGCTGCGAGACGGTGACCGCGAGCGCCCCCGGCCGCCTCGACCGGGTCCGCTACCGCACCGAGGGCGCCGACGAGGCCACCGACATCACCGCCGACCTGGTCGTCGACACCTCGGGCCGCGCCACCTCGGTCGACCGCTGGCTCACCGACGCCGGCCTGCCCGTCTCCGCCAAGACCGTCATCAAAGCGAAGATCACCTACACCTCCGCGCTCTACGAACGCCCGCCGCAGGACCACCAGGACTTCGACGTCGCCTACCAGATGGCCTTCGCGCCCGAGATCACCCGCGGCGGCGTGGTGCTCGCCGTGGAACACCACCGCTGGATGTGCTCACTGCTCGGCGTCGACGAGCACGTGCCGCCCACCGACGACGAGGGCTACCTCGAATTCGCCCACACCCTCGACAACCCCCGCCTCGCCGAACAGATCAAGCGCGGCACCCGTCAGGGACCGGTGCACCGCTACACCAACCCCGGCAACGAATGGCGCCTGCACCACAAGAACGCCCGCTGGCCCGAACGCCTGATCGCGCTCGGCGACGCGCTCTGCGTCTTCAACCCGGTCTACGGCCAAGGGCTCACGGTCGCCGCGCTCGAAGCGGAACTGCTCGGCCGGCTGCTGCACCGCTGCCGGGGCCGGGCGGCCGGACTCGACGGCCTCAGCCGCGACTACCAGCGCGCGGCGGCCCGCGTCATCCAGGTCCCCTGGACCATGGCCACCAGCTCGGACCTCATGTGGGCACCCGGCAGGCAGCCGCTGCCCGCGCGCTTCGCCCACTGGTACAACCAGCAGGTGTTCGCACTCGCCGTGCACGACCCGGACGTGTGGGCGCGCTTCGTGCGGGTCCTGAACATGACGGCCCCGCCCACGCTGCTGTTCCGTCCCGCCGTGCTCGCCAAGGTGGTGCGCCGCCTGCTCACCCGCCGCACGGGCTGAGACGGATCGACGCGGCCCCGACCGGCCGTGTCCGGCCGGGGCCGGGACCGTCGTCCGGCCGCCCGCCTCCTCTGTGAGCATCGGGCTCCCAGCAGCGGGGCGCGGTCGAGGAGGCCGGTATGCGTACGTGGCAGGAGTGGGCGGCAGCGGTGCGGCTGCTGTGGCGGGCCGGTCCCCGGCACACGGTCGCGCTCGCCGCGACCGTCGTCTGCGAGGCGCTCGCGGGGCCCCTCGTCGTCGTCGCCACCGGGCGGCTCGTGGGCGCGCTCCCCGCGGCGGTCGGGGCGGGCGCCGGGTCGGCCGAGACCCGCCGCGTCCTGGCCGCCCTCACGCTGTTCGGCGCGCTGATCCTCGTACGCACGGGACTGCGTGCCCTGGACAGCGGGCTCGCCGCGGTGCTGCGGCTGCGCGCCGCCGGTGTGGTGGAGGACCGGGCCGTCGCGGCCGGGACGGGCCCGGACGGCATCGGACACCTCGAAGAGCCCGGCTACGCCGACACCCTGCGGCTGGCCACCGAACCGGGCACCCGGCCGGACCGACTCGCCACCCTGCTCCCCGAGATCGTGCGGCCCCGGCTCGAAGGGCTCGGCCTGCTCCTCCTGCTGGCGCCGCTGGCCTGGTGGGCGCCGCCGCTGCTCGGACTCGCGGCGGTCCTGACCCACCGCTCCTACCTGCGCCTCGCACGGAACGTGCACGGCAGCATGGAGAAGGCGGGCGCGGTGCTCCGCGAGGCGGGCTACCTGCGGTCACTGGCCGTGGACCCGGGACCCGCCAAGGAGATACGGATCTTCGGGCTCGGCGACTGGCTGGCCGACCGGATGACGGCCGTCTGGCGGTCGGGCATGGCCGGGGTCTGGGCCACCCGCGGGCGGGCCGCGCGGCAGGCGTACGGCGCGGTCGGGTTCGTGGTGCTGGCGGAGGGCGCGGTCCTCGGCCACGCGGCCTTCGCCGCCGCACGCGGCGATGTGGGCCTCACCCAGCTCGTGATCAGCGTCCAGGCGGCGCTCGCCCTGCCCGCGCTCGGCTGGATCGGCGACGACGACCTCATGGTGCGGGACGCCCTGCTGGGCCTCCGGTCCCTCGCCGCGCTGGAGTCGCGGGGCACCGCGGGCGACGGCCCGCGAGAGGCCCGCGACGACACCCCGGGCGGCGGCGCCCCGGCACTCCGCGGGAGCATCGCCTTCGAATCCGTCGACTTCACCTACCCCGGCACGGACGAACCCGTGCTGCGCGGGCTCGACCTGGAGATCCCGGCCGGGACGTCCGTGGCGCTCGTCGGGGCGAACGGCTCCGGCAAGACGACACTGATCAAGCTCCTCGCGCGGCTGTACGAGCCCGACGCCGGCCGTGTGACGGCGGACGGCACGGACATCCGGGACTGCGACGCGCGGCAGTGGCGCCGGGGCCTCTCCGTCGTCTTCCAGGACTTCGTCAAGTACCCGCTGACACTGCGCGACAACGTGGCGATCGGCGCCCCGGACCCCGACGGCGCCCCGGACCCCGACGGCGACCCGCACGACCTGGCACGCGCCCTGGAACTGGCCGACGGGGCCGAGCTGCTCCACCGGCTCCCGGCGGGCTGGGACACCGTGCTCTCCCGGCAGTTCGCGGGCGGCGCCGACCTGTCCGCGGGCCAGTGGCAGAAGGTCGCGCTCGCCCGCGCGCTCCTCGCCGCACGGCCCGGCGCCGTACTCGTCCTCGACGAACCCACCGCGCACCTCGACGCACGCGCGGAGGCGGCCCTCTTCGACCGGCTCCTGACGCTCGGCGGGGGCGCCACCACGATCCTGGTCTCGCACCGCTTCTCGGGCGTGCGCAAGGCCGACCGCATCCACGTCCTGGACCACGGACGGATCGTCGAGAGCGGCACGCACGACGCCCTCATGGCGCTCGGCGGCACGTACGCGCGGATGTACCGGCTACAGGCGGATCGATTTGTCGACGAAGGAACCGAACAGTACGCCCTGGACGCGGCGGACGCCGACGACCCCCGGCCGCCGCTGCGAGAGGCGCCGGCGGGACCCACCGACGCGGACGAGCCCGAGGCGCCCGGACGCGGCGGGCGCGGAGTGCTCGACGCCCTGCGCACCCTCGTCGTCGGCTCCTTCCGTGAGTCCTGGCGGCTGGCCGTGCTCGGGCTGCTGCTCGTGCCCGCGGCGGCCGGGCTCGCCGCCCTCCAGGGCCTGTGGCTGAGGTCCATGGCAGAGGGCGCGCACCAAGGGCTCCTGGAGACCACGGTGTCGGCGGCGCTCCTGCTCGTGGTGAGCCTCGGCGTGTGGGAGGCCGTCGAACTGGCGGCCCTCGGGGCCAGGATCGGGCTCAGCGAGCGGGTGGGCTTCGCCTTCGACCGGCTCCTCGCCCGGCTCGCCGCGGGCATCCCCGGCGTCCGCCACCAGGAGTCGCCCGCCTTCCAGGACCGGCTCCACCTGCTGCGCGACCGCACCCTCGCCATCGGCGCGCTGCTCAACTGGGTGCTCAACCTGCTCGAACAGCTCGGCGGCTTCCTGGTGACCGCCGTGCTCCTCGCCACCGTCCACCCCGCCCTGCTGGCGCTGCCGCTCATCGGGCTGCTCGCCATGCGTGTGCAGATCGCCGCACGCGGCATCGTCGCCCGCGCGCAGGACACCACGGCGGCCGACCACCGCCTCGCCGCGCTCCTCGCCGACCTGGCCACCTCCCCGTCGGCGGGCAAGGAACTGCGCGTCTACGGAGCAGGACCCGAGGTGCGCGCCAGAGCCGCCGCCGCACGCCGCCGCGCGGACCGTGTCAGGACCCGGGCGCAGTGGCGGGTCACGGCGATCGGCGCCGCCGCCGGGCTGCTCAACTCCCTCGGCCTGCTCGGCGCGGTCGCCTTCGCGGTGCACCTCGCCGCGACGGGCCGCACCGGCCTCGGGGCGGTCCTGCTCGCCGTCGTCCTGGCCGGCCGGTTCACCGGCCACGCCGCCGGACTCGTACAGGCCACGGGCGCCGTCGTCGAACTCCTCCAGAGCGCCGAACGGCTGCGCTGGCTCCAGGCGTACGCGGAGGGGGAGAGCCGCACGCCCTCGGCGGCCGTGCCGTCGACGCTGCGGCAGGGCATCACCGTCGAGGGGCTGTCCTTCCGCTATCCCGGCACCGCGTCGGCCGCGCTCGCGGACGTCGATCTGCGGCTGCCCGCCGGGGGAGTGGTGGCCCTGGTCGGTGAGAACGGCTCGGGGAAGTCCACGCTGGTCAAGCTGTTGTGCCGGATGTACGAGCCGACCCTCGGCCACATCACGGTCGACGGCGTCCGGCTCGCCGACCTGGCCCCCGAGCAGTGGCGCGAGCGGCTCGGCGCCGCGTTCGAGGACTTCGTACGCTTCGAGTTCACCGTCCGCGAGACCGTCGGCGTCGGGGACCTGCCGCGGATCGCCGACCGGCGGGCGGTCACCCGCGCGCTCGGCCGGGCCGGCGCCGCCGACCTGCCCGGCACGCTGCCGGACGGCCTCGACGCCCGGCTCGGCAGCCGCTGGGAGCGCGGGGTCGACCTGTCGACGGGCCAGTGGCAGAAGCTGGCGGTCGCCCGGGCCCTGATGCGTCCGGCACCCCTGCTGCGCATCCTGGACGAGCCGACCGCGTCCCTGGACGCGGAGACCGAACACCTCGTCTTCGAGCGGTACATCGAAGCGGCGCGCGCCCACCCGCGGGGCACGGTCACGCTGCTGGTCTCGCACCGCTTCTCCACGGTGCGCGGCGCCGACCTCATCGTCGTCCTCGACCACGGGCGGGTCGTCGAGACCGGCGGCCACGAGGAACTGCTGGCGCGGCGCGGCCACTACGCGCGGATGTACGGGCTTCAGGCGCGCGCCTACCGGTGACGCGCACACGCGCCTACCGGTGACGGGCACGCGGAAGGAGCGCCGGCCCCCCGGGCCGGCGCTCCCCTCATACCTGTGGTCCCACGCGGAGGCTGGTCCTACGCGGCGGCGCCCAGCGGCACCAGCCACGCCGGGTCCCTTGGCTCCACCTTGTTGGCGAAGGCCACGAACTGCGCGTACGCCGCCAGGTCGGCCATCGCGGACTGGATGCGCAGCAGTTCGGTCTCCGAGTCGGGGCCGTCGGCCCGCTCCAGCCACGCGCCGATCAGAGCGGCCACGGCGGCGGTGCGCCCGCGCATGTCGCGGCAGATGGCCACGGGGCCGCCCGTCGCGGCCTGCCGTGCGAACGACTGCCACAGCTCGGCCGCGTGCGGCACCTGCCCGAGGGCGAGGCCCGACCGGTAGAGCCGGTCGTAGTCGAGCCTGCGGTACCAGGCGGCCGTCTCCTCGGTGAGGGTGCCCGTCGCCAGGATGCCGGCCACCTCGGACAGCATCCGGACGGCGTTGGCGAGCCGGTCCTGCGCCGCCGCGGCATACACCGAGGCGCTCGCCGTGCCGTCGCCGTGCTCGGCGAGTTCCAGCGCCCGGCACAACTCACTGGTGGCAGCGGTCAGTTCGGTGCCCGCGGTCTGCGCGTACCGCTTCTTGTCGCGCAGGCCCTCCTCGCTGAGGCCGAGGGCCTTGTTGCAGACTGCGCTCATGTCCGGTCGCTCCTTCCGTGTCCGGCGCCGGTGACGGCGCCGGGGGTCGTACCGAGGATGTTGATGACGGCCAGCGCCTGGCCGTAGATGCGGATGCGGTCGAAGGCGGTGAGGAACTGCCAGGCCAGCCGCTGCCAGTCGGCGGGCGGCGCCTGCTCGGCCCGCGCCGCGAAGCCGTCGAGCTCCGTCGAGAACCCGGTCAGCTCGGTCACGAAGTGGCCGTACGCCGCCTCGTCCCCGCCCGACTCGTAGCGCAGCGCGAGGGCTTCGCTGTCGACCTCGTCCAGTTGCACCAGGTCCGTCCCGCGGGCCGTGTCCAGCGTCTCGCGCACCGGGGCGGTACCGCCGCCCGCGACCCGCAGCCGCTCGTCGTGGACCGGGTAGAAGCCCAGCTCCTGGGCGATGCGGTGCGAGGCGCGGTACTCCACCAGCGCGGCCCGGACGGCCGCGGCGGCGCAGCGCACCCGCAGAGCGGCCTGGCGCTGGTCGTTGAGCTCCAGGTCGGCGTGCATCAGGTGGAGCTCGCTGCCCGCCCGCATGAAGTGGGCCGAGCCCGTGGCGATGGGGCCGTCCACGCGCTCGTAGAGGGACTGTTCGGCGATGCTGCCGTCCGGCAGGCCGGGTGCTTTGTTGCAGACCCTGCTCATATAGGTCGTGTCTCCTTCGTTCTCCGATGTCGGTCGTGCGGTGTTCGCCGCCCGGTGCCGCCCGCGAGGGAGACCCGGGGCCAAACCGGCGGGTGGCATTCCACGAATGCCGTAGTGACGGCCGATGAGGTGCCCGGTCGCCGGAGCGCGGGGCCCGAGCGGTGACTGGATGCTCGCAACGCGTCTTCGGGGCGACCCTCGAAATCGGGCACCGCCGGGCAGCCCCGGATGACCTCGGCCAGCTGACGGCCGGAGGGGGACGCGGGGAGTGACGGGGGCAACGGGGGCGGCAGGAGCTACAGGTGCGACACGAGCGACGGATGCAACGGGGGCGGGTCGCCCGGCGGGCGGGGAGCCGCGGGAGGCGGCCGCGGGCCTCGGCCCCGTCGACACCGTGGACACGGCCGACGCGCTGGCCGCGCTGCTGCGGCAGCTGCGCAGGCGGGCCGCGCGCAGGAACGGCGGCGCGCAGCTCACCTACCGCCAGCTGGCGGCGCGGACCGGCTGGGCGCACGGAGTGATCGGCGACTACTTCGCGGGCAAGACCCTGCCGCCGACGGACCGCTTCGACACCCTGGTCCAGCTGCTGGGCGCGACCGGCCGCGAGCTGCGGCTGCTCGCGACGGCCCGCGACCGGGTGGAGGAGGCGCGCCGCTCCCGCACGGCGGCCGACGGCCGGACGGGTCCGCCGGGCGCGGGCGACGCCTGTGCCGTGCCGCCCGTGCCCCGTCAGCTGCCGCCCGACATCCCCGAACTCCTCGGCAGGGGCGCCGAGTCGGCGGCGCTCGACGTACTGCGCCCGGGGCCGCGGGGCAGTGGCCCCGTCGTGGTCGCGCTCGACGGGCCCGGCGGTGTCGGCAAGTCGGCGCTCGCCGTGCACGCGGCCCACCGGCTCGCCGAACGGTTCCCCGACGGTCAGCTCTACGCCGACCTGCGCGGCTCGCACCGCGGCGAGCGTCCCGTGCCGCCGGCCGTCGTCCTCAGGCGGTTCCTGTCCGCGCTGGGCGCGCCGCGGCCGGTCACGGGCGGCGCGGCGGACGCGGCGGCCGTCTACCGCACGCTGCTCACCGAACGACGGGTGCTCATCGTCCTCGACAACGCCGCGGACGCGGCCCAGGTGCGGCCCCTGCTGCCCGCGGCACACGGCTGCGCCGTCCTCGTGACCAGCCTCGGCGTCCTCGCCACCCTGAACGGCGCCACCCACCTCCACCTGGCGCCGCTGCCGCCCCCGGCGTCCGTCGCGGTGCTCGACCTCTGGGCGGGTCCGGGGCGGCTCGCCGCCGAGCGCGGCGCCGCGGAGTCGATCGCGCGCCACTGCGGCCACCTCCCCCTCGCCCTGCGCATCGCGGGCGCCCGCCTCGCGGCGCGCCCCCGGTGGCCGGTGCGGGAGCTCGCCGACCGGCTGGCCGATCCGGCGCGCCGCCTCGCGGAGCTGTCCTTCGCGGATCTGGACATGCACGCGGCCCTGGAGGCGGGCCACCGGGACCTGCTGGCCCGTGGTGCCACCGGCCGGGCGGCGGCGCTCGCGCTCCCGCTGCTCGCCGCGGGGCAGGGCGAGCTGACGGTGGCGGGGGCGGCCGCGACGACGGGCGGGGCGGTGGCGGCGACCGAGGTGATCCTGGAGCAGCTGGTCGACGTGCAGCTCCTGGAGTCCCGCGCTCCGGGCCGCTACCGCTTCCACCCGCTCACCCGGCTCTTCGCCCTGCGGTCGAGGCGGTGACGGGCAGGGCGGTGACGGGCGGGGCGGCCGCACGCGGGGCGAGCGGCGCGGCGGTGCGTCAGCGGACCCCGTGCGGCCGGAACTGGATGCTGATGCGCCCTCCGGCCGCCCGGGCCGACTTGGGGACGGCGTGCTCCCAGGTGCGCTGGCAGGAGCCGCCCATCACGATCAGGTCGCCGTGTCCGAGCGGGTGCCGGACGGTCGCGCCGCCGCGGCGCGGGCGGAGCAGCAGGTCCCGGGGCGCGCCCACGGAGAGGATGGCGACCATCGTGTTCTCGCGGGCCCCGCGGCCGATGCGGTCGCCGTGCCAGGCCACGCTGTCGCGCCCGTCGCGGTAGTGGCAGAGGCCGGCCGTCGTGAACGGTTCGCCGAGCTCGGCGGCGTAGTGCGCGGAGAGGGACCGCCGGGCTTCGTCGAGCACGGCGTGGGGGAGCGGTTCCCCGGCGCCGTAGAAGGCGAGGAGGCGCGGTACGTCCACGACCCGCTCGTACATCTGCCGGCGTTCGGCCTTCCACGGGACGTCCGCGGCGAGCCGTTCGAACAGGATGTCGGCGCCGCCGAGCCAGCCCGGCAGCAGGTCGAGCCAGGCCCCGTCGCCGAGGACCGTCCTGCGGATGCCGTCCAGGGAGCCCAGGCGCACGTCGTCGCTCTGGTCGAAGAGCGATCCCTGGAGCTGGTGCGTTGCCATGCGTCCACTGTACCGCGCGAATCGAACGCTTGAGCTAATAGGCGTTCGGGTGCCCCTCACCGAAAAGCGCGGAACCCTTCCCGGAAGGCGCGTAACCCGCCCCGGAAAGCGCGGAAGCGCGCACCCCGCGAGGGTGCGCGCTTCCGAATACCGCGGCGACGGTCACCGCTTGCCCGTGAACAGGCGGTAGGCGAACAGGACGATCACGGAGCCGATGATGGCGGCGATCCAGGTCGACAGGTGGAAGAACCCGTTGATCGAGTGGACGCCGAAGATCACCTTGCCCAGCCAGCCACCCAGCAGGCCGCCCACGATGCCGATCAAGATGGTCACCAGGCAGCCCCCCGGGTCCTTGCCGGGAGTGAGGGCCTTGGCGATTGCCCCGGCGATGAGGCCGATCAGGATCCAGGCGATGATGCCCACGAGCACGTTCCTTTCCTTGTGCACCGGTCGGCGCTGGGTTGCCAGGCCGACATCACACATCGAATGTCCCTTCGAGAGCGGCTCACACAGGACCAAGGTCCTGTTTGACGCGGGACGAAAGGCCGGGCCCGTTCCCGGCAGGCGGGTGGCGCACCCGGCGCATAGGGTGGCCGAGCGGCCTACGGAGACAGCCATGACGTCAGCCAAGAAGCCACCCGTCGAGCCGGCCGAGCGCCTGCTCCTGACCGGTGTGGGCAGCTTCGACTGGGACCTGGTGAGCGGCGCACTAAGCCTCGACGCCGGGGCCCTCGCGGTGCTCGACCTGCGGCCCGACGAATTCGACGGCTTCGTGACCTCGTTGCAGCGGCGCATTCCGCCCGAGGAGGCCGTGCGCATCAACTACGCCGTGACCCAGGCCGTCACCGAAGGCAAGGACCTGTACGGCGTCTACTTCCGGGCCCGGCACCGGGACGGCTCCATCCACCTCGGCCACGCGCGGGGCCACATCCTGCGCGACGGCGACGGCCGGGCCGTACGGGTGCTCGGAGTGCTGCGGACGGCCGAGAACGACGGATCGGAACTGGCCGCCATCGACCCCAGGGAGGAGCGGCGCCAGGGCATCGCCCTGATGGTGCAGGGCACCACGGAGGCGCTCTCGCGGGCCGTCACGGTCGACGACGTGGTCGCCGTGCTGTCCGGCGCCAGCGGCCTCGACCGGTTCGCCGCCGACGGCCTCGTCCTCGGCCTGGTCGAGGGCGAGAACCTGAAGCTGATCGCCCTGGTGGGCCAGACGATGCAGGCACTCGACGAACTCAAGCTGCACAAGTTCGACCAGTCGCTGCCGCTCGCCGAGGCCGTCATGACCCGGCAGCCCCGCTTCGTGGGCTCGCTGCCCGACCTCGCGCGGCGCCTCACGCACCTGCGGCCGTACATGGAGCACCTGAAGCTGGACTCGGCGGCGTTCCTGCCGCTGGTCGCGCAGAACCGCGCCATCGGAGGCCTCGCGCTCTTCTACCGCGGCAGGAAGGACTTCACCGACGCCGACCGCAACCTCTGCATCGGCCTGTCCGGGATCGTCGCCCAGTCGCTGCAACGCGCCATGCTCTTCGACGAGGAACGCGACCTCGCCAAGAGCCTCCAGGCCACGATGTTGCCGCGGGGCATCCCCGCCGTCCCGGACTCCGAGGTCGCCGTCCGCTACCACGCCGCCTGGGGCGGCCGTGAGGTCGGCGGCGACTTCTACGACGTCATCACCCTGCCCCGGGGCCGCATCGGCCTGGTCGTCGGAGACGTACAGGGACACGACACCCACGCCGCGGCCATCATGGGCCAGCTGCGCATCGCCCTGCGGGCCTTCGCCGGCGAGGGACACCCGCCCGGCACCGTGCTGTCCCGCGCCTCCCGCTTCCTGGCCGAGCTGGACACCGAGCGGTTCGCCACCTGCACGTACGCCCAGTTCGACCCCGCCACCGGCATCGTGCGCGCCGTGCGGGCCGGACATCTGCCGCCTCTCGTGCGGCACGTGGACGGCAGGGTGGGCGTGCCGCGCGTCGCCGGCGGCCTGCCCCTGGGCCTGGCCACCGACTTCGGCATGGAGGACTACCCCGAGGTGCGGCTCGACCTCGTGCCGGGCGAGACCATGGTGCTCTGCACGGACGGACTCGTCGAGGACGCCGGCCTCGACCTCGACACCGGCATCCGCAACCTCGCCGACGAGATGCGCGCCGGCCCCGAGGCGGCCGAGGACCTGGCGGACCACCTCTCGCACGCCCTGTGGGAGCGCTGGGGCACCGGCGACGACGTGGCGCTCCTCGTCCTGCGCCGGCTCCCCGACCCCGGCACACCCCAGGAACCCCGCATCCACCGGTACGTCCACCAGGCCGACCCGGAAGGGCTCACCGACGCGCGCGCGGCGCTGCGCGAACACCTCACGGCGTGGGGGTTCGGCGCCGTCGCCGACGACGTGGAGGTGGCGGCGGGCGAACTCCTCGTCAACGCCCTGGTCCACACCGACGCGGGCGCCATCCTCACGCTGGAGGTCCTCTCCGGCCCGCCGCGCCGCGTCCGCCTCTCGGTGGGCGACCGGTCCAGCGACCGCCCCCGCAGGAGATCCCCGGCCGAGACCGCAACCTCCGGCCGCGGCCTGCTCCTGGTGGAGGCGGTCGCCTCGCGCTGGGGAGTCGAGCCGCGCGGCGAGGGCAAGGCCGTCTGGTGCGACTTCGTCGCGCCCGACGGCTGACCGCCGCCCGCCCGGCGGACCGGCGAGCTGGCTCCTCGGTCCCCGCCCGCCCACTCTCCTGCGTCTAGGCTTCGCCGTATGGAGCAGCGCGAGATCATTCAACGAGTCGTCGGCATCCTGACCGAGTCGCTCGAAATGCGCAGGCAGGTACGGGAGAACCCGGGCGGAGAGATCGAGAACAGCGGCGCGGTCGGCGCGATGCTCGAGGAGATGCTGCCGCGCATCGAACTCCCCGCCGAGGCCACCCCCATCGAGGTCGCCGCGGTGGTGGGCCAGGAGCTGGGACCGGTCATCGAACAGATCACGTCCGCCTTCGCCTTCTCCTTCGCACAGCTCGCCGAGGTCCACGACGAGGGACGCACCGACGTGTCCTCCGCGGACGTGCTGAGGTCCATCGCCCTGCACTTCGAGAGCGAGGAGGCGGAGGAGTAGGCCGCCCGGCCGCGCTCCCATCGGCGCGCATCACGGGGCCGGTCCCGGGTACGCGAGGTGGTCTCCGCCCCCGGCGGCCACCTGGCGGCACCGCCGACCCTGTGCGCAGCCTGGTGGCGGACCCTCCGACGTCACAGCACAGAAGGAAAAGCCATGCGCGCCCTCTCGTTGGTCTGCACCCTCAACGCGTCCCCCGAACCCTCCAGCAGCCAGCTCCTGTCGGACCAGGTGCTGCGCGAGCTCGAAAAGCTCGACGTCACCACCGAGACCGTGCGCGTGGCCGACCACAACGTGCTCCCCGGCGTCGCCGTCGACATGGGCGGCGACGACGCCTGGCCGCGGCTGCGGGAGAAGGTCCTCCAGGCCGACATCCTCCTGATCGCCACCCCCATCTGGCTGGGCCACCCCTCCAGCATCTGCCAGCGCGTCCTCGAACGGCTCAACGCCGAGTCGTCGGAGACGGACGAGCAGGGACGCCCCTTCACCTACGGGAAGGTCGCCGTGGTCGCCGTCGTCGGCAACGAGGACGGGGCGCACAAGGTCAGCGCCGACACGTTCCAGGGCCTCAACGACATCGGTTTCTCGCTGGCCCCCAACGCCGTCACGTACTGGGTCGGCGAAGCCCAGCACGGCACCGACTACCAGGATCTCGAAGCCACCCCCGAGCAGGTCGCCGAGACCACCCGCACCCTCGCCGCCAACGCGGTCCACCTCGCCCGCCTGCTCAACGACCACCCCTACCCCGCCGTCTGACGAGCGCGCGGCGCGCCTGCCTGTTCGGGCAGCCGGATCTGCCCGGTGGGCTCCTGACGGGCGGCGCGGGCTTTCCTACCGTCGTGACGTGAGCCTTTGGACCTCTCTGGAACCCGCCTCCACGACCGTCGACCCCGGCGGCAGCGCCACGGTGCTGCTGCGGGTGCGCAACACCGGTGACATCGTCGACGCCTACCGCTTCGAACCGGTCGGCGACGCCGCCCCCTGGACCAGGGTGGAGCCGACGGTGCTGCGGCTCTACCCGGGGACGACCGGCACGGTGGAGCTGACGTTCGCCCCGCCGCGCACGCCGGACGCGCTCGCGGGACCGGTCCTGTACGCGGTACGGATCACGCCGACGGAACAGCCGGGCGCCGTCACCGTCCCGGAGGGCAGCCTCACCGTCACACCGTTCACCGAGGTGCGCGCCGAGCTCGTGCCGCCGACGGTCAGGGGGTGGTTCCGGGGGCGGCCGCAGCTGGCGGTGGACAACCTCGGCAACACCGCGGTCACCGCGTCGCTCGGCGGTGGTGACAGCGGCGACCTGACGTACGACCTGGAGCCCGGCAACGTACAGATCGCGCCGGGCCGGGCCGCGTTCGTGAAGGCGACCCTGCGGCCCCAGCAGATCATCTGGTTCGGCGCGAAACAGGAGCAGCCCTACTCGCTGGCCGTGCGGCGCTCCGGCGCCGAGCCGGTGGACGTGGCCGGAACGTTCGTGCAGCGCGGGGTGCTGCCGGGGTGGCTGGCCGCCGCCCTGGGCCTGCTCCTCGCGGTGACGGTCGCGGTCGTGACGATCTGGCTGACCTACCGGCCGCAGTTGCAGACCACGGCCCGCGAGAAGCCGCAGGAGGCAGGCAAGGTCGAGCCGGCCGGACCGCCCCCGCCGGCGAGCAGCGCGCCGTCCCCGCCCGCGGAGAAACCCGAGGAGCCCGCGGAGAAGCCCGACAAGGAGGAACCCGCACAACCGGAGGGCGGCGGAGACGGCGGTGGCGGCGGGGAGGAAGAGCCGGAGGAGGAGACGGCGGCCACCGCGGTGCGTGACCTCGCGGGCGGCAGCGAGGGCCGCCACATCTGCTACCGCGTCTTCGTCGAGGGCGACGGCTGGCAGGCCCCGGTGTGCGACGGGGCCGAGGCCGGCACGGCGGGCACGGCCGTCAAGGCCCTCGACGTCGCCGTCTCCGACACCCAGGGTGTCACCGGCGCCGGCGCCTACGTGGGTGAAGGCTGGCGCAACGGCGACCAGTGGGAGAACGCGGACGACGAGGAGGACATGGTCCTCGGCAGCACCGAGGAGGCGGACCCCGCCCTTCAGGGATTCACCCTCAAGGTCTTCGACGGCTCCGTGTGCCACGACACCTATGTCAAGGAACGGCAGTGGACGGGCGAGGTGTGCACCGATCCCGGCGACTGGAAGTACGGCGGCAGCCCGATGGAGCTGAACCTCCAGCTCGAATCGGTCCGCTTCACCGTGTGAGAGTGGAACCCTCAGATATAGCCCTCGCGCAGCGCGTACGCCACCACGTGCGCGCGGTTGCGCAGGTGCAGGCGGGTGGTGAGGCCGTACATCACGTTCTTGACGGTCCGTTCGGAGTACGCCAGCTTCAGCGCGATCTGCGCGGTGTCGAGCCCCTCGGCCACCAGGCGCACCACGTCCATCTCGCGCTGGGTGAAGCCCGCGAAGAAGCCCGGCTCGTCGGCGCCGCCCCGGTGCAGGCGCCGCACCTGGCCGATCAGCTGGCCCAGCAGGTCGGCGGGCAGGTCGCCGCCTCCCCGTGCGGCGGTGAGCACCGCCTGCGCCAGGCGCTGGGCGGTCGCCTCGCGGCGCCAGACGACGGCTTTGACACCGCACTCGATGACGTCGATGAGCTCGTGCTCGCGGACGGCACCCGTGACGAGCACGGCCCGCGCGCCCTCGCTGCGCACCGTGCGCCGCAGCCGGGCGAGCGCCGCCTCGTCGATGGTGTCCTCGACGAGCAGGGCGACGGTGGCGGGCCCGGAGTTCTCGCACAGCTCGACGTCCGGGTGCCGGCGCAGCTGGCTGAGGACTCCTTCGCGGCTGATCGGGTCGGGCGCGGTGACGGCGACCCGCACCCGGTTCGTCTTCGGTTCGGCGACAGGCATGCCGGTGACGGGCGTGTCGGTGACTGACGTGGACAAGGGATCTTCCTCACGTGGGCGGAGGGCGCCGCCGGTGCCGAAAGGACCCGGCGGCGCCCGAAGGGGTGGATCAGGAGCAGGACTTGTAGAAGTGCTTCCAGCCGTCGCCGGGCATGGCCGGCGGCTCGGCCGGAGTGCCCCAGTCGCCGTACTTCTGCTCGTGCTCCTGGTCGTACGCGCCCGGGCCACTGGCCGGCTTCGACAGGCGGACGTTCCGCTCCAGGACGCCGTCACCGGCGTAGTTCAGGATCGCGAGGTCCGGGTAGGCGTCGTCGCCGTAGTTGGCGACGCGGAGCTCGCGGGCCTCACCGGCCTCACCGATGTCCAGGTGCCGGGCGCGGGCCGAGGCCAGGTTCGCGCGCTTGAGCGGGCCGGGGCGGTAGTCGGCGACGCGGGCGGTCGCCGGGTCGTCGCCGCCGGACGGCTCGACGATGTTGACGACCATGTCCAGTTTTCCGTCGTTCTGGAAGTCGGCGACCGCGGCGGTGGCGACCTCGCCGGGCTTGGCGCCGACCAGCTTGCCGACGCTGTGCTTCACACCGAACGTGCCGTCGGCGGCTCCCCACTGGACCGTCATTTTGGTGCCGGTGTGCCCCGGATTCGTGATCCTGTCCGGGCGGCCGTCGCCGTCGAGGTCGCCGACCAGCGTCGTGGCGCCGGCGAGGCACGGGGCCGCCGCGGACGCCTCGGCCGCGCCGGCCTGGTGACCGGCGAGCGTCAGGGTCAGGGCGACGGCCGCGACCGGCACGGCGATCAGACGTGAGCGCTTGCGAACCATGTGCGTACTCCCAAAGTCGTTGCTGCGGAACAGTGCTCGCGGACCGGGCCGCGGACGCCGCCCGGCGAGCACGGATCCACCCTGCGGGGCGAGCCGTCCCGACCGCCACGAATGCCGGGAAGTTGGGGACGCTGGAACACGAAAACCCGCTGTGACCAGGGGAAACGCAAGCCGCCTGGAACGCGTGGGTGGGACGCTCCAGGGCGCGCATGCGTGAAGATTGCGAATCGGGGGACTTGGCGCACAGGGCCGGCGGTGGCGTTCCCCCGGGGGGCCGCTCCGGTCCAGGTTTCCCTGGTTCGGACCAGAGCCGGGGAAGCCGCCCCGCTCGCGGGGAGATGTCCGGTTACGGTTCGGTCATGGCCGACTACCGCATCGAGACCGTACGCAACGGCGAACGCGACTGGACCGTCCGCAACGACCGCGGCGCCGAGGTCCGGGTCGCCGCCGCCGACGACCCGGGCGCCCAGCCCTCCTTCACCCCCGTCGAGCTCCTCCTCGCCGCGCTCGGCGGATGCGGCGGCCTCGTCGTGGACCGCACGGCCCGCACCGTCCCCCACGACGGGCTCCGCATCGTCGTGGAGTCGGTGTCGAGGCCCGAGGACGACGGCCGTGTCGGCGTCGTCCGGGTCGCCTACGAACTCGACATGGCGGAGGGCGACCCCCGCGCCGCCGAGACGCTGGAGCGCGCCATCCGGCTGACGCACGAGAAGTACTGCACGGTCAGCCGCACCGTCGAACACGGAGCGCGCGTCGAGGCCCTGGGCCCCGACGGGACCGCGCTCTTCACGGGCGGCTGACCGGCAACCGACGGGCCCCGCCAGCTCAGGTCAGCGGCTCCACCCACACATCGCGGAACCGGACCTTGTTGCCGTGGTCCTGCAATCTGACGGCGCCGGCCGCCGCCGACTCCGGGTCACCTCCGCCGGTCGGGCCGTCGACGGCCACGTCGTCGTGGACCTTCTCGCCGTTCCACACCACCGTGACCCGCGCGTCCGCCGTCTTCTTGCCGTCCGCGTCGAAGCGCGCGGCACGGAATGTCACGTCGTACGTCTGCCAGGTCTCCGGCGGCTTCGATGCGTTGCGGTCGGCGGCCTTCTTCCGGTAGATCGCCCCCGCCTCGTCGTCCGCGAGCTTCGGCACGCCGTACGATTCCAGGATCTGAAGCTCGTACCGTTCCTGGAGGTAGACCCCGCTGTTGCCGCGGTCCTGTCCGGTGACGTCGTCCGGCAGCTTCGGCACCCGGAACTCGACGTGCAGCCTGAAGTCCTCGAAGTGCTGTTTCGTCCGCAGGTCGCCGCAGCAGACCTCCATGGACCGCTCGGCGGTGTGCGGCCATGCGGCGCTGCGGCCGTCGGTGTGCTGCCAGGCCGACGCGACGCTGCCGCCGGAGAAGAGGTCGATCCGCGCCCCGGGGCGCCGGATCTCGACGGCGTCGAGGTTGACGTGCCCGGTGTCCCCGGCCCCCACCCCGTAGGTGATGGTGTTGCGGCCCTTGCGCAATTCGAGGCGTTCCGTCCTGGTGGACCAGCGGTCCCACTGGCCCGTCGACGGCAGGCTCGTCCGCTCGGCGGGTGCGCCGTTGACGCTGACGCCGACCGTCTTGGTGCCGGGGGAGGGGTGCGGGCCGTTGGCGTACCGCAGGCCGACGTCGTACACGCCCTTCTCCGCCACCTCGACGTCGAAGGCCGCCTTGGCGCCCTGCGCACCGAAACCGTCGACGAAGCCCGCGCCCGTGAAGCCGGCGTGCTCGGTGTCGATGTCCGCGCTGCCGGACAGCCGCGCCGATTCGGCGTCGTAGGTGGTGACGGGCTCGGCAGGGCCCGGCTTGGCGTTCAGGGTGTACCAGGCCTCGGTGGACCAGAGCCGCTCACCCGACGCCGCGGAGAACGGGCGCGGGGAGCGGACGTGGACGACACGGTCGCTCTTGAGCCCCGGGATGGTGAGCCGCACCTTGCGCCGGTCCTCGGAGAGCTTCGCCGACGTGACGGGCAGCACCTCCTCGTCGATCTTCGGGCCGCCGTAGGCCGGCGTCGGGGCGTAGCGCCACTGCTCGACGGCGTACGCGCCCTTGGTGAGCTTGGCCGCGGTCTCCTCGGACAGGGGCTTGGTGTAGGCGAGTTCGAAGCCGTCGCGGGTCGCGCGCATCGTCTTGACGTCGAAGGCGGTCGTGCCGTTCGGTGTCAGCTTCTGAAGGCCGAAGCGGAGCTTGCCCTCCTGGCCCCAGTTGCCGTCGGCGCCGAGCCCGCCGGTGTAGATCGCGCCGTCGGGGCCCTCGCTGATCCGGGTGATGCCGGACTCCAGGCCTTGCGTGTGCCGGAACACCGCGCCCTGGTACTCGCCCTTCACCTTCTCCAGGTCCGCGCGCTGAAGTCCGCCGTACGTGACGTCACCGAAGACCATCTGCCCGGCGAACGGACCCTTCTTCAGCCGCATGGGTGTGCTGGGCGAGTTGGCGATCTCGTTCTGCGGGAGCCACAGCACCGGCTTGGTGACGGGCTTGTCGTCGTAGGGCCCGTCGGGGTTCATGTAGTGGTTGAAGAAGCGGCCCTGCTTGATGTGCACCAGCTTGGACGCGGGCAGCCAGCCGCCCTGGTTGTCCGTGACGAACAGGTCGCCTTCGGGGCCGCGTCCGATCCCGTTCGGGGTGCGCAGGCCTCCGGCGAGATAACTGACCTTGCCCGTCTTCTTGTTGACCTTGATGGTCGTGCCGCGGTTCGGGGCGGGCTGCGGGTCGGTGGTCGCGCCGCCGTAATTGATGGCGACGGAGAGGTTCAGATAGAAGTCGCCCTTGTCGTAGAGCAGACCGAAGGCGAACTCGTGGAAGTTCTTGCCGTACGGCCACTCGGCGATCTTCCGCTTGTCGTCGGTGACGTCGTCGCCGTCCGTGTCGTTCAACTCGGTCAGCTGGTGCTTCTCCGACACATACAGCTTCCCGTCCACGTACTTGATGCCCATAGGCTCCCTGAGCCCGTCGGCGATCTTCTTGTACGTGACCTTCTCGGGGCTCGTGTCACCGGTGACGTGGTCGAGGAGGTACACCTCGCCCTTCGTCTCCTGGCTGCCGCCCCACGTGGAGATCGCGAGCCGGCCGTCGGGCAGCCAGTCCATCGCGGACACCTGCGGCTCGAAGCCCTTCGGGCGCAGGTCGGTCAGGTCGTAGCCGGGGTTGACCTCGGTGAGCGGCAGGCCGTCGCCGGGTGTGTCGTACGTCCCCTCGCACTCCTTGCGGCCCGGCGCCGTGACCCGGACGACATCGGCGTCGGTGCTGAGCACCGAGTTCGGCACGACCGTGAACCCGCTCGCGCCCGGCGGCTTCCACTGGAGGGTGACCTGCTGCTCGCCGCCCGCGTCGAAGTGGTCGATGCGCAGCGCCTGCGGCCCGGCGTTGAGCGTGATCCGGCCGTCCTTGGGCTCGGCGCCGTGCAGTCCGTCGTGGTCGATGACCTGCTGGCCGCCGAGGAAGAGCCGTGAACCGTCGTCGCTGATCAGCCGGAAGTCGTACGCGCCCGCCTCGGGCACGTGCAGATTGCCGATGATCTGCGACACGAAGTTGTTGCTGAACCCGAAGCCGTCCGTGGAGGTCCAGTCGGCGGTCGGAATCAGCTTGTCGACATTGGGGGTCTGGGCGGGCTTGAGGTCGCACAGCTTCTTCAGCGGGGTCTGTACGTCGAACACCCGCAGGGTGACGCCGGGTTCCTGCGGCGGCAGGTCCGCGAAGGGCCGCGGCTCGTCGTCCGCGGCGGCGGGCGTCAGCAGTCCACCGCCGAGCAGGGCGGTCAGGAGCAGTCCGGTGGATCTTCGGGCTCTGCGGCGGGTGCGGCCGGATATCGGTCCGTGGCGTGGCTTCACTCTTCCTCCTGCGTGGTTCCGGTGGATTCCGGCATGGGTTACGCAGATTTCTGTGGCAAAGCGACGCTCAGCGTAGGGACGGTGTCCGAGGACGTCCACACTTTGTCCAGAGAAAGGAAAAACTGCTGCCGCCCTCGCGCCCCACCCGGCGGACCAATCGGGCGAATGGCGGCCGATGGTCGGCTTTTCGGACAGGGTCGATCCGCGGGAGCGCGTTATGTCTGAGGGGTGACCAAGCTCCGCGCCCGCACGCTCCTCGCGCTCACCGCCCCGGCCATGCTCCTGCCCACCGCACTCGGCCCCGCCCCGGCCTCCGCCGACGCACCGAGGCCGCCCGCTCTCGACGCGCGCGTCACGGCCGTCTCCGCGCGCGACCTGGGCCGCAGCTGGCATCCGGGCTGCCCGGTCGCGCCCGCCGGGCTGCGGCTCATCCGGATGAACCACTGGGGATTCGACGGCCGCGTCCACCCCGGCCGCCTCGTCGTGCGCAAGGAGGCCGTGCGGCCGATGCTGCACGTCTTCGGCCGGGCCTTCGTGGCCCGCTTCCCCATCCGCAAAATGCGGCCGATGGCGGAGTACGGCGGCAGCGACGTCGCGGCCATGAAGGACGACAACACCTCGGCCTTCAACTGCCGCCGCGTCACGGGGAATCCGGCCAGGCTCTCCCGGCACTCGTACGGGGACGCGGTCGACATCAACACCCTGGAGAACCCGTACGTCGACCGGAACGGCCGCGTTCACCCCGCCGCGGGAGCCGCCTACCTCGACCGGCGCCGCACCGCCCCGGGCATGATCCAGGCGGGCGACGCCGTCACCACGGCGATGCGTGCGGTGGGCTGGCGGTGGGGCGGACGCTGGCCCGCCCCGGACTACCAGCACTTCTCGGCCAACGGCCGGTAGCCCTCCCGACGCTCCGGACCGCGCGGGGTGTGCTGTTACTCCCTCACGCCGGGTCCAGGCGGGCGACGCTGCCGCCGATGTCGAGCACGTACAGCTCGCCCCTGCCGCCCTGCACGAACGAGACGACCTCGCCGCCGTTGACGCCGAGGTCGCCGACGCCGGTCACCTTGCCGTTCTCGATCCGCAGGGTGCGCAGGGTGCCGTCGCAGTAGTCGCTGAACACGTACTGACCCCTGAGCTCCGGGATCGCCCTGCCCCGGTACACATATCCGCCGGTCACCGAGCAGCCGAGTCCGCCGCGGCCGTACTCGTGCACCGGCGGTACGTGGTTGGCGGGCTCGGTGGCGCCGCGGAAGGGGTGGTTGCCCTCCATCCGGGCCCAGCCGTAGTTCTCGCCGCCGTCGCTCTTCGCGGGGGCCCAGTCGATCTCTTCCCAGTCGCTCTGGCCGACGTCGCCGATCAGCAGGTCGCCCGTGCCCGAGTCGAAGGAGAACCGCCAGGGGTTGCGCAGCCCGTACGCCCAGATCTCGTCCCTGGCGTTCGGGGCGCCGACGAACGGGTTGTCCGCCGGGATGGCGTACGGCTTGCCGCCGCGCGGGTCGATCCGCAGCAGCTTGCCCAGCAGGGTGTCGAGGTTCTGCCCGTAGCCGTGCGGGTCACCGCCCGAGCCGCCGTCGCCGAGGGCGATGTAGAGGTAGCGGTCCGGGCCGAACTTGATGTCGCCGCCGTTGTGGTTCGCGTAGGGCTGCGTCTGGGTGATGACGGTGCGCCGGGTCTCGGGCCGGATCCGCCCGTTCCGCACGGCGAACTCGTCGACGGTGCTGGTGCCTTCGAGGTCCGTGTACGAGATGTAGAAGTGCGCGAACTTGTGGTCGAACGCGATGCCCAGCAGGCCGCGTTCGCCGTCGGTGGTCGTCTCGGCGGAGATGTCGAGGACGGGCCTGCCGAGCCCGTGGGGCCCCAGGACCCTTACGGTGCCCGCGCGTTCGGCTATCCAGACCGTGCCCCCGGGGCCTGCGGCGCCGGCGGACGGGTTCTTGGCCATGGCCACCTGCTTGAGCGCGACCTTGGGGGCTGCTTCCTGGCGCGGCGGGTCGGACTCGTCCGCGGACGCCGAGGTGAAGGCGAGGGAGACGACGAGGCAGAGGCTGCCGATGACTGCCGAGCTTCTGGTGCGAACGTTCACCGTGATCCTCCTGGAGGCGGCGAATGGGGGGGGAGGTCACCATGGTGTGCTGGCCGGCCACGGATGAGAATACTGGGACGGACCCCATTGGCGTAGACCAAGGCGCCAGGCATTTTCATCCGCCTCTCCCTCCCCCCGCACGCCGTTCGCGCGCCAGAGGCTCAGGCGGCGACCAGAGGTTCGCGTCCCGCGCCGACCCGGCGCAGCCGGAACCGGGCGACGGCGAGGGAGGCGTCGACGCTTCCCGTGCCGGTCGACACGCACAGCGAGTAGGCGACGTCCTCCATCCGCCGCCGCGCCGCCGCGCTGCCCGTCTCGGCGTGCAGAGCGCGCAGCTCCTCGTACTGTTCGAGCAGGTTCTTCAGGACGAGATGGGCCATGAGCATGGGTCGTTCTCCCTCATATCCGCTGCTTGCAGGGGTGCACGGCCTCTTGTGTCCCGGCCCTCGGCCAGCATTCCTCCGCATGTCGGATATTTCGCGTCTCGGCTGTCCTTCGCGTCACGGCTTTCCGGGGTCGACCGCCTGCCGGCCCTGCCTGGACGCGGCATAGGCGGCTTCCCGCAGGGCGGCGAACCTGGCCGTGGGGCGCAGCTGTGCCAGCCGGTTCACATACGGGTCGTACGCATCGGCATTCGCGTCCGCGGGCGGCGCGCCGTGGACGCGGCCGGTGGTGAGGGTGCCCAGCACCCGCCACGCCTGTCCCGGCGGGGCCGCGCACAGGTGGAAGGTGAGCGGAGCCGTCCGAAGGGCGGTGCGCAGTGACTCGACGCCGCCGGGCACGAACGGCGAGGTCACGTCGGGATGTGCGGCGATCAGCGCCTCGCCGGTGCCGACG
Organism: Streptomyces sp. NPDC030245; assembly: GCF_055572995.1. Taxonomy (NCBI): domain Bacteria; kingdom Bacillati; phylum Actinomycetota; class Actinomycetes; order Kitasatosporales; family Streptomycetaceae; genus Streptomyces; species Streptomyces sp. NPDC030245. The sequence continues at coordinate 103,795 of NZ_JBVICF010000009.1, read as the reverse complement.
CGGTAGGAGAGCAGTGTGGAGTACGGCCCCGCCAGCGCGTTGAGCCGCGGCACCGGCAGGTGCCTGGTGCGGCGCCCCGAGCCGCTGGTGGTCAGCAGCAGGTCCAGCGGCCGGCCGGGGCCTCCCGCGTCACGCACCCGCAGCGCGAGCCCCAGCGCGTCCGGCACCCTCCCCGGCAGGCCGACGCCGCGCGACCACCGCATCCTGAGCCGGTACTCACCGGGTTCGTCGAGCCACGGCTCACCCCAGGGGACACCGCCCGGCCGGACGGTGAGCACGCCGTCACAGCTGACGCCCGAGGGGTGCAGGGCCGGTGCGCGGCGGCGACGCGCGACGCCCCGTGCCGCGCGGGCGACGAGACGGAGGCCCGCGGACGCCTGTGCACCTGAGCCCGGCGTCTCGTGGTGCACGGCCGTCTCGTGGTGCACGGCGCTCACTCGCCGTTCTTCTGCACCAGGCAGTCGTACCCCAGCTGCATGACGTCGGCGACCGCCAGCGTGGCGAGGCCGCCCGTCACGGTCCGCGTGGCACGCGGCCACAGCAGATGGGCGCCGGTGACGGTGGCCGTCAGCCAGACGCTCAGACAGAAGGGGCAGGTGACGAGCTCGCCCACGGTCGCCTTGAGGTCTCCGCCGCGCGGGCTCTCCTTCACCTCCGCCGGGCCGGTGCCCTCCTCGTAACGTGTGAACGGCGCGCGGAGGGGGCTGGTGACCGATCCCTTGCTGAGCAGTCGGCTGAGCCGGAACGTGGCCGTCGCCGCGAGCAGGATGTCCCAGGGCTCGGGCCGCTCGGGAAGCTTGGTCTTGCGCAGGTGGACGGCCGTGCCCCAGGCCGCCGTGTACGCGCCGAACGCGACGACGGCCCCGAGGTGCCCGCCGAGCCGGTGTTCCTCTTCGCCGGAGTACGCCCTGCGCGCACGCCGTAGGACTCCCCTGAACCGCTGCACGCCAGTGCCTTCCTTACGAGAGTCATGAAACACCGAGGCCTCCACTCAAGCGCGTCGGCGGCCTTTGCGCCTCAAGGAGGGGGCCGCCCAGGCGACAGGTAACCCGTCGCCGCCGACGGAAACAGGGAGCGACGGCCTCGTTCGTGTGGTCCGACGTCCGGACGGCTGAACCCCGTGCGGCCGGCGCGGCGCCCCGGCCCCATGTGTGTGATCGTGGACGGGGCGGGGTACTGGGGCTCAACCATCCAGACCGCACGCGCGCCTGCCCGCAGGCCCGCGCACGCGGTCATCTCGTCAAGGAGCCGATGGGCATGACGGACGTATCCAGCATGGGTTCACCCGCGGACGACCCCCGGCCGGTCCTCACCGACCGGCAGGGTCATCCCATCTACGACAACCAGAACCAGCGCACGGTCGGCGCGCGAGGCCCGGCCACGCTGGAGAACTACCACTTCCTGGAGAAGATCAGCCACTTCGACCGCGAGCGCATCCCGGAGCGCGTCGTCCACGCCCGGGGCGTCACCGCCTTCGGCTACTTCGAGGCGTACGGGAAGTGGGGCGACGAACCGATCAGCCGGTACACCCGCGCCAAACTCTTCCAGGAGGAAGGCAAGCGCACCGACGTCGCCCTGCGCTTCTCCACCGTCATCGGCGGCCGCGACTCCTCCGAGGCCGCCCGCGACCCGCGCGGCTTCGCCGTCAAGTTCTACACGGAGGACGGCAACTGGGACCTGGTGGGCAACAACCTCGGCGTCTTCTTCATCCGGGACGCCGTGAAGTTCCCCGACGTCATCCACGCGCTGAAGCCCGACCCCGTCTCGCACGAGCAGAAGCCCTCCCGCATCTTCGACTTCATGTCGCAGACCCCGGAGAGCATGCACATGCTGGTCAACCTCTTCAGTCCCCGGGGCATCCCCGCGGACTACCGGCACATGCAGGGCTTCGGCGTGAACACCTACAAGTGGGTCAACGCCGACGGCGACACCGTCCTCGTCAAGTACCACTGGATGCCCAAGCAGGGCGTGCGCAGCATGACCGAGGAGGACGCGGCGAACGTGCAGGCCGGCGAGCTCGGCCACGCCACCAAGGACCTGTACGAGGCGATCCGCCGGGGCGACTACCCAGAGTGGGAGCTGCTCGTGCAGGTCATGGAGGACGGCGAGCACCCGGAGCTGGACTTCGACCCGCTGGACGACACCAAGACGTGGCCGGAGCAGGACTTCCCGCCGAAGGCCGTCGGGCGCATGGTGCTCGACCGCACGGTCGACAACTACTTCGCCGAGAACGAGCAGATCGCCTTCGGCACCGGTGTCCTGGTCGACGGTCTCGACTTCTCCGACGACAAGATGCTCGTCGGGCGGACCTTCTCCTACAGCGACACGCAGCGCTACCGCGTCGGCCCGAACTACCTGCAACTGCCGGTGAACCAGGCCAAGAACGCGGAGGTGCGCACCAACCAGCGCGACGCCGCGATGGCGTACGACAACCGCGCGGCGAACGAGAACCCCGAGGTCAACTACGAACCGTCGATCACGGGCGGGCTCCGCGAGGGCCAGTACCCGACGCACGACGAGCAGGGCCCGGAGATCCGGGGCCGGCTCACCCGCAAGCGGATCCCGCTCACCAACGACTACCTCCAGGCCGGCCAGCGCTACCTGCTGATGGAGGACTGGGAGCGCGACGATCTCGTACGCAACTTCGTGGACCTGATCTCCCAGTGCGACCGGAAGGTCCAGGAGCGCATGGTCTGGCACTTCCTGCTGGTCGAGAACGACCTCGGGCTGCGCGTCGGCGAAGGGCTCGGCATCGGGCCCGACGACGTGTCCCACCTGGAACCGCTGCCGAGCCAGACGCTGACGGACGAGGACCGCACGCGCCTGGAGCGGCTGGGCAAGAACCCGCCGCGGGACGTCTCCGGTCTGACCATGACCCACTGCGTGCCCGACGAGCGCCACGTCGTCACACGCTGAGGAGGAGCGCGGTGCGCAGTGGCCCCGGCAGGCGGACGTGACCTACTCGACGTCCGCTGCCGGGGCCGGGTCGTGGGTGATCAGGTCCCCCGGCTGACACCGCAGGACGTCGCAGATCCGCGACAGGGTCGAGAAGCGGACGGCCTTGGCCCGCCCGTTCTTCAGCACGGACAGGTTGACGACGGTGATGCCGACCTTCTCGGACAGCTCGGTGAGTGTCATGCCGCGCTCGGCGAGGAGCCGGTCGAGATGGATCCGGATCGAGTGCAGTTCCTCTTCGGCCATCAGATGGTCCCTTCGAGGTCCTCCCGCATGCGCACGCCCTCGCGCATGATCCTGCCCATGATCACCGCGGCGAGACCGGCGAGGACGAGTGCCTGCGGCCCGGTGACCGTCGGCCCGGAACCCGCGACCGGTGCCATGCTCCCGGTGAGCCAGGACTCCGACCAGCCCACGACGAGCCCGGCCAGCGGCGTGCCCACGGCGACACACCAGCCGAGGACGGAGAGCCGGCGCGCCACCGTGTCGGTGAACGGGCCCTGAAGCACGACCGCGTTGAGCAGCCGGGAGAAGAGCAGCAGCGCGATGGCCCCGAAGAGCAGCCAGGGGAGGCGGCCCCCGAGGTCGGCGGCGCGCTGCGCCACGGAAGGGCTGTCCTGACACAGGCGCGTGGCGCTGGCAGACGCCTCCACGCCCCGGCCGACCGGTGGGGCCTCCGGTCCGAGTGAGGCGTTGGCCCAGAAGTCCGTCTGCACGCAGACCGCTCCGTCGTCGAGCATGTGGGTGAGCGCCGTGCCGGCGAAGGCGAGCCCGCAGAGCGCCGCCAGTGCAAAGGTCACCGAGGCCAGAGTCCTCGTGAGTCGCGTGTTCACCGCGCCCCTTCCTATCGATTGTCGATATGCCCAGACCCTAGCCGGGCATATCGATAATCGACAAGTCAGGGCTGCTTCCCCACCCGCCTGCGCACGTCCTCGTGGAGGTTCCGCATCGCCATGCGGTAGAGCTCGGCCTGGTGGGTGCCGAGGAACCCGGTGTGGCCGAACACCTCCAGGGCGACCATGCCGTGCACGTATCCCCACACGCTCAGGAGCAGTGCGGTCGCGGGAGGCGGCAGGGGGTCGCCGCTCATCGGTGACAGATCCTCCAGGTGCTCCAGGAACGCGGGGGAGAGCGACCGGGTGTCGGCGGCGGCCAGTTGGGCCGGGGTGAAGTCGCGGAACAGCTCCCGCTCGAAGACCGCGGCCATCCGGCGGTTCGCCTCCGTGGTGGGGCCGTCGACGGGCGCGTGGTAGTGCCGCAGCGGCGCTCCGTAGAGGAGCTGGAACCGCTCCGGATGGTCGATGGCCCACCGGCGGTAGCCCTCGGCCGCGACGACGAGGCCCGGCAGACCCGGGTCGTCCGGCGGCGCTTCGGTGGCGGCCTGCACGGCGTCGGCGAGGTCGTCGTACGCCTTGGTGATCAGCGCGGTGACGAGGTCGTCCCGGCTAGGGAAGTAGTGGTACAGCGCCTGCACGGTCATGCCGAGGGCGCGGGCCACCGCCCGCAGCGACAGGGCGTGCGGGCCGTGCTCGACGATGTGGGACTCGGCGGCGCCGACGATCTCCTGCGCGGCGACGGCCCGGCGGCGCTCGCGCAGCGTCAGGCCGGACATGGGGGCTTTGGGGGTTTCGGCTGGGGACATGCGGCGACCGTACGACGGCTGTCCCTGACACCGCATCGGAATCATGTGACCTGTGAAGAAAATCTAACACTGCTCAATGAAGTTGATCCTCGCTAGGTTCGGCGGCGGCGCACGTTTCCGCGCACACTCGCGCAACACACAAGGAGAGCCCGCGTGTTCGAACGCATAGCCGAGCTGACGATTCGACGGTCCCGGCTGGTACTCGTCGTCACCGCCGTGGTCGTGGTCCTCATGGGCGCCCTGGGCGCCGGTGCGTTCGGGAAGCTGCTGGGCGGCGGGTTCGACGACCCGGCCTCCCAGTCCTCCCGGGCCAGGGACGTCATCGACGAGAGGTTCGGCGGAGAGACGAATTTGGTGCTCCTGGTCCGTGCCTCCGACGGCCGCGTCGACGCACCGGCCGCCGAGCGGACCGGCCGGGCCCTGGTGGCCGACCTCAAGGGCGAACGGGACCTCGACAACGTGGTCTCGTACTGGGACACGGACAACCCCGGCCTCCGCTCCGAGAACGGCCGCGAGGCCCTCGTGCTCGCCCGGGTGAAGGGGCACGACGCCGAGCAGCAGGAGAACGCCAAGGGCGTCATCGACAAGTACGCCGGAACCTACGAGGGCACCCTCACCGTCAAGGCCGGCGGCAGCGCGGGCGTGAGCCACGAGATGGGGCCGCAGACCGAGAAGGACCTCGTCCTCGCCGAGGCCATCGCCGTACCGCTCATCCTCCTGCTGCTCCTGGTCGTCTTCGGCACCGTCGTCTCCGCGCTGCTGCCGCTGGCCGTCGCGCTCATCGCCGTCGTGGGCGTCTTCGCCGAGCTCCGGCTCGTCGGCGGCGTCACCGACGTCTCCATCTTCGCGATCAACCTGACCACCGCGCTCGGCCTCGGCCTCGGCGTCGACTACGCCCTGCTGATGATCAGCCGGTTCCGGGAACAGCTCGCGGCGGGCGCGAGCGTGGAGGACGCTGTGCGCGGGACGATGAGCACCGCGGGCCGCACCGTCGCGTTCTCCGCGGCGACGGTGGCGGCCGCACTCGCGGCGCTCATGGTGTTCCCCCAGTACTTCCTCCGCTCGTTCGGATACTCCGGCGTCGGCGTCGTCGTCATCGCGGCCCTCGCCACCCTCTTCGTGATGCCGGCCCTCCTCAACGTCCTGGGGCACCGCGTCAACAGCGGCCGGATGCCGTGGGCGAGGCCGGACCGCGCCACCGGCTCCGCGACCTCCGGATGGGGACGGGCGGCCCGCACCGTCATGCGGCGGCCCGCGCTCACCGCGCTGCCCGTGCTCGCCGTACTGCTGCTCGCGGCCGGCCCGCTCCTCGGCATCACCTTCGGAACGGCCGACGAACGCGTGCTGCCCGAGGGCGCCGAGAGCCGCCAGGTCTCGGCGGCCCTGCGGGAGAACTTCGACGGCAACGACGCCGCCGCCCTGCACGTCGTCATCGACCGGGCGGTGGACAAGGCGCCGTTGGCGGCGTACGCCGCACGGCTCTCCGCGCTGGAGGGCGTCGCCCGCGTCGAGGCCGGCACCGGAACCTACGCCGACGGGCGGCCCGAACCGACCGGCCCCGGCAACGCGGCACTAGGCCGCCCCACGGCACAGCAGCTCAACGTGGTCAGCGACCTGACGCCGAAGTCCGATGCGGCCAAGGACCTGGTCGCCGAGGTCAGGGGAACCACCCCGCCCGCGGGGACGCACCCGCTGGTGGGCGGAGCCGATGCCGAACTCGTCGACTCCAACGACTCCATCGGCGGCAGGCTGCCGCTCGCCGTAAGCCTGATCGCCGTCACCACCTTCGTGCTGCTCTTCCTCTTCACCGGCAGCATCGTGCAGCCGCTGCGCGCGCTCGTCCTCAACGCGATCAGCCTGGCGGCGACCATCGGCGTCATGACCTGGATCTTCCAGGACGGGCACCTCTCCGGACTGCTCGGCTTCACCCCGCAGCCGATGGAGACGTCGATGACCGTCCTGATGTTCTGCGTCGCCTTCGGCCTCTCGATGGACTACGAAGTCTTCGTCACCAGCCGCATCAAGGAACTGCACGACCTGGGCGAGGACAACGAGACCGCCGTCGTCAACGGACTCGGGCACACCGGACGCATCGTCAGCGCGGCGGCCGCCCTGATCGCGGTGAGCTTCTTCGCCTTCGGCACCGCCGAGATCAGCTTCATGCAGCTGTTCGGCCTCGGCAGCGGGCTCGCCATCCTCATCGACGCCATCGCCGTACGAGGCGTCCTCGTCCCGGCCGCCATGCGCCTGCTCGGCCGCACGGCCTGGTACGCGCCGGGCCCGCTGCGCAGGCTCCACGCCCGGTTCGGCCTGAGCGAGCACGGCCCCGCGCCCGCGCCGACGACCGCGCACCCGCACGAGAAGGACGCAGCGAAGGTCTGACCCGTGCGACCGCGCCGAGCCCCGTCAGGCGTCGAGGACCACCGACTCCCACGGGCTCGGCCCGGTGCCGTCCCGCCAGGCCCGCAGCTCCGCACCGGTCACGCAGACTATGCCGCACCGCTGCGCGTAGTCGAGGGCGGGAGCGGTGAAGTCGCTCGTCGTCACGAGGGCCGCTATGTCGGCCTCGTGCACGGTGAAACACGTGCCGCCGAAGCGCTGCAACTCCTCCGAGCCGACCTTGTTGTCCTCCCCGTACCGCTTGCACTGGATGACGATCCGCCGCCCGTCGGGGGCGACCGCCACGACATCGGCCCCCAAGTCGCAGGCCCCGCCCACGACTTCCACCTCCTGGCACGCGTCACGGGCACACAGCTCGGCTATGGCCTGCTCGAAGGCGTCGGGGTCGAGCTCGGCGAAGTCGGGACCGACCGGCGCCTCCACCACGACGGCGGCGGCCTCCACGGTCTCCCGCACGAGCGGCGGCACGCTCTCCAGGCTCTCCGACGCCCGCTCGGCCGCCTCCTCAAGCACCTCGGCCGTACGACGGGCGTACCTCGCCGCGGAGAACCGGCGCCACCTGGACCGGCCGAGGAAACAGGCCGCGAGGCCCACGACGGCGAGCGAGCCGATCCACAGCGGGCTGCTCTCGACCATCCGGGCCGCGACACGCACCACGACCACCGAGCCGCACAGAATGATCGCGACGAACACGAAGAACAGGGCGGTCACCCGCAGATCGAAGCGCCGCTCACGGTCCGCCCGGCGAACCGGGCGCATGGGTACGGTCATGCCACTCCCCAACAGCGGTCGGCAACGAAGATCACTCGTCTCCGCATGCCCGAGATCACCGCGGCTAAGGGGGAAAGGACAGTTCGGTCCAGATGGTCTTGCCGGAGCGGGTGTAGCGCGTCCCCCACCGCTGGACGAGCTGCGCGACGATGAACAGGCCGCGCCCGCCCTCGTCCTCGTCGCCGCTGTGGCGCAGGTGCGGCGAGGTGTGGCCCCGGTCCGCGACCTCGCACAGCAGGGTGCGGTCACGGATCAGACGCACCTGGATCGGCCCTTCGGCGTACCGGACCGCGTTGGTCACCAGCTCGCTGACGACGAGCTCGGTCGCGAACGACAGCTCCCCGAGGCCCCAGTGGTGCAGCTGACGGGTGGCCAGCTCCCGCGCGTGGCCCGGGGCGACCGGTTCCGCGGGCAGCTCCCACTCGGTGACCTGCGCGGTGTCGAGTTCGCGGGTGCGCACGAGCAGCAGGGCGGTGTCGTCGCCCGTCGACCCGTCCGGCAGGAGCTCCGCCACCGCCCGGTCGCACAGCTCTTCGAGTGACGCGTGTCGGTCGCTGAGGACCCGTCCCAGGGTGGTGAGTCCATGGTCGATGTCGCGGTCACGGGCCTCGACCAGACCGTCGGTGAAGAGAGCCAGCAGGCTGCCCACCGGCAGCTCGATCTCCATCGACTCGAACGGCAGCCCGCCGAGGCCGAGCGGCGGCCCGGCCGGCAGATCGGGGAAGGAGAGCCGGCCGTCCGGGTCGACGACCGCCGGCGGCAGATGCCCGGCCCTGGCCATGACGCAGCGCCGCGACACCGGGTCGTAGACCGCGTAGAGACAGGTCGCCCCGGTGGTCACGTCGGTGTAACCGCCGGGCGGCCCGTGCCCGCCCGACTGCTCCTCCGCCGACTGCCCCACCAGATCGTCGAGCCGCGACAGGAGCTCCACGGGGTCCATGTCCATCTGGGCGAACGCGCGTACGGTCGTGCGCAGCCGTCCCATGGTGGCGGCAGCCTGGAGCCCGTGGCCGACCACGTCCCCCACCACGAGCCCGACGCGGGTCCCGGAGAGCGGGATGACGTCGAACCAGTCACCGCCGACCCCCGTCACGTCGTCCGTGGGCAGATAGCGGTGGGCCAGGTCGACCGCCGACTGCTCCGGCAGCTGCTGCGGCAGCAGCTGCCGCTGGAGGGCCAGGGCGGCGGTGCGCTCACGGGTGAAGCGGCGGGCGTTGTCGATGGACACGGCCGTGCGGGCGACCAATTCGTCGGCGAGCGCCACCTCGCCGCTGTCGAAGGTGGCCGGGCCGGTGCCGCGCACGAAGGTGACGAGGCCCAGGATGCTGTTCCCGGCCCGCAGGGGCACGACCAGGGCCGCGTCGTCGAGCACGAGACCGCCGGAGGAGAGGCTGCGGTACTGCGGCGAACCCGGCGGGTACTCCACGGGGCGGGGCTCTCCCGGCTGCCGCGCGCAGTCGGCTTCACCGGCCGAGCAGCGGGCGACCCGCATCAGCGACTTCGCCGCCGCGCCGCTGGTGGACGGCACCTCGCCGTCGAGCACCGCCTCCGCGAGGTCGACCGTCACCGTGGCCGCGAACTCCGGCACGGCCACCTCGGTGATCTTCTCGGCGGTGACCCGCACATCGAGGGCCGTGCCGATGCCGCGGCCCGCCTCGACGAGCAGGGCGAGCCGCTGCTGGGCCTTGTACCGGTCGGTGATGTCGAACGCGTCCTCGCAGACCCCGAACACATGTCCGTCGGCGTCCTGGAGCCGGTAGTACGCGCAGGACCACAGGTGGTCGTTCTCCGGGTCGCTGGGAGGCCGGCCCTGGAAGTGCAGGTCGAGGAAGGGCTCACCGGTGTCGAGGACATGCTGCATGACCGTGTCGAGCGTGGGCGGATGGCCCTTGCTCACGAACCGTCCCTCCGAGTACATCTCGTCGGCCCGGGAGCCGCGGAACTCCTCGAACGGCCGCCCCATCTCCAGTTCGTACGCCGTGTTGCACCAGGTCAGACGCAGGTCGGTGTCGTAGATGGCGAGGCCGACGGGGGACTGGGTGGCCAGCCCGTGCAGCAGCGCCTGCCGGGACTCCCACAGCCGCAGATCCCGCAGCTCCGTGATGGCGACGACGCGCACCGTGGACCCGGCGCCCGCCAGGGGGCACACCGCGGTGGCGACGGTCAGCTCGTGCCCGTCCCGGTGCCGGGCGACGCGGAGCTCGTTGCCCCGGGAGCCGGCGGAGAGCGGGCGGGCGGCGGGCGCCGGACCCGGCGACAGCAGGAACGTCGCCAGGGGCCGGCCGATGATCTCCTGCGGCCGGTACCCGAGGAGCCGCTCCGCCGCGGGGCTCCACCCCAGCACCGTGTTCTGCGCGTCGACGACCGCCATGGCCGCCCTGGTGACATCGAGGGGACCACGGAAGTCAGCGCTTGCCTCAGCGTTCCATGCGTTCCATGCCGTCATGGCGCCACACCAGCCCCGTTCATTCCCTACAGAATCCGTCCTCCCCGGGGCGGGCACAACTGCGGTACACCCACCCCGGGCAAGCCCGGCACCGCCACCCCGGCGCAGCAGGACCCCTTGCCGGGCCTGAACGCACCTCTCGTCGCATCCGTACCAGGGGTCGGTATCCCAAGAGGAGGCGACGAGTTGAGGCACAAACGCATACCCAAGCGCAAGGCCGTTCTGGCCGTGGCCGCGGCGACCGGCATCGCCACAGTGGGCGTTCTGCTCCAGCACGCCGGTGCCGCACAGTCCGGGGAGGGGACCGCTTCAGGGCCCGCGCCCCACCGGATCGGCGCGGCATCGGCGACGGAACTCGCCGGACGGCTGGCCCCGCGACTGGGCGACGCCTACGGCGGGGCGTACTACGACGCGGACAGGCGGCGGCTCGTCGTCAACGTCGCGGGCGACGACAACGACGCGGCCGCCCGGGTGCGGGAAGCCGGTGCGGTGGCGCGCGACGTGCGCAACAGCGCGGACGCGCTGGGGGCCGCCGGGCGGACACTGGCCCGCCGGGCCGCCATGCCCGGAACCGCGTGGGCCACCGACCCAAGGACCAACCAGATCCTCGTCACGGCCGACCGCACGGTCACCGGGGAGCGCTGGGACAAGCTGGAGGCGACCGTCGCGTCGCTCGGCACGGGCATGGCCCGCATCGAGAAGTCCGCGGGCGAGTTCAAGGCCTTCGCCTCGGGCGGTGACGCCCTCTTCGGCGGCGGCGCGCGCTGCTCGCTCGGGTTCAACGTGACGGCCGGGGACGGGCGCCCCGGGTTCCTCACGGCGGGGCACTGCGGGGTCGCCGCCCGGCAGTGGTCGCAGGAGCCGGACGGCCCGCCGATCGGCACCGTCGAGGCGGCGACGTTCCCGGGGGACGGCGACTTCGCTCTCGTCACGTACGACGACCCGGCCGCGGCCGGACCGTCCGAGGTCGACACGGGCGACGGACAGGTCACCCCCATCGTGCGGGCCGCCGACGCGGCGGTCGGCCTCGAAGTGTCCCGGATGGGCAGCACCACCGGGCTCCGCGACGGAGTGGTCACCGGGCTCGACGCCACCGTCAACTACCCGGAGGGCACGGTCACCGGACTGATCCAGACAGATGTCTGCGCCGAGCCGGGCGACAGCGGAGGCTCGCTCTTCACCCGCGACGGGAGTGCGATCGGTCTCACTTCGGGCGGCAGCGGCGACTGCGCCACGGGCGGTGAGACGTTCTTCCAGCCCGTGACCACGGCCCTGACCGCGGTCGGTGCCGAGCTCGACACGGGGGCCGGCACAGGGGGCGGATAGGGGCCCGCGGCGGTCGATCTACTTCAACTCGCCTTGCTTTCAAGCCAGGCGGGGGATACTAGTGGTGCCTGGAAGGAAAGCGGGAGGGCGATGTGGAAGACCCGAAAGAGGGGTACTTGTCAGCAGGTGAAGCAGAGCCCTCGGACTCTCGGCTGATGATCCGCCCCTTGAGCGACCGGGTCGGCCTGGAGGTGGCCGGGGAGGTCTGCCTGCCCACCTACCCCGTGTGGGAGCGGGCTCTGGAGCAGGTGGTGGTGGCCCCGCAGCAGCAGCCGCCGTACCATTTGGATCTCTCGGCGCTGACCTTCATCGATGTGGCCGGAGTCACGGATCTCGCGGTGGCCGCTCAGAGCTTGGCCGACGGGCAGCGGCTCGTGCTGGAAGGACCGCCGCCCGCCCTGACCCGTCTGCTCGAGCTGTTCTGGCCCGATCTGTCAGCAATCGAGGTGTCCACCCCATGAGTGCCACGGCTCAGACCGAACCCTTCGTCCATCCGGCGCTGTTCTACCGGGGACGAGAGGAGTACCTGGCGGGCACCGTGCCGTTCGTCCTCGAGGGGCTCGACGCGGGCGAGGCCGTGGCGGTGGCCGTCCCCGAGGCCAACCTCGACCTGATCCGCACCGCCCTGGGTGTGCACGCCGAGAAGGTGCAGCTCCTCGACATGGCGCAGGCGGGACGCAACCCCGGCCGGATCATCCCGCGAGTGCTGCGGGCGTTCGCCGACGCGCACCCCGGGGAGCGGGTCCGCATCATCGGCGAACCGATCTGGGCCGGGCGCACCGACACCGAGTACCCCGCCTGCGCACAGCACGAGGCACTGATCAACCTGGCGTTCCAGGGCCGCGAAGCGACGATCCTCTGTCCCTACGACGAGGTGAACCTGACGGAGACGGTCCTGGCCGACGCCCACGCCACCCACCCCACGATCATCCGGTCCGGCACGCAGGACATCAGCACGGCGTACGCCCCCGAGGCGGTCGTCTCCCGCTACAACCAGCCCCTGACGGCGCCCGACGACGTGCCCCAGATGTCCTACGCCAAGCAGTCACTGTCCGACGTACGGCACCACGCCATCCTCAGGGCGGCCGAGCTCGGCCTGCCCGAGGCCCGGCTGCCGGACTTCGCCCTGGCCGTCGCCGAGCTGACGACCAACAGCGTGATCCACGGCGGAGGGACGGGCGCGCTGCGGATCTGGGCCCAGGACGGCCACGTCGTCTTCGAGGTCCAGGACGCCGGCGTCCTCGCCGATCCGCTCGCGGGCCGCAGCGCGCCTCCCAAGCACCAGCGCGGGGGACGCGGACTCCTTCTGGTGCACGTGATCGCCGACCTCGTCCGCGTCCACACGGACCCGGCCCACGGCACGACGACCCACTGCTACTTCCACTGCTGACCAGCCACGATGGAGGCAGGTGCCTAAACGTATCGCCGGGTCGGCCCCTGCCCGGCGTGCCGTTAGACTCGACGACTGTGGCGGACACCCAGTACGAAGACCTGTTGCGAGCGGTACTCACCTCCGGGACGGCCAAGGCCGATCGGACGGGCACCGGTACCCGGAGCATTTTCGGGCACCAACTACGCTATGACCTCTCGCAGGGCTTCCCCCTGGTCACCACCAAGAAGGTGCACCTGAAGTCGATCGTGTACGAACTCCTGTGGTTCCTGCGCGGCGACTCGAACGTGAGCTGGCTGCGGGAGCACGGCGTCACCATCTGGGACGAATGGGCCGACGCGGACGGCGACCTCGGCCCGGTCTACGGAGTCCAGTGGCGCTCCTGGCCCACGCCGGACGGCGGACACATCGACCAGCTGAGCGAGATCCTCGACACGCTGCGCCGCGATCCGGACTCCCGCCGGATGATCGTCTCCGCGTGGAACGTCGCGGAGCTGTCCAAGATGGCCCTCGCGCCGTGCCACGCCTTCTTCCAGTTCTACGTCGCCGACGGCAGGCTCTCCTGCCAGCTGTACCAGCGCAGCGCGGACCTGTTCCTCGGCGTCCCCTTCAACATCGCGAGCTACGCCCTGCTCACGCACATGGTGGCGCAGCAGGCCGGCCTCGAACCGGGTGACTTCATCTGGACCGGCGGCGACTGCCACATCTACGACAACCACGTCGACCAGGTGACCGAGCAGCTCTCCCGCACCCCGTTCGACTTCCCCGAGCTGCGGCTGCGCGCGGCCGACTCCCTCTTCGACTACGCCTACGCCGACGTCGAGGTGCTGGGCTACCGGCACCACCCGGCGATCAAGGCCCCGGTCGCCGTATGAACGTCGGACTGATCTGGGCGCAGACCCTCGACGGCGTGATCGGCGCGGACAACGGAATTCCGTGGCGGCTCCCCGAGGACATGGCGCACTTCAAGGCGACCACCCTCGGCCACCCCGTGGTGATGGGGCGCAAAACCTGGGACTCGCTGCCGCCGCGCTTCCGCCCGCTGTCCGGCAGGCGCAACATCGTGGTGACCCGTGACCCCGAGTGGGCGGCCGTCGGCGCGGAGCGCGCCGGGTCGATCGCCGGGGCCCTGGAGCTGGCGGCGCTCCCCGCACCCGGAGCCGACACGTCCGAGCCGGCGCCCCCTGCCGAGACCTGGGTGATCGGCGGCGGCGAGATCTACCGCGCCGCGCTGGCCCACGCCACGACGCTCTCGGTGACCGAAGTCGACTCCACGGTCACCGGCGACACCTACGCACCGACACCGGATGCGACATGGCACATCGCGGAGGACAGGGGCTGGCAGTCCTCCAGCTCCGGCCTGCGCTACCGCATCCGCACCTACACCCGGGCCCACGCGGGCGTACAGGCGCGGCGGTAGCCGGTCAGCCGGTCACGGCGCGGGCGCTGGTTCGGGCAGGGTGAGCGCGGTGTGGGCCGGGCGTCCCGTCGCGGGGCGGGGCGTGGCGGCGAGTCCGCGCAGCATGGCGTCGCGCTGCTCCAGGGCCCGCGCGGTGGTGGGGAAGAGCGCGGCGTCGCCCTTGCCGACCTGCTCCTGGTTCACGGTCACGAAGGCACGGGTGTCGCGTTCGTAGGCGGCGAGGCCCGCGGCGTGGTCCCGCTCGGCCAGGGAGGCGGCGAGCATGTACGCGCCGACGAGCGCGAGGCTGGTGCCCTGTCCGGTGAGGAACGAAGGCGCGTACGCGGCGTCGCCCGCCAGCGCGACCCTGCCGCTCGACCAGCGGGGCATGCGGATCTGGCTCACCACGTCGCAGAACAGGTCGTCCGCGCCGCGCAGGGCGGCCAGCAGGCCCGGCACCTCCCACCCCGCGTCGGCGAAGACCGCGCAGAACAGGTCCCGTTGGGCCGCCGGGTTCCGGAACGTGTCGTACGGCGGTTCCGGGCGGGCGAAGGTCAGGAGGGCGTGCACGTCGTCGTGGTCGCCCGGGGCGTAGAGTGCCGCGGCTCTGCCCGGGGTGTTCCACAGCAGCACCTCGTGGGACAGCCCGAAGGTGTTGGGCAGGGTGAATCCGGCGAAGCAGTAGCCGAGGTAGTGGTGAAACCGCTCTTCGGGTCCGAAGAGGAGCTCGCGGGTGTGTGAGTGCAGGCCGTCGGCCCCGAAGACCATGTCGAACGTACGCCTGCCACCGCCGCGGAAGGTGACGTCGACCCCGTGGCCGGACTGGTCGAGTGTGTCGATGGAGTCATCGAACAGGAACTCCACGTCGTCGCGGACCGCCGTGTGGAGAGCGTCGGTCAGATCGCCGCGCCGCACCTCCAGGTCCTGCCCCGCGACGCCGCCGGTGACGGTGTGCGGGTCGATCGAGGCGACCTCGCCGCCGTCCCCGTCGAGGAAGGTCAGCCGGCGCAGGTCGATGTGCGCGTCCCGGAGGCGCGGCAGGATGCCCATCCTCCGGACGACTTCGAGTGCTGTGCCGCGTACGTCGACGGGATAACCGCCACCGCGTGTCGCGCTCGCCTTCTCGACCACCGTGACCGCGAATCCGTGGCGGTTCAGCCAGAAGGCGAGGGCGGGCCCCGCGACACTGGCCCCGGAGATCAGGGCCGTGCGCCTCGGCGTGGTACGGACGCTCTTCAACAGGCCGGCGCGGGTCATGACTTGACTCCCTTGTTCATGGTGCGGGCGACGAGGAGGGACAGTGCCGTGACGGCACCGGCCAGGACGAATCCGGTGGTGAAGGCCGATTCCGCGGGGACATCCGACCCGGCAGGGGTTCCGGCGGTGAGGATGCCGCCGCCGATCTGCACACCCACCGCGAACCCGACCACGCGGGTCACCAGGACCAGACTGGTGGCGATGCCGGTGTCGCCCCGGTCGACGGATGTGGCGGTACTGGTCACGAGCGCCGTGACGCACAACCCGTTGGCCAGCGCGATCAGCAGCTTGCCGACGACGAGGTGCCAGACCTCGCTGTGCACGGCCGCCAGGCCGAGCAGGCCGACGGTCATGAGGACGGCCCCGGCGACGACCACGGCCCGCGAGCCGGAACGCCGCGCACCGATCCCGCTGAGCGGCCCGGCCAGTGCGGCGGCCACGGCGCCCGGCAGCAGGAAGAAGCCGATCTCGGTGGCGCCGGCGCCGAAGCCGTATCCGTCGGCGGACACCGCGAAGAGCTGCGGGATCAGATAGACCGCCATCGAGGTGCCGAGGCAGATCACGAACGTCAGCACACACGACTTCCACATCGCGGGCCGTGCCAGCATGCGCAGGTCGACCATGGGGGAGACCGCGCGGCGCTCGACGGCCGTCCAGCCGGTCACGAAGGCGGCCAGCATCACGACGAGGGCGCCGAGTACGAGCGGCTGCGCACCGAGGTCGGGTGCGAGGGCCAGCAGGAGCATGAGCGTGCCGAGCGTCCCGCTCAGGAGGAGCAGGCCGGGCCAGTCGATCCCCGCGCCGTCCGGGCGGCCCGGCGGATCGTGCGGCATCAGCCTGTGCACCAGCACGGTGGCCCCGATGACCGCGAGCGTCGGCAGCGCGAACATCCAGTGCCGGGACAGCCCTTCCGCCACGGGCCCGGCGGACAGCGTCCCCGCCATTCCGCCGCCGACGAACAACCCGCTGACCACCCCGATGGCCACCTTCGACTCCCCGGCGGGGAGGTGCGCGCGCACCAGGATGAACGACAGGGGCAGCGCGCCCACCATCGCTCCCTGCAACACCTGGCCGAGCAGCAGCACGGGCAGGTTCGGCGCGAAGGCGGAGACCAGGCCACCGGCCGAGACCACCGCCATCAGCCGTAACAGGACCCGTTTTCCGCCGTAGCGGTCACCTAACTTGCCCGCGACCGGGGTGACGAGCGCGCCGGTGATGAGGAGCATGACGCTGAGCAGCGCCCCCTCGGCCGGACTCATGTCCAGCTCGCGTTGCAGGAGCGGGAGGGTCGGCGTCACCACCGACTCCAGGGCGCCGGTGGCGACGGCGAGCACGCCGAGGGCCCCGACAGCGGACTTCCCGATGCGTACCGGGAGAGCCAGTGTTGCGGTCATGGACTTCCTTTCCCTCATGGTCGGGTGACGAAGTGTGGGGGGAGGATCCAGAACTACACTACACCGTGCAGTGTAGGACGGTTAGGATGTGCCCATGCCGACGACGAAGACGCCGACCACCAAGACGTCGACCACGAAGACCCTGCGCGAGGGATCCGCGTCGAAGCGGGCCGCGATCCTCTCGGCGGCCCGGGAACTGTTCCTCGCCGACGGCTTCGACCGCTCCAGCGTCGACGCGGTCGCCGCCCGGGCCGAGGTGTCCAAGCGGACGGTCTACGACTACTTCGGCGACAAGCGGACGCTGCTGCACGCCGTCGTGGACGTCGTCGGCCAGTCACTGATCACCACGATCCGGCGCACCCTCGACGACACCCTGACCGACCTCACCGACGCCGCCGAACTGGAGGACGCCCTGGTCGCGTTCTCGATGCGCATCGCGACCGACATGCTCGGCTCGGCGGAGTACGCGACGTTGCAGCGACTGGTCCGGGCGGAGAGCGGCCATCCGCCGCAGCAGGGCGAGAACCCCCTGGCCGAAGCCCCGGACGAAGCACTCGCCGAGCGGTTCGCCGCCTTCGGCGAGGCCGGGCTGCTCGACGTCCCGGACCCCCGGCTCGCGGCCGACCAGTTCATCGCGCTCACCTTCAGCGTCGCGATCAACAGGCTCGGTTCCGCGAACGCCGTGGAGGACGCGCGCGTGCGGCCACTCGTCGTCGAGGGGGTACGGACTTTCCTCCGGGCGTACCGGACCTCATAGGCACGACCGGCGCCCGGGTGCCCCGGGGTGGCGGAGGGTGGCTCAGCGGCCCGTCGTACGCAAGGACGCGTCCAGGATGCTCATGAGCTCCGCGACACGGCTCTTGCCGGCCGGTGCGAGCGGATACCGGCCGAGGACGTCGATCAGGACCGGGGTGGCGCGTCGCCGGGCCCGCTCGATCAGTTCGAGGCCGACGGCGGGATCGGCGCCCGCTGCCAGTTCGCCCACGCGTGCCGCGCTCGCGGCGGCCCGCAGGATGTGACCCACCTGGGTCGCCTTCGCGATCGGGTGGAGGTAGGCCGCGGCAGCGGCATCGCCGGCGGCGCGCGCGGCGAGCCGTGCGGCCTCCGTGGGCGCCTCCCGCGCCGCGCGGTGCGCGTCCAGGGCGGTGGTGCGCTGGAGCCTGGTCCTGCGGGCGCCGTGCACGAACTCCCGTGCCGCGTCGACGGCCGCGCGGGGCCGGAGGTCGTCGGGGCTCGCCGCCTCGAAGACGGGCAGGACTTCTTCGGCGCTCACCAGGGCGTAGCGCGCGACGGCGCGCAGCTCGTCCATGGTCAGCTCGAAGTCCCCGGATGCGGTCGTCATGGCCCCGACTCTCCCACGAGTCACCGCAGGATCGACTCCAGGAAGTCGCTGCCCAGCCGTGCCACCACGGTGACGTCCAACTGGTGCTGCACGTACCTGCCGTGCCGCCGCGTGGTGAGCATCTCGGCCTCGCGCAGGGTCTTGAGGTGACGGGACACCTCGGAGGGGGTGAGGTCGAAGCCCTTCGCCAGCTCGCTCGTCGTGTACGGGGCCCGGGCCAGCGCCCAGCACAGCCGTATCCGGGCCGGATGGGCCAGCGCCATCAGGCGCTTCTCCGTCAGCTGCGACGTGCGGGGCCCCGGCCTCAACTCCGGTGCGGCCACCGGATAGCCGACGACCGGACGCCACCCCGGCGCCTGCCGCACGATCAGGTGCGGCCAGCCGAACGTGCTCGGCACGAACGTGACGCCGGGTTCGACGCCCGGCTGCGTGGCCGCCGTCCATCCGTCGGCCAGCTTGTCGATGCTGATGCGGCGGCCCCGCGCGTTCTCCTCGACCGTGACGGTCGGCGACACCGCCGCCAGCGCGTCGGTGAGGCCCTTGCGGCGCAGCAGATCGGTCTTCTGCCGTGCGTCCGCCGCGAGTTGGGGGCGGACCCGCTGCCAGACGTCGGCGAAGAACGCCTCGTCGCAGTCCTCCAGGAGGCGCCGGACCCAGGCGCGGACCGCGGCCGGGTCCTTCAGCAGGTGCTGGGCGAAGTCGAGCTGCCGCGGGCCGCGCGCGGACGCCCGCTCCAGGGAGGCGTCCCGGGCGGCCTCGTCCACCAGCGGGGAGCGCCCGCCGCCCGAGCGCAGCGCACAGCCGGAGGCGTTGATCTCGAGCGCGGCCGCGACGTACGCCTCGTCGTCGAGGGCGTCCACCTGGTCCAGCTCCTCGGCCAGCGTGGCGGGTGGCATGGGGCCGCGGGGCAGCAGGATGTCGGACCGCGTCGAGCGCCACAGGAACTCCGCCTCCGACATCCGGGCCAGCAGGTCCGGCTTCAGCTCGGCGGCCGTCGTCGTCGCCCAGCCGTGCAGGCCGGGGTGGTGGGCCGGCTCGGAGAGCACATGCAGAGCCGCCCCCAGCTCGGCGAGGGGCGACGGCCCGAAGACGATGCGCTCCATTGGGAGACCGGAGATGTCGATGTCGACGCTCATGGGCCTCATGGTGCACGGATCCGCCCGCGGCCGGCGCCCCGATTGGCGGCGTTCGTCAATCGGCGCGCCAACCGGAGCGGTCGTACGCACCGTTTAGGGCATGCGCTTCTCCGACGGACACGTGCTCGGCCCGGGCCGGGCGGCAGACCACCATGGTGCGACGGACCCGCGGCCCCCGGCGGCCGCCGCCACCGGACGGCCCCGCGTCATGGTCGTCGGCGGCAGCCTCCAGCATGTGCGCAAGGCCCGTGAGCTCGGCCTCGACGTGGTGCACATCCAGTTCCCCGACGCGTACGACCGCGGCCACTGGCCCCACGTCGAGCAGGCCCTGCTGCTCGACTACCGCGCCACCGACCGCCTGCTGCCGCTCGTCCGAGCGGTGCACGAGGCGTACCCCTGCCGGGCCGCCGTCTCGCTGTTCGAGCTCGGGCTGCTCCCGGCGGCGCGGATCAACGAGGCGCTCGGCCTCGGCGGCGCGTCCGTCGCCACGGTGGAGCTGCTGACGGACAAGGCGCGGATGCGCCGGCACCTGGCGGCGACGGGCATCGGCCCGGTGGCCGCCGCGGTCGGCCGCCACGCGGGCGACATCCGGGAGTTCGCCGCGGCGCACGGGCTGCCGGTCGTCGTCAAGCCGGTCCGTGAGTCGGGGAGCCTGGGCGTGTTCCACGTCCGCGAGCGGGCCGACGTGGACGCCGTCGCCGAACGGTTCCGGTCCCTTGCCGACAGGCCCTGGTCCGCCCACGACCTGGTGGGCTCCGGCGCCTTCGACGAGTTCCTCATGGAGGAGTTCCTGGACGGCCCGGAGATCAGCGTGGAGACCCTGTCCTTCGACGGCCGGCACGTGGTCGTCGCGATGACGGACAAGGAGTGCGGCCCCGGTTCCGTCGAGATCGGACACGCCCAGCCGAGCGGCTGCCCGGCCGGGACGCGGGCCGAGGTCACCCGGTTGGTGACGGACTTCCTCGACGCCGTGGGGCTGCGCGACGGCCCCGCGCACACCGAGGTCAAGCTGACCTCGCGCGGCCCGCGGATCGTGGAGTCGCACAACCGCGTCGGCGGTGACCGGATCAACGACCTGACCCGCATCGTCCACGGTGTCGACATGGAGCGCCACGCCCTGGCCGCCGGACTCGGCGTGCTGGACCCGCCCGCCGCCGCGCCCCCGCCGCGCGGCGGTGCGGCCGTCCGGTTCCTCACGCCGGAGCCCGGCCGGGTCGTGGAGGTGACCGGCGTCGACGCCGTGCGCGCGGACCCGGCCTGCGTCGACCTCCGCCTGGAGGTGCGGCCCGGCGCCCGGGTGCGGCCGCTCACCTGGAACGAGGACAAGGCCGGTCACGTCATCGCCCGCGGCGCCACCGCCGCCGAGGCGATCGCCCACAGCAGGCGGCTCGCCGCGGCCGTCCGCATACGCACCGAGCCCGTCGCATGAGCGGGCACCGCATCCCTCAGTCAGGCGGGCGGGGGGTGGCGGTCAGCACGTGCCAGTCCGCGGTGCCGATGTCGGCCGGGGTGCCGTCCAGTATCCGGGCCGTGCGGGTGGCCGGGTCCAGGGTGACCGTGGCGAGCGTGGCCCAGCGTTGGCCGAGGGGCTTGGCCGGGTCGGGGAGGCAGGTCACCGGGGGTTCGCCCGCGCCGGTGACGAGGAGGGACGCCAGGGCGTCGGGGTCGGAGGGGAGCCGGGGTGTCCGGTGCAGCCGGCCGGACATGAAGGCGCGGCGTTCGGCCGAGTCGGGCTGGTAGAGCCAGGACTTCTCGTCGGCGGTGAGGGCCGGGGTGAGGAAGTGGTTGGTGCGCAGCAGGGCGCCGCGGACACCGCAGTCGGTGGGTGGTATCTCGTGCACGCCCGCGGGGCTGATGTCGAGCAGCGCGGCGTCCCCCGCCGCGTCGAAGAGCGCGAAGGAGCCGGAGGAGGCGAGCGGCGCGGAGCGCACGAGCTCGACGGCCTCGGCGACACCGCCGGCCTCCGCGAGGACGACGGCGGCGAGGACGTGCATCGGGACACCGCCGACGGTGTCGCGCAGATGGCCCAGGATGTTGAAGTGCAGGGCAAGGCCCGCGCTGTTGAGACCGATCTTGCCGAGGATGCCGTGCTCGGTGAGGCCGACGACGGTGTGGCGGGCGCCGCGCGACTCCAGGGTGTGCCAGTGGTCGGCGAGCTCGACGTGCCAGTCCCAGGTCTGCGCGCCGAGACCGCCGAGCACGACGGTGGTGCACTCGCCGGGAGGCACGGCGGTGGAGCGGGCCAGGATCTCCGTACGCGCGTTGAGGACGCCGGCCTGCCACTCCTCGACACCGGCGCCGTGCGCGAGGCCCGCGATCTCGGCGCGGGCCGCGGGCCGGAAGCCGCCGATGACGTCGAGGGCGCGCTCGGCGTCGTCGCGGGCGCCGCCCGGGGTGATGCCGCCGAGGGCGAAGAGACGGGCGTAGACGTCGAGGGCGGCGGGGATGCCGGTGCGCAGGCGCGTGCCGCGGGCCACGCCGCGCGCGTACGGGTCGGCGGCGGACACGGCGATGTGGAGGCGGTCGGTAGGGCGGGGGATGGCGGGCATCGGGATTCCTCAGTGAGCGGTGCGGGAGTGGAGCAGGACATCGCCGCCGACGACGGTGGCGAGGACGGGGTTGCGGGCCTGCTCCTCGGGGGTGAGGTCGAGGGGGTTGGCCGCGAGGACGGTCAGGTCGGCGAGGAAGCCGGGGGCGATCCGGCCGAGTTCGTGCTCGGCACCCGCCGCGCGCGCGGCCGCCCGGGTCATGCCCGTGTACGCCTCCCGCGCGGTGATCGCCTGGGCGGGCTGGACCGGTGCGGTCTCCGGCTCGTCCACCGGGCGGCGCAGCTGGCAGTCGGCGAGGCCGGTGCGCGGGTCGCCGGGCCCGATCGGCCAGTCCGAACCGAGGGCGACGACAGCGCCGTGGTCGAGCAGGTCACGGGTGCGCCAGCCGCGCGCGGCACGGTCCGGGCCGATCCGGCGCGACCAGTTGTCGCTGCCGTCGGCGCGGGTGTGCCGGGTGCCGTGCACGGGCTGGAGGCCGGCCACGACGCCGAGTTCCGCGAACCGGTGGAGGAGGTCGTCAGGGAGGGACTCGATGTGCTCGACGCGGTGCGGGGCGCGGCCCGCGGGGCCCGCCTCCTCCAGGACGTCGAGCGCGTGGCGCACGGCCTGGTCGCCGATGGCGTGGGTGGCGGTGGGGATGCCGCGTTCGGTGAAGAAGCGGACGGCGGCGCGGTAGGCGTCCAGGTCGCGCCAGAGGGGCGCACGGTTCTCGCCGTGGCGGTCGGGGTGCTCGAACCAGGCGGTGCCGTTGTCGGCGGTGCCGTCCAGCATGAACTTGGCGCCCTCGACGTGCCAGCGGTGGCCGCCGAGCCCCTGCTGCTCGGCGACCCGCCGCCACTCCGCGGGGCCCGAGTCGGCGGGCACGAGGGGGGAACAGCGGATGCGCAGGGGGAGTTCACCGTCCGCCTCGATGCAGCGGTAGACGTCTTCGGACGGGTCGGTGAAGTCCAGGGCGTGCAGTCCGGTGAGTCCGCCGCGGGCGAGGGTCTCCAGCTGTTCGCGGACGTAGGCGGCGGCCGTGGCGACGGGCACCTCGGGGTAGTGGTCGAAGACGAGCTCCATGGCCTGGAGTTCGAGGATGTGGCCGGTCGGCTGTCCGTCGGGGCCGGTGACCACGCAGGAGGCATCGGTGAAGGTCTCGCGGCCGGTCAGCCCCGCGCGTCCCACGGCTTCGGGGCTGATGACCAGGGCGTGCGCGTCCTGGGTCAGGAGGGAGACGGGGCGGCCGGGGAAGCGTTCGCCGAGGACGGCTCCCGAGGGCTCTTCGCCGAGGGCCGCGAAGACGTTCACGTCGAGGTCGTAACCCGAGATCCAGGCATCGTGCGGGGCGTCTTGGGCGGCTTGGCCGACGCGGGCGAGGACCGCGTCGAGTGTGGCCGCTCCCGACAGGTCCACGCCCCTGCCGATCTCGATGGAGCCCCACACCGGGTGCGCGTGTCCGTCGACGAGGCCGGGCAGGACGGTGGCGCCGGGGAAGTGGTGGACCACCGTGGCGGGGCCGCGCAGCGCCGCGATCTCGTCGGCGGCGGCGACCGCGACGATCCGGCCGTCCGTGATCGCGAGGGCGTCGGCGGGGCGGCCGGCCCACTCCTCCCGGTGGCCGGCTGATTCCAGGGGTTCGATACGGGCGGCCGTCACGATGACGTCGGCGTGCACAGGGATGTGCCTTTCGTGGTGGGGGAGTCGGGTGAGTCAGGGGTTTCGGGGCTGTCGGCGCCGATGGTGCGCAGGGCGCGCGCGGCGGAGAAGTAGACGAGGGCGGCGACGCCCATTCCGGCCGGTATCGCCAGGTCGACACCGGCGGACGCGGCCGCGAGGGGGCCGGTCCAAAGGGTCGTGTTCGCCCACATCAGGGCGGCGACACCGCCGGTGAGCAGGGCGAGGAGGCCCGGCCAGTGGAAGCCGCCGCGGTACCAGAACGGACCGCCGCGCTCCTGGTGCAGCAGGCGCTCGCCGTCGTAGCGGTTGCGCCGCAGCGCCAGATCGGTGACGGCCACCGCCATCGCCGGTCCGGTGACCGTGACGACCAGTTGCAGCATCGTGTTGACGCTGGTCAGGAAGTCGAAGACGAGGATCGCGTACAGGGTCGCCGCCGTACCGAGCCCGCCGATGACGAGGACCGCGGGGATGCGGGCGATGCGTACGCCCACCGACTGGACGGACAGGCCGGCGCTGTACGCCGTCATGCCGTTGTTGGCGATGGTGTTGAGGACGACGGCGATCACGAAGACGGGCACGAACCAGCCGGGCAGGAGCTGTTCCAGGGCGGCCTGCGGGTCGGCCATGTCGATGCCGGTCGCCGCCAGCGCGCCCACGGAGGTGAAGACGGTGCTCGGCAGATAGGCGCCGAGGGCCGTCCAGCCCGCGATGGCGGTGACGGAGCTGGCGCGCGGCAGATAGCGGGCCAGGTCGGGGCTGTTGCTGTACGAGAGCGCCGTCGACCCGACGATGGTGAAGCCGGTGCCGAGTGCGGCCGCGAGGGAGGCGCCGTGCAGGGGTTGCGCCGGGGTGTACGACCAGTCGACCGCGTCCAGCACGTATCCGGTCACGACGACGAAGACGACGGTGAGCAGGACGCTCAGGGCGGTGTAGAGGCGCACGATGGTCGCGTAGCCGTAGATCGCGACGAGGAGGGTGACGCCGGCGATCAGACAGATCACCGCGGCGTCCAGGGCGGGGGAGTCGGGCAGGCCCCACTGTCCGGCCAGGCCGATGCCGGCGACGGAGGCGGCCGACCAGTTCAGGGCGAGGTAGGCGGAGGCGATGAGCCAGCCGGTCACGATCAGGACCATCTTGTTGCCGAGCACGCCGTAGAACGCCCGGGAGATCACCGAACCGCTCGTACCCGCCGCGGGGCCGCTCGCGGCCACCACGCCGGTGCAGATCCACAGCAGGTTTCCGGTCAGGATCACGCCGAAGGCCTGCGGCAGCGAGAGCCCCGCCAGGATCAGTGAGGCGCCCACCGCGAAGCTCAGATAGCTGACGTTGGGGGCGGCCCAGACGGCGAAGAGCTGGCGGGGGCGTCCGACGCGTTCCGCGTCGGAGACCGCGTCGATGCCCCGGGCCTCGGGCTGACCTGCACGTACTGGGGGTTGTGTGGTCATCCTGGCCTCTCGGGTGACGCCCGGTCCCGCTTATTGGGCGGCTGTCCAATTCGCTGTTGGTCGCTCATCCAATAGGCTGCGCGGTATGACGTCAAGACCCCTGCGGGAACGACCGGCGCGCAGCAGGAAGCCCCCCGAGGAGCGGCGCGCGGAGATCGTGCGGACCGCGGCGCGCATCGCCCTCGCACAGGGCCTGGAACTGGTGACGCTGCGCCGCGTGGCGGACGAACTCGGGGTGCGGCCCAGCCTGATCGGCCATTACTTCCCGGCCGCCGACGACCTGGTGGCCGAGGCGTTCACGTACGCCGCGACGCGCGAGCGCGACTCACTGCTGCCGCGCGAGGAGGCGGAGCTGCCGCCGGTCGACCGGCTCGCGCTCTTCCTCGCGCGGCTCACCGGCGGCGAGTACGCCGACCTGAGCCGGCTGTGGCTCAACGCCCGTCACCTCAGCCGCTTCAAGGAGCCGCTGGCGCGGGCGGTCGACGCGCAGGAGGCGGGGACGCGGGGGGCGCTCGTCGAGCTGATCGAGGAGGGCGGCATCGAGACCACGGGGGGTGCGCTCAGGGCGGCGCTGCACATTCTGATCGCGGTCGACGGGATGGGAACGTACGCCAACGCCGTCGGTCAGGACGGCGGCGCGCTGTCGGCCGTGCCGGACCTGGGCGACCTGGTGATCGAGACGGCCGAGATCCACCTGGGCCTCGCCCCGGGCACGCTGCGCGAACGAGCCCGTGCGCACGCGGCGGAACCGCGTCACACGCACTGAAGTCGGCTTCTCTGGCTGCGAGTTGGTCAGCCAGGCGACGCATGTCCCGACGCGCGCGGAACCGGCGGGCGGCGCCGTCCGACCCAGAGCGTCAGGAGCACCGAGCAGACCGCGGCGAACGCGCACCACGTCGAGATGTACTCCTGCCGCCACAGCGCGGCGGAGACCGCCGCCCCGACGGCGACCAGGACACCGAACAGGACGAGCCCCCGGTCGCCGGAGAGGAGGAGCGAGCCGATGGTGGCGAGGAGGTAGCCGACGACGAGCAGTCCGGGCTGCGGGAGCCCCACGGAGTATCCGACGGTGTGCCCCCGGATCTCGGCCGTCACGGTGCGGGTCGCCAGGGCGTGCGCGAGTGCCGCCGCCGTCGCGGCCCCCACCGCAAGCGGCACGAGCAGCCGGCGCCGGGCGCCCGGCGGCGCGGCGCTCAGCACGGCCGCCGGTACCCACAGTGCCAGCAGCGGCAGCGCGACGACGGCCCAGGCGAGGGTGGCGGACCCGGTGCCGCCGTCGTTGCGCCAGACCTCGGCCTCGATGATCTGATGGACCCCCAGGAGCAGTGGCAGCGCGGCGAGCGGCAGGTCACGCGGGCGCCGGGCGGCCAGGGCGACCGAGACGACGCCCACGGCCGCGATGCCCGTGCCCGCGACGAGGTCGGCCGTAGCACTCCAGCACATGGCAGCAACGCTACGGCCACGGGGGCGCGCGGGCGCGCCGGACGCACCACGGGGTCGGGTCAGCGCACCGGGAAGCCGAAGGTGTAGCCCTGCTCCTTGAGCCTCGGGAGGAGGCGGCGCAGGGCCTCGACGGTCTGGGTGCGGTCACCGCCCGCGTCGTGGAAGAGGAGCGTCGGCCCATTGGGCAGCTCCCGCTCGACGGTGGCGACGATGGCGTCCGTGCCCGGACGTTCGAAGTCCTTGGTGTCCACGTTCCAGCCCAGCGGGCGCATGCCACGGGAAGCGGCGAGCTTGCGGCTGTACGGAGTGAAGGCACCGCCGGGCGCGCGGTAGTACATCGGGCGGACGCCCCCGGACGCCTTGGTGATCATGCGTTCGGCGTCGAGTATCTGCTGTGACTGGTAGGCCTGGGTGTCCTTGTCCATGGCCGTGTTGTGCGACACCGAGTGGTCGCACAGCCGGTGGCCGGCAGCGACGACCTTCTTCACGATGTCGGGGTGGGCCTGCGCCTGTGTCCCCACCATGCAGAACGTGGCCTTGACGCCGTGCTCCCGCAGCAGGTCGAGCACGCGCGGGGTCCACACCGGGTCGGGGCCGTCGTCGATGGTGATGTTGATGCCGCGCTTGCCCTTCTCCGAGGCGTGCGCGATGGTCTCCGCGACCGGCTGGACGGCGCCGCCCGGCTTGGCGGGCGCGGTCGCCTCCGGTGCGGCATCGTCCGAGGAACCGGCCTGCGCGGTCCACACCGAGGCGCCGGTGGCGAGCATCGTGACCCCGAGCGCCGCCCCGACCATCTTGCCGTACCAGCTCCGTCCGCCGCTGTGCCGTGCCATGTCCGCCCCTTTGCGCTGTCTCTCGCCGATCCGCGGTCACCCTGTGACCACCCGGCAGGACGAGGAACGTTGGCCAAGGGATGCGTCTGTTACTGATCACGGACAATTCCGAGAGGAATCGCGGACAACTCGGCGCGGGCGATGTCGGTCCTGGACGTGACGTGCAACTTGCGCATGACGCGTGCCACGTGGTGCTCGACGGTCCTGGTCGACAGGACCAGGCTCTCGGCGATCTCCCGGTTCGCCCGGCCCTGGGCCACCAGTTGGGCCACTTCCTGCTCGCGCGGGGAGAGCTGGTCGCCGTAGCCGAGGCGGCCGCGGCGGTGGGTGGTGACGATGTCGTGGCGGCGCAGCAGCCGCTGGCAGCGGGCCACGTCCCAGCGCGCGCCCAGCTCCCGGTAGGTCTCGACCACGTCCTGGACGCCGTCGGCCGCCGCTTCCCCGCGCAGGTCGAGCAGACAGCGTCCGCGGGCCTCCGCCGCCCGCGCGGCGTCGAAGGGGCGGCCGAGCCCGCGCCATTGGCCCGCCGCGTCGGCGAGCAGTTCGACGGCGTCGTCCGGCTTGCCGTCGGCCTCGGCGAGCAGGGCGCGGCACACGGTCAGGGCGGCACGGGCGGCGGGTGCGTCACACCGCTCCGTCCCCGCGGCGAAGTCGGCGACGAGCCGCCGGGCCCGCGCCGGCTGTCCGCTGCCGAGCAGGGCCTCGACGGCGGTGGGCGCCACCTCGCCGGCCCACACCCAGCCGCCCGTGCGCTCCAGGCGGTGCAGGGTCTCCTCCACCGCCTCGCACGCCTGGCCGGGCCGGCCGGCCTCCAGGTGGACACGGGCGAGGGCGGCGGCCGACGCGGTGAGGATGACGCCGGTGTCGTACCGCGTGATCCGGGCGGCCTCCGCGAGGTCGCGGCGGGCCGCGGGGACGTCGCCCAGCACATGCAGCGCCGTCAGCCCGCGGACCAGCATGGCCTCGGCGGTCAGATCGGGTATCTCCGCGTAGAGCCGGGTGGTGCGGTCGGCCGTGGCGTGCAGCTCCTGCCAGCGACCCTCATGCCAGGCGAGCACCAACTCCGCGGTCCGTGTGAGCCCTTCCAGGTAGGGGCTGCTGGTGTCGGCGAGGCCGTGCGCCGCCCGTGCCAGGAACTCGCGGGCCCGCACGTCGTAGCCGAGGGCGGTGGCGGCGTGCGCCAGATTGGTCCAGCCCCTGGTGTGGTGCGCGGCCTCCATGGCGGTGCGGGACGGGCCGCGCAGCGCCTCGGCGGCGGCCCAGGCCCGGGGGTCGCCGAGCAGCATCAGCGCGGTGGCGCGGTTGGCGGCGATGGCGGCCCGGGCGGCCGGATCCGTGACCTGGCCGGTGAGCGTCTCGCCGCGGTCGAGCCAGTGCAGGTGGCGTTCGACGGGCCAGCCCTTGATGGACGGGATGGCGGCGACCGCCATGGCGCGGGCGGCCGTCTGCGGGTCCGAGAGTTCCAGGTCGGGTATGGCGCGGGCGACCTCGTTCAGACTGTCCAGGGCGCCTCCGCTCTGGTTGCGGAGCACGACGCTCAGGTGCAGCCGGATCTCGCCGCGCAGCCGGGGCGGCGGCGCGTCCTCGTCGAGGACGTGCCGTACCGCGGCGACCACTTCCTCTCCGGCGCGGGCGAGTTGTGCCGTGCGGGCCAGCTTCGCGGCGGTGCGGATCCGGCCGTCGGCGCGCGGCTCGTCGGCGACGGCCCGGGTGTAGAGGCTGGTGGCGGTGGAGTAGTCGCCGGCCGTGGCCGCGCGGTCGGCCGCCACGACGAGACAGCGCAGGCCCTCGGCCACGCGCCCGGCCGCCCGGTACAGCCGGGCGAGATCGACGAGCGGCAACGGGCCTTCGCCGCCGCCCCGGTGCAGGGCGCGGGCGGCGCGCAGGCTCAGCCGCGCCAGCCGCGTCCCCGGCATGCGCGCCAGCGCGGCACGGCGGTCCAGCGGGTGCCGGAAGACGGGGCGGTCGCCGTCGGCACGCAGCACGGACTGCCGTACGCAGGCGTCCACGGCCGCCCCGGCGCGTTCGGGGGCGATGTCGGCGATCTCCGCGAGCACGCTGACGGGCACGGCTCGGTCGAGCACCGCTGCCGCCTCCACGATGCGCAGGGACTCCTCGTCGAGCCGCGCGGACCGCAGGGCGAAGTCGCGCCGCAGCGGCGGCGGTACGTCGACGTCCCGCAGGGCCGCGAGCATGGGGTGTGCCGAGTCCGGTGCCGGGGACCGGTCACCGTGGCCCGGCATGCCCGCGTCGGCTCGTCCGGTGCCGTCACCGCCGGGCCACCCACTGCTCGAACCGCCCTGCTCCCGAGCCGCCGTCAGCGCACCGGCGTCCCCGATGTCCCGGACCTTCCACCGGGCCACCTCCGCCCGCGCCGCCCGCGGTCCGCCCTGCTCTCGCGCCCGCAGCAGCTCTCCGGCGGCCCGCAGCAACGCCTCGGCCACCTCCGGCAGTCCACCGGTCAGTTCGTGCACCAGTACGACCAGGTCGTGCAGGTCCTCGGCGGGCTGCGGCCGGTGCGCGTGCAGCCACCGGCGTACGAATTCCTCCGTCTCCCCGCACGTCCAGGGCCGTACGTCGATCTCCTCGACCCGGGCCCGCACCGGCAGACCGACACCGAGGACCGGCAGCCCGGGAGCGGCCTCCTCGGTGAGGACCAGCCGCAGGCCGGGCGGCATCGCGGTCATCAGGTGACGGAGCAGGGCGAGGGTGGCCGGGTCGGCGCGGTGGACGTCCTCCACGACGAGCACGGCGTCCCCGAGTGAGGCGAGGAGCGCCTCGACGGCCCGCGGCAGCAGCCCTCGCCGTACCGCCGGGTCGGCGGCGGCCGGGGGCGGTTCCGGCAGCCGGTCGGCCAACTCGGGCACGAGAAGCCCGACGACCCCGGCCACGGCAGGCAGGGACGGGCCGGGAACAGGGCACCGGTACGGCAACCCGGCGAGCGCGTCCGCGATGGGGGAGAGGGGAGTGGTCTCATCGCCGATGGTGCCGCCGCTGGGCGTGGCCGGCGCGACGCCCAGGCAACGGCCGCGACGTGCGGTGTCCGGTGCGTG
Source organism: Streptomyces sp. NPDC030245 (assembly GCF_055572995.1). NCBI lineage: Bacteria > Bacillati > Actinomycetota > Actinomycetes > Kitasatosporales > Streptomycetaceae > Streptomyces > Streptomyces sp. NPDC030245. Next base: position 73,355 of record NZ_JBVICF010000009.1, on the reverse strand, counting down.
TGGAGCGGGCCCCGGGACCCCGGCAAGAGGTACGTCGTCGTCCGCCCCGGGCGGTGCGGGGACCGTCGCGGACCTCGCCACCTCCGGGCAAGTCCCGCGCAGCTGTGGCCACTCCGTGAACTCCGGTGTGTCGAGAACCTCGTCCACCAGGCGGGACACGCCCGTGCCGGGCTCTCCCCGTACCACCGCGACGACCGGTCCCTCGCGCAGTGCCTCCCGCAGCCGGTGCGCCTCCTCGCGCCGCCCGGACGTCTCCGGGACCCGGCCCGTACCGAAGGAAGGTCTGCTCACGGCTCCGCCTCTCACCTGCCGTCGCTCCGGGAAGGCCACCTTCTCGCCGGAGCACGGCGTTCGTTGAACGGTGGTCTACCCGTCCCTCGGGCGGAGTCGCAATAGGGGTTCACCACCTACGGAATGGGCCGACGGACCCGCGGCCGCGTCTGCCTACGGCGGCCGCCGCGCGGGTGCGGCTCCGCCCCTGGTTGCTCGCGCGGTTCCCCGCGCCCCTGGAGGGGCGCCCGGCCCCGCCCGCCGCTCTTTGGGTAGCGCTACGGATTGCTCGGCTCCTCCGGCGTGTCCGAGGCTCTGGCCCGTCCGACACACCGGTGACGCCGGCTCTGAGGGAGAAACCATGAAGATCGACGCTCGCGCCGTCCGGCGCGTACTCGCCGTCGGCGCAAGTACCGCCCTGCTCGCAGGGGTTGCCGCGACCTCCGGGGCCGCCGCCGCTCCCGTACCGCCGGGCGACGGCGAAGGCCGCATCGTCGGCGCGGACCGCCCCGGCGCGGTCGAAGGTTCGTACATCGTCACCTTCAAGAACTCGGTCGCCCGCGCCGACATCCCCGCCTCGGCGAAGGCTCTGGCCGCGCGGCACGCGGGCAGCCTGCGGTACACGTACACCACCGCCCTGCGCGGCTTCGCCGTGCGGATGGCGGAGGGCGAGGCCCGAGAGCTGGCCGCCGACCCGTCGGTGGCCCGCGTGGAGGCCGACGCCGCCGCCCACGCCGTCGACACCCAGACCAACCCGCCCTCCTGGGGCCTGGACCGCGTCGACCAGCGCGACCTGCCCGTGGACAGGAGCTACACCTACGACACGACCGCCGCCAACGTGAACGCGTACATCCTCGACACGGGCATCCGCATGGGCCACCGCGACTTCGGCGGCCGCGCGGTCAGCGGCTACGACTTCATCGACAACGACTCCAACGCCTCCGACTGCCAGGGCCACGGCACCCACGTCGCCGGGACCGTCGGCGGCGCCGCGCACGGCGTCGCCAAGGGGGTCAGGCTGACCGGTGTGCGCGTGCTGAACTGCCAGGGCACCTCGGGCGACACCTGGGCCCCCGTCCTCGCGGGCATCGACTGGGTGACGAAGAACGCGGCGAAGCCGGCCGTGGCCAACATGAGCATCGGCGGCGGCAGGACCCAGTCCGTGAACGACGCCGTGGCGACGTCCATATCCTCCGGCGTCACCTGGGTCGTGGCGGCCGGCAACAACAACGCCGACTCCTGCTCGTACTCCCCGTCCTCCACCCCGTCGGCCATCACGGTCGGCGCCACCAACAGCCGGGACGCCCGTGCCACCGGCTGGTCCAACGGCCAGGGCTCCAACTACGGCACCTGCCTCGACCTCTTCGCGCCCGGCGACAGCATCGTCTCCACGTCCAACTCCGGTGACAGCGCGTCCCAGTCGATGAGCGGAACCTCGATGGCCGCCCCGCACGTCGCGGGCGCCGCCGCCCTGCTGCTCGCCGCCAACCCGACGTGGACCCCGGCCCAGGTCCGCGACAAGCTGGTCGCGGACGCCACGTCCGGCAAGGTCACCGACGCCCGCACCGGCTCCCCGAACAAGCTCCTGCACACGGGCGCGGGTGACGGCACCCCGCCCACCGGCAAGAAGTTCGAGAACACCGACGACTACCAGATCCGTGACAACGCCACCGTCGAGTCCCCCCTGCCGGTCACCGGGGTCACGGGCAGGGCCCCGGCCGACCTGTCCGTCGCGGTGGACATCCGCCACACCTTCCGCGGGGACCTCAAGGTCGAGCTCGTCGCCCCCGACGGCACCGCGTACGTCCTGAAGGACTACGACAGCGACGACAGCGCCGACGACGTCCGGGCCACCTACCGCGTCGACGCCTCCAGTGAGACCGCCGACGGGACGTGGCGGCTGCGCGTGACCGACAACTGGACGAACGACACCGGCACCGTCAACGCCTGGTCCCTGCAATTCTGACCCGCACTCCGCCCCGAGGCGCCGACCCGCACGCGCGGGTCGGCGCCTTCGGCGTGCTCAGTGCTCAGCGCTCAGTGCCTCAGCGGCAGCCGGTGCCAGGTCAGGTCGTGCAGCGCGGCGTCCGCGACCGTCAGAGTGAGGAACGTGCAGTACGGCTGACGCCTGCGGTCCGTGGGGGAGCCGGGGTTGAGGAGCCGCAGCCCGCCGGGCGCCTCGGTGTCCCAGGGGATGTGGCTGTGGCCGAACACGAGCACGTCCAGGTCGGGGAAGCGCTCCGCGCACCGGCGTTCGCGCCCGGCAGCCGGTCCCGTCTCGTGGACGACACCGAACCGGAGCCCCGCCAGCTCGGCCCGCTCGACCTCCGCGAGCCGACGGCGCAGCGGCGGGCCGTCGTTGTTGCCGTACACGGCGATCAGCCGGCGCGACCGGGACGCGAACAGATCGAGCGTGGCCTCGTCGATCCAGTCCCCGGCGTGGATCACCACATCCGCCCGGTCGATCCCCGCGAGCAGATCGTCGGGCAGACGCTTCGCCCGCGCCGGCACGTGCGTGTCGGAGGTCAGCAGCAGATGCATGGGGGCAAGCGTAGGCCGGTGCGTGGTCCCGCGCGCCCGGAGCGGAGCGCCGGAGCAGGGCGGCACAAGGGTCAGGAGGGGTCCCGGTCGGAGCCCGGCCAGACGTAGGGCAGGTCGTCGGGGACGCCCGGGAAGAGCGGGGCGTAGACCTCCGGCGCCTTGCGCACCAGGGCCGACTGGTGGCTGCGGTGGAAGGCCGGGTCACCCAGCCAGGGAGGCAGCTCGCCGTCGTCGGCGAGCTCCTCACGGGTCCGCACGGATGCACCGGGACGGTGCCGGGTGAAGTCGGTGACCAGGGTGGCGGCACAGGTGTCGGGGCGTCCCTCCGCCACCCACACCGCGCACACGTCGAGGCCGTAGCGGACCAGGGCCTCCTCGTAGCCGGTCCACATGCGCACGGCGGGGTGGTGGCGCCAGCCGTAGCCGGGCACGGTCAGGCCGCGCAGCACCTGAAGGGCCTCGACCCGCTGTTTGCCGAGGCGGGCCCGGTCCAGGACCGCGGCGGATCGTGTGAAGTCGGAGTACGGGAGGAAGGTCTGCACGCGGAATGCCTACCGCGGCGGCTCCGTTCCCACCCCTCTCCGTACGGGCGACGCGGCCTCGGACGCGCCCCGAACGGCCGAGTGGACCGCCAGGGCGGAGCAGCCCCGGGGCAGAGCAGAGCCGGTCAGAGCAGACCCAGGTCACGGGCGTACAGAGCGGCTTGGGTGCGGTCGCGCAGGGAGAGACGGGCCAGGATGTGGGAGACGTGGTTCTTCACGGTGCCCTCGCTGAGGAACAGCTGTGCCGCGATCTCCCGGTTGGTCCTGCCGCGCGCCACGAGCCGCAGGATGTCGACCTCGCGCGGGCTGAGGGCCGCGGCCGACTCCGCGGCGGGGCCCGGGGCGGGCAGCGACGCGGTGAGGCGCCGGGTGACCGCGGCGTCGAGCTGGGTGACGCCCGCGTGCGCGAGGCGGACCGCGCGGGCGAGGTCGTCGGCCGGCAGGTCCTTCAGCAGATAGCCGCAGGCGCCCGCGCGCAGCGCCTGCACGACGTACTCCTCGTCGTCGAACGTCGTCAGCATCACCGCCCGGCACTCCGGCGCCTCGCCGCTCAGGACGGCGACGGCCTCGACGCCGTCCATCCCGGGCATCCGGACGTCCATCAGGACGACGTCCGGACGCAGTTCGAGCACCTTCGCGACGGCCTCGCGACCGTCCATGGCCGTGCCGACGACCACGATGCCCGGCCGGACCGAGAGCAAAGAGGCGATGCCGTCCCGGATGAGCCGCTGGTCGTCCACGACGAGCACCCGCACCGCCGTGTCCTGTGCGCCCTCCTCGCTCATGTCGCCCCCTCGCCGGTGCCGCGCGGCACCGTCACGGTCAGCCGCGTCCCCGCGCCGGGTGCGCTGTCGACGACCACGCTGCCGCCCACCAGGCCCACCCGCTCCCGCATCCCGACCAGTCCGGACCCCGCGACGTCCGCGTCCGGGCCGAAGCCGCGGCCGTCGTCGCGCACCTCAAGCCGCGCGGCACGCTCCGCCAGCCGGACCGACACCGTCACCCGCGAGGCCCGCGCGTGCCGACGGGCATTGGTCAGCCCCTCCTGCGCCGCGCGGTACAACGCGGCCAACTCGGCCGCGCCATAACCGCTTTCGGTTCCGTCGACCGACACGGTGACGCGTGGCGGGCCGGCACCGTCTTCCCGCGCGAGCTCCGCGAGCGCTTCCGCCAGTGACGCGCGCGGCACCTCGTCCCGCAGGGCCCGTACGGACTTCCGTACGTCACCCAGCGCGCGTTTCACGGACCGCCGCGCCTCGTCCAGCGCGCCCCGGGCGGAGCCGGGGTCCAGGTCCCGGAACTCGGAGGCGAGCTGCAACTGGACGGAGACCGCGGTCAGATGGTGCCCGAGGCTGTCGTGGATGTCCCGCGCCAGCCGGTTGCGCTCGGCCGCCGCGGAGAGCTCCGCGACCCGCTCGGCATACGCCTCCAAAGCGTGCCGCGCCCGCTGCTCGCGGACGGCGACGGCCGCCATGGAGAGCGCGAGGACGAGGCCCACGCAGAGCATCAGCAGATCCGACACGTGCTCCGGGTCGCGGTGCCATCCGGGAGCGGTCAGCGCCCATCCGGCCGGCGCACCGGCTACGCACAGCGCCCCCAGCGCGAGCGCGACACCGCGCCCGAACACGAAGTACGCGGTGAACGGCAGCAGTACGAACAGCACTTGGGCGAGCCCGGACACGTCGAGTGCGGCCACGGCGGCGATGAGGACGCCGCGCCCGAACAGCAGCGACGCCTGCAAGCGTGCCCCGCGTGCCGCGGCACACCGTTCCACTGCCTCAAGACCGAACAGCGCCGCCAGCCCCACGACGAACCCCACCGCCCGCCAGCCCGAAGCGCCCGGCCCGGGTCCGGAATCCATCCCGGTCACCACGTAGTAGAGGCCACCGGACAGCACCGCTCCGTAAAGCAGGGGCGACACCCACGCCACCGGCACGTACGCCACCATGCGCCACCCCCTCCCGTGTGCCGCCCACGCTAGGCGCGGCGGCGGCCGGGGGGCGAGGGGAAGGCGGCGGTCGAGGTGTGGACCGGCCGAGCGGCATGTGTCCATCGGCCGGGCCGCGGCGGTCACTTCATGACGACCGGCAGCCGGTTTCGCCGTTCGGCACCTGTCGGCGGTGGACGTCGGCTTCCTAGCGTTCTCGGCCCCGGCCCGGGCACTTACCGGCCGGGCCCGCCATCGAGATACCGGAGCACCCCATGCCCACCTCCTCACCCGCACACCCCCGCGACCGCTACGGTCCCGACCGCATCGGCGCGCTCTGCGGCGTGCTGTCCGGGCTGCTCATCGCGGTGCCCGCACTTGCCGAGGCCTTCACCGGGGAGACCGCCACGACCAGCTTCTTCCTCGCACTGTCGCCCGCCTTCGCCCTGCCACTGCTCGCGGCGCTGCACCGGCGCCAGGGCGCGGTCACCGGTCGCTTCGGCGAACGGGCGTACGTCGTCAACCTCATCGGGCTCGGCCTGTTCGGCGGGGCCGCGTTCGCCTCCAACCTGGTGCTGTTCCCTTTCGACGAAGCTGTCGTCGAGGAGACCCTGACGGGCGCCACCGTCGCCGCGCTCATCGGCTCCGCCGCCGTCTTCGCCGTGGGCTGCGCCCTGTTCGGGGCGGCAACGGTCCGCGCCCGGGTCTTGCCGCGGGTTGCGTCCTGGGCGTACGCGACAGTGCTGCCCCTCTTCGCCTTCCTGATCGCCCTGCCCGACTCCGTGTTCGCCAGTGCCCTGCACATGCTGGTCGGCGCCACCCTCGTACGGCTCGCGACAGCCCTGTGGCGCCCCTCGGCGGCAGCGGGCCCGCGGACGGGCGAGCAGCCGGCGCATGCCGCGCGGCTGCGCTGAACACGGCGACGGCCGCCTCCACCGCTCCGCACGGCATCGGGGCCGCCTGCGCGGTCCGTCCCGGCCGCCCGTTCCAGCCGCCCGTTCCAGGGTGTGTGCATCTGTGCTGGTCAGCGGCCGTTCCGGTGTTCCAGCGTTCCGTACCACCGGCCTGTTGTGGCGGCCGGGACGGATCACGGCCCAGGCTGTGGTCCGTCCGAGCGGCTCGCCGGACGAACCACTCACCGCACCCATGGAGTTCCCGATGCGTTCGCGCCTTGCCACCCGTACCGCCCGTCTCGCCCTGACCGCCGTGGCCGCCACCGCCCTCGCCACCACCGCCGCCGGTACCGCGCTCGCCGCCGGCGGCCAGAGCAAGGCCCCCGTCGAGCAGCTCTGCGGGACCAACGACCTGACGTTCAAGGTCACCGAGAAGACCCAGGCCGGTGGCTACCTCCTCGTGACCGCCAAGGCCAAGGCGGGCATCACCTGCTACCTGGAGGGCACCATCCCCTCCGCCTCGTTCGGCTCGCACCCCGACCGGCAGGTGGCCCCCGTCGAGCAGGCCGTGACCGAGACCGTCAGGCTCTCCGGTGCCACCGCCGCCTATGCCGGCATCAACCCCAAGTCGACCGACGGCAACGGCGGCGCGGAGTTCGACCAGCTGATCATCGCCGTCGCCGGGGACGAGGAGGGCGCCGTCTCCGTCCGGCTGCCCAGCACGACCCTGATCGACAGGCCGCTGAGCACCAACTGGCACGCCGACCCCGCCGACGCCGTTCCGTTCAGCAGCTGACGCTTGCAATTTCATCGGACTTTATGGGGATGCAGGTCCTGCACAGGAATGCAGGTCGAAACGTTTTTCCTGAATTCTCCGTATTGTCATATTTATGTCTGCGGTCTTGTCATGCGTTCCGGTTGTGCACATACCTAGGTGCTGCGACCACTTCCTCGCCCCGGGGTTCCCGATGAGTCCCGGGCAGGTCGACGGAGCCCAGTGCGCCGTCGACCAGGGGAGGGGCGTCCATCCTCAACCCGAGGAGAAGTCATGAAGAAGGCCTACGAAGCGCCGGCACTCGTCCGGCTCGGGACATTCCGGAAGAAGACCGGGCTGCTGCAGCGGTCCGGCAACGACCGGCTCATCCTGAGCAAGAACTGACGACCGACGGTCCTTGACCCGACGTCATGACTGAAGCGCACGAGAGTGCGGGGACGGGCCCCGGCGACGCGCACTTCGCGGTCTTCACCGACCGCGAGGACGCGGCCGCCGTGGCCCGGTCCTTCGTCCACTCCGGAACACACGGAACTCATGGAACTCGCGTCCTCGCACATCCGTCGGGCCGGCCCTGGCTGGTGGGGCAGTGGGACGACCAGGAGATCGTCACGGCACGCGCCGGACGCACCGCACTGGCCGTCATCGGCTGCTGCCCCGTCGATGCCGCCGAACTGGAGGGCGTGGCGGGCCGGTTGCGCGACCTCGCGGAGCTGGACGCGGTGGCCCGCTCCCTGCACGGCAGCTTCCACCTCGTCGCCGCCATGGACGGACGGCTCAGGGTGCAGGGCACCGCGTCCGGGCTCCGCCTGGTCTTCCACGCCGCCGTGGACGGCGTGCGGGTGGCCGCCACCCGCGCCGACGTCCTCGCCGCCGCGCTGGGCCACGAACCCGACGAGGAGCAGCTCGCCATCCGCCTGCTGTGGCCGGTGCCCCATCCGCTGTCCGAGGCGTCCCTGTGGCGGGCCGTCACCGCCGTACCGCCGCAGGACGCGCTGCTCGTCGCCGCGGACGGGCGAACCGTACGCCACGCGCGGTGGTGGACCCCGCCGGAGCCGGTCCGTACGCTCGCCGACGGCGCCCCGTTGGTCCGCGAAGCCCTCGGCGCCGCCGTCGACGCCCGCACCCGGCAGGGCGGCGTGGTCAGCTGCGACCTGTCCGGCGGCCTGGACTCCACCTCCATCTGCTTCCTGGCCGACCGGTCGCCCGCCAAGGTGGTGGCCAACACCTGGCCGGGGCGCGATCCGGCCGACACCGACCTGCACTGGGCGCAGCAGGCGACGAAGCACCTGCCGGACGTCGAGCACGTGGTGTGGGACGCCGACGCCTCCCCGCTGGTCTACGACGACCTGCTGGGCATCGACGACCTGCTGGACGAACCGACCATCGGCGTGATGGACCGTTCGCGGGTGCTGCACCACCTGCCGGCCATGGCGGAACGCGGCAGTCGGCTGCACCTCACGGGCATCGGCGGCGACCATGTGGCCTGGTGCTCCGAGGCGTACTACCACCGGCTGGCGCGCACCCGCCCACTGTTCGCGCTGCGGCAGCTGCGCGGCTTCCGGGCCCTGTGGCAGTGGCCGCTCGGCGCCACGGCCCGTGCCCTCGCCGACTCCCGCCCCTACGGCAGGTGCCTCGCCGACGCGGCGGGCCACCTCCGCGCACCGCTCCCCGCCACCGCCACGACCAGCCTCGGCTGGGGCATGCCCCCACGCCTCTTCGACTGGGTCACCCCCGACGCCGAGCACATGGTCCGGCGGGCGCTGCGAGAAGCCGCCGAGACGGCCGCGCCGCTGCACCCGGACCGCGGCCTGCACACCGACCTGGAACAGATCCGCTCCTGCACGCGCATCATCCGCCAGTGGGACCGGATGGCGGCCCGCGCCGGCGTCCCCATGGCGTCGCCGTTCCTCGACGACCGCGTTATCGAGGCGTGCCTCGCGATCAGGCCGGACGAGCGCGTCACGCCCTGGGCGTACAAGCCCGTCCTCACCGCCGCGATGCGCGGCATCGTGCCCGAGACCTGCCTGCGGCGCACCACCAAGGCCGCCGCCGCCATGGACGCGGCCGACGGCCTGCGACGGCACCGCGCCGACCTGCTGGCCCTGTGGGAGGACTCCCGGCTGGAGCGGCTCGGCCTGGTCGACGGCGCGGCGCTGCGCCACCTCGCGCAGCGGCCCTCGGCCCCCGGGCTGCGCGACGCCATCCTCTACTCCACCATCGCCGCCGAAGTATGGCTGCGCGGTACGTCCCCCGCGCGCGCCCGTTGAGCCCACGCCCACCGGGCCCGCCCGCCCCCGGAGAAAGGCAGTCACCCACCATGGCACTGCGGTTCGGCCCCGACGTCTCCACCGCGGAGACCGACTACGGCACCGTCCTCCTGGACCAGCGCAGCGGAAACTACTGGGAGCTCAACCCCACCGGCACCCTGGTGGTGCGGACCCTCCTCGACGGAGGCGATGAAACGGCGGCCGTCGACGCGCTCGTCACCGAGTTCGACATCGGCCGCACCCGCGCGGAGCAGGACGTCACGGCACTCGTGCGGGAGCTCCGGGAGTCAGGGCTGGCCTCATGACGACACCGAGCGCCCTGGAACGGCCCACCGGTGTCCCCTTCGCCCGGCGGCTGGCCGCCCGCCTCGTGCTGCTGCCGGCCGTCGCGCTCTCCTTCCTGCCCCCGCGCACGATCCGTGCCGTCCTGGAGGTCGTACGCCGGGGAGCCGCACCGGCCACCGCCGCACAGGCCAGGAGCGCCCGGGACGCGATGTGCGCGGTCAGCCTGCTCTGCGCCGGCCCGAAAGGGTGTCTGCCCCGCTCGTTGGGCGCCGCCCTGTTGTGCCGGCTGACCGGCCGCTGGGCCACCTGGTGCACCGGGGCGAGCGTGGTCCCGCCCTTCAACGCGCACGCGTGGCTGGAGGCGGAGGGCCACCCCGTCGGTGAGGACGTGCCCGACGACTACTTCGCGCGGCTGCTCGCGGTGGAGCCGCCGCCCGCGGAACGGCCGCCCCGCCGATGACCGACTCCCGGGCGCAGGAGGACCGCAGCACGCGGGCGAAGCCCTCGGCGAAGGCGCCGGACCGCTCGACACGGGCCGCGGTGGCGACCATGTACCGGCTCACCACCGGGCACCGCGCCTCCGTCGTCGTGGCCACCGTGCTCACCCTCGCCGGCTCCGCCCTCGGGCTCGCCCAGCCCCTCGTCGCCAAGCAGATCGTGGACGCGAGCGGGCACGGGCGCGCGTACTGGCCCCTGCTGCTCGCCCTGGCCGCGCTCTTCGTCGGCGAGGCGGCCACCGGCGCCATCGGCCGCTTCGTCCTGGAACGCATGGGCGAAAGAGTCGTACGACAGCTCCGTCACGGCCTCGTCGCGCGACTGCTGCGACTGGAGATGCGGGAGTACGACAAGCACCGCACCGGCGACCTGATCTCCCGCGTCACCACCGACACCACCCTGCTGCGTGAGGTGGTCTCCCAGGCCCTCGTCGACCTCGTCACGGGAGCCCTCGTCGCGGCCGGCGCGATCGCCCTCATGATGTGGATCGACCCGCTGCTGCTGGCCCTGGTCGCCCTCACCGTGGCCACCGCGGCCGCGGTCGTCGCCTCGCTCCTGAAGGGCATCCGGGCCGCGTCGGAGCACATGCAGGCCTCCGTCGGCGCGATCGCCGCCGACCTGGAGCGGGCGCTCGGCGCCCTGCCGATGGTCCGCGTCCACCGGGCCGAGGACCGCGAGGCGCGGCGCATCGGTGAGCGCGTCGACTCCGCTCACGACGCGGGCGTACGGACCGCGAAGCTCGCGTCCGTGATGAGCCCGGCCGTCGAACTCGCCGTCCAGGGCTCCTTCCTGCTCGTCCTGGTCATCGGCGGCCTCCGCGTCACCGGCCACGCCAACTCGCTCGGCGATCTCGTGGCCTTCCTGCTGTACGCCTCGTACCTCGTCCTGCCCCTGTCCTCGGTCTTCCGCGCGGTCGGCCTGATCCAGCGCGGCATGGGCGCCTACCAGCGCATCGAAGAAGGCCTGCGCCTGCCCGCGGAGCCCGCACCGGCCGGACAACCTGCCGAACGTCCTTCCGTACGCGCTTCTGTACGCGCCCGCACGAGCGACGCCACACCGGACGAGGCACCCGCCCTGGAACTCCAGGACCTCACCTTCGGCTACGACCCCGGACGGCCGGTCCTGCGCGGTGTCACCTTCTCCGTGCCCCACCGGCGCCAGACGGCGCTGGTCGGGCGGTCGGGCGCCGGCAAGAGCACGGTCTTCGCCCTGGTGGCCAGGTTCTACGAACCGGACTCCGGAACACTCCTCTTCGACGGGCGGCCCGCCACCGAACTGACCCGCGCGCAATGCCGCGAGCGGATCGCCGTCGTCGACCAGAACACCCACGTCGTCCACGGCACCCTGCGCGACAACATCGCCTACGCCGTGCCCGACGCCACCGACGCCGAAGTGCGGCGCGTCGTCGAGCTCGCACAACTCGACCATGTCGTGCGGCGGTTGAGCGGCGGCCTGGACGGCATGCTCGGCGACCGCGGCAACACCCTCTCCGGAGGCGAACGCCAGCGCGTCGCCCTGGCCCGCGCCCTCCTCGCCCGCCCCGCGCTGCTCCTGCTCGACGAACCCACCTCCCACCTCGACGCCATCAACGAGACCGCGCTCACCACGGTGATGAAGGACGTCGCGCGGGAATGCGCCCTGCTGGTGATCGCGCACCGGCTCTCCACCGTCCAGCACGCCGACCGCATCGTCGTACTGGACGGCGGCCGCACCACCGCCGCCGGACACCACGAGGAACTGCTCACCGCCAGCCCCCTCTACCGCGAACTGGCGGCCGGCCAGATGCTCCGCAAGACCTCGGTCTGCGGTCCGGGCACGCGCGCCTGACGGTTGGCGCAGGACCATGCCCGTGTCGGGATGGACACTCACCCCTTCATTCCGTGCGTGTCACAGTGTTGGTCGGAGCGTCGAAGGCCGACGGGGGAGCCATGCTGCGCATCCATTTCACCGGCAGTGACCTGGGGAACGTGAGGCTTGCCCGGCGACCGGACCCTCTGTGGGAGATCGTGTGCAGCTTGTGCCGATTGCAGACCCGTGAGGGCGCCCTCGCCTTCGCGCCGTGGCGGCGGATGGCCGGCGGGCTGGTCCGCCGGGGCGAGGAGGCCCGAAGGGCGGCGTCGGCACTGTCCAGCCTGGTCCCGCGCGCGGCGTACTTCCCGGACTTCCTCACCCCGCCCGTCGAAGGCGGCCCTCCTGAGCTGAGGGAAGGCATCGACCGGGTACTCGCGACACCGAGGCGCCGACTGCGCCACGAACTGGCGCTGCTGTCGGCGGGCGGCGGACGGCCCCGGTCGGGCGCGGAGCTGGCGCGCGGAGACACGGCCGCGCTGACCGCGCTGGGCGGGCACCTCCGGACGTACCACCGGCAGTTCATCGCGCCGGTGTGGCAGCACATCGACGTGGCGACGGCGACGGACCGGGCCCTGCGCATGCGCGCCCTGGTGGACGGTGGGACGCGGGCACTGTTGAACAGTCTGCGGCCGATGGCGGTGTGGGAGCCGCCCGTGCTGACGGTCGACTATCCGGTCGAGTACGACCTGTATCTCCAGGGCCGGGGCCTGCTGCTGGTCCCGTCGTACTTCTGCTGGCGGCGCCCCATCACCCTGGCCGACAGCGAACTGCGGCCCGTGCTCATCTACCCGGTCGACAAGACGCCACCATGGTCCGCCGCCTCCCCGGCGGCGCTGGCCCGCCTGCTGGGGCCCACCCGCGCCGCACTCCTGTACGAGGCCGCCGCGCGCGCCTGTCCCACCACCTCCGAACTCGCCCACGCGACAGGGGTGTCGCTGCCCAGCGTCAGCCAGCAGCTCGCCGTGCTGCGCGAAGGCGGACTCATCGCGTCCCGACGCGACGGCAAACGCGTCCTGCACACCGCGACACCCTTGGGTCAGCAGCTCCTCGGCAGCTGCTGAGCCGCCGGCGCCCGCCCGACGTTTCGGCCGGAGCCAAAACCATGTGCGACGGCCGTCGCCCTGGCCTCACTGACGGGAACAGCCCTGGCGGGCACCTAGGCCCAGGCGGCCCCGGTGTCGCCACAGGCGGTCTCACCGACGGTCAAGCCCGCACCCGAGAGGATCTATCACACGACGGACGGGCTGAGCTCCTGCCCCAAGGGCCGCTTCTGCACCGAGACATGGGACCCGGTGAAGAGGAGCTGGAAGATCCACGAGTTCTGGTCCGTGTGGCCGGAGATACCCCCGAACAACAAGAAGGGCTGGGGCAACTGGTCGGACGCGTGGTTCATCCGTCCCTGCTGACGGGCCGCGGCTGTCGTTCGGGGATACGGAGAACTCCGCCGGAATTGGGTCTTCACGACGAACCCCGGCTCTTCCCTCTCGCCTAGCGTCACAGGCATGGATTCGAGGAGGAGCCGAAGGTGACCGAAGATCTGCACGGGCGCGCGCTCGTCGCCGACACGCACAACGACCTGCTCATGTCGGTGGTGGAGCGGCCCCCGCACCGCTGGGCGGCGTTCTTCCGCGAGCGGTGGCTGCCGCAGCTGCGCAAGGGGGGCGTGGACATACAGGTGCTTCCGGTGTTCGTGGACGACCAGTTCCGGCCCGAGGGAGCGCTGCGCCGCACCCTGCGGATGATCGAGTGCGCGCACGCCCTCGCCGAGGGGAACCCCGAGCACGTACGCCTGTGCCTGGACGGCGCGGACATCGACGCCGCGTTGGCGGAGGGGCGGATCGCGCTCGTGCTCGCGCTGGAGAGTGCGCCCGGGGTGGACGCGGACGTGGAGCTGTTCCGGACGCTGCACCGGCTCGGGGTGCGGATGGCCTCGCTCGCCCACTGGGGGCGGTCCGCGCTCGCCGACGGCAGCGGGGAGGACGCCACCGGCTCCCGGCTCACCGGCGACGGCGTCGCGGCGCTCCGTGAACTGGAGCGCCTCGGCGTCATGTTCGACATCTCGCATCTGGGGGCGGCCGGTGTGGCGCACGTCCTGGAGCTCGCCTCCCGGCCGCTGATCGCCTCGCACTCCGCGGTGCGCGCCCTCTGTGATCACCACCGCAACCTCACCGACGACCAGATCCGGGGCGTCGCGGCCACCGGCGGCGTCGTCTGCGTCAACTTCGTCCCCGACTTCCTGGCGGCGGAGCCGGAGCGGCAGACCGTCGACCGGGTCGTCGACCACATCGAGTACGTCATCGAGCTGGTCGGCGCCGAGCACGTCGGCATCGGCCCGGACTTCCTGCGGGAGGTCGCCGCCGACATCACCCCGCCGTGCTGCGACGGCGGCGACTACACCGGGGTCGCCCTCGACGCCTCGCTGCCCGGCCTGGACGGGCCCGCCGAGCTCCCCGCCCTGACGGCGGCGCTGACCGAGCGGGGGCTCGACGACTCCACGATCCGCGCGGTCCTCGGCGGCAATGTGCACCGGCTCTTCCGCGAGCAGCTCGGCAGGCCGGGCGGTGCCCGGTGAGCGGCGCGCTGCCGGGGCGGCCGGCGCCTCAGCTGCCCGCGATGCTCGCGGACCTCGAAGAACTCGTGGTGTGCGAGTCCTTCTCCGCCGACCTGGCCGCCGTGGCGCGCAGCGCGGACGTCGTGGCCACCCAGGGAGCACGCCTCCTCGGCGCCTCGCCGGAACGCCTCGTCGTCGACGGCGTCACGCACCTGCGGTGGACGTTCGGCGCGCCCCGCGTGCTGCTGCTCGGACATCACGACACGGTGTGGCCGATGGGCTCGCTGGCCACTCATCCGTGGTCGGTGACCGACGGCATCGCGCGCGGCCCCGGGGTCTTCGACATGAAGGCCGGTCTGGTGCAGATGTTCCACGCCCTCGCCTCGCTGCCCTCCCTGGAAGGCGTCTGCGTCCTGGTGACCGGGGACGAGGAAGTCGGTTCGGACACGTCGCGGGCGCTGATCGAGGAGATGGCGCGGCAGTGTGCGGCGACCTTCGTCCTGGAGGCGTCGGCGGACGGCGGTGCTTTGAAGACCGCCCGCAAGGGCACCTCCGCCTACGAGTTGGTGGTACGCGGCAGAGCGGCCCACTCCGGTCTGGAGCCGGACAAGGGCGTCAACGCGGCGGTGGAGGCCGCGCACCTGACCCTCGCCCTGGACGGTCTCGCCGAGGTGGCCGACGCCGGTGCCCGCGACGGCTGGCGCACCACCGTGGTCCCCACGGTGGTCAAGGCCGGCTCGGCCACCAACACGGTGCCCGCCGAAGCCACGGTCAGCGTGGACGTCCGCGTCCCCTCCCGCAAGGCCCAGGAGCGGATGGACACCGCGATACGCGCCATGAAACCCACGGTCCCCGGAGCGCGGGTGGAGGTCCGCGGCGGACCCAACCGGCCCCCGCTGGAGGAGGCGTCCTCCGCCGGCCTGTTCGCGCGTGCCGACCTCCTCGCCCGGCGGCAGGGTCTGGGGCCGCTGTTGTCCGCGGCGGTCGGCGGGGCGTCCGACGGGAACTTCACGGCCGGACTCGGCTGCCCCACCCTGGACGGCCTCGGTGCCGTCGGCGGCGGCGCCCACGCCGACGACGAGCACGTGGTCGTCGCCGAGCTGGCCCCCCGCGCCCGGCTCCTCGCCGCCCTCGTCGAGGAGGTCACCCGGTGAACACCCTCGACATACGGGAACTGCACGAACTGCATGAACTCGTGCGCGTCGACGCGCTGTTCGAGGAGATCTGGGGGAGCGCACCCGGCAGTACCCCCATGGGCGTCGAGCAGATGCGGGCACTGTCCCACGCGGGCAACTACGTCGCCGGAGCCTTCACCGAAGGCCGGCTGGTCGGCGCGTCCGTCGCCTTCTTCGCAGCCCCCGCCGGAGAGGCCCTGCACTCGCACGTCACCGGTGCGCTGCCCGGTCATCGGGCGGGCCTCGCCCTCAAGCTGCACCAGCGCCGGTGGGCCCTGGCCCGCGGACTACGACGCATCACATGGACGTACGACCCCCTGGTGCGGCGCAACGCCCACTTCAACCTGACCAAGCTCGGCGGGCTCCCGGTGGAGTACCTCACCAGCTTCTACGGGGAGATGGACGACGCCATCAACGGCGGCGACGACACCGACCGGGCGCTGATCTCCTGGGAGCTGGCGGGCCCCGCGGCGACCGCCGCCGCGACGTCCGGGCGCCCCGCCCCCGCGGCGGTTCCCGACGACGCCGTGACCGCGCTGACGGTACGGGACGGCCTGCCCGTCATCGGCCGTCGTGACGCCGCGACCCTGCTGGTCGAGGTGCCGCCGGACATCGAGGGGCTGCGCCGCGCCGACCCCGGCGCGGCGAAGGCCTGGCGCCTCGCGATGCGCGAGGTGCTCGGCGGCCTGCTCGCCGAAGGCGCCCGCGTCACGGGCTTCCACGACCGGACGGCCTACGTCGTCGAACGCGACACCACCACGTGACGCGTCTGCCCCCCTTGCTCCTCCCCAGCTCCCCTCTTCCGCACGTCCTCCCCAGGAGACCGAACACCATGACGATGAAGATCGACGGCATCGAACTGCGCCGGATCGCGATGCCCCTGCGGGCGCCGTTCCGGACCTCGTTCGGCGTCGAGACCGCCCGTGACGTCCTGCTCGTCCGCGTGGTCACGCCCGACAGCGAGGGGTGGGGCGAGTGCGTCGCGATGTCCGAGCCCCGCTACTGCTCCGAGTACGTGGACGGCGCGGCCGACGTCCTGCGCCGCTTCCTCGTCCCCGCGCTGCCCGCCGACGCGGACGCCCACGCGGTCAAGCGCGCCATGAAGCCGTTCAAGGGCCACAAGATGGCCAAGGCGGCGCTGGAGACGGCCGTCCTCGACGCGCAACTGCGGGCGTCGGGACAGTCCTTCGCGTCGTTCCTGGGCGCCGAGCGCGAGCGCGTGCCGTGCGGCGTCTCGGTCGGCATCATGGACTCGATCCCCGAACTCCTCGACGCCGTGGGCGGGTTCATCGACGAAGGCTACGTACGCATCAAGCTCAAGATAGAACCGGGCTGGGACATCGCCCCGGTCCGCGCCGTGCGGGAGCGGTTCGGCGACGACCTGCTCCTCCAGGTCGACGCCAACGCCGCCTACACCCTGGCCGACGCCCGCCGGCTCGCCCGGCTCGACGCCTTCGACCTCCTGCTCATCGAGCAGCCGCTCGCCGACGACGACCTGGTCCAGCACGCCGCGCTGGCCAAGCAGTTGCGTACGCCGGTGTGCCTGGACGAGTCCATCGAGTCCGCCGAGGACGCCGCCGCGGCCATCACGCTGGGCGCCGCCTCGGTCATCAACATCAAGCCCGGCCGGGTCGGCGGCTACCTGGAGGCCAAGGCCATCCACGACCTGTGCGTGGCCCACGGCGTCCCGGTGTGGTGCGGCGGCATGCTGGAGACCGGCCTCGGCCGCGCCGCGAACGTCGCCCTGGCCGCGCTGCCCGGCTTCACCCTGCCCGGCGACACCTCCGGCTCCAGCCGCTACTTCGCCACGGACGTCACCGAGCCCTTCGAGCTCGGCGAGGGCCACCTCGACGTGCCGGCCGGGCCGGGGATCGGCGTCGACCCGGTCGACGAGATCCTGGAACGGGTGACCGCGGCCAAGGAGTGGATCCAGCTGTAGCGGCGGGGCGTTCTGTCACCCCTGCACGTTCGACGGACGCATCAACCGCAGTTGCAGCATGAGAGCGAAGCGCGTCGAGGGATCCCGCAGGTCGACCTGCGCCACTTCGGCGACCCGCCGGATGCGGTAGCGGAACGTGTTGGGGTGGACGAACACACTCGCCGACGCGGCGATGACGTCGCCGAAGGCGTCCAGCCACGCCCGGAGCGTCTCGACCAGGTGCGAGCGATGGTGGGCGTCGTACTCCACGAGCCGGGCCACCGGGCCGATCAGCTCGTCCCCCTGCGCCGCGGCCATGTCCCGCAGGTCCAGCAGCAGCGCGTCGATGTACACGTCGCCGATCGAGGCGACACGTCTACCGTTCCCGTCAATATCGCCGCGGTCGCTCATCAGCACCCGCAGAGCCCGGTCCGCCCGGGTCCTCGACCTGCTGAGAGCCATCGGGTCGGTGGCCACCGACCCGATGCCGATCACCACCTGGGAGCGTTGGCCGGCGCGCTCCACGAAATTGTCCGCGACGTGCACCGCCCGCTCCCGGCCGGCCTCCGGGTCGGCGGGCACCGGCACGACGGCATAGGCCACGTCGCCCAGCAGGGCGAGAGCCGACCGGGGCTGCACGGCGTTGAGGTGGATGCCCAGCGCACTCGTCAGCCGCTGCCGTTCGGCGGCGAGACGCGCATGGTCGCCCCGCTGCCCTCTGAGGCCCATGGCCATCACCACCGTGGGCTCCTCCACGAGCCCCAGCCGGTCCAGGGCGTCGGCCGCCCCCGCTCCGCCTTCCAGGACCGTGCTCACGAGATCGGCGCGCAGCCGGTGCTGCGCGTCGGCGCCCGCCCGGTGGCGCAACAGGTGCAGCGCGACGAGCTTGGCCGCGTCCTGGAAGGCCTGCTCGCGGTCGGGGGTCAGTGGCTCCTCGACCGCGGCCCACACCGACCCCAGGAACTCGTCACCGGCGCGCACCGCGACGGCGACCCGGGGGAGGGCCGTCTCCCCCTCCTCGATCGTGGCCGGTGCGATGTGCACCGGCCGCTCACTGCGGTACAGCTCGCTGAAGACGCCCCGGCTCTCCAGGATCCGCAGGTACGCGTCGGGTACCCGGCGGGCCAGGATCGTGGCGACGCGCGCCTGGTCCGCCTCGTCCTGACGGCCGGAGAAGGCCAGGATGCGCTGGCGGCGGTCCTCGATCGTGATCGGCGCGTCCAGCAGTGTCGCGACGGCGTTGGCCAGCGCGAACAGATCACCGGAAGGGACACCACCCAGCGACTCCGCGCCCGCGTCCCCGACGTCCCCCTCGGTGAGCAGCGTCCGCAGGAGTTCCGTCAGCTGCGACCACGACGCGCCCTGGGTCAGGCCGATCAGCACCACGCCCGAGGCCGCCGACGCGGCTGCCAGCGCCTCGTCGCGCTCCACCGGACCGCGCACCACCAGGGCGGCCGCGCCGTGCCGGCCGAGCTCCCGCAGGAGCCGGGCGGTCTCCGCCGTCCCGTAGACCCCGACACCCAGCACGATGGCGCGCTGCGGGTACGTGACCTCGTCCCCCGGGTCGTGGATGACCACGCCGCCCACCTCGTCCGTCAGCTCGGGGCTGCCGTGCACGAGATCGAGCAGGGCAGGGCTGAAGTCCTCCATCACACGGACAAGACTGGTGCGAAGGTGCAACGGCATGTCACTGATCACCACCTCAGGCTGAGAGGCCGACTATCACCCGCTTCCGTACGGGCAAACAAGTTCGACCCCGCGCGAGCCGGTCCGGGATACTGCTCGCCCATGGATGAGGTCAACATCGTCGTCGCCCATTCCGAGCGGGCGACCCTGCGCGTCGGCGACGTGTTCCTGAAGGTGGACGTCGATCAGGCGCGCGTCGACGTCGAGGTCGAGGCGATGGCCCTGGCACCGGTCCCGACTCCGGAGGTCCTGTGGCGCAAGCCGCCCGTGCTCGCGATCGCCGCGCTCCCGGGGACGACGCTCGGCCGCCTCGGCGAGCCGTCGACCGCGTCGCCGGCGGCGTGGTCCGCGGCGGGCGCCGCCATCCGCGAGCTGCACGACGCGCCGCTGCCGCCCTGGCCCGGCCGGGCGGGCCGGAGCCGTGACGAGTTGACGGCGGAACTCGACGGCGAGTGCGAGTGGCTCGTCGCGAACGGCGTCCTGCCCGCCGACCTGGTCACCCGCAACCGCCGCATCGCCGAGGCCGCGCTCCGGCCGTGGACCCCGGCGTTCACACACGGAGACCTGCAGATCGCGCACGTATTCGCCGACGGCGACGGGATCACGGGCATCATCGACTGGTCCGAAGCGGGCCGCGGCGATGCCCTGTACGACCTCGCGACCTTCACACTCGGACAGGAGGAACACCTCGGCGACGTCATCACCGGCTACGGCACCGACGTCGACGTCGACGTGATCCGCGCGTGGTGGTCGCTGCGAAGCCTGCTGGCGGTCCGCTGGCTGGTCGAGCACGGCTTCGACCCGACGGCGCCGGGTTGTGAGGTGGACGTACTGAGGTCCCGGATGTGAGGCCACCGGAACCGGGATCGGCTCCCGCGGCGTCCTGGCAGCCTCCGGGACGGCTCGCTCCTACCCGTGCTGGTCCGCGTAGTGCGCACGGAGCAGGTCGATCCCCCAGTCGTGGCGCAGGTGGCGCCAGACCGAGTGGGCGTGGTTGCCGTCGTCCTGGGTGTTGTCGTACTCGATGAGGAAGTCAGGGGCCCGGACGCAGTAGTAGTGCTGATCCCCGGGCGCGCGGCCGCCGGCCCATGCGAAGGCGACGGCGTCCAGCCCCCGAGCCACGGTGTCGTCCCAGCACTGCCGTGCGTACGCCGTCGGCGCGCGGTCGAGGTAGCGGCGCACCAGGCGTTCTAGGATGCCGCGTTGACTTGGCGTCATGTCGGCGTGCGTGAGTCCTGTCGGCAGCCGGTCGGGGGCGGCGAACGGGTCGTCGCGGGTCAGGATGTCGTCCGGCGCCACACTGTCGAAGACCGCGACCGCCCGCCGGTCGGGGTCGAGGTCCGTGACCAGTTCCCTGGCCAGGTCCTCCTCGGGCCCCAGGAGCCGACGGCCCGCCCGCGGGCCCTGCGTGACGCGCGCCGGCTCCGAACCGATGAAGTGCGGGGTCACCCGGACGCCCGCGGCCGTGACCAGTACGTGTACCGCGAGGTGGTGGCCGTTCATCCGCCACGCCCAAGGGGCGTCGCCGTCCGGGTCTCCGAGCAGCCGCAGCCAGTAGCGGTCGGGGGCTCCCGCGGCACCGGCCAGGGCGCGGCGGTGCCGCTCCACCTCGATCGCACCGCGGGCCAGCTCGGCGCCCGCCGTGCTGTGCGCCGCGACGAGCAGCCCGTCCACCGCGGCGCGCTGGCCGTCGTCGAGTCCCTCGGTCGACAGGCCCGGACGCGAACCGGGCAGGTACGTCCACTCGCGCAGTTCGGGCGCGTCCAGGCGGCCGGGGCCCACACGCAACTCACGTACCTGCTCCGGCTCCAGGACGGACAGCAGCGCGTGCGCCGCCTCCCGCATGTCCGCGGACGTCGCCATCCAGGAATCCCCGTCCACCGTGTCTCCTCCGCCTCGCTCACGTGCGCGTACACGGGGCGGTGTCGCCCCTGTGACCCATGGTGCGTCATCCGGCGGCAGCAGGGGCCCGTTCCCGGGCCAGGAGCCTCGAAGCACGAGCCACGAGCCATGGGCCGCGTTCTCGCCGGTGCCGGCGGCACAGGCATGATGTCCGGCAGAGGGCGGCGATCCGTCGCCTCGGTCGAGGGTCGAGGAACGTCCGAGAGGCGGCTGGCGTGTTCGTCCTGCTCATGTACGGTGCCCTGCTCGCCGCGCCCCTCTGGGCCATCGCGGTCGCGGTCAAACTGGTGTCGGTGGCCCTGCCGGGGCGCCGCCCGGACTGGCCCCGGGACCTGCTGCGCTGGAGCGCGGGCATGGCGGCGGCCGCAGCCGTCATCGTCTATACGATCGGCCTCGGTGCGGTCCAGTGGGACGCGCACGACGCCGAGTCGGGTGCCTCGTCGTCGCCGGCCATGCCCTGCCGCTCACTCCCACCCCGCACCCTCGACCGGCTCTCCGGGCACGAACCGTCCTACATTCCGCTGGGGTTCGACTGCCTGCTGGACGACGGCAGCGTCGTCGCGGGCAGCGGCCCCTACACCTTGCTGAACACGGTGGCGGCCGCCTTCGCCCTCGCGGCGGTGCTGGCGCTCGTCACGATCACTATGCGGACTGCTCGGCCGAAGTGATCTTCATGGGGGCAGGATGCCTGCATGACGACGGAGATACGCGAGGCGTACCTACTGGCCGCTGAACGGGCCGTGCAGCTCCTGGAGACGGAAGAGCTCAGGCGTGACTGGGCGAAGGAGTCCCTGTTGCCGGGGATGTCAGTGGGCGGATTGGCCGGTCATCTCGCGCGCAGCGTTCTTCAGGTCGAATGGTTCCTCGACGGCGACGTGGTCGGCGCGGAGCCGGTGACACCGGTGCGCTACTACGCCAGGCTCGTGGGCACGTCCGTTCCCGACTCCGAGCTCAATGTCGGCGTGCGTGCGCGCAGCGAGGAAACCGCCGCTGCCGGTCCCGTCGCCGTGGCCGAGCAGACGAGGGCCGCATGGCGGCGGCTGTCGGAGCGGTTGGAAAGCGAACCGGCCGGTCGGCGCGTGGCCGTCCTGCACCGGCCCGGAGAGGAGATGCTGCTCGACGGCTACCTGGAGACACGCTGTGTCGAACTGGCGGTTCACCTGGACGATCTGGCGCTGAGCGTGGGCGTCCCCACGCCGGCCCCCGGAGCCGCACTCGCCGTGGCGATCGACGTGCTCGTCGCGGCTGCCCGCGACCGACACGGCGATCAGGCGGTGCTGCACGCCCTGACGAGGCGCGAACGCGACACCGGCCAAGCCCTGCGCGTTTTGTAGGCGGACCCCGTCCCGCTCAGCGCGTCCTGCTCCGCGCATGCCGTCCGCGCATGCCGGAAACCGCCTCCCGCCGACCGAACAGCCCACGTCGACAGTGCGGTCGTTGGTCACCCGGCTCGCTCGACGCTCCACAGCGGCAGCTGCTCGAAGAAGCAGACCGCCTCCTCTCGCCACCGGGGGCGCCAGCCGGCGGCCAACTCGGACGCCTGCTGCGCGTAGCGGCGCATGTCCGCCCGCATGCGGTCCGCCACGCCGCGGCGTTCACCGATCTCACGGACGGCGGCGATCGTCTCCGGCGTGCAGGACGCGTCGCCGAGCGCGGTGTCCACCACCGTCCGCTCGGTGTCGTCGACGGCCGCGAGGAGAGCACGGACGGTGTAGCTGTGCTTGCCGTCGCGGAGGTCGGTTCCGGTCGGCTTGCCCATGGCGTCAGGGTCCCCGAACAGGTCCAGGTAGTCGTCGCGCATCTGCCCGCAGACCCCCACCAGGCGTGCGTACTCGCGCAGTTGACCCTCGAAGAGCCGCGGCTGTGCGCCCGCGGCCAGCAGGCCGAGTTGCAGGGGAGCGAGAATCGAGTAACGGGCCGACTTGTAGTCGGCCACGCAGTGCAGAACGCTCTCGTCCGGCGCGGTGGCGAAGTCCCGTTCCAAATCCACGATTTGACCCATGAACGTGTCGGCCATCGCCCGCGTCTGCACCTCGACCATGGCCTGCCGCACGTCCGTCGGTACCTTCGCGTCCAGCAGCACCTGAAGCGACAGGGCCAGGGCGAGGTCACCCGCGAGGACGGTCAAGCCCAGGGCCGCCTGCGGGTGGTCGGGGAACCGCCGACGGTAGGCGTAGTAGGTGGACGGGCCGCCGCGGCGGACGGGGCCGTCGTCGATGAGGTCGTCGTGCACCAGACCGTGGGTCTGCAACAACTCGACGCTCAGCGCGGCGGCGTCCAGCCCCTCGACGGGCTCGTCCGTCACCAGACGTGCCGCTTCACGCAGCAGTACGACCCGCATCCGTTTACCGCCCCGCAGGGACAACTCCCGCAGCAGATCAAGGCACTCCGGGGTGAACCGGCTGAACGACGGCACGTCGAGCCGGGTGTCCAACGATACGAAGTACTCCTCGAACAGCGCGTTGAACCAACGCTCGTATCCGTTGACGCGTTCGAGGATCTGCTGGGTCATGAGTCGTGTCGTGCTTCCTGTCCGGAGCTCGGCGCCGCCGTGCTGGAGTTGCGACGGTAACCTCGCAGGACGGCCTGCGCCGAGGCGAGGCGTTCCGGCTCGGCGCGGTCGCCGTCGGTGCCGCTCGCGACGTCGTCCGCCCAGCCGAGCAGCCGGTGCAGGTGGGGGTCGGTCGCGTCCGTGGCGACACGGGGCTCGCCCACGACGACCTCGCCGCTCGTCCCGTCGAGAGCGATGAGGGTGCCTTCGGGCAGGGTGCGCCCGCCCGCCCGCACACAGTTCGCGGCGGCGTCGACGGTGAGGCCCGCGGCGCCCACGACGGCGGGCTTCCCCATCGCCCGCGCCACCACGGCCGCGTGACTGGTCGGCCCGCCGCGTGCGGTGACGACCCCGGCCGCGGCGGCCAGGCCGTGCATGTCGAGCGGCGACGTCTCGGGGCGCAGCAGGACGACCGGCCCGCCGGCCGCCAGCCGCGCCGCGCTGTCGGCGGTGGTGGCCACTCGGCCGACGGCGACTCCGGGGGAGGCCCCGAGCCCCCGGGCGAAGACGTCCCGTGGATCGATCGCCGCGATCCGCGGGGTCCGCACCTGGGCGAGTTGCTGGGGCGAGACGCGCAGCAGGGCCTCGTCACGTCCGATCGTCCCCGCCTCGGCCAGGTCCACCGCGAGCCGGACCGCGGCGCGTCCGACGAACCGCCCGGGGCGCACCTGGAGGACCCACAACTCGCCTGCCTCGAAGGTGAATTCGACGTAACAGGCGTCGCGGTAATGCTCTTCGAGCCGGTCCAGTGCCGCGGACAACTCCGCCCATACGGCGGGTTCCCGGTCGGCCAGCTCGCTCAGGGGGCCGGTGAGCGAGGTGCCGGAGACGACATCGTCGCCCTGCCGGCCGAACAGCACCTCTCCGAACGGAACCGGCTCGCCGGTGTTGGGATCGCGGCTGAACGCCACACCCGTACCGCTGCGTCCGTCGCGGTTGCCGAACACCATCGCCTGGACGGTGACCGCCGTGCCGAGGTCGCCGGGGATGTCGTGCAGCGCCCGGTAGGTCTTGGCGCGCGGGGTGTCCCACGAGGAGAACACCGCCTCTACGGCCAACTCCAACTGCCGCACCGCGTCCTCGGGTACGGGTTCGCCGCTCTGCTCGCGGATCAGCTGCTCGACCTCGCGGATCGCACTCTCCAAGCCGCTCAAGTCGTCGTCCTGGGCGTCGACGCCCCCCTCCGCGTCCGCCAGAACCTGTTGCGCGTCCGCCAGGCTCTGCGGGCCCACGCCCACCACCTCCGAGGCGAAGCTGGTCAGGAAGCGAAGCCGCGAGTCCAGCGCGAAGCGCGGGTCGCCCGTCTCCTCGGCCAGCGCGGCGGTCGCCTCGGAGGTGAGTCCGAGGTTGAGGACGGTGCTCATCATGCCGGGCATCGACACGGGGCCGCCGGAGCGGACCGACACGGCCAGCGGCCGTACCGGACCGCCGAGCGTACGGTGCGCCGCACCCTCCAAGACGCGTACGGCGTCGGCCAGTTCGGTGCGGAGGCCGTCGGGGAGCCGCCCGGTGCGGAGGTAGGCGCGGCATGCCTCCGTACCGATGACGAACCCCGGTGGTACGGGCAGCCCCAGACGCCGCAGCACGATGAGCCCGTGCGCCTTGCCGCCGAGGACGTCCACGGTCTCCTCGACCTCTGCCGAGAGCGGATGGATCCAGGTCATCGCGTTGTCATCTCTGCGTCGCCTCTGCTGATTCGGCTGCGGGGAGGGGCAAGGACTGTCTCAGTGGCGCGGGATGCCGAGGGTGGTCAGCAGGTCCTCGTGGAGCTGGAACCACACGGTGTGGTACGAGGCGGTGCTGTCCGTCACGTACTCCAGCGCGCCGGACCTGGCACGGGCGAGCGCGTCGGCGAGGCGGACGGGGTAGCGCTGGAACCGGAGCAGCGCCGCGGAAAGCTCCGCGCACAGCGGCTCGGCACGTTGGTGGAACTCCGTGAACCGGTCGAGGACCCGGGCGTCGTACGCGGAGTCGCTGTGGTCGTTCATCGTCATGCTGCCGTCGACGCTGCGGGTCTGCCAGGCCGTGCACAGGTCGAGCAGTTCGGGGTTGAGGACGAGGAACCGGTCGAAGGCCGCGGAGAGCGCGGGCCGCACGCCGGCCGCCGCCACCTCCTCGGCGATCCGCTCGGCGTCGGCGGCGCGGCCGGCGTCCGTGAGGCCCCAGCCGCCGAAGTCGCCCGCGGTGCGCGTGACGAGGCCGTCGACGGCGAGGTCGATCAGTTCCGACTCGACGTCGGACTCGGACAGTCCCGTCGCGCCGGCGACGGCGGACAGGCCCGAGAAGCCGATGCAGCGAAGGGTGTGGAGCACCAGCAGGTCGGTGCTGGTGGCGTTGGACGAAACGGGCTGGGTCATGGCGCGGCCCCATCGGGTTCGGTGTCGGAGAGGTCTGCGGTGGTGCGGTCGGAGGCGGCCGTGGCCGCGGCATGCGCGGCACCCGGTCCTTGGGCTCGGGTGACGATCGTGTCGTGCTGGACGCGGACGGCGTACTCGGTGGTGTCGTCGGCGTCGGGAACGCCGACGGCCGACGCCAGCAGGTTGCGCTCGTCGAGGACGAGACGCAGGCGGGGGCGGTCGGCGGGGCCGAACACGCGCCAGAGGCTCTGGGCGAAGTCGCCGATCCTCAGTCGGACGAGGCGTCCGATCTCGGCGGGGACCGCGGTGGTGACGGCCACGGTGACCTGGTCACCGGCGCGTGCGGCGCGGACGGCCTCTTCCGCGGCTTCGAGGCGGCGGGTGCCGAGGACAGTGATCACACCGTGCTCGGCGAATGCGACGGGACGCCGGTCGAGCAGGTCGCGCAGCTCCTGTGGAGGGTTCCACGGGTCGCGGCAGGCTTGCGCGGGCGGGACGTACGGCAGGTGGGGCGGGTCCCAGGTGTCGGTGAGGGGAAGACCGGCGAGGTGCGCGCAGGCCTGCGCGATGTCGAAGGGGTCGCCGAAGCCGAGTGCCGGATCCGCCGAGGTGCCCGGTCCGTCCAGCAGCCGCAGGACGAGTTGAGCCCGCCGTACCTGCCGCGCGGGCGGCGCGACGACGGACCCGCGCGCGTCCAGCGACTCCAGCGCGAGGGCGAGCAACAGCGCCTCCAGGCGCGTGACGTGGCCGAACGCGGCGCGCAGCGGTTCGTCGTCGAGCACCTCGGCCAGGGCAGGCAGCCGCACGCGGCCGAGGGAGGGGGCGTGGTCGGCCAGCGGCAGCCGTTCGAGCCGGCTCCGGGCGAAGGCGCCGAGGGCCTCGGTGGTGGAGGCGGGGGAGGGGGCCGCGGCGCCGGTGCCGTCCTCGGCGGCGACGCCGCGCTCGACCATGTCGAGCAGCACCGCCAGATAGAGGGCGCGTTTGCTCGGGAAGTTCGAGTAGACGGCGCCCCGCGTCAGTTCGGCCCGCTCGGCGATCCGGTCCACCTTCGCCAGGGCGTACCCGTGCTCGGTGAACTCCGCCTTCGCCGCAGTCAGCACGGCGGCGCGGGTGCGCTCCTGCTGCTGGACCCGGGTCAACCGGCCCATCGACGACTCCTTCCGTCCCTTGCTGCGCGGCCGTTCGGCACATAGCCGTTCCTGCGCCGGAGCACAAGTGTCGGTGCCCAGGATCGAAGATACACTGAACATCCCGATGGTGGGACCATCCGAAGTCGGCGTACCGCGGTCCGGCAGCCGGTGATCGACGGAGCGGCAGTGAATGGTTCCAGAAAATTGGATGTTTATTTTTGAAGTGACGGGGTTCCGCACCTCGCGGCCACCGCTCCTCCGAACGGCTCTCGAACAATTCTTGCCCGGCTTTCCCGGTGTTGCGATGCTCGACCGATGGCCGAACGAACAGCTTATGAATTGCTCAGCCGTGAGGAGATCGACGACATTGCACGATGCGCCCTCCTCGGCGCGTACAGGCCGCGCCGTCGTTACTTTTTCGGGCTTTCTTTCATGGCGGTGGTGCCCGCAATTACGTCGGTGGTGTGCTCGGTGGCATTCCGGTTGGCGCGCCGGCGTCTGCTGCGCCGGCTTCGGCGCACCCATGGCGATACCCCGTTCAGATGGCCGGACCTGCTCGCCGAGGTGCGCCGCCGGAATCGGAATGCTGCCCTCCGTACATGATGACCGCCGGTTTCGTCGTCCTGGACCGGCGGTGCGGCAGATCTGTCCGGATACCCCCGCCGTCGCCCTGTCGCCCGTGCGGTACCAGGCTTCCAGGGCGTCCGCGACGGTTCAGGCATCCAGACCACGAGGGCCCGCCGAATGCTCTGCGCAGGTTCTTCGTCTTGACAGACATCGACGGAAAGCGATCAAATTTGCGCAGTGTCACGGTGTTCCGTAACCGACGGGCGAGCAAGGAATTCGTTGGGCGGGGATATTCTGCTACGGGGGCGAGGTTCGTATGCGACGACTATGCGGACTGCGATTTTGTTTCACCGTCATGACCGCCGCCTTCGTTTTCCTTTCTCGGTGTAAATTACCGCGATGATATGACGCGGAAACGGTACGGGAGAAGGTGAAGCGGTGCGTCTTCACGGCGCCCGAGACCGCCACCGAACCGTACTCGTTCTATCGACTTGTCGCCTCTGCCCGCTCGGCATGACGCGTCGATGAGTCACAGCGGAAACACACCTCACAGCAGAAGCGGCCGCGTCCGGCTGCCCATTTCCACCGACCCACGATCGCCCTCCGGCCCTCTCAACCACGCACCCCGAGGTGATTGACCATGATCGGTAGGTTAGAAGCCCATGCCGTTCGGACGGCGGAGGTGTCCGGTGCCGACATGCCGGGACGCGGCGGCGGGACGAACACGGCCCCGGGCGCCGGGTCTGCGCAGCCGCTGCCCGTCGAGTACGTACCCGTCGAAGCCCTGCGGACGTCGGGCGGCCCGCGCACCGGCGGGGAGGACGAGGAACACGTCCAACTCCTCGCGGCACTGGACACGCCGCTCCCGCCCATCGTGGTGCACCGCCCCACGATGCGCGTCATCGACGGCGCGCACCGACTCCAGGCCGCCCTGCTGCGCGGCGACGACCGCATCCTGGTCCGCTACTTCGACGGCGCGGAGGCGGACGCCTTCGTCCTGGCGGTCCAGCTCAACAGCGAGCACGGGCTGCCCCTTTCGCTGTCCGACCGCAAGGCCGCCGCCGCCCGGATCGTCGCCTCGCACCCCCAGTGGTCCGACCGCAGGATCGCCGAGGTCGTGGGTCTCGCCGCGAACACCGTGGGGGCCGTACGGCAGCGTTCGACTGCGCAAAATGAGCAGCCGAACGCCAGCATCGGCCGGGACGGACGGGTGCGTCCGCGCAACGGGGCCGAGAGACGGCTGCGTGCCGGGGAGCTGATGCGCGCCAACCCGGAGGCCTCGCTGCGCGAGATAGCCAGGCTCGCGGGGATCTCGGCGGCCACCGCCAGCGATGTGCGGGCCCGGCTCAACCGGGGCGAGCCGCTGGTCACACCGCAACAGCGGCAGGCCGGAGCCCGGGAGAGTCCTACCGGGGCAGTGGTCCGGGGCTCCCTCCGGCCGGACGGCCAGGCCAGCGACGTCCTGCTGGTGAGCCTCAGCAAGGACCCCTCTCTGCGGCTCACCATGGCCGGCAAGATACTGCTGCGGGCACTGCGGGTCTCCTCGGTGGACGCGGACGGCTGGGCCCGCATCGTGGACGCGGTGCCGCCGCACCGGCAGGAGGTGGTCGCCCGCCTCGCCCGGGAGTGTGCCAACGCCTGGCAGTATCTCGCGGACCGACTGTCGGAACGGACCGCCGAAAGCACCACCGAGGCGGGGTGAACCGGCTGCCCGGGGACCGCCCGCGAGATGCGGGAGGTCCCCGTGGTGCGCACGGCTCAGGGCGCGCCGAGGAAGGCGAGGACGTCGCGGGCGAACTCGGGCGTGCCCAGGACGTTGTGCCCACGCCGGGGGTACCGGACCAGCCGGGCCTCCGGAATCCGGGCCGCGGTCTCGTCGAACATCTCCTGAGAACACAGGCGGTCGCGGCCGCCGCACAGCACGAGCGTGGGCGCGCGCACCTCGGCCAGCCGGTCACGGACGTCGAAGCCGTCCTCGGCCAGCAGCGTCGCCTTCAGGTCCGAGATGTCGCGCGGCGGCGGATTCAAACGCCCTGCCAGCCACAGCGGAACCGTCAGCAGGCGCTGTAGCAGCGGGTTGCCCGTGATGGCGGGAGCCGCCCGGTGCATGCCGGACCGGCCACGCTCGGCCGCCGCGATCAGCTCCCGGTGGAAGCGCCTGCCGACCGGCCCCAGGGTGTACGCGGCGCCGGCCAGGACCAGCCGGTCGACCACGTCGGGATGGTCGACCGCCAGTTGCAGGGCGATCGAACCACCGGTCCCGTGCCCGAGCACGGCGACGGGGCCGGGAAAGCGCACACGCAGGGCCTCGGCGTGTTCGGCGGCCAGTTCGCCGATCGTCGTGCCGACCGGCATGCCGGGGCGGCGGTTGGTCCAGAAGACCTCGTACCCGGCGGCGGCGAACGGCGCCACCAGCCCGGCCGCCCTGCGCCGCTGTGCGCCGGGCGGCGGCACCGTGTGCGTCATCGTGAATCCGGACAGGAGGACCAGCGGCTTTCCGGAGCCGAAGGCGAGATGGGGCAGACCGGTACTGAATGTGCCTTGCTCGGTCGCTATATCCATGGGGTCACCTCTCGTACTGGACGCACTCGGCGGCCAGGAGAATGCCGAGTTCTGGACGGACGTACGCGTTCGGGAGATCCGATGAGCGTTCGTGGCCACATCTCATGCGTGCGGTTACGCTGACGCTCCAACCGGGGCCACCAAATATCGCACAGAACACGCGAGTTGGTCGTCGGGCCGGTTTCTCGGAAGAGTTGAGGTGTCAGAGTTGTCCGCCGTACTGCCTCCACATCACCTGGGTCCCCTACCGGAATTCATGGCCGGTGCCGATACCGTTCCGGTAAAGCGAATCCGAACGCCGCCCGGTGACGAGATGTGGTTGGTGAGCGACTACGCCCTGGGGCGCCGGGTGCTGACCGACCGCCGCTTCAGCAGGGCCGCGGCGGCGGCCGGGGACGCCCCGCGGCTCAACTCGGCGGCGCCGTCCCCCACCTCGATGATGAGCCTGGACGGCACCGACCACGCCCGGCTCCGCAGGAACGTCACGGCCGCCTTCACCACCGGGAAGATGACCGGTATGGCCCCGTTGGTGCGCGGCACGGCGGTGGACCTGCTGGTCGGCATGGAGCGCCTCGGCAGCCCCGCCGACCTGGTGTCCTCCTTCGCCGAACCGCTGCCGGTGGCCGTACTGGGCAGCCTGCTCGGGGTGCCCGTCGAGGACCGGGCGATCTTCGACTCCTGGGTGGAGGTGCTCTTCGACATCACCGCGAGCAGCGACCTGGAGAAGAGCCGGCAGCGGCTCCAGCTCGTCGACTACATGTCCACCCTCATCGACCGCAAGCGGCTGCGGGACGACGACGACCTGCTCACCGACCTCATCCGGGCCCACGACGGCGACGCCTTGTCCAAGGCCGAACTCGTCAGCCTAGGACTCGCCCTGCTCACGGCGGGATACGAGACGACGGTCGGGCAGATCGGCCTCGCCGTACTCGTCGTACTCCAGCAACGGATTCCCCGGGAATTCGTCGAGGACGCGGCGCGGGCGGACGCACTCGTCGAGGAATTGCTCCGCCTCACCCCGTCGACCGCCATAAGTTTCCCGCGTGTGGCACTTGAGGACATGGAACTCGGTGACGTACGAATACGCGCGGGAGAAGCGGTGGTGGTCTCCTTGCTGCACGGAAATCGCGACGACAAGGTATTCACCGCACCGGAAGTCCTGCGGGACGACAGGTCGTCGGCCCATCTCACCTTCGGGCACGGAATACACCGCTGTCTCGGCGCGCCACTGGCGCGGCTCCAGGTGCGGACGGCACTCCTCGAGCTCTTCGAGCGCTTTCCCTCGCTGCGGTTGGCCGACGACGAACCCGCGGCACCCGCCGTCGTGTGGAAGGACGGACTGATCACTCGGGGGCTCAGCTCCTTGCGCGTGGCGTGGTGAACCGTCGCCCGCATCGGCGGGACGCGGACCACAAGGACCGGCAGGACCGGCAGAACCAGTGGGCTCGACAGAACCAGCGGAACCAGCGGAATCAGTGGGACCAGAAGGAGCGGGGAACGACAGTGGCTGCACACTCGGCGGACGGCACGGCGGAGCCCAGGACGGCGCAGGACGAGCCGATCGCGATCATCGGCATGGCATGCCGCTTCCCCGGGGCCCCCGCGCCGGGCGACTACTGGCGCCTGCTCCACGACGGCCGCTCGGCCATCAGCCGCTCGCCCGAGACCGGGAGGCACGAGGGGACGCTGCCCGACCGGGACCTGTTCGACGCCGGCTTCTTCGGCATATCGCCCCGCGAGGCGAACGCGATGGACCCGCAGCAGCGACTCGTGCTGGAACTGGGGTGGGAGGCCCTGGAGTCGGCCGGAGTGCTCCCCGCCGAGCTGCGCGGCAGCGACACCGGTGTCTTCCTCGGTGCCTCGGCCAACGACTACGCCGGTGTGGTCCGGCGTGAAGGAGCGGCGCCGCTCACCCACCACGCCATGACGGGGACCCACCGCAGCGTCATCGCCAACCGCCTCTCGTACGCGCTCGACCTGCGCGGGCCGAGCCTCACCGTCGACGCGGGCCAGGCTTCGTCCCTCGTCGCCGTGCATCTGGCCTGCGCCGGCCTGCGGAGCGGGGAGGCGTCCGTGGCCCTGGCCGGCGGGGTGCACCTGAACGTGACCGAGGACGGCGCGGAGCTCGCCGAGGCCTTCGGCGGGCTGTCCCCCGACGGCAGCAGCCGCGCCTTCGACGCGCGCGCCAACGGATTCGTACGGGGTGAGGGCGCCGGACTCGTCGTGCTCAAGCCGCTGGCCAGGGCGCTGGCCGACGGTGACCGCGTGCACGCGGTGATCGGCGGCAGCGCCGTCAACCACGGCGGCAACGGCGAGGGGCTGACCGTGCCCAGCGCGGTGGCGCAGTCGGACGCCGTGCTCGCCGCCCACCGTCAGGCCGGGGTCGCCCCCGAGGACGTGCAGTACGTCGAACTCCACGGCACCGGCACGAAAGTCGGTGACCCCATCGAGGCGGCCGCCCTCGGCCAGGTGTTCGGCCCGGGGCGGAACGGCCGTGCCCCGCTCCAGGTGGGCTCGGTCAAGACCAACATCGGCCATCTGGAAGCGGCGGCGGGCATCGCCGGCCTGCTCAAGGTCACCCTGGCCCTGACGCATGACGTGATACCGGCCAGCCTCAACTTCGAGTCCCCCAACCCCGCGATCGACCTCGACGGGCTCGGCCTGCACGTGCAGACCCGGACCGAGCGGTGGCCCGCGCGGAAGGGCACTCGCCGCGTGGCCGGAGTCTCCTCCTTCAGCATGGGAGGCACCAACTGCCACGTCGTCGTGATGGCGCCGCCCGGCGCGGCCCCCACCCCGGCCGTCCCGGCTCGGCCCGCCGACGGCACCCAGTCCCCGTGCCCTGTTCCCTGGGTGCTCTCGGGGCGGGGCGCACAGGCACTGCGGGACCAGGCCCGCAAGCTCCGGGACCATGTCGTGGCGGACCACGAGTGCCGAGCCGAGGACATCGGGTACTCCCTCGCCACCACGCGAACCGCCTTCAGTCACCGCGCAGTTGTCCTCGCGGTGGCCCATGAGGACCGCGTGGCGGCTCTCGACGCCTTGCTGCTCGGCACGGCGACGGACGCGGTCACCACCGGCGAAGCGGCTGCGCCGGACGAGCAGTTGGCCCTCGTGTTCCCGGAGACGGCTGACGCGTGCCTTGACGCCGGACGCGCACTGCTGTCCCGTTCGGCCGCATTCGAGGCCGCCCTCGCCGAGCACGACGGGCTCTTCGCGCCCTACGGCCTGCCGTCCGTCGCCGAGGCGCTGCACGGCACCGGGACCGGCACGCCGGGACCGGAGGCCGCCGCGGCCTGCGTGTTCGCCGTCACGCTCGCGCTCGCAGAGGTCTGGCGGGCGTACGGGGTCCGGCCGGACGCGGTCCATGCACCGCAGGGGCCCGCCTCGGTGGCCGCCGCGGTCGTCCGCGGCCTGCTGACCCCGGAGGACGGGGCGCGCCTCGTCGCCGCGGGCGAAGCGCAAGCGAAATACGCGGAGTTCGCCGGAGCCGCCCCCGCCGACGCCCTGTGGGTGGATGCGACCGGGCGGCTCGGCGTGCGCATGCCGGACACCGGGTCCTGGACCACCCCGAGCGGTGCACCGTCCGAACCGGACCTCGTGGCGGCCGTCGCGCAGTTGTACGTGCGGGGCGTGCGCATCGACTGGAGCCCCGCCTTCGCCGGCACCCGACCCGCGGTCGTCGAGCTGCCCTCGTACGCCTTCCAACGGGAGTCGTACTGGTGGCCCGAGGCCGGTGCGGAGACGACCGACGGACCGGCGTCCGGGCCCGCGCCCCGCTCGGGACTGCGCACCGAGGAGACGGTCTTCTCCGTGGTCCGGGAGGTGCTGGGCGGCGGCGCGTTCGACGGCGCAGCGGCCTTCCGGGACGCGGGCTTCGATTCGATGATGCTGGCCGAACTGCGGGACCGACTGTCCGAGGTGACCGGCCTGGACATCCCGTCGACAGCCGTATTCGACCACCCGACCCCCCTGGCCCTCAGCGATTTCCTGACCACGCTCCGGAAGGCCTCCACCGACACCCCTCCCGCGCATTCCACCCGGAAAACCGCCAAGCCGGAGCGGAATTCAGCGTCCGATGATCCGGTGGTGATTGTGGGGA
The DNA here is from genome assembly GCF_055572995.1 of Streptomyces sp. NPDC030245. Taxonomy (NCBI): domain Bacteria; kingdom Bacillati; phylum Actinomycetota; class Actinomycetes; order Kitasatosporales; family Streptomycetaceae; genus Streptomyces; species Streptomyces sp. NPDC030245. The sequence continues at coordinate 39,008 of NZ_JBVICF010000009.1, read as the reverse complement.
TGGCTTGTCGTTTTCCTGGTGGGGTGGTGTCGCCGGAGGGTTTGTGGGATGTGGTGGTGTCGGGTGGGGATGTGGTGTCTGGTTTTCCGGTGGATCGGGGGTGGGGTGCTGGGGTGTTGTCGGGGGAGGTGTGTGGTGTGTGTGAGGGGGGTTTTGTTGAGGGTGTGGGTTTGTTTGATGCGGGGTTTTTTGGTGTGTCGCCGCGGGAGGCGGCGGGGATGGATCCTGCGCAGCGGTTGTTGTTGGAGGTGTCGTGGGAGGTGTTGGAGCGGGCTGGGGTGGCGCCGGGTTCGTTGCGTGGGCGTGGTGGGGTGGGGGTTTTTGTGGGGGGGATGGGTTATGAGTATGGGCCGCGTTTGTGGGAGGGGGGTGGGGGTTCGGCTGGTTATTTGTTGACGGGTTCGGCTGGGGGGATGTTGTCGGGTCGTTTGGCGTATGTGTTGGGTGTTGAGGGTCCTGTTTTGACGGTGGATACGGCGTGTTCGTCGTCGTTGGTTGCGTTGCATTTGGCTGTGGGTTCTTTGCGGTCGGGTGAGTGTGATGTGGCGTTGGTGGGTGGGGCGACGGTGATGGGGACTCCGGGGGCGTTTGTGGAGTTTTCTCGTCAGGGTGGGTTGTCGGGGGATGGGCGGTGTCGTTCGTTTTCTTCGGATGCTTCGGGGACGGGGTGGTCCGAGGGTGTGGGGATGTTGTTGGTGGAGCGTTTGTCGGTGGCTCGGGAGTTGGGTCATCGGGTGTTGGCGGTGGTGGCGGGGAGTGGGGTGGGTTCGGATGGTGCGTCGAATGGGTTGACGGCGCCGAGTGGGGTGGCGCAGCAGCGGGTGATTCGTCGGGCGTTGGCGGATGCGGGGGTGTCGGCGTCGGGGGTGGATGTGGTGGAGGGGCATGGGACGGGGACGGTGTTGGGGGATCCGGTGGAGGTGGGGGCGTTGGTGGAGGTGTTTGGTGGGGGGCGGCCGGTGGGGCGGCCGTTGTGGTTGGGGTCGTTGAAGTCGAATATCGGGCATGCGCAGGCGGCTGCGGGTGTGGGTGGTGTGATCAAGATGGTGGAGGCGTTGCGGCATGGGGTGTTGCCGCGGACGTTGCATGTGGTGGAGCCGGTGGGTGGGGTGGAGTGGGGTTGTGTCCGCTTGTTGCGGGAGGCGGTGCCGTGGGTGGGGGAGGAGGGCAGGCCGCGTCGGGCGGGGGTGTCCTCGTTCGGGATCTCGGGGACGAACGCGCACGTCATCCTCGAAGAACCACCTGAGTTCGACGACCCGGCGCCGGGCGCCGAACGAGCGGCCGGCACCGCCGAGTCGCCGGCCCCGATCCTTCTGGACCTGCGGGGTGCCGCGGCGGGTGCTCCGGGGACGGGCCCCGAGGGAACCGGCGCCGAGGGCCGCGCCGGCGAGGGCGCGGTCGGCGGTACGGATCGGGCCGGCGCCGGCGCCGGCGTCCCGGCCCGCGCTGATGCGCCGGTCAGCGCTGATGTGCTGGCCCGCGCCGAAGGTCGGGCCGGTGATGCGGGTCGGCCCGGCGCCGACGTGCCGGCCGGCAACGGCGGTCGCGCCGACGCTCCCGACCGGCCTGGTGCTGTAGATCGGTCCGGCGCCGATGCCCCGGTCGGTGACGGTGGTCGCGCCGATGCTCCTGACCAGCCCGGCACCGACGGGCCCGGCAGCGTCGATCGGACCGGCGCTGATGCTTCGGCCGGCGACGGCGGTCGGGCCCCCGCTCCCGACCAGCCCGGCACCGACGGGCCCGGCACCGACGGGCCCGACCGCCCCGGCACCGGCGCCCCCACCGGCAACAGCGGCCAGCCCGGCGCTGTCGATCACGGCGGCGGCCCCATGTCGTTGCCGCTGGTGCTGTCCACCAAGACACCGACGGCCCTGCGGGCGCAGGCCCGCCGCCTGAGTGACTTCCTCTCCGGCGGCACGGAGTCCCGGTCAGGAGACGACGGCCCCGTCGATCCGTCCGCCGTGGCGTACACCGCCGCCTGTGTGCAGTCCGGGTTCGACCACCGCGCCGCCGTACTGCCCGGGGCGGACGGCGACTACCGGGGCGCACTGGACGCTCTGGCCGCCGGGCGCCCGGACGTGCTGCTGTCGACCGGCGTCGCGACCGGGCGTGGCCGGGCCGTGTTCGTCTTCGGCGGCGGCCAAGGTGACGGCAAGGACGGGGGTGACGGCGCGGAAGGGCAGGACGTCGCGTCCGCCGTACGCCAGCTGCTGGCCTCCTCGCCCGCCTTCGCCGAGCACGTCCGCGACTGCGCCGCCGCCCTCGCGGCCCATCTCGGCCGCGACGTGAGCGAGTTGAGCCCCGCCGAGCCCCGGCAGGCCGTGGCGTTCGTGGCGGGAACCGCTCTCGCCCGGCTCTGGGAGCGGTGCGGTGTGCGGCCGGACGCGGTGCTGGGCCACGGCGTGGGAGAGATCGTCGCCGCACATGTCGCGGGGGCGCTGACCCTGGACGACGCGGCACGCGTCTGCGCGGCCCTCGTGCGCGGAGGCACCGACGAGGAACTGCGCGCTGCCATGGCCGGAGTGACCCCGCGCAGTACGAGTGTCGACCTCTGCTCGCCGCGAACCGGCCAAGCACTGGACGTAGAAGCAGAGTTGACGGCCGAGCACTGGCTGCGCGCCGTACGGGAGCCGGCCGACCTGCACGCGGCGCTGCGTCACCTGACCGGCGGTGGCCGCCGAACCCTCGTGGCGATGCCGACCGCCTCTGGGCTCGTCGTCGAGCCGCACTCCCCGGACGTCGACGGCACGGCTGCGGACGACCGCCCGGGGACGGGGCTGCTGAACGCCCTGCACCCGGGCGCGGACGGCGCCGGTGGGCTCCTGCGCGCGCTGGCCACCGCCTACACGCAGGGCCTTCCCGTGGACTGGCAGGCCGTCATCCCCAGGCGGCCGTTGGTCATCCTGCCGACGTACCCGTTTGAGCGGCAGCGGTACTGGCTGAACGCCGAAGCGCCGCGCCCGCCGCACAGCGGGGAGCACGCGCTGCTCGACACCGCCGTCACGCTCGCGGACCGGGACGCACGGGCCTTCACCGGCGCGCTCTCCACGCTCACCCACCCCTGGCTGGCCGAGCACAGGATCGGCGGGCACACGGTGCTGCCGGGCACGGCGCTGGTGGAACTGGCCGCGCACATCGCCGCACTCGACGGCGCCGCGACGGTCGCCGAGCTGACGCAGCAGGCGCCGGTCCGCGTCCCCGAGGACGGCAGGACGGTCGAGATCCAGTTCGTCGTCGGCGCGGCCGGTGAGACGGGGGAGCAGCCCTTCACCGTGTACGCGCGTCCCGGCGGCGCCCGCGGGGCGGCGCGGGACACCGACGAGGACCGGGCCGCCGACTGGACCCGTCATGCCACCGGAGCCCTCGCGCCGCGTGCGCCCCGGGAACCCGCGGACCTCGACCCGGCGGCCTGGCCGCCTCCCGGCGCGGTGCCCGTCGACATCGGCCCCCTGTACGCCGAGCTGACGGAGGCCGGATACACCTACGGCAGCACCTTCCGCGGCCTGGAGGCCGCCTGGCGGCTCGGCGAGGACATGTACCTCGACGTACGGCTGCCCGAGGGGACCGACACGTCGGGGTACGCCCTGCACCCGGCGCTGCTGGACGCGGCGCTGCACGCCACCGTGTGGCAGGGTGCGGCCGACGGTCGCGTACGGCTGCCCTTCTCGTGGAGCGGTGTGCGGCTGTACGGCGGTGACGCGACGCAGCTGCGCGTACGGATGTCACCCGTCGGCCCGGACACGGTGGCGCTGCGGATCACGGACCAGTACGGAACCCCGATGGCCGCCGTGGACGCGCTGGTGCTGCGGGCCGCTGCGGACGGCCCGGCGGACGACGGGCTCATGCGGACGGTGTGGACCCCCCTCGCCGAGGGCGCCGCGCCGGATGCGGCCTCGGACACCGACGCGTGCTGGATCCTCGGATCCGCCCCGCGTTCGGGTCTCACCGCCGTCCCCGACATGGTGGAGGCGGCCGCCCGGCTGGACTCCGGCGCCGCGCCGCCCGCCGCCGTACTGGTGCCTTGCCCGCCGTCACCCGTCACCGACCGGGAGCCCCAGGTACCCGCCGACGTCCGCCGGGCGGCCCGGGAAACATTGACGCTGCTGCGGAGCTGGCTGGGCGACGACCGGTTCGCCGGTACGCGGCTGGTGTTCATCACCCGCGGAGCGGTGCGCACGGGTGCGGGGACCGCCGAGGCGCCGGTGGATCTGGTCCACGCGCCGCTGTGGGGCCTGATCCGCACCGCGCGGTCGGAGCACCCGGACCGCTTCATGCTCCTGGACGTGGACGGGGACCTCGACGAGAGCCGTCTGACACGCGAGGTGCTGGCCGCCGTGACCGTCGGTGAAGCGCCGGAACTCGCCCTGCGCGACGGTGCGTTGCTCGCGCCCGAGCTGGTGCCCGTACCCTGGCCGGCCACGCCGACGGGCCCCGCCGCGACCACCGGTGTGCCGGTGCTCCCGCACGGCACCGTCCTGGTGACCGGCGGCACCGGTGCGCTCGGCGCCCGGTTCGCCCGGCATCTGGTGGCTCGACACGGCGTGCGGCACCTGCTGCTGACCAGCCGCAGCGGCACCCGCGCCGAAGGAGCGCAGGAGCTGGCACGGGAGCTGCGCGGCATGGGCGCCCAGGTGCGGATAGCCGCCTGCGACTGCGGTGACCGGGAGGCGCTCGCCGCGGTCCTCGCCGCCGTCCCCGCCGACCACCCGCTGACCGGGATCGTCCACGCCGCCGGCGTCGTCCAGGACGCCACCGTCCGTTCGCTGACGTTCGAGCAACTCGACGCCGTGCTCGGCCCGAAGGCCGAGGCCGCGTGGCACCTGCACGAGTTGACCCGCTCGGCCCCGCTGGCCTTCTTCGACCTCTTCTCCTCCGCCACCGGGACGCTCGGCGCGGCGGGACAGGGGAACTACACCCTGGCCAACACGTTCCTCGACGCCCTCGCGCAGCACCGGGCCGACCTCGGCCTCCCGGGCCGCTCGCTGGCGTGGGGCCTGTGGGACCTGCCGGACGGGATGGCGGGGCGGCTGACGGCTGACGACGTCGAACGCCTCGGGCGCCGCACCGGGCTGCGACCGCTCGACGTGGCGCGGGGCCTGCGCATGTACGACGCCGCCCGCGCCCTGCACCCGGACCTGCCGACCGTGGTCGCCGCGGCGCTCGACCCCGCTCCGGCCCCGGCCGCCGCCACCGTCGCTGCCCGCGCCGCCGACCGGACGGGAACCCCTTGGTCACGACGGCTGGCCGAACTGCCGGAGGGTGAACGGACGACGGAGAGCCGCCGCCTCGTCATGTCGATCGCCGGCGAGGTGCTGGGCGGGCGCGGCGTCGAGGGCGCCATCGCCTTCCGGGACGCCGGCTTCGATTCACTGCTGTCGGTCGAACTGCGCAACCGGCTCTGCGAGGTGACCGGCCTGCGGCTGCCGCCGACCGTGGTGTTCGACCATCCGACGCCCGTCGCACTGGGCACGTTCCTGGGTTCTCTCCTCGCCGACCCGCCTTCCGGCAATTCGTCTGCCGAAACAATCGCGCCTGCGTCACCGGCACGCGCGAAAGCGCACCCGAAATCAGAGAACGTGGCTTCCTCCGATGATCCGGTGGTGATTGTGGGGATGGCTTGTCGTTTTCCTGGTGGGGTGGTGTCGCCGGAGGGTTTGTGGGATGTGGTGGTGTCGGGTGGGGATGTGGTGTCTGGTTTTCCGGTGGATCGGGGGTGGGGTGCTGGGGTGTTGTCGGGGGAGGTGTGTGGTGTGTGTGAGGGGGGTTTTGTTGAGGGTGTGGGTTTGTTTGATGCGGGGTTTTTTGGTGTGTCGCCGCGGGAGGCGGCGGGGATGGATCCTGCGCAGCGGTTGTTGTTGGAGGTGTCGTGGGAGGTGTTGGAGCGGGCTGGGGTGGCGCCGGGTTCGTTGCGTGGGCGTGGTGGGGTGGGGGTTTTTGTGGGGGGGATGGGTTATGAGTATGGGCCGCGTTTGTGGGAGGGGGGTGGGGGTTCGGCTGGTTATTTGTTGACGGGTTCGGCTGGGGGGATGTTGTCGGGTCGTTTGGCGTATGTGTTGGGTGTTGAGGGTCCTGTTTTGACGGTGGATACGGCGTGTTCGTCGTCGTTGGTTGCGTTGCATTTGGCTGTGGGTTCTTTGCGGTCGGGTGAGTGTGATGTGGCGTTGGTGGGTGGGGCGACGGTGATGGGGACTCCGGGGGCGTTTGTGGAGTTTTCTCGTCAGGGTGGGTTGTCGGGGGATGGGCGGTGTCGTTCGTTTTCTTCGGATGCTTCGGGGACGGGGTGGTCCGAGGGTGTGGGGATGTTGTTGGTGGAGCGTTTGTCGGTGGCTCGGGAGTTGGGTCATCGGGTGTTGGCGGTGGTGGCGGGGAGTGGGGTGGGTTCGGATGGTGCGTCGAATGGGTTGACGGCGCCGAGTGGGGTGGCGCAGCAGCGGGTGATTCGTCGGGCGTTGGCGGATGCGGGGGTGTCGGCGTCGGGGGTGGATGTGGTGGAGGGGCATGGGACGGGGACGGTGTTGGGGGATCCGGTGGAGGTGGGGGCGTTGGTGGAGGTGTTTGGTGGGGGGCGGCCGGTGGGGCGGCCGTTGTGGTTGGGGTCGTTGAAGTCGAATATCGGGCATGCGCAGGCGGCTGCGGGTGTGGGTGGTGTGATCAAGATGGTGGAGGCGTTGCGGCATGGGGTGTTGCCGCGGACGTTGCATGTGGTGGAGCCGGTGGGTGGGGTGGAGTGGGGTTGTGTCCGCTTGTTGCGGGAGGCGGTGCCGTGGGTGGGGGAGGAGGGCAGGCCGCGTCGGGCGGGGGTGTCCTCGTTCGGGATCTCGGGGACGAACGCGCACGTCATCCTCGAAGAACCACCTGCCGAGCCGTCGGCCTCCACTCGCCGGGGCGTGCGGAACGCCCTCACGGTCGCGGGCCCACGCGATGTCGCCGCGGCCCCCGACGTGCCCGGCGCCCCCTTCGCCCTGGACGTGCCCGGCGACCCTGCGGCCGGCCACCGCGATGACGCGCTGCCGCTGGTGCTGTCCGCGAAGACACCGAAGGCCCTGCGCACGCAGGCCCGCCGTCTCCATGACCTGCTGAGCGGAGCGTCCGGATCGCGGCGCCCGCACAGCACGCCGTCCGGATCGCAGAATCCGCCGAGCACCTCACCCTCGTCGGAGAACCCCACGGACGACGCCCCGGACACCCCCGACGTCGCGGCGGTCACGTACACCGCCGCCCGTGTCCAGTCCGGGTTCGACCACCGCGCCACCGTCGTCGCCGAGGACCGGGCGGCTCTCCTCGACGGCCTCGCGGCGTTGGCCGAGGACCGCCCGGCCGCTGCCCTGACACGAGGCACGGCGGGTCCCGCCGACGGACGCCGGGTCTTCATGTTCGCCGGACAGGGCACGCAACGCCCCGGCATGGGCAAGCAGTTGTACGAGCGCTTCCCGGCGTACGCGGATGCCTTCGACAAGGCGTGCGCCGCCTTCGACCCGCACCTGGAGCGCCCGACGGCCTCCGTCGTCTTCGCGGACCACGCCTCCGCCGAGGCGGCGGCACTGCACCGGACCGCCTTCACCCAGCCCGCGCTGTTCGCCACCGAGTACGCGCTGTACGAACTGGTGCGTTCCTGGGGCGTACGGCCGGACATCGTCATGGGGCACTCCGTCGGTGAACTGGTCGCCGCGCACGTCGCGGGCGTCTTCTCCCTCGCCGACGCGGCCGAACTCGTCGCGGCACGCGGCAGGTTGATGCAGTCACTGCCCTCGGGCGGCGCGATGGTCGCGGTACGGGCGGGCCTCACGGAGGTGGCACCGCTGCTCGACGGCCTCGAGGACCAGGTGGGCATCGCCGCCGTCAACGGCCCCCGCGCGGTCGTGGTCTCGGGCGCGAGCGACGCGGTGTCGACCGTGGTCACCCAGCTCAAGGCCGCCGGGCACCGGACCACGGCACTCTCGGTCAGCCACGCCTTCCACTCGCCTCTCATGGCGCCGATGCTCGCCGCGTTCAGAGAGGTCGCGGCGGGACTCACGTACCGGCGGCCGGTGCTGCCCCTCGTGTCGAACGTGACCGGCGAGATGGCGAAGGCGGCGGAGCTGATGTCGCCCGACTACTGGACGGACCACATACGGCGCCCGGTCCGCTTCGCCGACGGCATCGCCGCGGCCCGCGCGGAAGGCGGGCGGCACTTCGTGGACATCGGCCCCGACAGCACCCTCACGTCCATGGCGTCGACGGTCCTCGCGGACCTTGCCGGGGACCCCGGGCAGGACGAGACACACGGCCGCGCCGTCACGGTGCCGCTGCTGCGCGGCGCCCACGACGAGGCGCGGACCGCGGCGGAGGGACTCGCGGCGGGCTTCACCGCCGGCCTCGACGTGGACTGGCCCGCCGTGGCCGGTGCCTGGGGCGGAGAACTGACCACCCTGCCGACCTACCCCTTCGAACGCCGGCGGTACTGGCTCGATCCGACCGAGCCCGCGACCGAGCCGTCCCGCGCCAGCGGTCCGCGCGCCACGGGCCATCCCGTGCTCGACCGCCCGCTCGACCTGCCGGACACCGGCGAAATGGTGTGGTCAGGGCGGCTCGACCCGGCCGCACTTCCCTGGCTCGGTGAGCACGTGGTGGCCGGACAGGCCCTGGTGCCGGGCGCACTCCTCGCCGAACTGGCCTGCCAGGTGGCGCGCGAGGCGGGCTGCGACCGGGTGGAGGAGCTCACCCTGGCCGCCCCCCTTGTCGTGGCCGACCGGACGGCGATCGAACTGCGAGTGGTGGCACGCGCCGCGGACAGCTCCGGCCGCCGCCCCTTCACCCTCCACGCCCGCCCGTCCGCCGACCCCGCCCTCGCCTGGCAGTCCACGGCCGCCGGTGTACTGGCCGCCGCGCTGGCCGGCTCCGCCGCCCCGATACCGTCGGTGACCTGGCCGCCACCGGACGCCGAGCCCCTGCCGCTGCACCACGAGGGCGACTACGCCCGCCTCGCCGCCCGGGGCCTCGCGTACGGCCCCGCCTTCCGGGGGCTGCGAGCCCTGTGGCGTACGGCCGACGGCATCTGCGCCGAACTCGAACCACCGGCGCCCATCGCCTCGCAGACCACGCTCTTCGGCCTGCACCCCGCCCTCCTCGACGCCGCCCTGCACCCGGTCGAACTCTTCGGCCTGGCCGACGAGGCCTCCCCCACCGGCGTCCGTGACCTCGGCTTCCGCATCCCCTTCAGCTGGCGCGACGTGACCCTCCACGCGCCTGCGAGCACCCCTCGGCTGAGGGTTCGGCTCACGGCCGTGGGACGCGACGAGGTCGCGTTGGAACTGTCCGACACCGACGGTCACCCGGTCCTGTCGGTCGGGCGCCTGGCCCTGCGCTCGCCGTCGACCGCGGACGACAGCAGACTGCGCCGCCTGGACTGGCGCCCGGCCGGCCCGCACACCGCAGGCGCGGCCGGGCAAGGGGCCGACCATGCCGAACGGCCAAGCAGGCTCGCGCTGATCGTCCCCGGTACCGCCACCCCACACGAGGCCCACGACGCCTTGTCCGCCTTGGACGCCCTGGACGCCGAGCGCTGTGCCGACGTCGCCGAACTGGTGCGCCGGGCACCCGGGGAAGTGCCCGAAACCGTGGTGATTCCCTGCCCGGCGGGCGCGCCGGGCGAGGTCGGTGCCGTGACCGCCGACGTGCTGGCCGTCCTCCAGGAGATCCTCGCGGCACCGGCACTCGCCCGGTGCGGGATCGCCCTGGTGACCAGAGGGGCGGTCGGCACCGCCGACGACGGCCCGGCGACGAACCCCGTGGCCGCCGCCCTGTGGGGACTCGGCCGGTGCGCGCAACAGGAGGAGCCGGGACGAGTCCGGCTGATCGACGTCGACGCGAGCGAGGAGTCGGCGCGGGCGCTCGACGGGGTGGTGCGTTCCGGTCTTCCCCAGACCGCCCTGAGGAACGGCGTACCGCTCGCCCCGGAGCTGACGCCGGTGAGCGGCCGACCGCTCGACGTGCCGGCCGGCGACGTGAACTGGCGGCTGGACTTCGTCGGCCGCGGGACCCCTGACGAGCTGGCCCTGGTGGAGTGGCCCGACGCCGCGGCGCCTCTCGGTGCGGGACAGGTACGTGTGGCGCTGCACGCCGCCGGCGTCAACTTCCGTGACGTACTGCTGACCTTGGGCGTCGTCGAGCCGGGGGCCGGTGTGCCCGCGGGCGAGGGCCGGCAGAGCGTGGAAGGCGCGGGCGTGGTCGTCGAGGTCGGCCCCGGAGCAGGCCGTCTGCGGGCGGGGGACCGGGTGATGGGCCTCTTCGACGGGATCGGTCCGGTCTCCGTCACTGACGAGCGTCTGCTCGCCCCCGTGCCGGAGCACTGGTCGTTCGCCGAGGCGGCCGCCGTGCCGGTGGCGTTCCTCACCGCGTACTACGGCCTCAACGAACTCGGTCGGCTCCGCGCCGGCGAACGGGTACTCGTCCACACGGCGACCGGCGCGGTCGGCTTCGCCGCCCGGCAGCTCGCCCGGCACGCCGGGGCGGAGATCTTCGCCACCGCCAGTCCGGCGAAGTGGCCCGTGCTGCGCGCGGCGGGCCTGGCCTCCGACCACATCGCCTCCTCCCGCGACGACACCTTCGAGAGCGACTTCCGGACCGCGTCCGGCGGCGCCGGCATGGACGTGGTGCTCAACTCCCTTGCCGGACCGCTCACCGACGCGTCCCTGCGGCTCCTCACGCCGGGCGGCCGGTTCCTGGAGATGGGCAAGACGGACCCGCGCGACCCCGAGCAGGTGGCCGCCGCGCACGAGGGAGCCGAGTACACCGTCTTCGACATCCGGCAGGCAGGACCCGACGGCATCCAGCGGATGCTCGCCGAACTGCTGCCGCTCTTCGAGGACGGGACGCTGACGCCCCCACCGCTCACCCTGCGCCACGTGCGTGACGCCCCGGCCGCGTACCGGTACGTCGCCGAAGCGCGGCACGTCGGCAAAGTCGTCCTCGCCGTCAGGGATTTCGACACCGAGCGCGCGGTCCTGGTCAGCGGTGGCCTCGGGACACTCGGCGGGCTCGTCGCCCGGCATCTCGTGACGCGGCACGGGGTACGGGACCTCGTCCTGATCGGGCGGCGCGGCGCGGCGACCCCCGGCAGCGCCGAACTGGCCGAGGAGCTGCGCGCATCGGGGGCCCGGGTCACCGTCGCCGCCTGCGACGCGAGTGACCGGACGGCCCTCGCGGCACTCCTGGACGGGCTCTTGGGACGGGGCATCCGCATCGGTTCGGTGGTGCACGCCGCCGGGACGACGCGGGACGCGCCGATCGGCTCCCTGACCCCGGACGCGTGGACCGACGTCCTGCGGACGAAGGCGCTCGCCGCCCTGAACCTGCACGAACTGACCGCGGACCTCGGCCTCACCTCCTTCGTCCTGTTCTCCTCGGTGGCCGGAGTCACCGGCTCGGCGGGGCAGGGCAACTACGCCGCGGCCAACGCGTTCCTGGACGCCCTGGCCGAGTACCGCCGCGCCCGGTCGCTCCCCGCCCTGTCCATCGCCTGGGGACTGTGGGAGCCGGCCAGCGGCATCACCGGACGGCTGCGCGCCGAGGACCACGAGCGGCTCGCCCGTCAGGGCATCCGTGCCCTGTCCGCGGACCGGGGGTTGGAACTGTTCGACGAGGCCCTGGTCACCGCGGCGCCGGTCGTGGTCGCGGCCCGCCTCACCACACCCCCGCCCGCCACCGCCACCGCGACGGTGCACGCAAGTGCCCCCGTGGAGGCGAACGGCGCCGGACCCACCGCGCCGCCCACGGCCGACGCCCGCAGGTCGCTGCTCGAACTGGTGCTTGCGGAAGCCGCGTCGGTGCTCGGCCACGACTCCCCGGACGCCATCGCGCCGGAGGCGCTCTTCCCGCAGCTCGGCTTCGACTCGCTCGGGGCGATCGAATTGCGCAACCGCATCGTCGCCGCGACCGGAGTACCGCTGCTCTCCACCCTCATCTACGACTTTCCGTCCCCGAAAGCATTGGCAGGTCATCTGCGGGAGGAATGCCCCAACTGGCCGGACGGCGGTGCGCCCCGCCCCGCGGAGGGAAATCCGAACGGCACAAAAAGCGGCAGGGAAAACGGCGGAGAAAACGGCGGAGAAAACGGCGGAGAACAGCGGAAGAGCGACCGAGAGGAAACCGACGGCATGCAGGAGGCGAGCCATGAGCAGTGACACCGGCGGCTGGACCATGTCCTTCCATCCGGGGCGGGACGCACGGCTGCGCCTGGTCTGCTTTCCCCACGCGGGTGGCTCCGCCGCCTCCTTCTTCCCGCTGGCGCGCGCCGCGCCGCCCGGCCTCGAAGTGGTCGGCGTCCAGTACCCCGGACGCCAGTGGCGGCGCACCGAACCGGCCGTCACCGACATCCACGGCCTGGCCCGCGGCGTGGCCGACGCGCTGCCGGCCGGGCAGGACCTGCCGACGGCGTTCCTCGGCCACAGCATGGGCGCGCTGGTCGCCTTCGAGACCGTACGGCTGCTGGAGCGGGAGCGGCCGGGAGCCGTCGGGCACCTCTTCGCGTCCGGCAGCCGCGCGCCGTCCCACCCGCGGGAGGAGGACCGGCGGGCGCACTGGACCGACGAGCGGATCATCGCCGAGGTACGCGCACTCGCCGGCACCGGCGACCGGCCGGGCTCCGACGACGAGGCACTGCGGCAGGCGCTGCCGGCCCTGCGCGACGACTACCGCGCACTGGCCGCCTACCGGCCTTCTCCCGGCGCGCGCGTCGGGCTGCCGCTCACCGTGCTCGTCGGGCGCGCGGACCCGAAGGCCGGGCCGGAGCACGCCGTGGACTGGCAGCCGCACACCGACGCGGGCTTCGAATTCAGAGTTCTCCCCGGCGGCCATTTCTTCATCGAAGAGAACGCCGCGGAATTGCTGGATCTCGTACAGAGCAGCCTTGTTATGCCGCAACGCCCGTGAGAGTCTTTTCGACGCCATCGAAGAGAAAAGCGCGAAGAGAACTGGAGAGGCGATGTCGAATCCGTTCGAGGACGAAAACGCCACGTACGTCGTCCTGATCAACGACGAACTGCAGTATTCGCTGTGGCCGGTCATCGTCGACATTCCCGACGGTTGGCGCACGGTGTTCGGTGAGGCCCCGCGGGCCGAGTGCCTGGAGTACATAGACCAGCACTGGACGGACATGCGCCCCAAGAGCCTGGTGGACGCGGTGAGCGCGGCCGCCGGTGCCGAGGGCCGCGCGGAATGAACACCCCGCCCGGCCCGGAGCGTCCGGCCGCGGCCCGGCCGCGGGTCCGGTCGGATCTGGACGGCCTGCCGTTGTTCCGGGGGCGGACCGCGGCGGCGGGGACGATCGGCCTGGACTGCAACGAATCGCCGTTCGCGCCGCCCGCCGCCGTGCAGAGCGCGCTGTCCGGCGCGGTCCAGGAGCTGAACCGCTATCCGGACAACGCGTCCGCCGACCTCACCGGCCGGCTCGCCGAACGCCACGGGGTGCCGCCCGCCACGCTCTCGCTGGGGCCGGGCTCGGTGGGCCTGTGCGTGCAGCTGATCCAGATCACCTGCGCGGCGGGTGACGAAGTGATCGTCCCCTGGCGCTCGTTCGAGGTCTATCCGTCCATCGCGGGCACCGCGGGCGCGGTGGTGCGCCGGGTGCCCCTGACCGCGGGACACGCCCTCGACCTGCCGGCGATGGCCGCGGCGGTCACCGACCGCACACGGCTCGTCTTCGTCTGCTCGCCCAACAACCCGACCGGGACATCCGTGTCCCGGACGGACGTGGAGCGCTTCCTCGCCGAGGTGCCGCCGGACGTGCTGGTCGTCCTGGACGAGGCGTACGCGGAGTTCACCGAGGAGGAGGCCGACCCGCTCGACGGCTTCGGCCTGGTGCGCGACCGGCTGCGGCAGGGACGTACGAACGTGGTCGCGCTGCGCACCTTCTCCAAGGCGTACGGGCTGGCCGGGCTGCGGATCGGCTACTGCCTGTCCGCCCCGCCGGTGGCCGAGCTGCTGGGCCGGGTCGCGGTTCCCTATGCGGTCGGCACCCTCGCACAGCGGGCCGCGATCGCCGCGCTGGAGTGCGAGCAGGAGGTGCGGGCGCGTTGTCGGCAGCTCATCCGGGAGCGGGAGCGGCTCCGGGCCGCCCTGCTCGGCCGCGGCTGGGACGTGCCGGTCAGCGGCGCCAACTTCCTCTGGATGCCCATCGGCCCGGCTGCGGAGGCCTTCGCCGCGCACTGCCGCGAGCAGCGGGTCCTGGTCAAGGCCTTCCCCGGTGAAGGAGTGCGGGTGACGGTCGGTACGGCCGCCGAGAACGACGTCTTCCTGGCCGCCGCGGCGCGCTTCACACCCGCCGGGACCGGGACCACCGTCCGGCGGGCGCCGGTCGGCTGACGAGGAACACGGGCAGCGCTTCCTCCGGACGAGTGACTTCAACCGTTGGAGTTCAACTTATGGTTGACAACCGACGGTTGAAGTCGCCAGGCTCGCTCCCATGACCGATCAACCGGAGGGGCCCGACGCCCTGAGCCGCGCCGAGGACCCCGACCACGCCCGCGCCCGTCGGGAGCACCTGGCGCTGCGGCACGTGACCGAGCGCCTGGCCGCCGGCGGCGGGCCGGAACCGGCCGGACCGTCCGCCCGGCTCACCGCCCAGCAGGCCGTGCACCTCATCGCCTCCTGGGCCGGCGGAGGCGGGCGGCCCGCCGACGCGCCCGAGATGGACAGGACCGACGTCATGGCGGCCCTGACGCTGCTGCCGCGCGCCCGCGCCGACCTGGACGTACTGGAGGCGAGCCTGCTGTTCATCGCCCGGGAGATGGGGGTCACCTGGCAGGACATCGCCTACGGCCTCGGACTCAGGTCCCCCCAGGCGGCACAGAAGCGGGCCGGACGCGGCACCCAGAGCCCGGCCGGAGCCCCACAGGCCCGGCCCGAGACCCCAGCCGCAAGCGAACCCAAGGGTGAATGTGAGCACTGAACTCGCGGTGGAGACCGTCGGCATGGTGAAGTCCTTCGGGGCCACCAAGGCCGTCGACGGCCTCGACCTGTCCGTCCCGGCCGGCGCCGTCTACGGAGTCCTCGGACCCAACGGCGCGGGCAAGACCACGACCCTGCGCATCCTGGCGACCCTGCTCGCCCCCGACGCGGGCAGCGCCCGGGTCTTCGGCCACGACGTCGTCCGCGAAGCGAACCGCGTACGGGAACGGGTCAGCCTCACCGGCCAGTTCGCCAGCGTCGACAACGACCTCACGGGCATGGAGAACCTGCTGCTGCTCGCCAGGCTGCACGGCTACCGCGCCACCGCCGCGCGGGAGCGCGCCCGCGACCTGCTGGAGGCGTTCGACCTGGTCGAGGCCGCCGACCGGCCGGCCCGCGGCTACTCGGGCGGCATGCGCCGCAGGCTCGACGTGGCCGCCGGACTCATCGTCCGGCCCCAGCTGATGTTCCTCGACGAGCCGACCACGGGGCTCGACCCCCGCAGCCGCAACGAGGTCTGGGCCATCATCCGAGCCACCGTCGAACGCGGCACGACCGTCCTGCTCACCACCCAGTACCTCGAAGAGGCCGACCAGCTCGCGCAGCGCGTCGCCGTCATCGATCACGGCAGGCTCGTCGCCGAGGGCACCCCCGGCGAGCTGAAGTCCTCGGTGGGGCGCGGCTCCCTGCGCGTCGAGCTGACGGACCCCGACGACCTGCCGGCGGCGAGCCGCATCCTGGTCGGCGCCCTCGGTGTGCCCGCCGAGACCACCGGACCGGCCCAACTCACCGCGCGCGGCACCGATCCCCGCAGCGTGGCGCGCGCCCTCGGCGAACTCACCCGCACCATCGAGGTCGACGACTTCGCCATGGACCGCCCGAGCCTGGACGAAGTGTTCCTGGCGCTGACCGGGCGTCCCCCCACCACCGAAGTGCCCTCCGCCCGCAAGCCGGGCCGCAAGCAGGGCCGCAGGCCCGCCACCCCCGAGGAGAGCCGATGACGACCGCCGCACGCCCCGTCGAAGCGGACGAGAGGCTGCACCGGGTCCTGGGCGAGGACACCCGCCCCGCACACCGGCCGGGGGCGCTGTCCACGTCGCTCACGCTGGGCTGGCGGGCGCTGGTGAAGATCAAGCGCTCGCCGGGACAGATGTTCAACGCGACCCTCACCCCGGTGATGTTCACGCTGATCTTCACCTACCTCTTCGGCGGCGCGATCTCCGGCAGCAGCCGCGAGTACCTCCAGTTCCTGCTGCCCGGCATCCTCGTGCAGGGCGTCCTGTTCATCTCCACGCAGACCGGGGTGGCCCTCACCACCGACCTTCAACAGGGCATCTTCGACCGCTTCAAGTCCCTGCCGATCTGGCGGCCCTCCCCGCTGACCGGCGCGCTGATCGGTGACGTGGTGCGCTATCTGATCTCGTCGGCCGTCGTGGTCGCCGTCGGGCTCGCGCTCGGCTTCCGGCCCGACGGCGGAGTGCTCGGCGTCACCGGCGGTGTGCTCCTCGCCGTGCTCTTCGGCTTCTGCGTCTCGTGGATCTGGACGTTCCTCGGCCTGGTGCTGCGCACCCCCCAGGCCGTCTCCGCGCTCGGCATGCTGCTGCTGTCGCTGCTGACCTTCGCCAGCAACATCTTCGCCGAGCCGACCACCATGCCCGGCTGGCTGAAGGCGTTCGTCGACATCAACCCCATCGGTTACGTGGTCACCGCGAGCCGCTCCCTCATGAGCGGGGACGGCGCGGCCGATCTCGGCCCCGCCCTCATCTCCTGCGCGGTGCTGCTCATCGTCTTCGTGCCGCTCAGCCTGCTGCGATACAACAAGAGCGAATAGAAGAGCGGGCCTTTCACCGGCCCGCCGACCGGCGTTCCCCCATAAATTTGAACGTTTGCCGCCGGTGGAGACGACCGTGGATAACATCGTCCCCACCGCACCGGAAATCGTCCGAATTTTATTGGGGGAGCGCCGTGCTCAACAGTGAGAATTCCCGGGTCGACGTCCCCGAGATGGCGATGGTCGACCCCGAGGTATTGCGTGATCCGATCGCTGCCTATGGGAGGGCAAGGGAACAGGCTCCCATCGTGCGTCTCATGGCGCCGGGATTCGGGTCGATATGGGCGGTCACCCGCCACAGCGACGCAAAAGCAATATTGAGCGATCCGCGCCTGGCCATGACCGCCGACAGCTGGAACCAGCGGATACCGGACGACGTACGTCCGTACATGCTGACCATGTCGCACATGGACGGCGCCGACCACGGCCGGCTGCGCAAGCTCGCCGTGCGGGCGTTCACCGCCCGTCGCGCCGCCGCCCGCCGCGACATGATCCGGCGCAGCGCCGACCGCCTGCTCGACGGCCTGCCCGGCCTCGCCGAAGAGGGCACCGTCGACCTCCTGAAGCACTTCGCCCAGCCGCTGCCCACCCACGTGGTCGGCGACGTCATGGGCATTCCCGAGGCGGACCGGCCCCTGTGGCGCGCCTACGTCGCCCGGATGGGCTCCGGACAGACCTACGAGGAAGCCCTGCGCGACGCCGTCGAAGGCGCCAAGCGGGTCATCGAACTGCGCCGCCGGGAGCCCGGCGACGACCTCGTCTCCGACCTGCTGCGGGCCCAGGCCGAGGATGCGGGCCGGATCAGCGACACCGAGCTGACCACCATGGTCTGGCACACCGTTTTCGCAGGCCAGGACAACCTCGCCAACTTCATCGCCAACTCCGTCGTCGCCCTGCTCTCCCACCCGGAGCAGCTCGCGGCGCTGCGCGCCGACCCGTCCCTGATGCCCCGGGCCGTGGAGGAGCTGATGCGGTGGCGGCCCCCGCTGCTGCTGACCGCCATCCGCTACGTCCTGGAGGACTTCGAGCTGTGCGGCGCGCCGGTGCGCGCCGGGGACTCCGTGGTGGCGGTGATCGCCTCCGCCAACCGCGACCCACGCGTCTTCGACGACCCCGACACGCTCGACATCACCCGGCCCGCCGGCACCGCGGTCCAGTTCGGCTTCGGCCACGGAGCCCACTACTGCATCGGCGCCTCCCTGGCGGCCGTCGAGGCGGAGGTGGCGCTCGAGGCGCTGCTCAGCCGCTTCCCGGAACTCGCGCTCGCGGTGCCGCCCGAGGAGGTGCCGCGGCTGCCCAACCCGGGGAGCTGGCACCTCACCGCGCTCCCGGTCACCCTCCGGGCCACCTGACCCGTCCGCTGAGAACAGCACTGAAAATGCCTCGGCGAGGCGAGGTATGGCCGGTCCCGAATTCCCCCGGTGTTCAAGTGCTTCATTGACGGCCACCGGACCGGGCCATAGATTAACGACTGCCCGAATTTCCCGCCCCCCGAAAAGCAATTGATTGCACCGCTCCCGAGAAATTCGAGAGTGCGGGGAGGTGCCGCGGAAAAGCGGACCATGCAGGGAGGTGAACCGATATGCGTTACCTGCACTGAAAGCAGAGATGAGCACATATGGCCGTAGCCCGGCAAGGAGACTTGCCGGGCTACGGCACCGCTTACGGGGGGTTGCGAATGGCAGGGCCCGCAGACATCGACACGGCAGGCTTGACCGCCCGCGCCGATGAATTCATCCGGCTCTACAGCTCGGAGAACACCGTCGACCGCCCGCCGGCCGACCGCATGGCCGAGATCCGCCACGAGATCCGCCAGAGCGGCACCTATGTGCACACCGCCGAGGAGCTCGCCTTCGGCGCCAAGGTCGCCTGGCGCAACAGCCGACGCTGCATCGGCCGTCTGTACTGGCCCGGCCTGGTCGTCCGCGACCTGCGGCACCTGCGTACGGCCGAGGACATCCACCGCGCGTGCGTCGAACACCTGCGAACGGCCTTCAACGGCGGCCGCATCCGCCCCACGATCAGTGTCTTCGCCGCCGACGGACCCGACGGCACCGGACCTCGCATCCACAACCCGCAGCTCATCCGCTACGCCGGCTACCGCCGCCCCGACGGCGGGGTCATCGGCGACCCCGCGTCCGCCGACCTCACCGACCGACTCCGCGCCCTCGGCTGGCCCGGCGGTCCCGGCACCCGCTTCGACGTCCTGCCGCTGCTCGTCCAGGAACGGGGCGGACCGCCCCGGATCCTGGACCTGCCGCCCGCAGCCGTGCGGGAGGTCCCGCTGCGCCACCCCGACCACGACTGGTTCGCCGGCCTCGGCCTGCGCTGGCACGCGCTGCCCGTCATCTCCGACATGGTCCTGGAGATCGGCGGCGTACGGTACGGCGCCGCCCCCTTCAACGGCTGGTACATGGGCACCGAGATCGGCGCCCGCAACCTCGTCGACACCCAGCGCTACGACCTGCTGCCCGAGATCGCCGACCACCTGGGCCTGGACCGCACCAGCGACAGGACCCTGTGGAAGGACCGGGCGCTGGTCGAGCTGAACGTCGCGGTGCTCTGGTCGTTCGAACAGGACGGCATCACCATCACCGACCACCACACCGAGTCGGAGCGCTTCCTGCGCCACCTGCGCCGTGAGGAGAAGGCCGGCCGCACCGTGCCCGCGGACTGGTCCTGGATCGTGCCCCCGCTCTCGGGCGGGGTGACCCCCGTCTTCCACCGGTACTACGACGATCACGAGTCGTCGCCCGCGTTCCTGCAAGCACCGGCCCCCGGCCGCTGCCCGGTCGCCGGACACGCTCCGACGCCCGACGGCGAGACCACCGGACCGGACCCCAAGCCGCCCGTCAGCGTCGGCGTCGGCGCCAACACCGGAGACAGCCGTGACCGTATCGCCCGCCCCTGAGGCCACCGACCCCCTGTTCAACCCCCTCGACCCCGCGGTGCTCGCCGACCCCTACCCGGTCTACCGGCGGCTGCGCGAGACCCAGCCGGTCCACTGGCACGCGGGCATCGACTCCTGGCTGATGACCCGGCACGCCGACTGCACGGCGATCCTGCGCGACTCCGCCCGGTTCAGCACCGACTTCCGGAAGATCGGCATACCCACCCCGCCGACCCTGCTCAGCCTCCAGACCCTCGACCCGCCCGACCAGACCCCGCTGCGCCACCTCGCCCTCAACGCGGTCCGCGCACAGGATCTGGACGCCCTGCGCAAGGAACTCGCGGCGTTCGCGGACCAGTTGCTCGACGAGCTGGCCGAGCGGCCGTCCTTCGACTTCATCCACGACTACGCCGACGTGTTCACCCTGCGGGCCATCACCCGGTTCATCGGCGTCGAACCGCCCGAGACCGATGAGGCGTTCGCCCGCTTCAACGACGACCTCGACCACAGCATGGACGCGCAGCTCGACCCCGACGCGGAGGAACCCGGCCTGCGCGCCCGCGCCCACTTCAACGACCTGGTGCGCACCTGGCTCGCCGACCCCGGCCCGCAGGGCGTCCTGCCCGCGGTGGTGCACGGCCTGCCCACCTCCGGTGTCGAGGCCGACGACGTGCTGGTCAACTCCGTACGCGCCTTCTTCCACGCCGGATTCGAGGTGCCGAGCCGTTTCCTCGGCAACGCCCTCGCGGCCCTGCTGGCCGACCGGACCGCCTGGGAGTCCCTGGTCCGCGGTGACGTGGACCTCGACACCGCCGTCGAGGAACTGATCCGCTACGTCGGCCCGGTGCAGGCACTGGCACGCGCCTGCACCGAGGACACCGAACTGGGCGGAGTGACCGTCAAGAGCGGCCAAGTGGTGACCGCGCTGATCGGCGCGGCCAACCGCGACCCGGCGCAGTTCCCCGACCCCGAGACGCTCAAGCTCGACCGCAAGCCCAACAACCACCTGAGCTTCGGCCGCGGCGCGCACTCCTGCCTCGGCCTCAACCTCGCCCGCATCGAAGCACGTGTGACGCTCGCGGCCCTGGTGCGGCACCCCGCCGCCCACGCCGCGGGCGAAGCGGTGGTGCGGCCGAACGGCACGCTGCGCGGCCTGTCCCGACTGCCTCTCGCGCTCGGCTGACCGGAAGGAGGACCGGCGGCGATGAAGAGGGTGAGCGCGAGCAGCGGGACGGACACCGGGCCGGCCCCGTCGGCCAGGGCGGTGGGCGCGGCGCGTCTGACACGGCTGGCGGCCGGCCTCGGCCTCCATGGGCGGAGCGGCCCGTGCGCGGAGGCCTTCGACACCTTGACGGGATCGTGGGGGACGGCGACGCCCGCGGAACTGCCCGAGTCCGACGTGTCGTCCGACGGGTCGCCGCTGGAGTTCGCGATCGGCCTCGACGACGATCCCGCCCTGCAATTCGCGGTGGAGGCCCTGCGGCCCCGTGACTGCCCGGTGGGCCGGGTCGTCTCCGCCCGCGCCACGATGGCGGCCCTGGTCCGCCGGCACGGCGCGGACGAGCGGCGGTGGGCGCGGGTCGCCGATCTGTACCTGCCGGAGAAGCCGGCCACCGAGCACGTGGCGATGTTCGGTGCCGAGGTGCGACGGAGCGGGGACGCCCAGTTCAAGGTCTGGTTCTACCCGGCCGTCGGTGGCCCCGAACGCGCCGCCGAGCTCTGCGAACGCGGTCTCGCGGCCGTCGGGCTCGGCGCGGCCTGGCCCGCGGTGACCGCGCACATGGCGCGGGGCGAGCGGCTCGACCGGCCGGTGATGTTCTCGCTCGATCTCTCGGCGGACCCGGCGGCCCGCGTGAAGCTGTACTTCCGGCACTACGCGACCGACGCCGACGGCCTGGCCGAACTCATGGCCCCCCATCCCGGGTTCGCGTCCGCGCCCGTGCGCGAGTTCTGCGGGACGATGCTGCCCGAGGCGGCCGCCGACCTCTCCGCCCAACCCCCGGTCACCTGCCTGTCGTTCACCGGGGAGCGCCCCGCCGTGGTCGGCGGGGCGACCGTCTACCTCCCGATGTGGACCTACGCCCCGGACGACGAGGCGGTGCAGCGCCGGATGAAGGAGGCGCTGGCCGCCTGCGACCGGCCCTCCGGCCTCTACGAGCGGGCCCTGCGCGCGGTGTCGTCACGCCCGCCGGCCGCGGGCCGGGGCATCCACAACTACGTGGCGTGGCGGCCGGGCCCCGGCCGCCCCCGGCTCAAGGCGTACTTCTCTCCTGAACTGCGGCACACGGACCCGTCGGCGCGTTACGCCATCGACGGCCAGGAATAACCGTCGAAAGACTGACGGCCGCCGCTGCGCGCATGCCATAATCAGGCCTCGTGTATGAGCCTGTGATCGACGCGTGGAAGCGATATTCAAAACTGGTGGACAGGCCCGGCACCCCCTGGCGTGTTCCGCCGGGGGTGTTGGCGGAAATCCATACCCGTTTCGGACAGCTCGACATGCTGATGGAATCCATCGTGGCGGTTCTGGATTCCTCGTCATGGGCATCGGCGAACGAGGGGCGGAGCGCCGACGAAGAACGTCGGCAATTCCTTGCGGCATGGGACTGGGCGTCGGTGTACACCGACGCCTTCTACTTTTTCGCCTGGCGCACGGTCGACCTGCTCAACGGCACCGTCGGCGGCCCTCTGCCGTGTCTCGAACCGGTCCGGCCGGCCGGACTCCTCGCCGTCCGTGACGTCCTGCACGAGCACCCCGAGGGCCAGGGCGAGTACTACCGGCACGGTCTCGAGCTGCGCGAGGAGGCACTGGAAAGGATCAGCCGCGCCGCGGACGCGATCGAAGCGGGCGACGACGGCACGGAGCCGGGCGGACGGTGAGCCCGCCCGCCCGGCACCCGATGTGCGGCGTCCCTTCAGGACCGCGTCACTTCAGCATCTCGACGACCGGGGCGAACGCCTCCAGCCACGGCTCCAGGACCACGATGTAGCTGAGGCCGAACCGCTCCCGGTACTCCGTCAGCCGATCGGCTATCTCGCGCTGCGATCCGATCAGCCAGGCCGGCGCCGCGAGCACCTGCTCAGGGGTGAAGTGGGCCAGTGGGTGCCGCGCCCACTCCTCGGCGGTGCCCCGCGGATCGTCCGTGATGAGCACCTGCTGCACCAGAAGGTTCAGCTCCACTTCCGCGACCCGGGCGCCGAGCTGCTCGCGGACCAGAGCCACCCGCTCGCCCAGTTCCTCCGGGCTCGCGAGCTGGGGGAACTCCCCGCGGCCCGCGAAGATCCCGGTGAAGCCGATGATGTCGGCGTGCTCGGCGGCCAGGCGCAGCACCCGGTCGCCGTTGCCCGCCACCAGCAGCGGCGGGCCGCCCGGCCGCACCGGCTGCGGTGAGTGCTCGGGGTTCACCATCAGGCCGCGCAGTTCCTTGACGGTGCGCTCCAGCTGGCTGACGCGCTCACCGGCGGACGGGAAGGGGACCCCGTCGGAACCGGTGCCCTGCCGGATGGAGCCCGCCGCGAGCCCCACCTCCAGGCGCCCGTCGGTCAGCAGGTCGGCGGTGGCCGCCTCCCGGGCCAGGAGCACCGGGTTGTGGAACGCGGCGTTGAGGACGAACGTGGTCACCCGGATCCGCTCCGTGGCCTCGGCCGCCGCCACCAGGGCGGGGAACGGGGCGGGCGCGCCCAAGTGGTCCGGCACCCCGAGCACATCGAATCCCAGGTCCTCGACCTTGCGGGACTTTTCTGCCCAGGCGCGCCGCGGAGCGGGCGTGACGAGATTGACGCCGAAACGGAACGGCCGATTCTCGGGAAGAGTCATGCGGCGACGTTAGCAGCGGAGCGGGAATCCGAAAATAATCGCGCTTTTGCTCCCCGCGGTGTTTCCCTGGCCCGGCTTCGGGCGGCGACTGTTCAAATTCGGAAATCTTGACACCGGCCCGCCCGTGATCGAGTCTCGGGACGAATGTCACCTGTCTTGTTTCCTTCATTCTGCGGGGAGAAAAATATGACGCCGGCTCCGCCCTATTCCGAGGACGACGGGAAAGCCCTCCAGGACTGGTTCCGTGTCATGCGGGATCAGCGCCCCGTCCACCAGGACCCCGCGACGGGAGCCTGGCTGGTCCTGCGGTACGCCGACGTCGTCACGGCCAGCCTGGACCACGCCACGTACTCGTCCGAACTGTGGCGGGCCTATCCCGCCGAGTGGGGCAAGTCCGACGCCTGGAGCCAGGGCCGCCTCACCGAGATGGACCCGCCACGGCACCGGCTGCTGCGCGCGTTGATCGGCAAGGCGTTCAACCAGCGGACGGTCGCCGGCCTCGCACCGGAGATCGAGGCCACCGTGGAAAGCCTGCTGGACGCCGTGGCGGACCGGTCCGAGATCGACGTGGCCCGCGATCTCGCCGACCCCCTGCCGGTCATGGTGATCGCCGAGCTGATCGGACTCCCCTTCGAGGACCGGGAGTTGCTGCGCGGGTGGGCCGACCGGCTGCTCTCCTTCGAGGCGGGTGACCTGGCGGGCGAAGACCTCGTCAAGGCGATCGACGCGGCGGGCGCCGAACTGCTCGCCTACCTGCGCGAGCACTACCGGCTGCGGCGCCGCGCACCCAAGGACGACCTCTTCAGCAGGCTCGCCCAGGCCGAGGTGGACGGCGAACGGCTCACCGAGGAGGAGGTCGTCAACATCGGCAAACTGCTGCTCATCGGCGGGCACGTCACCACCGCCTGCTCCCTCGCCAGCCTCGTCTTCGAGCTCCTGCGCCACCCCGACGCGCTGACCGCCGTACGCCAGGACGCCGGCCTGATACCGGCCGCCGTGGAGGAGGCGGTGCGCCACCGCCCCGCCGTGCCGAACAGTCTGCGCCTGACCACGCGTGACACCCGGCTCGGCGACGTGGACATCCCCGCCGGCCAGTTCGTGTCGCTCTCCGCGCTGTCGGCCAACCACGACGAACGGCAGTTCGACGACCCCGAGCGCTTCGACATCCACCGGCAGCACAACCAGCACGTCGGCTTCGGACAAGGCGTCCACTACTGCCTGGGCGCACCTCTGGCCCGCACCGAGATCCGGATCGCGCTCACGTCGCTGCTGCGGCGGTTCCCCGTCCTGGAGCGGACCGACGGCCCCCTCCAGTACTACCGGAACCCGAGCATCGCCGGACTCCGATCCTTCCCCGTCGCCGTCGCACGAGGCTGACGCCGACCCGCCGCCGACAGCGCCCGAACACCCACGTCCACCACAACTCCGCCGCGTCGCGCACCACTCGGACCCCAGGGGCAGAAGACATCATCATGCGAAACGTTGACGAGCCGAACACGAGCGGTCGGTCCACGGACGGAAACGGACACCGCGGCGCGGTACTCGACCCCGTCACGCTGCCGGACATCTTCGGGTCCCGGGCGGCGCTGACCCCGCAGGCCACCGCCCTCAGCACGTCCACCACCACCTGGACGTACGCCGAACTCGACGCACACGCCAACCGCATCGCCTGGTGGCTCATCGGCCAGGGCCTCGGCCCCGGCGACCGCATCGCCGTCGCCCTGCCGCGCGGCGCCGAACACATCGCCGCCCTCCTCGGCGTCATGAAGGCCGGCGCCGCCTACCTCCCGCTGGACCCCGAGCAGCCCCCCGGACGCCTCGCCCACCTGCTGCGGGACAGCGGCCCCCGAGCGGTCCTGCTCCACTCGGACGTCGCCCGTCGCCTCCCGGCCGGCGCGGCCCGGCCACTGACGCTCGACGACCCCGCCACCGGCGCCGCCCTCGCCGCCTGCCCCACCACCACGCCCCGGGACGGCGACCGCACCGCGCCGCTGCTCCCGAGCGACCTCGCCTACGTCATCCACACCTCGGGCTCCACCGGCACCCCGAAGCCGGTCGGCGTCCCGCACACGGGTTTCGCCGCCCTCGTCGCCACAGCGGACCGGCACCGGACCACCGGCCCCGGCTCCCGCGTGCTCCAACTGGCGCCACCCACCTTCGACGTGGCGATCTGGGAAGTGCTCACCACCTTCGCCGGCGGCGGCACCCTCGTCGTCCCCGCACAGCACCGCCTGCTCGGTGAGGAACTCGCCGGCGTGCTGGCCGACGAACGCATCACCCACGTCACCCTGCCGGTCTCGGTGCTCGCCACCCTCCCCGCCGGCACCGAGTCCACATTGGTGAACCTGCGCCGGGTGCACATCGGTGGCGAGAGCTGCCCGCCCGACCTCGTACGCCGGTGGTCCGCCGACCACGAGCTGGTCAACGGCTACGGCACCACCGAGTGCTCGGTCGCCACCACCCTGACCGAACCCCTCACCGCCCCCGACGGCGACTTCGCGCAGCCCCCGATCGGGACACCGGTGGCGGGGGTCCAGGTCTGCGTCCTCGACGACCAACTGGCCCCGGTGCCCGCGGGCACGACAGGAGAGCTGTACGTCGCAGGACCCGGCCTGGCACGCGGATACGTGGAGCGTCCCGGCCTGACGGCGGAGCGGTTCGTGGCGTGCCCGTTCGGGGCGCCGGGCGAGCGGATGTACCGCACCGGTGACCTCGTCCGCCGGAACGCCGACGGACAGCTTCAGTACCTCGGCCGGGCGGACGACCAGGTGAAGATCCGCGGCGTCCGCGTGGAACCGGGCGAGGTGGAGGAGGCGCTGCGGCGCCACCCCGCGGTGGCCCAGGCCGTCGTGCTGCCCCTCACCCACCCGACGGACGGCACACGGCTCGTCGCCTACGCCGTCCCGGCCACCGGCGCCGACGTGACTCCCGCTGCGCTCCGCGCCGACCTCCGGGAAGCGCTGCCGGACCACCTCGTGCCCTCCGCCGCCGTCCTGCTGGACGCGCTGCCGCTGACACCGAACGGAAAGATCGACCGCGCCGCGCTCCCCACCCCCGAGTACGAGAGCACGTCCCGCGCTGCCCGCACGGAGACCGAAGCCGCGCTGTGCGCCCTGTTCGCGGACATCCTCGGGGTGCCGTCGGTCGGGGCCGACGACAACTTCTTCGACCTGGGCGGCCACTCGCTGCTCGGCACACGCCTGGCGAGCCGGGTCCGCACGGTGCTCGGCGCCGAGCTGCCGCTGCGGGTGCTGTTCGAGGCGCCGACCGCGGCACGACTGGCCCACCACCTCGACACGGGACGGGCACGCCCGGCACTGGAGGGGCGCCCGCGCCCTGAGCTGCTGCCGCTCTCCTTCGCCCAGCAGCGGCTGTGGTTCCTGCACAAGCTCGAAGGCCCCTCGGCGACCTACAACATGCCGCTCGCCCTCCGCCTCACCGGTGACATCGACCGCGACGCGCTGGAAACCGCGATCAACGACCTGGTCGCCCGGCACGAGCCGTTGCGCACGGTCTTCTCCGAAACCGCCGACCGGCCCTTCCAACGCGTCCTGCCCGCGGACGAGGCACACCTGCCCCTGCACACCTTCACCGTCGCACAGGACCACCTCGAAACGGAGATCCGCGCCGCGGCCCGCCACCCCTTCGACCTCGCGACCGACACCCCCGCCAAGGCATGGCTCTTCCGGACCGAGGAAGCCCCGCACACCGCCGTACTGCTTCTCGTGCTGCACCACATCGCGGGGGACGGGTGGTCGGCGGGCCCACTGGCCCGCGACCTGGTGACGGCGTACGCGGCCCGGCGCGGCGGTGCGGAACCGGAGTGGACCGCACTCCCGGTGCAGTACGCGGACTACACCGTGTGGCAGCACGAGGTTCTCGGCGATGTGGACGACCCCGGAAGCGAAATGGCGCGCCAGTTCGCTTACTGGGCAGCCCAGTTGAAGGACGTACCGGAGGAGGTGACGGTCCCGGGCGACCGGCCGCGCCCCGCTTCGGCGTCGTACGAGGGCCGCCTGGTGCCCCTGGAGCTCGCCGCCGAGCTGCACGCAGAACTGCGTGACCTGGCCCGATTGACGGACGCGACCCCGTTCATGGTGCTCCAGGCCGCGCTTGCGGCGCTGCTCACCCGGTTGGGCACGGGCCCGGACGTCGTGGTGGGATCACCGGTCGCGGGACGGACGGACGAGGCGCTGGACGACCTGGTCGGCCTGTTCGTGAACACGTTGGTGATGCGGACGGACGTGTCCGGCGACCCTTCGTTCAGCGAGTTGCTGGGCCGGGTGCGTGAGGGGTGCCTGGAGGCGTTCGCGCATCAGGATGTGCCGTTCGAACTGGTGGTGGAGCGGCTGAATCCGTCGCGCTCGGGTGGCCGGCACCCGCTGTTCCAGGTGGCGTTGGTCCTCCAGAACAACGAGGAGGGCCGCTTCGGGCTGCCCGGCCTCGGGGTGCGTTCGGAGCAGGTGGGGACGGGGACGGCGAAGTTCGATGTGACGGTGAGCCTGTCCGAGACCTTCGACGAGGACGGTCGGCCGGCCGGCATGTCCGGGTTCATCGAGTACGCGACGGACTTGTATGACGCCAGCACGGTGGAGCTGTTCGGGGAGCGGCTGGTTCGGTTGCTGGGTGGGGTGGTTGCCAGTCCCGATGCACGCGTGGGCGAGCTGCCTGTGGTGGGTGGGGAGGAACGGGAGCGGCTGCTGGGCTGGTCGGCGGCGGGCGGTGTGCCCGCGCCGGTGACGTTGCCGGGGCTGTTCGCCGAGCGGGTGCGGGAGTGCCCGGACGCGGTGGCTGTGGTCAGCGGTGAAGCGACGCACTCGTACGCGGAGTTGGCCGTGCGGGTGAATCGTTTGGGTCGGTGGTTGATCGGCCGGGGGATGGGCCCTGGCGATGTGGTGGCGGTTGCGGTGCCGGCGGGTGTGGAGCAGCTGTTCGCGGTGCTGGGGGTGCTGTCGGCGGGGGCTGCGTATGTGCCGGTGGATGTGGAGTATCCGGGGGCGCGGATCGGCTGGTTGCTGGAGGACGCGCGGCCGGGGCTGGTGCTGAGCACGCGGGCGGCCGCGTCGAGTCTGCCCGAGGGGCTGCCGACGGAGGTCGTCCTGCTCGACGAGGTCGCTGTGGAAGCTCTGCCGGGAGAGGAGATCACCGACGGCGACCGGGTGGCGCCGTTGCTGGCCTCGCATCCGGCGTATGTGATCTACACCTCTGGTTCGACAGGCCGTCCCAAGGGCGTGGAGGTCACGCACGCGGGTGTCGCAGGCTTCGCGGCAGGTCTGGTGGAGCGGATGGGTGTTGGTGCCGGGGGCCGGGTGCTGCGTACGGCCTCGCTGAGTTTCGACGCATCGGTGCTGGAACTGGTCCTGGCATGGGGTTCCGGAGCGGCACTAGTCCTGCCCGAGCGTTCGGGTCTGGCGGGCGAGGAACTGGAAGCAGCCCTGGCGCAGGGTGGGGTGACGCACGCCTTCCTGCCGCCGTCGGTGGTGGCGACGCTGCCCGAGGGTGCGTGGGAGCGCCTGGGTGACTTGGTGGCTTTGGGGGTGGGTGCGGAGGCGTGCCCGCCGGAGCTGGTGTCCCGCTGGGCACCCGGTCGCAGGGTGGTCAACGCGTACGGTCCGACGGAGATCACCGTGGCTGCGGCGATCAGCGACCCGCTGACCACTGACGGAGGCGTCCCGATCGGGCGGCCCGTGCCGGGTGCGGGCCTGTTCGTGCTGGACGAGCACCTCGGTCTCGCCCCCATGGGCGTCCCAGGAGAGCTGTACGTATCCGGTGCGGGCCTGGCGCGCGGCTACGCGGGCCGTCCGGCGCTGACCGCCGAACGCTTTGTGGCCAGCCCCTTCGGTGGGCCTGGCGAGCGGATGTACCGCACGGGTGACCTCGTCCGCTGGAACGCCGACGGCCAGCTCGAATACCTGGGCCGGGCCGACGATCAGGTGAAGATCCGTGGCTTCCGTATCGAACCCGGCGAGATCCAGGCCGCCTTGGAGGCCGAACCCGGCGTCTCCCAAGCCCTGGTCGTCGCCCGCCCCCACAACGACGACACCCGCCTCGTCGCCTATGTCGTGCCGTCCTCAGCAGGGGCGGAGGGGACGACCGGTGAGCAGGTCGAGGAGTGGCGGCAGATTTACGACTCGGTGTACGACGAGGCCGGGTCGAATGCGCTGGGGGAGAGCTTCGAGGGGTGGAACAGCTCCTACTCGGGCGAACCGATCCCGTTGCGGGAGATGCGGGAATGGCGCCGTGCGGCCGTGGAACGCATCCGAGGGTTCGCCCCTCGCCGTGTGTTGGAGATCGGTGTCGGTTCCGGGTTGTTGATGGGGCATCTGGCGGCGGGGGTGGAGTCGTACTGGGCGACGGACTTCTCGTCGTCGGTCGTGGAGCGCTTGCGTGGTCAGGTGGTGGGGCTCGGTTGGGATCATGTGGAGGTGCGCTGCCAGGCCGCCGATGATGTGTCGGGGCTTCCGGCCGGTGAGTTCGACACGATCGTCATCAACTCCGTGGTGCAGTACTTCCCGGGCTGGGAGTACTTGGAGCGGGTGCTGGACCAGGCGTTCGGTCTGCTGGCCGACGGTGGCCGGCTGATCGTGGGAGACGTACGGCACCGGGGCCTGCTGCGAGCCTTGCAGACCGCAGTGCATGCACACCAGGAGGGCATACAGGACACGGCCCGGCTGCGGGCGGCGGTGGAGCAGGCCGTCACCACGGAGAAGGAACTGCTCCTGGATCCCGCCTTCTTCGCTGCCTGGGCGGCCGGACGGCCGGAGGCGGTAGGAGTGGACGTGCGGTGGAAGCGGGGTGCGGCGCACAACGAGCTGACCCGGCACCGCTACGACGCGGTCATCCACAAATCCCCCGCTCGGCCCCTCTCACTGGCCGGTGTACAGGTACTTGCCTGGAACAGGGACATCCACTCCCTGGACGACCTGGGTGATGTGTCGCTGCCGGTGCGGGTGTCCGGGGTGCCGAACGCGCGGCTGACCGGGGAGGTCGCGGCCGCCCGCGCGGTGGTCGAGGGCGAGCCCGTCGAGCGCGTCCGGGAGCTGCTGGACGCCCGGAGCGGGCTGGACCCGGAAGCGGCGTGTGCCTGGGCACGGGCGCGAGGGTGGGACGCGGTGGTGACCATCGGGTCCGAGGGCGCGGACACGATGGACGTGGTGTTCGTTTCCGACGGCACGGGTGTGGTGTCGGACGCGTTCGTGTCGGTGGGGGTGCGGTCGCTGGGGGCGTTGGCGAGTGATCCGGTGCGCACCCGGGTGGCGGGCGAGCTGGTGTCGGTGTTGCGGCGCAGTCTGGGGGAGCGGCTGCCGTCGCATCTGGTGCCGGCGGCGTTCGTGGTGCTGGAGGCGTTGCCGTTGACGGTCGGCGGCAAGGTGGACCGGGGTGCGCTGCCTGCTCCGGAGTATGCGTTGACCGTGTCGCGGGCTGCGCGGACGCCGCAGGAAGAGATCGTGTGCGGTCTGTTCGCCGAGGTGCTGGGGTTGCCGGCGGTCGGGGTCGAGGACAGCTTCTTCGAGCTGGGCGGTCATTCGCTGCTGGCGACGCGGCTGGTGAACCGGGTCCGGGCGGTGCTGGGGGTGGATCTGGCGCTGCGTGCGTTGTTCGACGAGCCGACGGTGGCCGGTGTGGTGCGGCGTCTGTCGGGCGTCGGGTCGCGTCCGGTGCTGGAGCGGCGTGAGCGGCCGGGGCGGCTGCCATTGTCCTTCGCGCAACGCCGTATGTGGTTCCTGTACAAGTTCGAGGGTGCGTCGGCGACGTACAACATTCCCCTCGTCCTGCGCCTCACCGGTGAGGTCGACACAGCCGCTCTCGAAGCGGCACTCAACGACGTGATCGCCCGGCACGAGCCGCTGCGGACGGTCTACCCCGACCTCGACGGTGAGCCCTACCAGCACATCCTCACACCCGCCGAAGCCCACCTCACCCTCGCCGTCGAGGACGCCCGGTCGACGGAGCGGCGGGAGCGGCTGGTGCACGACATGGCACGGCACGGCTTCGAGCTGGACCGGGAAATGCCGCTGCGCGCGACGCTCCTGACGGTGGGAGCCGACACCTCCATGCTGATGCTGACCATGCATCACATCGCCGGCGACGGATGGTCCATGGCACCCCTGGCCGAGGACCTGGTGACCGCGTACGCGGCCCGGCGCGAGGGCCGGCCGCCGCAGTGGACGGCGATGCCGGTGCAGTACGCCGACTACGGCCTCTGGCAGCACGACCTGCTCGGCGAGGACACCGACCCCGACAGCCTGCTGCGCCGCCAAGCCGCCTACTGGACCGAGCACCTGCGCGGTCTGCCCGACGTCGTGTCACCGCCCGCCGACCGGCCGCGGCCGGCCGAGGCGTCCCACAGAAGCGAGATGGTGCCGTTCGAGATCGACGCCTCGACCCACGCGGCCCTGCGTGAGCTGGCACGGGCCAACGAGTCGACGCTGTTCATGGTGCTCCACGCGGGCCTCGCGGCGCTGCTCTCGCGGCTGGGCGCGGGACAGGACATCGCGGTGGGCTCGCCCATCGCCGGCCGCACCGACGAGGGCCTCGACCACCTGGTCGGCTTCTTCGTCAACACCCTCGTCATACGCACCGACACCTCGGGACGGCCGTCCTTCGCCGACCTCCTCGCACAGGTCCGCGAGACCAGCCTGGCCGCCTACACCCACCAGGACATCCCCTTCGAGTACCTGGTGGAGAAGCTCAACCCGCAGCGCTCGCCCTCCCACCACCCCCTCGTCCAGGTCATGCTCACCCTCCAGAACACCGCGGAGGTGCACTTCGACCTGCCCGGACTCGAGGCACGGCTGGAGAACCCGGGACAGGGCAGCTCGCAGTTCGACCTGCTGCTGAACATCGGCGAGACCTTCGACGAGAACGGCGACCCGGCGGGTGTCACCGGCTTCGTCGAGTACGCCACCGACCTCTACGACCCCGCGACCGTGCAGGCTTTCGGGGCGCGGTACATACGGCTCCTGAACACCGCCGCGGCCGCCCCGGGCCAGTCGGTCGACACCCTCGACCTGCTCGCCCCGGAGGAGCGCCGGCAACTGCTCACCTGGTCGGGTGCGCGCGGCGCGGCGCGGCCCGAACCGCTCACCCTGCCCGGTCTGTTCGCGGACGCCGTGCGGCGCGCCCCGGCCTCTCCCGCGCTCGTGAGCGGCGACCAAGAGGTGACGTACGCCGAACTGGACGCCTGGTCGAACCGGATCGCACGGCTGCTCGCCGGCCGCGGCCTCGGGCCGGGACAGCGGGCGGCGCTGCTGATGCGGCGCGGCCCCGGCCTGCTCGCCGCCCTGCTCGGCGTGGTGAAGACCGGCGCCGCCTACGTGCCCGTGGATCCGGACTACCCGGCGGAGCGGCGGACGTACATGCTCGACGACGCGGCGCCGTCGGTGGTCCTCGACGACGCCTGGGTACGGCAGGACT
Organism: Streptomyces sp. NPDC030245; assembly: GCF_055572995.1. NCBI lineage: Bacteria > Bacillati > Actinomycetota > Actinomycetes > Kitasatosporales > Streptomycetaceae > Streptomyces > Streptomyces sp. NPDC030245. The sequence goes on along the minus strand of NZ_JBVICF010000009.1, from coordinate 6,128 downwards.
TCGCGGACTGCCCCGGCACCGCCCTCGGCGTCACCGTCGACCCGGCACACACCGCGTATGTGATCTACACGTCCGGTTCCACCGGGCGCCCCAAGGGCGTCGAGGTCACGCACGCCGGGATCGCCGGGCTCGCGGCGGCCAAGCGGGCCGCCTTCGCGCTGCGCCCCGGTGACAGGGTGGTCCAGTTCTCGCCGTCCAGCTTCGACGCCATGGTCTCCGAGATGGTCACCACCTTCAGCGCCGCGGCGACCCTGGTGATCCCCGAGGAGACCGGCCTCGCCGGACAGGAGCTCGGCGAACTGCTCCACCGCGAGCGGATCACCAACGCGACCCTCCCGCCATCCGTCCTGGTCACCCTGGAGGACACCCACGGGCCGGACCGGCTCACCGACCTGACCACGCTGGCCGTCGCGGGCGAGGCATGCCCGCCCGACGTGGCCGCGCGCTGGGCCCCCGGCCGTCGGATGATCAACGCGTACGGCCCCACCGAGTCGACCGTGGGCGCCGCGATGAGCCCGCTGCCGGCCGGCCGGGGCACCGGTGTCGTCCCGATCGGCCGCCCCCTGCCCGGACTGGCCGCGCTGGTGCTCGACGAACGACTCGACCTGGCCCCGGCGGGCGTATGGGGGGAGCTGTACATCTCCGGAGCAGGCCTCGCCCGCGGCTATGTCGGCCGGCCCGGCCTGACGGCAGAGCGGTTCGTCGCCTGCCCCTTCACCGGCCCCGGCGAGCGGATGTACCGCACGGGCGACCTCGCCCGCTGGAACGCCGACGGGCAGCTGGAATACCTGGGCCGGGCCGACGACCAGGTGAAGATCCGCGGGTTCCGCGTCGAACCCGGTGAGATCGAGGCCGTGCTGCGCGGCCGGCCGGACGTCGCCCAGGCCGTGGTGACCGCGCACGAACAGCGGGACGGCGTGAGCCGGCTCGTCGCCTATCTGGTGCCGGAGGAGCGGAGCGGCCTGTCGGTGGCCGCGGTACGGGACGCGGTACGCGACCGGCTGCCCGACTACATGGTGCCCTCGGCCTTCGTCGTGCTCGACGCCGTGCCGCGCCTGCCGAGCGGCAAGCTCGACCGGGCCGCGCTGCCCGCCCCCGACTTCACCGGCACCTCCAGGCGGGCCGCCCGCACACCGCAGGAGCAGATCCTCGCCACCCTCTTCGCGGACGTCCTGGGTGTGCCGGTGGTGGGCGTCGACGACAGCTTCTTCGATCTGGGTGGTCATTCGTTGTTGGCGACGCGGTTGGTGAGTCGGGTGCGTGCGGTGTTGGGGGTGGAGTTGCCGTTGCGGGCGTTGTTCGATGCTCCGACGGTGGCGGGGCTTGCGGGTCGGTTGTCGGGTGGGGGTTCGCGTCCGGTGTTGGTGCGGCGTGAGCGGCCGGAGATGCTGCCGTTGTCGTTTGCTCAGCGGCGGTTGTGGTTCCTGTACAAGTTCGAGGGCGCCTCGGCCACGTACAACATGCCGCTGGTTCTGCGGCTGACGGGGAAGTTGGATGTGGGTGCTTTGCAGGCCGCGCTCAACGACGTGGTCGCGCGCCACGAGCCGCTGCGCACGGTCTTCCCCGACACCGACGGACAACCCCACCAGCGGGTCCTGGACGTCGCGGACGTACGCCTGGAGCTGACGCCCGAGCGGGTCCCCGCCGACCGGCTCGACGCAGAGGTGGAGGACTGCGTCCGCCACCGCTTCGAACTCGACCGCGAGATCCCCGTCCGGCCCCGCTTGCTCAGCACCGGCCCGGACGTGCACGTACTCGTACTGACGATCCATCACATCGCGGGTGACGGCTGGTCCCTCGGCCCGCTCGCCGACGACCTCAAGAGCGCCTACACCGCCCGCCGCGACGGGGAGCCGCCGAGGTGGTCCGCACTGCCGGTCCAGTACGCCGACTACAGCCTCTGGCAGCACGACCTGCTCGGCGACGACACCGACCCCGACGCCCTCTTCAGCCGCGAGGCCGCCTACTGGACCGAGCACCTGGCGGGCCTGCCCGAGGTCGTGAGTCTGCCCACGGACCGGCCGCGGCCCCCCGTCGCCTCCAAGCGGGGCGCCGACATCACCTTCTCGCTCGACGCCTCGACACATGCCGCGCTGCGGGAGCTGGCCCGCTCGGCGGACGCCACCTTGTTCATGGTCCTGCACGCGGGCCTCGCTGCCCTGCTCTCACGGCTGGGCGCCGGCGCGGACATCGCGGTGGGTTCGCCCATCGCCGGCCGCACCGACGAGAACCTGGACGACCTCGTCGGCTTCTTCGTCAACACCCTGATCCTGCGCACCGACACCTCCGGCGACCCCGCGTTCACCGACCTGCTCGCCCAGGTCAGGGAGGTGAGCCTGGCCGCCTACACCCACCAGGACATCCCCTTCGAATACCTGGTGGAGAAGCTCAACCCGCAACGCTCCACCGCCCACCACCCCCTCATCCAGGTCATGCTGGCCCTCCAGAACAACACGGACCTGCGCTTCGACCTGCCCGGCCTGCACACCCAACTCCTCCACCCGGCGCCCGGCGGCTCACAGTTCGACCTCACCCTCAACCTGGTGGAGAGCGTCGACGCGGACGGCGGGCCCGCCGGACTCACCGGCACGATCGAATACGCCACCGACCTCTACGACCCCACCACCGTGACCGCCTTCGCGGCACGCTGGACCCGCCTGCTGGCCGCCGCGGCCGAGGACCCGCACCGGCGCGTCGGCGCACTGGACATCCTCGACACCGACGAACGGCGCGCCCTGACCGCCTGGAGCACCTCACCGCGCACCGAGACAGCGGCGCCCCTGCCCGAACTCTTCGAGAAGCAGGTACGCGCCACCCCGCAGGCACCCGCACTGATCGACGCCGACGGCACGGCCTCCTACGCCGAACTCGACGCGCGCGCCAACCAGATCGCCCACTGGCTCATCGCCCGCGGCGCCGGCCCCGAGACCCCGGTCGGCGTCGCCGTCGACCGCTCCCGCACCCAGATCGCCGTCATCCTCGGCGTCCTCAAGGCCGGAGCGGCCTACCTGCCGATCGACCCCGGATACCCCGCCGACAGGATCGCCTACCTGATCTCCGACGCCCGGCCCGCACTGGTCCTGTCCACGCGCCCCCTGGACGTCAGGGCACCGCTCCACCTCACCGACGACCCCGCCACCGTCACCGCGTGGGACCGACAGCCGACACGGGCGCCCCGGGACAGCGACCGCACGGCACCCCTGAGCCCGCGCAACGCCGCGTACGTCATCTACACCTCGGGCTCCACCGGCACCCCCAAGGGCGTGACCGTCACGCACTCCGGCCTCGCCGGCCTGACCGCCACCGCCGAACGCTTCGGCCTCACCGAGGGCAGCCGCACCCTCCAGTTCACCTCGTCCAACTTCGACGTGTCCGTCATGGAACTCCTGACGGGCTTCACCGTCGGCGCCGCGCTCGTGCAGACCGGCACCGAGCACCTGGTCGGAGAGCAACTGGCCACCGCGCTCGCCGACCACCGGGCCACCCACCTCTTCATCCCACCGTCCGTCCTGGCGACCCTCCCGGCCGACGCCGAGACCGCCCTGCCCGACCTCGCCTCCCTCGTCGTCGCCGGCGAGGCATGCCCGCCCGCCCTGGCCGAACGCTGGTCCCCCGGACGCCTGATGATCAACGCGTACGGCCCGACCGAGGCCACCGTCTACGCCACCACCAGCCGGCCGCTCACCGGGGCGCACGCCCCCATCGGCACACCGGTCGTCGGCGCCCGCGTGTCCGTCCTGGACAGCGGTCTGGCCCCGGTGCCCCCGGGCGTGCCCGGCGAGCTGTACCTGGCGGGCCCCGGCCTGGCACGCGGGTACGTCGGCCGGCCGGGCCTGACGGCGGAGCGGTTCGTGGCGTGCCCGTTCGGGGCGCCGGGCGAGCGGATGTACCGCACCGGTGACATCGTCCGCTGGAACGCCGAGGGCCAGCTGGAATACCTCGGCCGGGCCGACGACCAGGTGAAGATCCGTGGATTCCGCGTGGAGCCGGGCGAGGTGGAGGAGGCGCTGCGGCGCCACCCCGCGGTCGGCCAGGCGGTCGTGACGCCGTTCGTCCACGCGGGCGAGACACGGCTCGCCGCATACGCTGTCCCCGTGCCGGCCAGCGGCGCCGCGGTGACTCCCGCGTCCCTGCGCGCCGACCTCCAGGAGGTGCTGCCGGGCTACCTCGTGCCGTCCACGGTCATCCTCCTGGACGCGCTGCCGCTGACGCCGAACGGAAAGACAGACCGGGCCGCGCTCCCGACCCCGCAATACGCCGGGCACACCGCCACAGCGCCCCGGACACCGCAGGAGGAGATCCTGTGCGCCCTGTTCGCGGACATCCTCGGGGTGCCGTCGGTCGGGGTCGACGACAGCTTCTTCGACCTGGGCGGCCACTCGCTGCTCGCCACCCGCCTGGTGAGCAGGGTCCGCCGCGTCGTGGGCGTCGAACTGCCGCTGCGGATGCTGTTCGAGGCGCCGACCGTCGCACGCCTGGCCCACCACCTCGGCACGGGACGGGCACGTCCGGCACTGGAGGCGCGCCCGCGCCCGGAGCTGCTGCCGCTCTCCTTCGCCCAGCAGCGGCTGTGGTTCCTGCACAAGCTCGAAGGCCCCTCGGCGACCTACAACATGCCCTTCTCCCTCCGGCTCACCGGCGACGTCGACCGCGACGCGCTGGAAGCCGCGATCAACGACGTCGTGGCACGCCACGAAGCGCTGCGCACGGTCTTCCCCGAGAGTGACGGCCTGCCGTACCAGCGAGTGCTGCCGGTGGAGGACTCCCGAGTACTCCTGACCGTGGAACCGGTCGCCGAGGACGAGGTCACCCCCCGCATCACCGAGACGATCCGGCACGGCTTCCGTCTCGACCGCGATGTGCCGCTGCGCGCCCACCTGCTCGACGTCACCGAAACCGATGACGCCGTCCTGGTGCTGGTGCTGCACCACATCGCGGGGGACGGGTGGTCAGCGGGACCGCTGGCCCGCGACCTGGTGGCGGCGTACGCGGCCCGGCGCGGCGGTGCGGAACCGGAGTGGACCGCACTCCCGGTCCAGTACGCGGACTACACCGTGTGGCAGCACGAGGTCCTGGGGGACGTGGACGACCCCAAAACCGAGCTGGCCCGCCAGTTCGGCTACTGGAAGCGCCAGTTGGAGGACGCACCGGCCGAGGTGACGGTCCCGGGCGACCGCCCGCGGCCCGCTTCGGCGTCGTACGAAGGCGAAGTGATCGGCTTCGAGATCGGCGCCGACCTGCACGCCGGACTGCGTGACCTCGCACGCTCCTCGGACGTCACCCTGTTCATGGTGCTGCACGCCGGGCTCGCGAGCCTGCTGTCACGGCTGGGCGCCGGAACCGACATCGTCGTCGGTTCACCGGTCGCCGGGCGCATGGACGAGGCCTTGGACGACCTGGTCGGTTTCTTCGTGAACACGTTGGTGATGCGGACGGACGTGTCCGGCGACCCTTCGTTCAGCGAGTTGCTGGGTCGGGTGCGTGAGGGGTGTCTGGAGGCGTTCGCGCATCAGGATGTGCCGTTCGAGCTGGTGGTGGAGCGGCTGAACCCGGCCCGGTCGGGTGGCCGACACCCGCTGTTCCAGGTGGCGTTGGTCCTCCAGAACAACGAGGAGGCCCAGTTCGAACTGCCCGGCCTGGGGGTCCGGACGGAGTCGGTGGGCACCGGGACGGCGAAGTTCGATGTAACGGTGAGCCTGTCCGAGACCTTCGACGAGGACGGCCGGCCGCTCGGCATGTCCGGGTTCATCGAGTACGCGACGGACTTGTATGACGCGGGCACCGTGGAGTTGTTCGGTGAGCGGCTGGAACGGTTGCTGGGTGGGGTGGTTGCCGGACCTGACACGCGCGTGGGCGAGCTGGATGTGTTGGGGGAGGGCGAGCGGGATCGGTTGTTGGGGTGGTCGGCGACTGGTGCTGCGCCTGAACTGGTGACGTTGCCGGAGTTGTTCGCTGCTCGGGTGCGGGAGTGCCCGCAGGCTGCGGCTGCCGTCTGCGGTGAAGTGGCTTACTCCTACGCGGAGTTGGCTGGGCTGGCTAACCGGTTGGGTCGGTGGTTGATCGGCCGGGGGGTGGGTCCTGGTGATGTGGTGGCGGTTGCGGTGCCGGCGGGTGTGGAGCAGCTGGTC